>NZ_JWLW01000001.1 GCF_000808575.1 Alteromonas marina
GTTTCATTAGAAAGTCAAGACGAATAAAGAATCAATAACCAATAAGTAACGCGCTGTGAGCTCTCCTTTTGTACTAAAGCCCTGTGATGCAAGGTTCACACAGGCAATTGAAAATATTGAAGTAACCATTGATGCCATTTATAACGGTGAAGGCAAGGCGTCTTCGTCAAAAAACACGGCAAACCAAGAGGAAATCGAGGGTTCAACGGATGCGCGTTATGCCGCAAAGCCGCTTAGCGGATTAGGGCTTGCGGTGAAGGATTTGTTTCATATTCAAGGTTTACCGACTGCTGCGGGCAACCCAGACTGGTTGGCAACCCACTCTATAGCCGAAAATACCAATAGCTGTGTGGCGAATATACTTAAAGCAGGTGCCGTGTTTAAAGGTAAAACCATTACCGATGAGTTGGCTTATAGCTTACATGGGCAAAATAAGCATTACGGAGCTCTAGTAAACCCAGTGGCACCGGCCCATATTCCGGGTGGTTCTTCGTCGGGCTCTGCAGTGGCGGTTAGCGCCCACCTTGCCGACATTGGTCTTGGCACAGATACGGGCGGCTCTATTCGGGTACCGTCTAGCTACCAAGGGTTATGGGGACTTCGCACAACCCATGGGGCAGTCACGTGTGACAATATGGTAGCGCTTGCGCCTTCGTTCGATACCGTAGGTTGGATGACCCGCGACCTAGACACGCTAACTAAGGTTGCAAACGTTTGTCTGAATAGCGCTACGCAAAGCACAATATCAGAAGCACCAAAATTTGGTATAGCAGCACATTTGTTCGAACAAACATCTCACAACTCGCTATGTAAAACCTGGCTTGCGGCGCTTGCTGAACACAGCGACTGCATTGAGTTGTCAGAAGCACAGCTAAATTTAAATACGTTAGAAACCGCCGCTACATTTCGCACCTTACAAGGCGGTGAAATTTGGCAGCAACATGGCGAATGGATTGAAGATACTCAACCCGATATCGCTGACGACATTATGTCGCGCTTGGATTGGTGTAAAACCATAACAACCCAAGATATACAACACGCAAAAGCGCAACAAACCGTGGTAATAAATAATTTAAATGCGCTATTTGAAAAAATAGATGTTTTGGTTATTCCCACAACACCCGGTGTTGCACCTCGTTGCGATGCTGATGAAACGACTCTGGCAAATGATAGAAACGCTCTGCTTGCACTTACTGCCATAGCAGGGCTTGCGGGTTTACCCCAGCTTCATTTGCCGTTGTTTACCCTACACAACGCCCCGTGCGGATTATCGCTTGTGGGCAAAAAAGGCAACGATCTTGCACTTCTCGCGTTGGCAAAAAAGCTAACCACTCGCTAAACGTGCACAGTGTGCTGGCCTTATTTGAGTCACAGTTAAATCGCACTTAAATAGGGCATAAAGCGTACTATCGCATTCAAGTTGAAAGTAGAAAGCGGAAGTAAGACCTTAACTCGCGTCAATTTGCCTGGCTCTTGACTAGCTAAGGCTAAAGCTGACGGCGTGGTTGCTGATTTTTAGAAGGAAATAAATATGAGTGAAAAACCAAACATCGCGTTCACAGCCCCTCATTTTGCTGCATCGCAAGTGGGTTTAAACATACTAGAAAAAGGCGGTACTGCGATTGAAGCTATGGTGGCGGCTGCTGCCTCTATTGCGGTTGAATACCCGCACATGAACGGTATGGGTGGCGATGGGTTTTGGCTAATTAGTGAGCCGGGCAAAAAGCCTATTGGTATTGATGCATCTGGCGTAGCAGCAAGAGGTGCAACGCCATCATTTTACGAAGGATGCGATGCCATCCCTAGCCGTGGTGGCAAGTCTGCGTTAACTATGGCCGGCGCCGTTGCTGGTTGGAAAGCTGCCCTTGAAATTAGCCATGAATGGCAAAATGGTATGCCGTTGAGCACATTGTTCGATACGGCGATAAGTCAAGCCAATTGGGGAATTGAAGTTACGCAAAGCTTAGTGGATGCCAGCAATAAAACCTTTGATGAATTAAGCTTGGATGAAAATTTTGCCCAGTTTTTGATTAAAGGTAAGGCCCTTAAAAAAGGTAAAATACTAAAACTTACAAAGCTTTCAGAAACCTTAAAACACTTAGCAGAAAAAGGACTGGATGATTTTTACCACGGTGAATTAGCAGCAAAACTGTCTGAAGATTTGGAAGCAGCAGGCTCCCCCATTCGCCTTGAAGATTTCAACAACTATAGAGCAACAATTGTAGAGCCATTGTCAGTTTCTACCAGCAAGGGCAAGCTTTATAACCTGCCGGCCCCTACCCAAGGTGTCGCGTCGCTTATTATTTTGGCGCTTTATGACAGAGTTCAGCATTTAGGCAACACCGACGCCGACATGGTGCACTTACTTATTGAGTGTACGAAACAAGCCTTTATTGCTCGTAACGCAAACGTAACCGACCCTTCTCGCACGCCGGTGAGTTTACAAAGCCTGCTAAGCGATAACGTGCTTGACGAGATGGTGAAAAACATTTCGTTAGACAAAGCTCTGCCATGGCCTCATGAAGCCAAGCACGGCGATACCATTTGGATGGGCTGCTGCGATTCAGAAGGGCGCATGGTCAGCTACATACAATCGCTTTATTGGGAATTTGGTTCGGGAATAGTAAGCCCGCAAACGGGTATTGTTTGGAACAACCGAGGTACCTCGTTCTCGCTAGACCCGAACAGTAATCAATATTTAGCGCCGGGGTTGAAACCATTCCATACATTAAACCCAGCGTTTGCAGAACTTATCGATGGTCGCCGTATAAGCTACGGCACAATGGGCGGTGAAGGTCAGCCCCAAACTCAGGCGGCACTTTTCGCTCGACATATTTACCACGGACAGCCTATCGACAAAGCGATTTCTCTTGGCCGCTGGTTACTTGGTAGAACCTGGGGCGATCAAAGTCACAATTTAAAAGCAGAGCGAGACCTAGTTGAATATGTGGGCGAGAGCTTACTGGCAAGGGGCCACGATATGGTTACGGTAGACCCTTGCAACGAACTTATGGGTCACGCTGGGGCGATTATTCGCGACACAGAAGGCACCGTGAGCGGCGCAAGCGATCCTAGAAGTGATGGTAAAGCCTATTTAGGCCATCGCTAGTTTTTTACCGCAAGAGATGACTTTGTAAACGCACAAACTAGGGTGCGTTACCTAAGCCGCGTTTACCGCAATGGGTCTGCAAAGACGTATTTTAGTTAAACGCTTACAAAATCAAATAAACAACAATTGTTAAAGAGAAAGAAATCACATGCAGTTCTTAATGGATAACCTAACGGTTATATTATCGCTCGCAGGGACGGGCGTATTCGCTGGCATACTAGCAGGTATGCTTGGCGTAGGTGGCGGCATTGTTATAGTGCCAGTACTGTTTTTCTTATTTCAAGCCCTTGGCGTCTCGCCTGAAAGCGCCATGGTTATTGCCACGGCCACATCATTGGCAACTATCGTCCCTACGTCAGTGAGCTCTATTCGCGCTCACCATAGTAAAGGCAATGTAGATTTTGCGCTGCTTAAAGCCTGGGCCGTGTTCATTTTAATTGGCGTGCTTGCAGGTAGCTATGCGGTAACCGCGGTTAACCCCACGTTCCTGACTTTGCTGTTTGGCATTATCGCTACCTTGTCAGCGGTTAATATGCTCATTGGCAAAAAAGATGCGCTATTTAAAGGGCTTCCAGGCCGTGCGGGTCAGTCGATTATGGCAACCTGTATTGGGTTATTTAGCTCTATGGTGGGCATTGGCGGCGGCACGCTAACTGTACCTACCCTTACATTTTGTAACTACCCAGCACACAAAGCAGTAGGCACTGCTGCAGCGGTTGGCCTGATTATTTCGCTTCCAGCTGCGCTTACCTTGCTATTTGTAGGTGCTACACCTGCCGATGCACCCTTTGCAACTTACGGCTACGTCAATTTACTAGGTTTTGCCTGCATTGTTCCGCTTACCGTGTTATTTGCACCGGTCGGAGCAACCATTGCCAACAAGCTAAACGCAGGTTTACTTAAGAAAATCTTTGCTGTGGTTCTTATCATCACTGGCTTGCGCATGTTAGCGCAAGTGCTTATCTAGGAGCGCCCATATGTCTAAAGAAGCGACTACAAGTACTTTCGCACCACTTTCTCCACCACCTCGCTTGCTAATGGGTCCGGGCCCAATTAACTGCTACCCACGTGTATTAAGTGCCATGTCTACCCAGTTAGTGGGCCAGTACGACCCGGTGATGACTGGCTATATGAATGAGGTAATGCAGCTGTACCGTGATGTTTTTAATACCAAGAACCAGCAAACTTTTCTGGTTGATGGCACATCACGAGCTGGCATTGAAGCCGTTTTGGTATCAGCGATAGAGCCGGGCGACAAAGTGCTCGTACCTATATTTGGGCGTTTTGGTCACTTGCTTGCTGAAATTGCAGAGCGCGCTGACGCCGAAGTACACACCATAGAAGTTTCTTGGGGCGAAGTATTTACACCTGAACAAATTGAAGCCGCGGTAAAAGAAGTAAAACCTAAGCTACTTGCCATTGTGC
Organism: Alteromonas marina; assembly: GCF_000808575.1. GTDB lineage: Bacteria > Pseudomonadota > Gammaproteobacteria > Enterobacterales > Alteromonadaceae > Alteromonas > Alteromonas marina_A. The sequence continues at coordinate 4,535 of NZ_JWLW01000001.1, forward strand.
AAGGCGATACGTCTACCACCATGCTTCAACCCCTTGAGCATATTGGTGCTATTTGTGAAGCCCACGATGTTTTATTTTACTGTGATGCTACAGCGTCAATAGGCGGAAACCCGCTAGAGGTAGACGCATGGAAGTTAGATGCGGTATCAGTTGGCCTGCAAAAGTGTTTAGGTGGTCCTTCGGGTAGCGCTCCTATTACCCTGAGCGACAAATTTGTTAAAACCGTGCGAACTCGCCATCACGTTGAAGCCGGTATTCGCGATGCGCATCACGAGGCCGCCCGCGGCCCTAAAATTCGCTCAAACTATTTCGACTTACCGATGATCATGGATTATTGGGGCGAAGAGCGGTTAAACCACCACACAGAAGCGGCTAGCATGCTTTATTGTGCTCGTGAATGCGCGCGCCTACATTTAGAAGAAGGCCAGCAAAACGTTATCGCACGTCATAAAGTGGCTGGCGACGCCATGCTAGCGGGTATTCAGGCTATGGGGCTAGAACCATTCGGTGACCTGAAACACAAAATGTACAACGTGGTAGGTGTTCATATTCCTAACGGTGTACACGGCGAAGAAGTTCGCGAAACCCTACTGCTGCGCTTTAATATCGAAATCGGCACCAGCTTTGGGCCATTAAAAGGTAAGATTTGGCGCATTGGCACTATGGGCTACAACGCCAGAGAAGACGCGGTACTTCACACACTTCAATCGCTTGAAACCGTACTTCGCATGCAAGGCCTTGCGCTACCTGCGGGTAAAGGGGTAGATGCTGCACTTAGCGTTTATGCCAAGGCCAAAGCGGCAGGAGCTGCGAATGAATGAATTCGCAGCATTTGCTGAATTGGCAACGCAAGTTATGGCAAGGTGCGAAACATTAGGTACCTTAAGCCAGGACGCTTCTTGTCTAGACAGGCGTTATTTGACTGAGCAACACAAACTTGCCAATCAATTGACGTCTGGCTGGATGATTGAAGCCGGTATGACTACATGGCAAGACGCCGTTGGTAATATCTGGGGTCGCTACACATCGAGCGTGCCCAACGCGCCGCGACTAATTTTAGGCAGCCACCTCGACACTGTACCTAATGGCGGAAAGTATGACGGAATGCTTGGCGTGGTCGCTGCTATTTCTCTGGTGGCTATGTTCGATGGTACACAAACTAAGTTCCCTTTTCACATCGACATTGTCGGTTTTTGTGACGAGGAAGGCACGCGTTTCGGCACTACGCTTTTAGGAAGCCGCGCCTTAACGGGCAAGTGGCAAGAGCAATGGCGCCACTTAAAAGATGAAGATGGCGTTAGCCTAGAGCAAGCCATGGCAAACTTTGGGCTTAATTTCGATGCAGTAAACAGTGCAACTATTTCTCGCACTGACATTTTAGGCTACATAGAGCTTCATATTGAACAAGGCCCTGTTTTAGAGCAAGAAAACCTGCCTGTGGGTGTGGTCAGTGCCATTGCTGGCGCGAAGCGCTTTAATTTTATGGTAGAAGGTATGGCTGGGCACGCCGGTACTGTGCCTATGTCTATGCGTCGTGACGCCCTATGTGCGAGTGCAGAAATGCTACTCGCTGTTGAGAGTATTAGCTTACAACGCCCGGGAGTGGTAGCAACCGTTGGGAAAATTGAAAACGCACCTAACGGCGTAAACGTGATTTCTGGGCGCACACGATTTTCCTTAGATATTCGAAGCGAAGATGACGATTTACGCGATTCTGTATTGGCAGAAATATTGCAAAAATTTGACGACATTGCGCAATCTAGACAAGTAGTCCTCACTCGTGAGCAAACGCATAGTGCACCTGCAGTGCATTGCGATAGCCAGTTGAAAGACGCGCTAGTTCGTGGCGTTGAGGAAAGCGGTATTGCTCCTCGAATTCTTGCATCTGGTGCAGGACATGATGCCATGGCTATTGCAGATATTAGCCCTGTGGCCATGCTCTTCACGCGCTGTAAGGGCGGTATCAGCCATCACCCTGCAGAGTCTATAACCGGTGATGATGTGGCAGCCAGTTTGTCGGTGCTTTATAGAACGATCAGTGCGCTTAAGCACGCGTAATGTTCTTATCAGTAAAGTTTTAATTAAGGGTTAATAATGAAAATAACAAGGATTTACAACGATGAGGCGGGCAAAAGCCACTTTGGCGAAGTTGAAATACCGCTAAAAGACGGTGGCCCAATTGGGATGCTGTCAGAAAAATTTGGTGCAGATAAAATTATCTTTCGCGAAACCCCCGCAGATTATGATTTTAAATGGCACCCAGCCCCCGCGCGACAGTTGCTTTTCATTTTAAAAGGACGCGCAGAATTTACCGTGTCTAACGGCGAGCGTCATGTATTTGGGGCGGGCGACGTGCTGTTACTGGAAGATACCGAAGGTGAAGGTCACTGTTCACGGGCTATGTACAATGAAGTTCGCCACTCTATTTTTGTGACGCTAGATGAAGGGGTTACCTTTTAAATTGACCTCAACACACCTTTACAAAATGCGCTAATTTAGCGCATTTTTTTGTTTAGGCACCAAATTGGGGCTCAATCAGTTCTTTCCGCTGTACCCCCTATTCGCTAACTTCAAAAACCATAGTAAAAACAATACTTTAAAAACGCAAAACAAAGCAGACTAATTGGTCAACATCTTGCAACCATCGAGCAACTGTCATCAAGAAAAATTGCTCATGTCTTCAAATCACAGCGAATTACTTTACGACTTACATGATAGCCCGGCATTTCTTCCCTCTCTTACCGCGGCATTCCAGCATTTATTAGCGAGCTTCGTTGGTGTTATAACCCCTACTCTTATTGTTACATCAACGCTAGGCCTTACTGAATACACACCTTACCTTATTAGTATGGCGCTATTTGTTAGTGGCCTTGGCACAGCAATTCAAACAAAACGTATAGGCCCAGTAGGCAGCGGCCTTGTCGCCATTCAAGGAACTAGCTTTGCGTTCATTAGTGCGTTGATTTTGGCGGGAAACCAAGTGAAGGCGAATGGCGGAACGCCAGAAGATATTTTAGCCCTATTGTTTGGACTCACGATGGCTGGGGCATTAGTTGAAGTGGTTTTCAGCCTATTCGTAGATAAACTTAAGCGCATTATTACGCCTTTGACTACGGGTATAGTGATCACCGCTATAGGGCTTAGCTTGATAAACGTAGGTATGACCGACCTTGCAGGAGGCTTTCATGCTGCTGACTTTGCCAGCACTGAGAACTTAGCAGTCGGCCTCGGTGTACTGCTGGTTATCGTATTCTTGAACGCTTCTACCAATCATTGGCTTCGCTTAAGCGCTATTTTTATTGGCATGGCCATAGGCGCAACGTATGTCGGCTTTACAAAAGGTCTTGATTTCTCCGGGCTCGCTTCGCTCTCACTAGTGGCAGTCCCTACCCCATTTGCTTTTGGCATAGCCTTTGACATTAACTTGTTTTTACCTATTGCGCTTATTTACTTGTTTAGCGCAATAGAAACGGCGGGAGATTTAACGGCAAACAGCCTTTTTTGCAAACAACCTGTAAGTGGCTCCGTTTATTTTGCGCGGGTGAAGGGCGGTATTTTGGGTGACGGTGTCAACTCTTTACTTGCCGGCATGTTCAACACGTTTCCAAATACCACATTTGGCCAAAACAATGGCGTTATTCAGTTAACCGGTATTGCTAGCCGAAAAGTGGGCTTTTTTGTTGCTGCGCTATTTGTTCTTATCGGCTGTTTTCCAATTGTTGGCGGGGTGCTGCAGGCTATTCCTAAGCCGGTATTAGGCGGAGCGACTCTCGTTATGTTTGCTATGGTAGCAGTAGGCGGCTTAAAGCTTCTTGCCAGCTACGCACTTGATAGGCGCAGCAGCCTTGTAACTGCTTGCGCGCTTGGAATGGCAATAGGCGTAATGATGGTTCCAGAAGCCCTTGCCGAATTGCCAACGTGGCTAGAAAATATTCTTCTTTCCCCCGTCACATCTGCCGGCCTTACTGCCGTAATTTTAGAACTAACGCTGCCAGGTAAAAAACCGTCGAGTAAGGCAAAAAGTTCAGATACAAAGTCACAGCTAAGCCCTGAAGACATCTCTCTTATTTCTTCTACCAATGACGCAATCACTAGCCGTAAAAATAAAGACGCTGGCAATGCAAGACATTCTCCAAACAGGCGTAGCGATAATGACAAAAACCTAGAAGCTGTATCACTGCCTCAACCCCTTAACACAATCTTAGGCATAAAAAGGCACGCTGATAGCACACCTCCTCTATTTGGTGCAAAAATTCGTTAAAAATCACACTGATGGTGCAAGTGCTTTAAAGACATAGAGCGTTTACATAAAAATAACAATATAAGAACAACATTATATTTTTTTATCAATATAATTCAGCGACTTAAACACAGGTCAAAACTTGACCAACTGGACAAGTAGTTGGCACCTATCCTGCTAACTCTCTTGCCAACGACAAGAACCATAAAAATAATTCGTTAAAAAGCCCAAAAAAAGGGCAACTAAAAATAATGAGGAAACCATGAAAAACACTACATTCAAATTATCTCCTCTAGCAAAAGCGTTTGCGATGACCACTGCGGTTGCGCTGTCGTCACAAGCTTTAGCTCAGGAAGAGACAGAGGTAAAAGAAAAAGACGTTGAGAAGATCCAAGTAACGGGTTCGCTTGGCAGTCTTCCAGGCCAAGACGTAGAGTCTGTGTTTGGCTTTGGTAAGTCGATTCTTGAAACGCCACGTTCTGCATCAACTATATCTCAAGAGCAAATGGAGCGTTTTAACGTTTCTGACATTGATGAACTGGTAGCGTTTGCACCGGGAACATTTACCCAGTCTTTCTTTGGCGTTGCGGGCTCTCTTGACGTACGTGGTACGCCTGGTGAAGTTTATTTTAGAGGTGTGCGTCGTTTAGATAACCCTGGCAACTACCCTACGCCAATTGGTGCCTCTAGCAGTGTTGATATTGTTCGTGGTCCCGCCTCACCTATTTATGGTCCCGCTAAAATAGGTGGGTACCTCAACTTTAACCCAAAGTCAGCGAAAGTAGGTAGAGGTCAATATTTAGATAGTCCTACTGGTCAGTTTTCATATACCACAGGCTCGTGGGACAAGAATATCCTTACTGCAGAAGTGGGTGGCCCAGGCAAATTTGCGGGCAAAGATCTTGGCTACTACGTCTATGCAGAACAAGAAAACTCTGACTCTTTTTATCGCAACAGTGAAACAGACCAAACCGTAGTTCAAGCCGCCTTTGACATGGATCTGACCGACAACTTAAGCATCGAATTTGGCGGCATGTATCATAAGTATGACGGTAATCAAAACGCTGGTTGGAACCGTGTTACTCAAGATTTAATTGATAACGGTACTTACATCACTGGTAACGCAAAACCTTTGGATACTGACGGCGATGGTAGCATCAGTCACTTTGAATACTTTGCAGCAAACCTTTTTGTTGAAGTTGATCCACTAACAGAAGACGGTTCTAGTTTTAGTGACGACATGGCTCTAGTAGATGTGGGCACCGCTCAACTCGGTCGTGATCAGACCCTGATTGCTGCTGATGATGTGCTAGAAAATGAAGTTACTACGCTTTACTTCGATATGATTTATTTTGCAGATGATTGGGAAGTAAAGAACCAGTTTTTCTACGAAAGTTATGAGAATCTAAACGAAAATGCCTATGGTTTTTCTCAATTTCATGATGCGTATGTCATTGAGGACAAAATAGTATTCGCCACTGAATATGAAAACGATAGCTTATTTGCTCAGTTTCAATTCTCTCCGTCAATTCGTTATACAGATTTCGAAAGCGGTGACGATTTCATTAATGAATTTTTTGATAGACGTGACCTAACTGGCCCCTCTACTGCTTTAGACAGACGTTTGCTTGCTACCCGTGCAGGGTTTGGTTATTCAAACTATGATGTGGGTAACTACCTTAATTTAGGTGTCGCAGTAATGACTGACCTAACATGGGAAAACGGTTTGAACATTGTGCTTGGTTTGCGATACGACTCTGTCGACGTTGAAAGCACAACACCAGGAGGTATTACGCTATTTGGTGGTGATGAAGATGTTACGGCTGAAGACAAAGAAGATGGTATTTCGTGGAATGCGAGTGTTTCATACAAAACAGACTTCGGTTTAATCCCTTACATCACGGTTGCTGAGCAAGCGACTATCGTAGCAGGTCAAGGCGCGAACATCGATGTCGAAAACATTCCAGGCGGATACTTCGATACATCTGAGCTTTTTGAGTACGGTGTTAAGGGGTCGTTTCTGGACGACAGCTTGTATGTGGCTCTATCAATTTATGAGCAAGAGCGTACAGATATAAATGCGCAGTCTACTGTTACAAACAACACTACACTAAATGAAGGTACTGAGTTTGAACTTCGCTGGGTTGTAAACGAACAGTTAGTGCTAACGGCTGTTTATACTAACATCGAAGTAACTAATTTAACCGTACTTGATGGTGGGGGTTTCCAATTTGGTTTCTTCGGTGCTGAAGACTTTGCAAACATTGACGACCCGTCTATCTTCTTTGGCGGTACGCCAAACGGCAATACAGCTTACGGTAACACCACCGCGATTAAAGCTGGTATTCCAGAAAACACGTACGGCTTAACTGCGACTTACGATTTCTTGAATGGCTATGCCGCAAGTGTAAGTGTAGTAAATGCCGATGAGGTAGCATCTGGCTTCTCAGGTGCCGTAACATTACCTTCGTATACGTTGGTGAATGCTGGCCTTTCTTATCAAGCAGAGGATTGGAGTTTGAATTTGACAGTTAAAAACTTAACTGATGAAGATTATTTCCGCTCTAACTTCCCAGATTTATTCGGTAGCCAAATCGTTCTTCCTGAACTTCCACGCCATTGGAATGCTAAGTTTACTTATTCATTCTAAATACGCGTGGCGTTTAAGTCGTTATCGTGCTTTCAAAGAACTTGAAAGCACGATGACACTTTTCACATAAATCACGTTAAATTAAGAGCTCAGTTTTCTAAACCTGAGCTCTTTTTTTGGGAGTCTTCTATGTCTTTAACCCTTTTCATTCGCCACTTTTCACAGCAACCGACATTGAGTACTGCTAAAAACAGCCGCAATTCAGCTTTTCGTAAACCCACTGTGTTGGCTGTTTTGATAGGCTTAGTAATAAGTGTTTTATCTACCCATGCTTACGCTAATGGCGAAGAAAAGCCGATGGAAGTAAAGGTGGTAGTAATCAGTATGTTTGAAATAGGCGATGATGAAGGCGACGCACCAGGCGAATTTCAGTTGTGGAAGGCACGTCAAAAGCTTACAACAAAATACCCGCTACCCCACGGCTTTCACGATGTGTATGCAAATACTGAAACGGGCGTAATTGGCATAGTGACGGGTATGGGCACTGCGCGTGCTTCAGCAGCAATAATGGCGCTGGGCCTTGACCCTCGCTTTGATTTGTCGAAAGCCTATTGGCTAGTAGCAGGTATCGCTGGTGTCGACCCTGCCGATAACACTATCGGAAGTGCTATTTGGACTGATTATGTTGTAGATGGTGACCTTGCACATCACATTGATGCAAGAGAAATTCCTTCACAGTGGCCAACAGGTTACTTTCCTCTTTTTACTCATGAACCTTATGAAAACGCCGAGTCAGTTGACGTAAACAACAGCCCAAATGGAGAGGTTTACACCCTTAACCTACCATTGGCGAAATGGGCCTATTCTCTTACAAAAGATACCAAGCTTTTAAACAATGAAGCAATGGATACGCTAAGAGCAAAATATACTCTCTCACCTAATGCAAAAGCACTTCCTAATGTTTCTATGGGAGCACATCTATCTGCGTCTACTTTTTGGCACGGGGAAAAACTTAATACCTGGGCAAACGATTGGGTAGCTTACTGGACGCAAGACAAAGGAAACTTCGTCACATCGGGCATGGAAGACTCAGCTACGCTTCAAAGTTTAACGTATTTAGATAATGCTGGGTTAGTAGACAAAGAGCGCTTGATGATACTAAGAACGGCGAGCAACTTTACTATGCAACCTCCATCTTTAGGCGCTGCACAAAACTTGAAATTAGAAAGCTCGGGAGAAGGCTATGCAGCAATGGGCGCAGCAATTGAAGCTGCTTACAACGTTGGCTCTGGTGTTGTTAATGCTATTGTTGAAAATTGGGATTCTGCAAAACACACTATTCCCGGTTCTGACTAACATTCAGAACGATTGATTTAAGTACAATATTTTAGTTGGAATTAACTAAGTTGGTATTAACCAAACTGCCAAATCTTGCTTATTATCAGTTCCGCTAGCGTTAACACGGGTGTTTAGTCACCTGATTTTGACAGGCTGTTCAATGCTTTTATATGCATTTCAAAGCACTGAACTGCCCCTAAGCCACTACAGATTTTGCATCTAGCGCTAACTTAAGCTGTGAAGTTACATCATTTTGTACAACAGGCTTTGCCAGAAAGTCTTGCATGCCCGCTTCGCTGCAACTGGATTTATCTTCAGCTGTGGTGTTAGCAGTAACCGCGATAATGCGCCCATGCTTAGGCATTAACGCTTCTTGCAGTATAATTTTCGTTGCGCTAACACCATCAAGCACCGGCATAGCACAGTCCATGAAAATAATGTCGTATTTTTTGGCCCTCGCCATTTGTACCGCTACTTCGCCGTTTTCAGCTTCATCAGGTATGTAATTGAACTTTTCTAGCATAGACCCTAAAACCAGGCGGTTTATGTCATTGTCATCAACAACCAAAATATTTAACGGCACACTTAAAAGTTCAGAAGAAAGCGTTATCTCTCCATTAGACGTTTCGTTTAGTGTTGCCATTTCAACTGGAATGGCAATGTCAAAGCAGGTTCCTTTGCCTACCGTCGAGCGCACCTCAAGTTCACCATCCATTTTTTCAACAAGCTGGCTCACTATGGAAAGACCTAATCCATTTCCATTGAGTTCTTCACGAGCACTGCCGGTATCGTTTTGGAACGGCCGGAACACCCGCGATAGAATGTCATTACTCATGCCTACCCCGGTGTCTTCGACTGAAGCCAGCAGAATAGGAACGTCGCCTTGATGTTTAAGCGTAACCTGCACTGAAATGTAGCCTTTTGCGGTGAACTTTACGGCATTCGACAACAAGTTGGTTATTACCTGACTTATCCTTGCCGCGTCACTATGCACATAGGTCTTTTCATCAAAAGACAGCACTGCATAGAACCGTACGCCCTTTTCTGCACACTTTGTTTTGAACACATCGACAATGTCTTCGCATAAAGACCGAACGCAGAAATCACTGTGGTTTAACGTGAATTCACCGTTTATAATCGACGTGTAATCCAGTACATCGTTGATGAGTGATAACAAGCGATCTGCACTATGTAATGCAATGTCGGCTTTTCTAATTCGAACGTTATCTTTTGTTTCAAATTTTATGGCCTGAAGCATTCCGGTAATGCCGTTCAGCGGTGTTTTTAACTCGTGGCTTATGCGTGAAAGCAACATTCCACGCTCTCTGGATGCAGCTTCTGCTTCTTTACGTCGCGCATCCAACTCTAACCTAAGTTGAACCGATTTATTAACATTTTGACAGGTACCAAACAAGCGAACGCACTTACCATGCTTCATTTCTGCCATGCCATGGGTTTCTATCCATACCGAATTGCCTTTTGCGGTTGTAAGCTCGAGGGTTGAGCTCCAAGGCTCCCCAGTCTGGGTGCTATGAGAAACAATGCGGCTTATTTCATCTCTATCGAACCCTTCTTTGTAGAAGTTAATTGCAGTTTCTAGCGAGGGCGTGTAGCTGTCGTCTACTTCATGAATGATACGAGTTTGAGATGACCAAGTTAGCTCATTGGTAATAAGGTCAACCTCCCACGTCCCTACGTTTGCAACACTTTGCAGTTTTTCGTAGAGCGTGTTTTGTTTTGTTTCAGCTTTCTCTACGTGAAATTTTTCTAAAATGACAGATAACCAATCGTCGAGCAATGTCACTTTATCTACATTATTTGACTGTTCGGGGCATGCGTTGATGAACACTAGGCAGACCTGCCCACCGTCGAGGTTGTGGACTTGGCCTCTTATGTATTTTTCCGCGTTGAAATAAGTACTAAACCACCGTTTAAATGCAGTCGAACACTTAGCACTGCTTACGGGGAAACAATTGTCTACCGGTGAGCAATTTGCGTAAGAAGGGATTGATTTAAAACTGGGTGGATAAGCTGATGATGCTCTTACAAGAATGTTGACGGTGTCCTGGTCAAGATGCAAAAGCAAGCCTTGAAAAATGCCTAAAGAGTCACAACCACGTTGCACTAACTGAGATAGCGATGCCTTTAACTGCGCTTCCAGCTTAACATTCAAACTCGATTGCTCGTCGAAATAAACCATTGTTCTTTACCTAAGTCTCAAACTCGTAAAAGAAGAGTACTAACCCGCGCTTTCAAAAATATCGAAAATAATACGTAATCACTCTTGATGATAGCGTGGTATTAACGGTTTCGACATTAAACAATAGGATAGTTTAGGGGTGCTAAAGATAGGCTAATTTTTAAGTATTGCACAAACTAACCTTTGGCCCGATTTCTACCTGACTCTTTTGCCTCAAATAAGGATACATCTGCATCTTCAATTAATGCGGAAATGTCATCTTTTACCACGTCCTCAGCCGTCCGGGCTGCAAACCCTGCACTAATAGACACGCGATTTTCAATGCCTTTCCCATGAGGTATTTTTGCCTTGGCTACTTCACCTACAAGCTGATTTGCCACAAGCTTTGTACCTTTATAATCGCTGTAAGGTAGAATAATTAGAAACTCTTCGCCGCCAAACCGTATTACAGCGTCTTTAGGGCGCTTAACGTTATTGGATACTATTTCAGCAACTTTCTGCAAGCATAAATCGCCTTCAAGATGGCCGTACGTGTCATTAAAAAGTTTAAAATAATCAATATCGATCATTATTGCACCTACACTACCTTTATCTCTCGCCACCTGCTTTATTAACAGAGGGATCTCTTTCGTGAGGTACATGCGATTGTAAAGGCTGGTAAGTTGATCATGAAACGTCATCATTTCAAGATATTCAGTACGAAGCTTGTTCTGAAGGTGTGTCTTTACACGATGAATAAGCGTTGAGGCATTTACCGGCTTCATAACAAAGTCTGATGCACCCACTTCCCAACATGCGTTTTCACTTTTGATATCCATGGTTGAGGTTACAAAAATGACCGGTATGTCTTTGGTTTCTGGCGCCGATTTTAATGCTGCACACACTTCTAAACCGCTGATATCTGGCATGTTCATATCTAGTAAGACTAAATCGGGCAGCGCTTCGCCACAATGCGATATGGCGTCGCTTCCAGACTCTACAGTAGTGCATTGAAATTCACTTTCAAGTATTGACTGTAGCAGCAATCGGCTCATTGGTTCATCATCAACAATAAGCACTTTACACTGTGAGTAGGGTTTAATTTCTTTTCTGTTCATTGCTTTCTAATACAAGTACGTCGCGCTACTGTTTTTCATTGTAACATAACGATTTTTTTATATTTTTTAATATCTAACAGTCTAACACCTTAGGGATAGATGTATATTGAAAAGGTTAACTTTTGACGAGCTTTAGGTATTATAAATAACACCTAAGCCGCAAGACTGAAATGTACCAAAGCAGGCTGCGGCTTTACGTTAGACGACTTCTTCATTACTGATAAATTGAATGAAAAAGTCGTTCATCGCTAGGGGGCGACACATAAAATACCCTTGTCCTAGGTGGCAACCAAGCGCTTTTAAGCTATTGAAATGTGATTGAGTCTCTATCCCTTCGGCAACGATAGTCAAACCCAAACTTAAGGCCAGGTGCACAATTGCGGTAACAATATCATGTGCCTGCTGTTCTTTATCCATATCAATAACAAATGAGCGGTCTATTTTTAGTACATGAAGTGGAAATTGACGTAGATAGGATAAACTTGAATAGCCAGTGCCAAAGTCATCAAGCGCTATGGTAATCCCCAGTGATGTTAATGCGATGAGGATATCGCGGGTTTGTTCAAAATCGTGCATCAACGCAGACTCTGTCACCTCTAATTCTAATGACGAAGCTTCAATCCCCGTTGAACGAATTATTTCTGCAACCTCATCTGCAAAACCAGGATTTGCAAGCTGTTTTGCCGCAACATTAACCGCTACTTTAACGTCTTGATGTTCGTTGTTACAGCGTGCAATGAACTCACAGCTTTTTTGAAGCACTTGTCTTCCGAGCTGATGAATTAATCCTGTTTCTTCTGCAAGAGGAATAAATTCGTCAGGCCCAATAACGTTGCCGTTTTCTTCGACTATTCTGACTAAACTTTCAGCTCCGGTAATCTCTTTGTTGTTGAAATCGTATTTCGGCTGAAGGTAAATAGCTAAACTGTTATTTTCAATGGCTTGCCTAAGTTTAATCTCCATTTCAACCCTGTGATGCATGGCGTGCTGAAGGTCTTTCGAGAAAAAGCTAAATGTATCCTTCCCTTTTGATTTAGAGCGATACATTGCTGAATCAGCGTGACGCATCATTTCTTCTGCGTTAACGGCATCTTGCGGATACAGACTAATTCCTATGCTTAGGCTTAACTGATGGGCTTTGTCGTCTATTTCTATAGGCTTTCTTCCGGCCTGTAAGCAGGCCATAGCAATACTGTCTGCGCTGTACCCAGAACCGATATCAGACAGCAAACAAGCAAACTCATCTCCTCCCACGCGGGCAAGGGTTGCATTCTGGCCGAGGGTGTCAGAAAGTCGTTTAGCAATTACTGATATAACAAAATCCCCTATCTGATGACCCAAGCTATCGTTGAGGTATTTAAAGTTATCAATATCAATTAGCAACAACGCGATGCTTTGTCTGCTAGTAAAGCTTCGTGCTATTGCTTGTACAACACGGTCGTGAAGCAGAACTCGATTGGGCAAACCGGTAAGTTGGTCATGATTGGTAAGGTGAGTCATTTTTACCGCCATCTCAACGGCTTCTGAAACATCTTGGAAGACCATCACAGCGCCGTTAATGTTTCCCTCTTCGTCTATAATCGGCGACGCACTATCTTCAACCCTAAAAATCTGTTTATGCCGGCTAACGAGCGTCGCATTATACGACATAGCCACGGGGCGCTTTACTTCTAGTGCGTAAAGCGCCGGGTTTAACAGAGGTTCATGACTTGAGGCATCTCGCAAGTTCATTATTTCATCAATAGGCCTACCTGCGGCATCTTCCGCACTATAACCAGTTAGCCTTTGTGCCACGGGATTAATAAATGTTATATCTCCCGCAGCGTTAATCGAAATGACACCGTCAGCTATGGATTTCAATGTAATAGCAAGCTGTTTTTTTTCCGCCTCAAGCTCTTGGTTTACTTTTTTCAGTAAGGCTTTTTGAGATTGAAGCGTGAGATGATTTTTCACCCTCATTCGGCACATTTCCACATCGATAGGCTTTGAAATAAAATCTATCGCGCCGAGCGACAGCGCGCTATGTTCGTTGTCTGAATCGCTGTGAGAAGTGACGAATATTACAGGGATTGAAGCAGTGCTTGGACATGCTTTAAGCTGTTTGCACACTTCGAACCCTGAGAGTACGGGCATGCTGATATCTAATATGACTAGGTCAGGTTGTTGCGCTTTGACTATCGAAAATGCGTTAACGCTTTGCGAAACCGTAACAACATCTGCTAAAGATTCTACTGCACTTTCTAGTAACAAGAGTGTTGTTGGTTCATCGTCAATGATGACTACCTTTTGTGTCTCAGCTTCCATGAGAAATACCACATAACTTGATAAGAACAATAATTAGTATCGTCTGACATACTGTAAAAAAAATTAGCCTTTAGTCTACTTTGCCTAATTAAGGAAGAATTTTACAGGTAAGCATTTGACAGTAATGCTTTAAGTCACGCACAATTAATGTACATTCCAATATCATCTGGATTCCTTGGTAATAAAAATGGATACGTTAAATACTCAACATAGCGCTTTTGAAAAGCCGATTTGGAATAAGGAAGCTGCTCTAAGCCGGCTAGGTGGTAACGAAGGTTTACTTAACCGTATCGTAGAAATGTTTTTAGCTCAAATTACCGAGAAGCAACAGGCATTACAAAAAGCGGTTACTGAGCAAGATATTGAAGGCGTTCGTTTCACTAGCCACGCAATGAAAGGAGTTTCAGGAGACGTGGGCGCCGACGCTATTCGCGAAAAAGCATCGTCTATTGAGAACAAGGCCAAGCGTGACGATTTGACTGAGATAGCGCTGGACATGCAAGAGCTAGACGGCTTAATAGAACGCACCATTACGGAAATGCAATCTTAATATTAAGCCACGTCGGCACTCTTGCCTGGACCCGAGTATACTTTTACTTTTAGACGCTAAATAGCAATTTCGACTTGCTCGATTAAAGCCTTTTTCCTTTCCGCTGGTAAAAAGCTTGCTCTAAAACTGTTTGCGGCTAGCGCACGAATTGTACTCTCATCTATGTTTAGCGCAGTATGAAGCGCTTCAAAATTTTCATTCAAAAAACCGCCGAAATAAGTGGGATCGTCAGAATTCACGGTAACCAATAATCCAGCATCAAGCAGCTGCACGATATTATGCTCTTTCATATCGTCTATCACGCATAGTTTCAAGTTACTTAATGGGCATACGGTAAGTGGTATTTGTTTTTCCTTTAAATACGCCATAAGTGCTTGGTCTTCTTGGCAGCGAACACCATGATCAATGCGGTCCACATCAAGCAGTTCAATCGCTTCCCAAATATAGGACGCTGGCCCTTCCTCTCCCGCATGAGCAACAATTTTGAAACCTAGCGACTTCGCCTTTTTGAATACGCGCTCAAACTTAGAAGGCGGATGCCCTAACTCTGAACTATCAAGTCCTACCGCTTTAATGTGCTGATAATAAGGTTTTGCCGCTTCCAGTGTTTGATATGCTTCGCTTTCGGGTAAGTGACGTAGAAAGGACATGATCAAATAGCTACTTATGCCGTATTCAGTTTCTGCCTTTTGTATAGCCCGCAAGAAGCCAGGCATGAACACATCAAAGCCTATACCCCGCTCGGTATGGGTTTGAGGGTCAAACATAATTTCGGTATGTACGATATTTTCTTCAGCGCACCGAGTTAAGTATTCCCACATTAGTATGAAGAAGTCGTCTTCGTCTCTTAATACCCCGGCCCCTGCGTAATAGAGGTCAAGAAAGCTTTGTAAGTCTTTGAAATTATATGCGGCTTCAATCTCTTCCACGCTAGCATAAGGAAGTGATACACTGTGCTTTTCAGCTAGGCGCCACATGAGTTCAGGCGTTAAGCTACCTTCTATATGCAGATGCAGTTCGGCCTTTGGAATGTTTTTAATTATTGATGACAGCGACATGGCCCCTCACTTATTTTGCACCATAACGATGCAATAGCATTTAATTGGTGCGTAATAGTTTATCTTTAATGCTATCTGTAAACGAGTTCTATTGCTCATTTAGGTTTTGTTTGCGGTTTTTTTAACATCATCTATGTTGATTACTAACCGTTTGGCTGGCTTTGTGCCGCCTGGCTAGTGACCTTGAGTCACGCAATGATTGCTTTTTAATCATTGCACTGAAAAATAAGTTAGCACAAAACACACCAACAAGTTGACTAACTGGTCAGTTTTTTGCTTTCAAACGCACAAAATACTTAATGAAACAAAAACAGAGAACTCTTGATGTCCAACAACGTAATTGAACGGCTATTTAAGCTGCAGGAACACGGAACTACAGTAAGAACTGAGATCATCGCAGGCCTTACCACGTTTGCGGCTATGTCTTATATCCTCGTGGTGAACCCAGGTATTCTAGGGTTAAGCGGGATGCCCGTTGAAGGGTTGATTACAGTGACGGCAATCGCAGCTTGTATTGGCACGCTCATGATGGCGCTAATGACCAACTACCCTATCGCACTTGCGCCGGGAATGGGCTTAAACGCATTTTTTGCTTTCACTATTTGCCTTGGCCGCGAAATTCCTTGGGAAGCGGCGCTTGGTATTGTTTTTTGGAACGGTATTCTCTTTTTAATTCTTTCACTTACTGGTGTTCGAACCAAGATCGCCGAATCTATACCACCGTCTCTTAAGATTGGCGTGCAGTGTGGCATTGGCTTATTCATCGCGTTTATCGGTCTTAAAAATGCTGGGTTAATTGTCGATAACCCCGCAACCTTTGTGCAGCTTGGTGACCTTTCAGAGCCTGCAGTGATGCTTGCCCTTGTTGGTATTATTTTTACCATTGTTCTTATGGTTAAACGCGTTACCGGGGCTATTTTAATTTCTATCGTTACCCTTACTTTAATCGGTGCGTTTATCCCTACCGAAAACGGAACGTTAACTGCCACGCCTTCTGCTGTTGTGGGCATGCCAGAGTCTATATCGAACACATTTTTGGCTATGGACTTTTGGTACCCTATCGACCATCTTGCCGAAACCTGGGATCTGATTTTCGCGCTTATGTTTGTGAATATGTTCGATACCATAGGTACGTTAATCGGCGTTTCACGCAAAGCTAACTTGCTAGACTCAAAAGGCAAGCTACCGAAAATTGGCCCGGCCATGACGGCGGATGCATCTGCAAGTATCGCTGGAGCGTTAGTAGGTACATCACCAGTGACAAGCTACGTTGAATCTGCTACCGGCGTTTCAGCGGGTGGCCGAACAGGGCTTACCGCAGTAGTAGTTTCTGTATGTTTCCTGTTGTCACTTTTCCTTACGCCATTGATGAAAGTTATTCCGCTAATGGCTACCACTCCGGCTTTACTAATGGTAGGTATTTTAATGATGGAGTCGATTCGTCAGGTTGATTTCGACGACCTAGGCGCCTTGGCCACAGCCTCTGTTGCGCTCATCGCTATGCCGTTAACCTTTAGCATAAGCGAAGGTATTGCCCTTGGTTTTATAACCTACGTTGGCATTAAGGTCGGCACAGGAAAATTTAAGGAAGTAACCCCGCTGACTTATGCATTGGCTATTGTTTTCTTACTGAGATACTTATTAGATTTAAAATAATTTATCGCTGCGTCGGTGCAACGTGTACACTATTGCACACAAAACCTTGGTTTAGATACAAAAAAGGTGGCAATTAATGCCACCTTTCTTTTTTAATCAGCTATATCAATGGACTAGCCGATTACTTCAATCCGTCATAAGTGAAAGTAACGGCTTTATCACCCATAAATACAATTTTTACGTGTTTGCTGTCTTCGTTACCCCACGTGCAAGCCATGGCGCCCATTGTTTTGCCACAGTTATCAGCTGAACCAATGATTGCTTCAACTTCATCCTGAGTCATTCCCATTTCTAACTTGTCATAGTTTTCTTTCGTCAGCTTTGAGCATGCAGTGAGGGCGAGTGCCCCAAGAGCAATAATTGCTAGTTTTGTTTTCATGGTTTTGTCCTCTACTAAGCGAAGGCGGCAGTTCTCCATTTGGTTCACTCTCCCTCCTTAGCTTTACTCTACTATTAATATTTTGCGGGTACTGTAAACGCTAGATACTCGCCTTGTCACTACCTTCTTTAGGATGAGTTTCCAACCAATGACGAGCAATTTGCTCTCTGGTGGCCAACCACACTTTGTCATGTGACTTTACATATTCAATAAAACGCTTAAGTGCTGCGAGTCGAGCAGGCCTGCCTATAATGCGATTATGAAGACCGATAGAAAGCATTTTGGGCGCTTCTTCTCCTTCTTCATACAACACATCAAACGCATCTTTTAAGTAGGTGAAAAACTGTTCTCCACTGTTAAAACCTTGAGGCGTGGCAAAGCGCATATCATTGGTATCCAACGTGTACGGCACCATCAATAACGGCTTGCTATAGTGACAGTCGTAGTATGGCAAATCGTCGGCATAAGAGTCGGCGCAATATAAAATATCATCGCGCTCCGCGATTAACTTCAATGTGTTAGGACTGGTTCTCCCTGTATACCATCCTGCAGGTTTACTACCCGTTAACTGCTCGTGAAGAATAATCGCTTCATCTATTTGCTTACGCTCATCTTCCTCGCTCATATCTTGATAGTGCACCCAGCGCATGGCATGACTGGCTATTTCCCAACCGGACTCCATCATTGCTTTTACAGCGTCAGGATGGCGCTGCAGTGCCATGGTAACGCCAAATACAGTTACAGGTATGTCGTACTTATTTAGCAAGCGGTGTAAACGCCAAAAACCTGCTCGACTGCCGTATTCGTAAATAGATTCCATGCTAAGGTGACGGTCTTTATAGGCTTGTGCGCCTATAATTTCCGATAAAAATATTTCCGACGCCTCGTCGCCGTGAAGCACGCAGTTTTCGCCGCCTTCTTCGTAGTTCAAGACAAACTGAACAGCTATTTTTGCTTCATCTGGCCAATTAGCGTGCGGCACATGTTCACCGTACCCAATGAGATCGCGAGGATACACAGAGTCTATCATGCTACACCTCGAAACTTTCTGGCAAAGACAGTCCGCAACCGCCAAGCACAAGTTTAACCACTTGCTTTGTAGCGTCTTCAAAATCTGCTTTTGTCATTTTCTTACCGCGCAATCGGGTAATTTGCGCTGAAAAATCAGCGTAATGCTGGGTGCTTGCCCAAATAGTGTAAAGCAAGTACTCACCTTCAACCGGGGGAAGTTTACCTGCTTGTATCCACGCTTCTATTACTGCAAGGCGCCCTTTCATCCAAAGCGCATGCTCTTCATCAAAGTAGCCACTGAGGTTTTGCGCACCGTTGATGATTTCCATAGCAAAAATCTTTGAGGCCATGGGATGCGTTCGGGATACTTCCATTTTTTCAGCAATGTAATTAGCAAGCACTTCGGCGGGATCATCTTCCACCGTTGCTTTGTCAAATCGGGAGTTCCACAATGAAAGGGTTTCTTCTAATACCGCGACATAGAGTTCTTGTTTAGTTTTGAAATAATACAAAACGTTGGTTTTGGGTAGTCCTGCTTCATCAGCAATTTTTTGAACTGCTGTGCCTTTGAAGCCAAATTGTGCAAAACACTTTTCAGCGGCTTGGAGTATTTTTCTTCTGTTCATAGCGCCAACGCCAGCGTCAGTGCTCTTTACCTTCATCATTATTATCTAAATTCCTTTGCAATCTACTTTGCAAGCGTGCAGGCAGGATAAGTGCTGCATGCCTTTGTGATAGGTTAGCATTTATTGCCAACATGTTGCTATGCCCTTAAAGCTCAGAGTTGCCGACAGTCTGTGCTTCTCGCCGATGAAATCGGGCCATTCAAAAAAATTAATTCTGCAATTACCTCAAAACCTAGCACGAATCTTGCCTTATTCTTCTTACAATCAATGTATTGCTCAGTAAAAACGTTTGGAAAAGCGTTCTACTATTTTTCAAACTATTTTGCATAAAATCATGGCCTTTCATAACTCGGCCATTTTTTATAAGCAATAAATTGACCAAATGGTCTACTTTTATGATAAAAATACAGCTATATTAATGAATACAAGAATGCATATAACAAGAAGGTGTGAGTATGATTCGCTTTCTAATAAATAACGATGTTGTTGAATTAAACGAAGCACGAGCCGACCTCACCCTTCTGCAATTTATACGTGAACATCGTAAGAAAACCGGTACCAAAGAAGGCTGTGCAGCAGGAGACTGTGGCGCGTGCACCGTAGTGCTTGTAGAGCCAGCATCATCTGATAACGCGACGAAGCTTAACTATCGTACAGTAAACAGCTGCATCACGCTTATGAGCGCTGTACACGGCAAACAGCTATTGTTCGTAGAACATTTAAGCGATGGTAAACACTTACACCCTGTACAACAGGCATTGGTTGATTATCACGGTTCGCAGTGTGGCTTCTGCACACCAGGGTTTGTCATGTCGATGTTTGCTTTATACCACAGTAATACAAAACCAAACCGTGACGATGTGCTTCATGCTTTATCTGGCAACTTGTGCCGCTGCACTGGCTACCGCCCAATTATCGACGCTACGCTGGCAGTGTGCGAACAAACACCAGATGATCAGTTCACGGCACGCCAAGATACTACTCTTGCCACGTTATTATCGCTATCTAGTGAGAAGCCATCGGGTACAGGCAATATATTTACGCCTACATCGCGGGAAGAGTTGAAAGCACTGATTCAGGCACACCCTGACGCACAACTGGTTGCGGGCAGTACCGATTTAAGTTTGCAGTTCACTCAACAGTTAAAAGATGTGCAAACGCTTATCAGCGTTTCGCATATTGATGCACTAAAACAATGCACCAAAAACGAGCATTCTCTTATTATTGGTGCAGCAGTTCCGCTCAACGATGCGGCGCCACTTTTACTAAACGCATTTCCACAAGTCGCAGAACTGGTAACGCGCTTTGCGTCCCTGCCTATTCGCAATCAAGCAACGATTGGCGGAAACGTGGCTAACGCTTCGCCTATTGGTGACATGCCCCCGTTATTACTCGCATTGAATGCCATACTTCATTTAGATAACGGCGATAGTATTCGTACGATCCCAATCACTCAATTTTTTAAGGGCTATCGCGAAACCACGTTGGCAAAAGGTGAATGGATAAGCGCGATAGAAATACCCTTTTCAACCCCTAATCAGTCACTTGCCGCTTATAAAATTTCTAAGCGATTTGAAGATGATATATCGGCCGTATGCGCGGTATTTAATGTCACACTCGTCAACGGTAAGGTTGAAGCTATTACCAGCGGCTTTGGTGGTGTAGCTGCCGTTCCGTCAACCTGTGAAGCGTTGGAGAACGTTTTAAAAGGTAAGCAATTCGCTAGCAAAGAATGTTTAACGTTAGGTAAACAAGTTTTGGTCGATGCATTTTCACCTATTGACGATGTGCGCGCTACCGCTGAATACCGCAAAACCGTTTTAGCCAACCTATGGCATCGCTTCTGGTTAGAAAACCAAATAGTCAACCAAATTGAAACACGGGTGGTGCAGCATGCGTAAGTTAATTGATGCTCCTAATCCTTTAGAAAAGAGCGACAAACTAGGCGTTGTTCACGTATCTAGAAAGCATGAGAGCGCAACACGCCAAGTACAAGGTTGCGCAAATTACGTTGACGATGTCACTGAACCTCAGGGTACACTTTACGCAGCAGTAGGTGTAAGCGAATGTGCAAGTGGTACGATTGAGTCAATTAATCTTGACGCTGTTCGCCAAAGCGAGGGCGTTGTGGATGTCGTTACGATTGATGACGTACCCGGCCATAAAGATATTGGCCCTGTATTCGAAGGCGACCCGCTACTCGCCGATGGCGAAATCAAATTCTTTGGCCAGCCTGTATTTGCAGTGCTTGCCACTTCGGTAAACCTAGCCCGACAAGCGGCGCTAAAAGGGAAAGTAGAGGTGAGTGAAACCAAACCTATACTTTCCGCAGAAGCTGCCCACCAGCAGAAAACGTTCGTGCGTCCCCTACACCGGTTTGGCCAGCATGCTGACCGCGTTGAAAGTACATTTAAAAATGCTCAACACCAAGCACATGGTACGCTAAGTATTGGTGGCCAAGAGCACATGTACCTTGAAGGGCAAGTGAGCCTTGCGATCCCTGATGAAGAAGATCGCATGAAAATCTACACCTCTAGTCAGCATCCCAGTGAAGTGCAAAAACTCGTTGCCGAAGTACTCGATGTAAAATTGCACCGTGTAATGGTAGACATGCGACGTATGGGCGGCGGCTTTGGCGGAAAAGAAACGCAAGCCGCGCAATGGGCCTGTATAGCGGCTCTACTGGCATCGCGCAATCAATGTGCGGTTAAGCTTCGCTTACCACGCTTCACCGATATGCATGTTACTGGCAAACGTCACCCGTTCGAAAACGAGTTCGACGTGGCCTTTGACGAGACAGGTAAAATTGAAGCCACCCGCATGACAATCAATGGTATTTGTGGGCACTCGCCTGATTTATCTGACGCCATTGTCGATAGAGCCATGTTCCATGCGGACAACGGTTATTTCTTAGGTGATAGCGACATTGTTGGCCACAGATTGCAAACCAATATGGTATCGCACACCGCTTATCGAGGTTTTGGCGGACCGCAAGGTATGATTATGGCTGAAGCCATGATTGATAAAATTGCCCGTGCTATTGGCAGCGACCCCCTATCGGTAAGAAAACGTAATTTATACGGCCCAACAACAGGTAGTTTTACCCCCTACGGAATGAAGGTAGAACATAACCTTCTGCCCGATATGATTGCAGAGCTTGAAGAAACCGCTCAGTATTGGCAGCGCCGTGAAGCTATTGCAGCGTTTAACCGCGAAAGCCCGGTGATTAAGAAAGGTCTAGCGCTAACGCCTGTTAAGTTTGGCATTTCATTTACCGCGAAGCATTTAAACCAAGCTGGCGCTTTAGTGCACATTTATACTGATGGTAGTATTCAGGTGAACCATGGTGGTACTGAAATGGGCCAAGGGCTTCACACCAAAATAGGCCAAATTGCAGCCAATGAATTTGGACTAGATTTGGATATGATTGAAGTCACTGCAACACGCACTGACAAAGTACCTAACACTTCACCAACAGCAGCTTCAAGCGGCACTGACTTAAACGGAAAAGCCGTACAAAATGCATGTATTACGCTAAAAGCCCGTTTGGCCGAGTGCTTTGCCAAAAGCTTAGGTCTAGAGGACCGCGCTGGCGACGTGCTATTCATTAATGAGCACGTGGTATTGGATGAGCACAAAATTACCTTTACCGAGCTTGTGCAGAAAGCGTATTTTGCTCGTGTATCTTTGTCTTCAAGCGGTTTCTACAAAACCCCAAAATTACAGTATAACCGCGACACCGGTGAAGGCCGTCCGTTTTTCTATTTTGCCTACGGCGTTTCGATGAGCGAAGTGTCGGTGGATACGCTGACCGGTGAATACACGGTAGATAAAGTGAACGTAATCCACGATGTGGGCAACAGTCTTAACCCTGCCATTGATATTGGCCAAATAGAAGGCGCGTTTATTCAAGGTATGGGTTGGCTTACCACCGAAGATCTTAAATGGAATGAAGCGGGTAAGCTGATAAGTGAAAATATGGCGACTTATAAAATTCCTGCAATAGGTGATACGCCCAAGGAATTTAATGTGAAGCTGTTCGGTAGAAAGAATGCTGAAGATAGCATTTACCACTCAAAAGCCGTTGGAGAGCCACCATTCATGCTAGCTATTTCAGTGTGGTGCGCCCTAAAGGATGCCATTTCTAGCCTTTCTGGCTACACAGTCGACCCTCAATTAGACACGCCAGCTACACCAGAGCGCGTGTTGAAAGCGGTAGCTGCGATACAGCAGTCGGACTGCCGAGGCGGTGCGATATGACACGTTCGGATCCAAACTCATTTCGCGCCCCCCAATCATTTCGCGCTACGAACTGGCATGAGGCAATAGCTGAATGCCAAGCGCGCAATGAAGGCTATGTGCTTGTGACTGTGGTTGGCACTGCTGGCTCTACACCTCGTGAGCCGGGCAGCAAAATGGTAGTTACTGCCTCACAAAGCGTTGATACCATCGGCGGCGGACACCTTGAGTTTGATGCTATTGCCCGCGCCCGTGGATTTCTTGCTAAAGGCGAAGTACATACCGAAGTTCACAGCTACCCGTTAAGCAGTTCTTTAGGACAGTGTTGTGGCGGTGCGGTAAAGGTGCTGTTTGACGTGTGTAACGTTCATCAGCAGCACATTGCCATCTTTGGCGCAGGTCATGTTGCAAAAGCACTGGTGCCTATTTTGGCTCAATTACCCGTGCGAATTTCGTGGATAGACAGTCGCGATGATTTGTTTCCATCATCACTCCCAGCCAACGTGCAAAAAGTGGTGGAAGAAGCGCCAGAGAGCGAGGTTAGACACCTAGATGAGGACAGTTGGCTAATTATACTTACCCACGACCATCAATTGGACTATCGCATTACAGAGCAGGCATTAAAACAGCCTTCCCTACCCTTCATTGGGTTAATAGGTTCAGAAACAAAGGCAAAGCGCTTTGTTACCAAGCTGACTCAGCGCGGGTTTGACGAAAACGCGCTGGCAAGGCTATTTACGCCTATAGGTAATCGAGATATTCCAGGCAAGCAACCTATTGAAGTTGCCGTTTCTATATCTGCGCAGATTATTGAACGTCTTCATGCAAAAGAAGCAATGGCAGGCAACAGTAACAAAGACAGTGAGAAGCCGATTAAAGCGTTTCTCAGAGAAAAGGACACTATCAGTGACACTTAATGAACTAAATACGCTTAGCGCTGAAGAGGCGTCTGCTTGGTTTGAACAATGCTGCGCGGCGAAAACCTGGATTTACCAAATGGTAGAAGCACGCCCGTATAGCGACAAAGATACACTTGTTATTCAAGCAAAGAACGCGTGGGCTAAGTGCAGTAATGACGACTACCTCGAAGCTTTTACGGCACATCCAATGATTGGCGACGTTGATTCGTTGCGCAAAAAGTTTGCAAATACCAAAGCCATTGCTGCGGGTGAGCAGTCGGGTACAGCCAGCGCGTCCGAAGCTGTTTTACATCAGTTAAAAGAAGCCAACCACGCTTATTTAGACAAGCACGGATTTATTTTTATTATCTGCGCCACCGGGCTTTCTGCGCAGACTATGTTAGAAGCATTACAAGCTAGGCTACCCAATACCACACAGCAAGAGATTACCAATGCTGCTGCGGAGCAAATAAAGATAACCCTATTGCGTATTAACAAAGCGCTGGATTAACCCCAGTATTTTCAAAAATATGGTCAATACGCATTGAATAGTTTTTAAGGAAAACAGTATGAATACGCTTTCTAGCCACGTACTCGACACTACATTAGGTAAGCCAGCACAAGGCATTGCCCTTACACTTACACTACCTGACGGTAGCACCCTTTCGGGTGAAACGGATAATGACGGGCGTTTTAACAACTGGGGCGTTGAAGACGGTTTTGCCGCAGGTGTTTATACCCTGCGCTTTCACTGCAAGCCTTACCTTGTAGAAACGCATGGCAAAAGTTTCTACCCACACATTGATATTACATTTGAACTTGATGAGAATGGCGGCCATTATCATGTGCCACTTCTTATCTCGCCATTCGGTTTCAGCAGCTACAGGGGCAGCTAACAAACATGCAGCTTTTTCGTGCAAGCATTGCGCACTTTCCTAAACAAACCACACAGTTTGATAATGACATCGCTATTTTTAAAGACGGTGGTTTGTTGTTAGATAGCAAAGAAATAAAAGACATTGGCTCGTTTAACGACATTGCTGAACGTTACCCTACCGCCAATGTAACTGACTTGACGGGTAAGTGGATTTTACCCGGATTGATTGACAGCCACTTACACTATCCGCAAACACAGAGCATCGCGCATTATGGAGAGCAACTGCTTAGCTGGCTTGAAAACTATACGTTTCCCACAGAAATGCAGTTTGCTGATAGTGAGCACGCCAACACCATTGCAAAAGTGTTTTTAAATCAGCTACTTAAAAATGGTACAACCACAGGTTTTGTTTTTACTACGGTTCATAAAAGCAGTAGCGAAGCGTTATTTAGCGCAGCAAGCGAAATTGATATGGCGATTGTGGCGGGCAAAGTATGTATGGACAGGAATTGCCCTAGCGCACTCAATGACTGCCCGGCTGCAGCACAGGCTGACAGTGCAGCATTAATTGAAACTTGGCACAACAAAGGCCGTAACCGCTACGCGCTAACCCCTCGTTTTGCGCCTACTAGTACAGAAGCACAACTTGCTGCATTAGGTGAACTTGCCACGCAGTATCCCGACGTTTTCATTCAAACACATTTGTCTGAAAATTTAGACGAAATCGCTTGGGTAAAAAGTTTATTCTCTAACGCTGACGGCTACTTAGATGTCTACGATACTTATAACCTTGTGCGAGAACGCGCGGTGTTTGGTCATGGTATTCACCTTACGCCTAACGAATGGGCTCGCCTTGGAGAAAGCGGCGCTACCGTCGCGTTTTGCCCTACGTCCAACTTGTTTTTAGGCAGTGGCCTTTTTGATATGACCGCAGCGCGTGCTAACAAGGTACATGTCGCTATGGCTACAGATGTTGGTGCCGGCACCACGTTCAATATGTTTAAAACGTATGGCGATGCTTATAAGGTCAGTCAGTTGCGCAACGAGCCAATCAGCCCATTAGAAGGGTTTTACCTCATGACCCAAGGGGCGGCCGTTGCCCATGCGCTTGACCACGAAATTGGCAATTTAAACCCAGGCTCTACAGCTGACTTCATCGTTGTTGAGCCAAGGTTTGACGAATTAACACAGTTGAGAATAAAAGAAGATGCCGACTTCGACGATGTGTTTTTCGCTTTGAGTATTTTAGGTGACGACCGCGCTATCGACCAAACGTGGATCAGCGGCGCCTGTCGCTATCGTAAAGAACATAATTAATAACAAGCTGCTGTGGGGCCTTTAGGGCCCTAAATAAGGAGAACAATAATGCCGTGGCTAGATTGGATAAGTTTATTTGTACGTTGGTTTCACGTTGTAGCCGGTGTTGCGTGGATTGGCGCGTCGTTTTACTTCATTTGGTTAGACAACAACTTGCGAACGCCACCTAAATGGAAACAGGACAAAGGCATTAAGGGCGATTTGTGGGCTATTCACGGCGGGGGGTTCTATGAAGTTGCCAAATACGCTTATGGTCCCGAAAAAATGCCCGAAACCCTGCACTGGTTTAAGTGGGAAGCGTACACAACTTGGCTGTCAGGATTCGCCTTATTAATCATTGTTTATTACTTTGGCGCTAGCGCTTATCTTATCGACCCTTCGGTTAACGCCATGACGCCCGCAATGGCAATATCTCTAGGACTTGGGTTAATCTTTGGTGGGCTAGCTGTTTATGAGTTTGCTTGTCGTAGCCCATTGGCAAAATACCCTCTCGCTTTCGGTATTGGGTTAGTTGCTCTTGTTTGTATTGTTAGCTATCTGTCTACCCAGTGGTTTAGCGGTCGCGGCGCTTATATTCACGTTGGCGCACTTATTGGCACTATCATGGCTGGGAATGTCTTTTTCAACATCATGCCAAACCAGCGCAAAATGGTGGCAGCGGTGGCTGATAAAAAAGACATCGACCCTAATTGGGGAGCTAGCGCTAAACTGCGTTCTGTACACAACAACTACTTCACGTTGCCTTTGCTGTTTATCATGATTTCAAACCATTATCCCATGACATATCAGCACCCGCAAAATTGGCTTGTGTTGATTGCTATTATGGCCGCTGCAGCCTGGATACGACATTTCTTTAATCTTCGTCATGTGGGTACCACTAAGCCAAGTATTTTAGTATCGGGCGCCGTTGCCATGCTTGCCATCGCGCTGTGGGTATCTTGGCCGCAAGCCTCGTCAATGCAACCGTTGAGTCATGATGATACGCTGGCTTCTACATCCATGAACTCGGAGTCAGCGAAGCAATCTGCACCAAGTGCCCCCTTAACATCTTCTAACGGTATGGAAAAAGAAAAAGCGTCAATAATTAGTAATGAACGCGTCGCTGGCTTGGTTACCACTCACTGTGTAAGCTGCCACTCGCGCACGCCCACCGACGATATATTTAAAGTAGCCCCCATGGGCGTAGTATTAGATTCATGGGAAGATATTGAAAGGTTTGCGCCTCAAGTGGTTCGAAGAACCACAGTGACAAAAGACATGCCATTTTTAAACAAAACAAAAATGACAGAAGAAGAAAGGCAAGTTATATCTCGCTGGTTTGCCCAGAAAAGTCAATAACATTTACTTGTGTGTGTAGCTCGGTGATGCGCCAAAGCAACCGCGCTACACTGCATTAGTTCTTATATTATTTACTGCTTTGTTCTGAACCGTCGATGATTGAACTTGCCCTTGTTGCTTTTTTTCGTACATTACCTCATCAGCTCGGTCTAACCACTCTTGCACAGAATTGATTCCCTCATTCCACTGCACCCAGCCAACGCTGAAGTCGATAGAGACAAGGTTACTACCATCGACTTCAACTTCAAATTTTTCGCGCTGAATTCTGTCAAAAAAAGCAGCCGTTTCGTTTTCATCTGTACCGTAAAGCATAATTACAAACTCATCGCCACCGATACGGCCAAACCTATCGCTTTCACGTAAAAGTCCGCTCATGCTGTTGGAAAACTCGACCAATGCTTTATCACCTATTTTGTGGCCATATTTGTCGTTAATTTCTTTAAATTTGTTTAGGTCAATATAGACAAGAGTAGAAGTTTGTTGACCTCTACCCATGCGAGAGATTTCATCATTTAACTGGCTAAAGATTTCTCTTCTATTGGCGAGCCCAGTAAGCGAGTCGGTTTTCGACAAATGCTCTAACTTAGTAACCGCACTCATTAGAGCTTGCTGCTGTGTTTTCTCTTTTGTTATATCGTCTGCTGTACCTAAGATAAGAGAATGCATTTCACGGTCATCATAAATCAAGCTTCCACGGTCATGCAGGTATTTCACCTCACCTTTTGCATCATAAATACGATATTGGATGTCCCAATTTTTCAAAGGGCGCTGACTGAACTGTTTTAGTACCCGCGCTTTATCATCTTCATGGACATGGTCAATAAAACCTATGGGGTTACAGTAAAGTTCATATTCATTGCGACCAAAAATTTTTTCATATCCGTTATTCACATATTTCAGCTGCGATAAATCAGGCGTCGCTACCCAAATGAAGGTTCTATCAGAGAATGCACTTACAATTTTACTGAACAGTGCATCGACTTGAAATAACTCCGCTTGAATACGCTTTTTCTCGTCAATATCCTCTACAACTGAAATAAAATAGTCTGGATTGCCCCGTCTGTCTCTGACAAGTGAAACCGTAAGCTTAGCCCAAACCTTCTCGCCATCACTTCTAAGGTAGCGCTTTTCTATTGAGTAGTCGTCAATGTCACCTTTCAACAGACGCGCCAGATGGTCGAGGTCTTCATCCAAGTAATCTGGCGCTGTTAATTCTTGAAACGTGAGTTTTGTAAGCTTTTCATTTGAGTACCCTAAAAAATCACACAGGCGTTTATTAACGCGAATGAAGCTGCCATCAATACTGACGTGAGCAAGCCCCACTGGACAAAAGTGAAAGGTTTTTTCAAACATTGGGCACTGCCCCGCTAAATAATTGCATTCCGTCGCCTCAACAAAGTGGTGCTTAACCCACAACAAGCTCAATATATACTTTAGTATGGTAAGTATAGATTGAATTTATTTATTAGCTAATGAATATAGCTAAGAAAAAAGCTTAGAGAATGTTTATCAAGGCTATTATGAAAACGGGTAAATCCATAAAAGAAGGCAGCGTGCCTCTTATCTGATAAAAAGGGCAAATTGGCGCTTACAGCTAACACAAGAATTCTAATTTACTTATGTTGAGCGCTTTAGTATCAGGAGTCCAATGTGATCGAATTTTCAGTCATTATCTTTTCTAAGCCTCATCATCAAAACGAGCTGTCAGAAGCGCTAACGCCTTTGGTCAACGCTAGCCGCGCAGAAAAAGGCGCCGTAATGTACGACCTGCATTCATGCGAAGAGGGTGTTTTTGTCATTACTGAGAAATGGGAATCTCAAGAAGCGCTTGATGCCCACGAAATGACAGCGCATTTTAGAGCCTTTCAGGAGAAAGCGGGGGCACTTGTCGAGAAAGTGCTTAAGTTACCCCTTTTACAAGTTTAGAACTGTAGTTATAAGCGGTAGTGTTGAAAAACGGTGAATTATAACGCTCACCGTTTTCATTATTATGCATTTTTTATATACGAAACTAATCGTCTGTGTGCTTTTCAGACCAAACTCTTAGCTGTTCAAGAATATCTAACGCTGAGCGCCCGAAATCGGTGAGACTGTAAGCAACAGCAATCGGGCGAGAGTCGATAACATTACGAATGACCATACCGTTGTTTTCCAGTTCTTTCAGGCGCTGGTCGACCATTTTCCGACTTGCGCCACCTAGCATTCTGCACAAATCATTAAACCTGACAGGTTCATCTTTTAAGTGATAAATAATAGAACCCGTCCATTTTCCACCTATCAAACGCATACCACGTTCAATAGCACACGGCTCTGTGCACGTATTTAAAACGGTTTTTCTACCCTTAGCGTCTGTTTTTATCTCTGTTTTCATTGATGTCCTTCGAAAAAGCACCTAGTAACCAAAAGTAAACTAATTGCTTAGTTGAACAAGGTAACTAAACTATACCACATAAACCATTTAGGCTAACAGCCGTATACCTGTAGTCAATTAGTCTACTTTATAAGTTAAAGGTTCACAAAAGACCAGGTAAACCAGACCGTTCAAACCAAGTCTTTACCTTGGTGAGAGCTATTTAGACTCCAACTTCACGGTGATGATTACCATGATTGAATTTACGTTAAATGGAAAAAAAGTGCAGACGGATGCTGCCTCAGATACCCCCCTTGTGTGGGTAATTCGCGATGAATTTGGGCTTAAAGGTACCAAGTTCGGCTGCGGTGTTGCTATGTGCGGTGTATGTACTGTTCATATTGACGGCAATGCTATCCGTTCTTGCTCTTATCCTGTTTCTCTCGTAAATGGTAAACAGGTTAATACAATAGAAAGTCTTAACAACGAGCACCCTTTGCAATCGGCATGGGTGGAGGAGCAGGTTCCCCAGTGCGGATACTGTCAGTCTGGTCAAATAATGCAGGCTGCCACACTTCTTGACAGTAACCCTAACCCAAGCGATCAAGATATTGTTAATCACATGAATGGTAATTATTGTCGCTGTATGGCTTACACTAGAATTAAAAAAGCGATAAAGCGCGCTGCGACTTCTACCGTACAGCATTACGATCCCAAGGCTTCATCAGAAGGTGAAAACGCATGAGCATAAAAGATCTATCCAAAGAGAAAAAAGACACCATTAATCTGTCTCGTCGCTCATTTATGGCTGGTTCTGTGAAAACGTCACTTTTCATGGCGTTTGGTGCTTCAGCAATTCCATCCATACTGTCTGCTAAAGAAGCCATTGAAAATAAGTCGTTTTCACCTAGCGTCTGGTTTGAAATGGATACACAAGGCCGTGTAACAGTGAATATTGCCAAGGCTGAAATGGGACAGCATGTAGGTACTGCTCTAGCGCGTATTTTGGCAGATGAACTGGAGTGCGAGTGGGACAAAGTGTCAATCGTACACGTAGATACCGACCCGAAATGGGGGTATATGGTAACAGGTGGCTCATGGTCTGTTTTCCAAACTTACAAACCTATGTCGCAAGCAGGTGCAGCTGGACGCCAAGTGCTTCTTAACGCTGGCGCTACACTGTTAGGCGAACCAGTATCTAACTGTAAGGCTAACGCGGGTTTTGTTGTATCAGGCACTAAGAAAGTGAGCTACGGCGACATTGTTGCTAAGGGCAATATTGATAAGGTTTATTCGGCCGACGAATTAGAAAGCCTACCGATTAAACCCGGGAACAAAAAACACCTCATTGGTTTGGGTAACGAGTATAAAGCTCTGGATATTCCACCTAAAACCAACGGCACCGCAATTTACGGTATTGATGTTGAAGTAGACAACATGCTGTATGCCCGCCCTATTCTTCCGCCCACGCGCTATGGCAGTAAAGTCACTAAGGTAGACGACAGTCAAGCGAAGTCGCTCCCTGGGTATAAAGGTTATAAGGTACTGAGTGATCCATCGGGTACGATAGAAGGCTGGGTTGCTGTACTGGCTTCTGATTACCCAACCGCAATTAAGGCCATCGATAAAGTAAAGGTTAGCTACAACGCTGGCAAATCGGTGAACGTTAATGAAGCTGACATTCAAGAAGAGGGCGAGCGAATTTGCCGCGACCGAAGTGAAGGCACATTATTTGTCGATGAAGGAAATATCCAAAACGCCGCAAAGCAGGCAGCTGAATCAATAGAAGCGCTATATACCACAGCGACCGCTAGCCACTTTCAACTAGAGCCGCTAAACGCGATCGCTGAATTTAAAGAAGGTAAATGGCATATACATACGGGTAACCAGTGGCAAGGTCTTACCCTACCTGCCGTTGCTAAAGCGGCAGAAGTTCCTGATTCCGACGTCGTTGTTCACCAATATTATCTTGGTGGAGGCTTTGGCCGCCGTTTGTTTGGTGACTGGATAATTCCAGCAGTGCTTACCGCGAAAGCGGCCGGGCAGCCGGTTAAAATGCTGTTCATGCGCCCTGACGATACAATGTTCGACCAACCTCGCTCTGCGTCAACTTCGTTGTTTAATGCCTATTTCGACGACTCGGGTAATTTCACTGGTATGGAACACGCTTTGGCGGCAGGCTGGCCCACGCTGGCAATGGCACCTAGCTTTATGCCTGACGGGGTAGATGGAAAAGGAAAAGTTGACCCGTTTTCAGCTTCAGGGGCAGACCATTGGTACACCATGCAGCACCATCAAGCCCGAGTGATCAACAACAAAGTTGCGCAGGATACCTTCACACCGGGGTGGCTTCGCTCAGTGGGTCAAGGTTGGATAGTTTGGGGATTAGAAAGCTTTATCGATGAAGTAGCATACAAAGCTAACCAAAATCCCGTGGACTTTAGGTTGTCCATGCTTGACGGCAAAGGTAAGCAAGCGGGCAAAGCGCCTGAAAGCGTTGGTGGTGCCACTCGTCTTGCCCACACCCTTAAAAAGCTTAAGGACAAAACTGCTAACGTTGAACTAGGTGAGAACGAAGGTATTGGGTTTAGCGTAACCGCAGGCCAAGAACGGACTATGCCAGCATGGCTTGCTACCGCAGCACATGTTCACGTAGATAAAAACAGCGGAAAAATCACGCTTAAAAAATTATGGGTGGTAGCAGACGCAGGAATTATCGTTCACCCCGATGGCGCAATGGCGCAAATGGAAGGCGCGTTGCTCTGGGGAACTAGCCTTGCGCTATTTGAACACAACGAGATTAAAAACGGTTATGTGGCAAAGAAAAATCTAACCACATACCAACCACTGAGAATGAATGACGTACCAGATATGGACATTGAGTTCATTGAAAGTAACGAGTTTCCAGTGGGATTGGGTGAGCCGGGGGTTATTGGCGTGGCACCAGCCGTAGGTAATGCTGTTTATAATGCTGTTGGCGTTAGATTGCGCAATTTACCGATGCTATCTAGCGACGTAAAAAAAGCACTTAACGCTTAAAACGTTAAACCGGAAAGCAGAAGCAAAAATAAAAACAACCCGCATTTTGACGGGTTGTTTTTTATTTGAAAGATGCGCGTTCTGAACACTTAGCAGATATAACAAATTACTAGAAAAGATAGTGAGCGCTTAAAACAAATGACTCTGACCCCGGGTTTGTATCCCCTAGCCCGCCGTTAGAGATATGGCCGATTTCAGCTTCTATCGAAAATGAATCTGTGAGCTTGTATAGGCCGGCGAGTGATGAATAAAACTCTATTGTATAACCTAAGTTTTCAGACTCATCAACGATGCCCGCATGAAAAGCAACACGTACGGAAAAGTCGTTGTACTCGTAGATGTCTTTTGCCACACCGGCTGCGAAATAATGTTGGCCCTGGTCTGCATTGACTAAAAGTACGGTAGGCCGTAATCCGAAAAATGACTCAAGCGGTTTGTGTATGTAGGCCACGTGCAATGCGTAACGATCTGCGTCATCAAACAGATTCCAAACGGCAGCCCCCGCTTTGAGCTCACTACCTTGAGGCAGAGCATAGGTAGAGAGCGACACAAAAGAAGAAAGTACCGATAATGCAAGTACGAGTGTTTTTAGTGATGTTTTCATGGTTATATAGTTCTAAGCAAAGTTAAAAAATAGTGTTCCGTCATAGCAATAATCCGTCTTCAAGTTCATAATGGTAATTAGGTTACTTTTTTCAACCTGTTATACATTGGTAACCATATAACTTTGAAGAAATATAAATTCTGATTTGCTCTAAGTGTTTATGTTGCTTTATACAGTAGAGTGGCAAGGATAATTTTTAGAGACACGGGCAGTAAAGATTAAAAGAGAAGTATGACCAACCTAGACGCCATAGAAGACACAAAACGAAGTAAGAAAGTACTGGTCCTTTTTGCTCACCCTGCGCAGACTCGATCAGAGGTGAACGTGCCGCTTTTTCATGAAGCTCAACTAAATAAACATGTGACTGCCGTTGATCTGTATGCAGAATATCCTGATTTTAATATTGATATTGAGCGAGAGCAGCAGCGTTTAATTGATCATGATGTCATTGTTTTTCTGTTTCCGCTGTATTGGTACTCCACACCTTCCATTTTGAAAGAATGGCAAGATTTAGTGTTGGAATATGGATTCGCCTACGGCCATGAAGGTACTGCACTTAAAGATAAATTGTTTCTTTGTGCATTAAGTGCGGGTGGCAAGGAGGAAGCCTATCAAACTAACGGCTTCAATCACTACACCATCAGGCAACTGCTTCAGCCTTTAGAACAAATGGCTCAAATTACCCATATGACCTACATTGCTCCGTTTGCAATATTTGGCTCGCGTACTGCCCAAGAAGAGCATCGAGTAATTCAACACAAAGAGAAGTGGGTAACTTTGCTGAACAAGCTAACCACCAACACTCTCAATTTAGAAAAAGCAAAAAACATCGAGAACCTCGCAGACCTTTGTACGGCGCAAGGGGATTAATGTGACTGGCTACTTCTTATATGCATTTATCTATCTGGTCGCAGCAGTAATTGCAGTGCCCATTGCGAAGCGCCTTGGCTTAGGATCTGTACTCGGCTATTTAATTGCTGGGCTTGTCATAGGCCCAATATTCGGCTTGGTTGGTGACGAAACTGTTGCCATACAGCATTTTGCCGAATTCGGTGTGGTCATGATGTTGTTTTTGGTTGGCTTAGAGCTAGAACCGCGCTCATTGTGGGCAATGAAGGCTAAACTTATGGGATTAGGCGGCCTGCAGTTAGCGTTAACCACCGCCCTTATCACCGGCGTAGCCCTATTGCTTGATCAGCCTTTTAGCATTGCCCTTACCATAGGCCTTATTTTCGCGCTTTCTTCAACCGCCATTGTTTTACAAACACTACAAGAAAAAGGGCTGCAAAAAACAGAGGGTGGCAAAAGCGCTTTTTCTGTTTTGCTATTTCAAGATATCGCTGTAATTCCTATGCTAGCGTTTATTCCCCTTTTTGCCATACCAGAACTGGTGCAAGCAGGTAACGCGCACGGCGGCGATACAGGGTCTCACGATAGCTTTAATTTAGTGGAAGGACTTGCACCCTGGGCTTCTGGCCTTGTGATCATTAGCTCAATTGCCTTTTTAACTATCGGAGGGCATTACTTAAGTCGCCCCTTATTTAAGTTTGTTGCCTCATCAGGATTACGAGAAATTTTTACCGCAACAGCGCTTATGCTAATTATCGGTATCGCAGCACTAATGGGACTTGTAGGTCTCTCTCCCGCCCTTGGTGCATTCTTGGCTGGTGTAGTTTTGGCAAACAGTGAATTCAGGCATGAACTTGAAGCTAATATCGAGCCGTTTAAAGGATTACTGTTAGGTTTGTTTTTTATTACTGTAGGCGCTGGCATTAACTTTTCAGTGCTTTCTGAAAGACCAATGTTAATCGCTGGCCTAACCGTGGCTGTTATGCTGGTTAAAGCAATAGTGTTGTTTGTTATTGCCCTTATTTTCAAGATAAAAGGCACTAACAAGTGGCTATTCACACTAAGCCTTGCACAGGCCGGTGAATTTGGTTTTGTGCTGTTAAGTTTTGCCTCGCAAAATTACGTGCTGCCCAGCGACATCATTTCTGTTCTATCCCTTGTGGTAGCCATTTCCATGTTCTTAACGCCTGGGCTATTCATTCTTTTCGACAAAGCCATTATCCCCCACTATAAAAACGTGAAATCACAGCGAGCAGAAGATGCCATTGACGAGAAAGGTACCGTGGTGATTGCTGGAATTGGGCGCTTTGGACAAATCATTAACCGTCTTTTAGTAGCCAACGATGTAAATACCGTGGTGCTTGATATACGCGCTGAGCAAATAGACCTTATCCGACGAATTGGCACCAAAGCCTATTTTGGCGATGCATCCAAACCAGACATTTTGCATACCGCTGGCGCCCATGATGCCGCTTTGCTGGTTATTGCCATCGACGATAGGGAAACTGCCGCAGAAATGGTGAAATACGCAAAGCACGCGCTTCCTAATACCAAAGTGCTTGCCCGTGCCTTTGACCGTGGTCATGGCTATCGCTTGCGCCAGTTGGGCGCGGACTTTGTCGTATCTGAGACCTACCACAGTGCCCTTGAAATGGGTGCAGAAGCATTGCGCTCGCTAAATATTCATCCCTTTCACGTTGAGCGACAAAAAATGGCCTATAAAAATATTGAGACGCAACAAAACGACGTGCTTTATCACGCGTGGGTGGATGACGCTAGCGGCGAACGCGTTGATAATAATTACCTCAAGCTCTTTATTGAATTAGAGTCGCTAATCGAAAATGCCCTAAAAGCAGATTTACACGACAAACATTCAAAGATGCGTGGTTGGACTCCGCCGCCTAAAGGCTATACTGAAAGCCTTGCGCCCGATGAAAACCCAAATAGAAACAATACTTGATCGTGCCGGACAGAGTGCTTTTTCTTTGCGAATTCATATTTTGTATTGAATAAATCGGTGGAAAACTAATGGTTAGCGCTTGTAAATAAGAATAAAAATCTGATCGAAAACGACAAATAACGCTATAACCTGTAAGAAGAACTAACTTGGCGTTAATTGATTTTTGACCACATTTTTGCCGATGTGGGCGCGCGCGTTACTAAATTAACCCATTGTGAAAGTACAAATGGGAAAAAGTGGTCTATTTAAATGGAGAGTTACCATGTTGTCTGAAAAAAACCTCTTTCACAGCTTAGCCCTGCGCACTGTGGTTGCTATTGCTTCACTCGCTGGATTAAGCGCCTGTGAAGACGCACCTACTCCACCTAAAGCTGCATCATCAACACCGGTAACGCTTTATGAAGTTCAGCATTCAGACGAGACCATTGCGAAATTCCCAGGACAAGTGGAAGCGGCTGAGTATTCAAATCTTTCGTTTCGCATTGGCGGAAAACTGCAAGAACTTAAAGTAAAAGCAGGCGAAGAAGTTAAAGAGAACCAGCTTATTGCACGACTTGACGACAGAGATGCAAAAGCACAACTCGCCACTGCTCAGTCTCAATTTGATGTGTCCTCTGCCATGTTTGAACGTATGGAAGCCTCGGTAGAAAAAGGCGCGGTTAGCCGCTCTACGTTTGATGAGGCGAAAGCAAATTATTTAGCTGCTAAAGCTAGCCTCACTAACGCACAGGACCAGCTAAGTTATACCGAGCTTCGCGCACCATTTGCAGGGCTTATTGCATCCGTTCCTGTTGAAAATTACCAAGTCATTGTACCGCAACAAACCATCGCGGAGCTTCATATGCCAGGCGCTATCGACGTAACGTTTCAGCTACCTGAGCAAAAAATGCGTATGATTGATCGTTCTCGGGCCCGCGAAAATCGTACATCGGAAATGGCGTGGGTCACTTTTTCTGGCATGCCAGAAAAACGCTACGCTGCCATGTACAAAGACCACGAAAGCACCACGCGACAAGGCGAGCTAAGCTATGAGGTAACAATTACTCTGCCAGAACCAGACGACATCAATGTTCTAGCGGGTATGAGCGCCACCGTATTACTTGATATGTCAAAGTTGATTGAGTCTGATGCAAAGCTTTGGCTAGTGCCCTTCGGTGCGGTTGTGACTGACAATGCTAAGCCAGAAAAAGCCATTGTGTGGCGCTTCAGACCTAACAGCGACAATGCTAAAAAAGGCACAGTTGAAGCAGTAGAAGTGATGATAACACGCGGTATTTCTAACGGCCTGCTGGTAGAAGGCCCGCTAAACGACGATGATAGAATTGTTGCTGCAGGTGCTCATCTAGTAAAAGAAGGCCAAGTGGTTACTGAGTGGACGAAAGAAGGAGGCCTTTAAATTATGGTCGAGTATTTCTTTCGTCAAAAAGTAATAAGCTGGATGGTTGCCATCATTTTAGGTGTTGGCGGCATTGTGACTTTTCTTGGCTTAGGTCAGCTAGAGTTTCCCGAATTCACCATTAGAAATGCTCTGGTTATTACTCAATACCCAGGGGCAACGCCTGAGCAAGTTGAAGAGGAAGTTACGCTGCAGCTTGAAAAAGCGATTCAGCGTATACCCAATGTAAAACGTGTAAGTTCCGTAAACATGCTGGGGTTATCGCAAATTACGGTGGAGCTTAAGAGCAGCGTTCAGGCTAAAGACCTAGAACAATACTGGGACAACCTACGACGTAAAGTGGGTGACGCACAAGCATCGCTGCCCCCTGGTACCAGCACCTCTATTGTGAATGATGACTTTGGTGACGTTTTTGGGCTGCTGCTTACTCTTAAAAGTGAAGACTATTCCCTTAAACAAATGGAAGATTTTGCTGATTTAATGCAGCGAGAAATTCAGCTTGTTGAGGGTGTTAAGAAAGTATCTATCGCCGGCACGGTAAGCGAACAAATTATTGTGTCTTTAGATCACGATAAAATGAAAGCCCTTAATGTGTCTGCAGAATCTATTGCTGGCTTGTTAACTGCGCAAAATGTTGTGGGTAACGCGGGTTCGATTAAGGTTCAGGGCAAGCGCCTGTCCATACAGCCCACTGGCGAATTTGATAACCTAGAGGCATTAGGTCAGGTCGTAATTGGCTCACCTGCAAGCGGCCTTATTCGTTTAACAGATATCGCGACGATTAAGCGCAAGCTTAACGATACCCCTTCCATTCTTTATCACAGTTCTGGCACTCCCGCTCTTTCTATTGGTGTGTCGTTCGCATCGGCAGTAAATGTAGTTGATGTAGGTAAACGGCTTGATAGCAAAATTGCCGAGCTAGAGCAGCGTATGCCCCTTGGCATGAGCCTCAACACCGTTTACAACCAGCCTACCGTGGTCGACGATTCTGTTACCGGATTCTTGATTAACCTTGCTGAAGCCGTGGCCATCGTTATTTTCGTGCTGCTGCTTTTCATGGGCTGGCGTAGTGGCGTGCTGATGGGGCTCATTCTTGTGCTTACCATTCTTGGCACCTTTATATTGATGTCGGTAAAAGGCATTGAGTTGCAAAAAATCTCCTTGGGTGCGCTTATTATTGCTCTTGGCATGTTGGTCGACAACGCCATCGTGGTAACCGAAGGCATGTTGATTGGTGTGAGAAAAGGGCAAACCAAGCTTCAGGCAGCAAAAGACGTGGTGTCGCAAAACGGTTTACCGCTGCTCGGCGCGACTGTGATTGCCATCACCGCTTTTGCGCCAATTGGTCTATCGCCAGATGCCACAGGTGAATTCGTCGGCTCGCTGTTTTGGGTACTGTGCTTTTCGCTTTTCTTAAGTTGGATCACCGCGCTTACCATAACGCCTTTCTTCTTCGACTTGTTATTTAAAACTGAAAAAGAACGCGGCAACAGTGATGAAGACGACGACCCATACAAAGGCATTATTTTCACCGTATACAAGCGTGTACTTACTGCTGCCATCAATCATCGCTACGTGACAATTGTACTAGTACTTGTTGCATTAGTAGGCAGTATGGCGTCAGGGAAATTCGTAAAAAATGCGTTTTTCCCAGATTCATCCACTCCACTGTTTTTCGTCGATTTGTGGCTGCCCGAAGGAAGCGACATCTTAACCACCGAGCGTTTTATTCGCCGCTTAGAAAGCAATGTGTTAAGCATGGAAGATATCGCCAACGTTACAAGCGTGATAGGCGGTGGTGCACAACGCCTTACCCTCACCTATGCGCCAGAAGACAGATACGCCAGTTATGGCCAGCTTATTGTTGAAACTAACACGGTTGAGTCTCGTGATGCTCGTATGCGCGAAATTATCGAGCTGGTGCGAGAAGACTTCCCTAATGTGCAATACAAGGTAAAAGCACTTCAAGTAGGCCCTTCTGCAAAAGCGGCAATTGAAGCAAGAATCTACGGGCCAGAGCCTGATGTTTTGCGTGAGATAAGCAGCGACATTGAAGCCATATTTCAAGCAGAGAAAACCATGGACAGCGTGCGACTGTCGTGGAGCAACAAAGTCCCATTTATTGAACCTGTGTTTCTGGAAGAACAAGCCAGACGTATCGGTGTAACGCGAGATGCTGTTCACACTGCGTTTTTACTTAACAATGAAGGTGAAACTGTTGGCCTTTATCGAGAAGGCAGCGATTTAATTCCTATCGTAATGCGCAACGATCCAAACCAGCGCTACGACATTGATAATCTTGCCTCACTCAACGTATGGAGCCAAGAGCAAGGTAAATACATAAGCATGGCTGACGTTGTTAGCAATGTGGATGTATCGCTGGATAACCCTATCATCAAACGCCGTAACCGGGTGCGCATGCTGGCGGTTTATGCTGAGCCCATGCCTTTGTCAGGCGAGACGGCAGCGAGCGTGCAAGCGAAAGTTCGTCCTCTTGTAGAAGAACTTAAACTGCCAGATGGCTATCGCATTGAATGGGGCGGCGAATACGAAACCTCAACCGACGCGCAAAGTGCCCTCTTCGCCAGCATGCCTATTGGTATATTGGGAATGTTTATTATCACCGTATTGTTGTTTGGCAAGCTTCGCCAAGCGTTAGCCATATGGGGCATAATACCGCTTACTACCATCGGCATTATTGGTGGCTTGGTATTAGTTGGTGCACCTTTTACTTTTATGGCGCTGCTGGGCAGCTTAAGTCTTATCGGTATGGTGCTTAAAAACGGTATTGTATTGATGGAAGAAATAAACGTACAGGCAAAGGGTAACAGCGGCGCGTTTGAAGCGGTTATTACCGCATCAGTATCTCGTGTACGACCGGTTTCAATGGCAGCCATCACTACCATATTGGGAATGATCCCGCTGTTCTCTGACGCGTTCTTCGCATCAATGGCAGTCGTCATTGTATTTGGCCTGACCGTCGCCACCGTACTTACCCTACTCATATTGCCTGTGCTGCACTGTACGTTCCACGGTATAAAGTCAGAATAAAAAGTACGCGCAACAATTTTGATTAGTTGTGCGCTAGTTCGTGTAGGTAGCGCAAAAACGGTGCGGACCTAATATTGTTAACAGCCAGCATGAGGAGAGTCTACTCATGCTGGCTACATAACATCGCTTAACTGCAATCTAACCTTCCCAACAAAAACTACACCCACCAGTTTACTTTTAACTTAATTAGTTTATTATGAGTAAACTACACTGTGCAGTATACTTTTTATTTAAGGTGAGAGCATGCCCGTTTTTAATCGCACACGCTTTCTTGTTGGAGTTTTATTTATGACATCTTTCTGTGGTTCTTCAAACACCCTTGCTGGAAGCGCGTCGAAACCTGAAAAATTCACTAATACTTCTATTGAATATAAAACGACATGGCGAGACATATGGAAAGTCACCAAAGCGTATTTTCGTGACAATAGAGATGCTGCAACGCCAACGTTTGACATACCCGTGTCGGCACTTACACCACAAATGCTTGACGCAGTTGCAGAAGACAGCGTGATAAAGCTGGGCCACTCTACTACCCTATTGAAACTGGCCGAGCGTTATATATTGATCGATCCGGTCTTTAGTGAGCGTGCTTCCCCCGTCCAATGGATGGGACCCAAGCGTTTCCACCAAGCGCCAATTTCACTGGAAGACTTGCCTAAATTAGATGCCGTTATCATAAGTCACGACCATTACGACCATTTAGATAAGGGCAGTATTGAAATACTAAAAAATAAGGTCGACGTGTTTATTACACCGCTAAAAGTAGGCAATCATTTACGTGACTGGGGTGTGGATGCAAATAAAGTTATTGAGCTAAATTGGTGGCAAAGTACAAAAGTGAGCGACATCGAAGTAGTAGCCACACCGTCTCAGCATTTCTCAGGGCGGGGTTTATTTGATAGAGACGAAACCCTTTGGGCAAGTTGGGTTATCAAATCTGCAAATACCAACATCTTTTACAGCGGTGACTCGGGCTATTTTGACGGATTTAAAGCCATTGGTGAAAAGTACGGTCCGTTTGATTTATCTATGATTGAAACCGGCGCGTACAACGAGCTATGGTCTGACATTCACATGCTGCCTGAAGAGAGCTTGCAAGCCCATATTGATATTCAAGCTAGTGTCATGATGCCCGTGCACAACAGTACCTTTGATTTAGCACTACATAATTGGAATGAGCCTTTAATAAAAATCACAGACCTTGCTGGTGCTAAGGGTGTTCCCACCAGCATTCCTATCTTTGGCGAAGTTGTTCCAGTTAAGGGTGCAGGCGAAGCCCCAAATAAAACCTGGTGGTTAGATAACAGATAAAGCGTAAAGGTAATATAAAGACTTCATTACCACTCGCTTAACTTTATGTTTTGCTATACATTTGTGATTATATTGTGTAAGTGGCACTCACATATTCTGTAGGCTACATTTATAATACGTTGCGCTTCCGTCGAATAGCGGTGAGAAGAGGAACGCTACGAAGCTTAAATATCACTTAATTATTCAAACGGTTACATGTTATTGCTAATAACCGTTTGAGCAAACCTAAATTTCTCAGTTAAAGGAGATAACTGCTAGTAATGAAGCTATCGAGTCGAACGAATCTGGGCCTTGTCACCCTATTGTTTTTAGCATTTACTGCATTATCTGTCGCCGAATTACGTGAACTACAAGCGCATACCTCTAGGGCGGTAACGCTACAGGCAGAAAAGAGCGCTGAAATTCTTAACGACAGTTTTAATCAGGTAAGTTCCCCTCCCCTTCAAACAGAGCAATTAATACTTAATGCATTGCTAGAAAGTGCCGTTGCACAGCCTTACATATCAGCCGCTGCTTTAATCGACGCAGATGGCAACGAAATAGCACAACAGGAAAGGCCCTTTAAGAGTACCGTACCTTCATGGTTTTCTCTTATTGACCCGAGTGCTAACTATAGCAGGCGTGTGTCTTTAGGCCCTAGCGGAAGCAACCTTGTTTTAACGTCGAGTAAGCAAGAAACCGCCGCTAGATTTGAGTCTGCGCTAGTCAAAAATATCGCTGCTTTTGTCGTGCTAGCAGTACTTCTTTCTTTTTTCGTGACGATAATGAATCGAAAGGCTAAACGACCTATTTACGATACGGTAAAGAAACTCAATGAAATTGGTAGCCATAATTTCACGTCTCCTGAGATAACTGTATCCAGTAACGACCTTAGGCCGCTAACCGAAGCCGCTAACTCCCTAGCAAGCACGCTTTCGTCTAAATTTGATGAGCTTAAGCGACAGTCAGAACTCTTTAAAAAAGAAGCCAGTAAAGATCCTCTCACAACGCTGGCGAATAGAGGCGCTTTCGAGCGCCACATGCGTGCTTTACTAAATGAAAACGCGCCTTCCCAAGAAAAAGAACTCATTATTGTGCGGCTGGCCCAATTAGGCAGTATCAACACAAAATTAGGTATGGTGCCTGGTGATAATTACATAAAAGCGGTAGCAAACGTGCTGCTTGAGGAAGCCAAAAATAACAACAACATTCGTTTTGTGTTTCGATTATCGGGTGGAGATTTTGCGCTAATTTGCGAAGCCATGGAGCACGCTACCAGAGAAATGATGCTCGGTAACATTACTCAGCAGTGTGCGACTGTTTCGCCATTGCGAGATGGTACAAGAGCTATTTTTATAGGTATTACGCGGTTTGTTGGAACGATGTCCATGCAGCAAATTATGGAAAGTGTGGATAGCGCTCTCATCGCGGCAATGAAAACCCAGAACGGCTGGCAGTTGGCGTCTGACATATCAAAAGTGCACAGCAATTCTCAATGGCGTGAACGATTGAACTATATTGTCTCTCAGCAGTACGCTGACATTATGATTCAGCCCGTGATGGACACAGAACAAAACGTTCCCGCTTATTACGAAACATCAGGTCGATTTAAAGACAAAGACACGAATGATGTTATTCCAATGGCACAACTTATCCCGGCTTCTGAACGGCTTGACCTCATCCCGCAAGTAGACAAGTTGGTTA
Source organism: Alteromonas marina (assembly GCF_000808575.1). GTDB lineage: Bacteria > Pseudomonadota > Gammaproteobacteria > Enterobacterales > Alteromonadaceae > Alteromonas > Alteromonas marina_A. Next base: position 48,497 of record NZ_JWLW01000001.1, read on the forward strand.
CTCACATCGTTCTAAAGAAGCTAGAAGTTACCTCACAACAAGTTGCGGTCAACCTTAGCATAGCGTCAATTGCCAATGCTGAATTTAGAGACTGGTTAGTTAAAGAAATCGCGAAACGTAGACAGTTAAGTAACAGAATACTTTTTGAGATAGAAGACGCAGCATTAATTCAACATAGAGAGGCAGCCGAATCGCTTTGTCGTCAATTAATTCACCTTGGTAGTCGCGTTACCATTGAACGTTTTGGTGATAATTTCGCGTCACTTTCCGGCCTTCGCGCAATACAACCACAGTTTGTAAAACTTTCTGGCCGGTTGACTCAGGGCATTCACACGAATGAAGACAACAAGCTGTTTGTTTCGAGCCTTGTCAGTATAGCGAAAGGTTTGAACATAAAAGTCATTGCGGAAATGGTAGAAAATGAAGCGGAATCTGTAGCGTTAATCAAGTTAGGCGTCGCTCATCAGCAAGGCTATTATTTCGCAAAGCCTGCGTTGTGGAACGTTTATTAATAGGTCATGTGTTGGGTAATTGGCAAACGTTTATCACGCATTAATATTGTCAACCTAAGCTAAATGTCAGAGTACATAGTAAGTGACGTGACTTTCATACTTATTTGCTTTGTTCTACGTACAGGGTCTCTATAGCGTCTGCGCTTATTGGCCGCGAGAATAGATAGCCCTGTACAAACTCTACGTTTAGTGATTTGCAATAGTCAGACTGACTCTCGGTTTCCACCCCTTCCACAACAATCTTCAAATTTAATTTATGGCCTACGTTAACAATGGCCTCCATTAATGCACTATCAAAATCATTTTCTGGTGCGCCATCAAGAAAAGAACGGTCAATTTTTAAATGCGTAACCGGAAAATGTTTTAAATAGCTAAGCGAAGAGTAGCCTGTACCGAAATCGTCAATGGAGATTTCTACTCCGAGATCTCGTTGTGCCTTCAGGCCGTCTAGAATAGTGCTGTCTGATTTAATGAGCACGTTTTCGGTAAGCTCTAATCCTATATCTTCCGGTGACAAGGCATATTCCGCTCGATACGCAGTCAGACTATCAAAATATGAGCTTTTCTCTAATTCTTTACCCGACACATTTATATCGATTCGAATTGCAATCCCCTTTTCCTTCCATGCCTGCGCCTGCTGACATGCTTTTTTTAATACCCAATCCCCTAAATCGCCGATAAGCTCACCGCGTTCAGCGATAGGTATAAAAACATCGGGCGTCACTGCTTTTGTTTTATCTTTAGGGCACCATCTTAGCAATGCTTCACAGGAAGCAAATTTGCCAGTTTTTACATCGATCTGGGGTTGGAATAAAAGTTCGAATTCATCATTTCTCAGCGATTCACGCAAATTAGCTGCAATACGTCTTTGTTCGCGAAGTCGATGACTTAACGTACTAGTGAAAAAGTGGTATCTATTGCGGCCTTCGGCTTTCGCCTGGTACATTGCAGCGTCAGCATGCTTTAAAAGGTCGTCAATAACATCACCGTCACGAGGATACAGACTAATGCCAATGCTAGAGGTAATATGGACATTCTCAGTGCTAAGCGCGAAGCTCTCTTTAAAACAATTGGACAGGGTTTTCGCGATTTCCTCACACTTAATTTCGCAGGTTACATCGTTAGCCAAGTAAACAAACTCATCGCCGCCAAATCGCGCAAGTACTCCGTTAATGTTATCAATGCAGCCTGACAAGCGCTTAGCAACCGATTTAAGTAGCTCATCTCCCCAAGTATGCCCCAAGGTATCATTAACCTCTTTAAACATGTCTAGGTCAATGAAGAACAGCCCAAAACCACTGTTGGATGACCTTGCGTCCTCAATAACAGAGGTTAAACACTGTTCTAACGCGCGTCTATTGGGTAAATTGGTAAGTAAATCAGTACTCGCCATTCGCTCCAGTTCTTGGCGTATCTCGTGCTGTTCAGTTAAGTCAATATCAACACAATACATCTCTGGCGAATTAGTACCTTGCTTTAACATGACGTGAGAAGAAAAAACGTGAATGGGCTGACCACCCTTCTTCTTTAACACCAATTCATCTGAAGGGATAGGCTCGCCAAACTCAACCCAGCGCGTGTGAAGCATGATAACCTCATCTCGCATGTAGTTTGGAATGATCAAGTCTTCAAGCTTTCGCCCCATTGCTTCAGATTCACTATAACCATAAATACTTTCGCTTGATTTATTCCAGTAAATGACATTTCTGTGCTTGTCGTACCCTTGCACAGATACTTTTGGTAAGGCACTAATAAGCGCTAGGAACCGCCTTTCGGCAGCACCATGTTGTGCAAACAACAGGGGCTCTTGATGTCTCTGTAGGCTCATGGTACTCCCGCAAATGCTGTTTTATTGACTAGCTATATTTAAAAACCACTAAGCACTTTTTTCAGTTTAGTTCAAAACTAGTAATTTAATGGTCTTATGAGACTTAATACTCGGTGCTGGTAGAAGATTTAGACAGACTACGCTCACCATACCGCGTAAATAACGAAAATAGGATTCTACAAAAGGTGAAATTTGAATGAGTATAGATGGTGCGTCTACCCTGATTCGAACAGGGGACCTCTACCATGTCAAGGTAGCGCTCTAACCAACTGAGCTATAGACGCATATAGAATTTTGTTGCACCTGATAGGTGGGCGAATGCCAAGCAACGGCGCGTATAATACTTAGCACAGGCACTAGCTGCAAGTAAAACTTATCAAATGATGATTCAAGTGACTAATTTGACAGCAATTAGCCACTTTCTTCAACAATCTCGGTAAGCTTAAATCATTTTAAATGGAAGCGGCTTGATAGCGTCGACTAAAGATCCGTCGTTAACAGCACGCATAAAATACTCCCCCAACCTGTCGGTTTCTTTTAAAACCGTTTGCCAATATTTGATGCGTGTATCTGCATCGAGCACCTCGAAGTCTTTTCTGTCGGGGATTTTGCTATAAGGCAAGTTCGCCACAAACGATGCGGAAGGCACTAGCATTACAACGTTATCGTAGCTTGACCGATGAGGCACCCTGCCCTTCAAGCCCTTATCGAACCAGCCTGGAATGGGCTTGTCGTAAAAATGCGGATATAACACTAAGCCATCGTCTGGCCCAAAAGACAAATCGAAGTGGTAGTCAATAATGCCGCCATCTCGATACATTCCGGCTGGCGCGCCTTCAATTTGCTGTACGCCCTCAATAACCACAGGAATAGAACCCGACGCTAGCAGCGCGCTATGAATATTTCCGTGGGTTAACGTGTGGTACTGAGTAGGCAGTTGATACGGGTCTTTTATCTCAAATTCAGTATTCGGGGTAGAGAACACATAGCGTGTATATAAACGTGAAAGGTGTCGTCGGTTCACTGTATTAGCCGCTGCACTCATCGCCAAGCCCGAAAGTTGCCTAAACTTACTTTCAAAACGAGTAGCACCTAAACATTTAGCAACGATAAGGTGCGCTTTAAAGCGTGAATTAGATAGCACTTCTTGTTTACCTGCTTCATTCACCATTTCTTTGAGCAAGTCTTCGGCTTTGGCCGTAATTTCTCTAGGCGTAGGCTTATCACTGCTATAGGTTGTTGTTGAATAAGAAGCGGCCAAACGATTTATGGCAGCTAGGGGATCGTTTTGTACAGCGCAAATGGTACGAAATGCACCTGCTGAAGAGCCAATCACGTGAATTTGATGCTTAACATCGGCAAACCATTCGGGAAACAGTACGCGGTCTAGGCCAGCTAAAGAAAACCATTTCGGGCCGCCAGATGCCCCCAGAAAATAGCTAAATAACTCAGGCGTAAACCCGTTTTTCATTATGGATTCACGTGCTTTTTTACCTGCGTATATTTCTAAGGGTGCCACTCAATGTCCTCGCTGTGCGCCAAATAGAAGCGCTGTATAAAGCGCTTGATAAATATTTAAAGGGAAGCAACATGACTAATAAATCCAATAACTTCCCCATTTGATTAGTTCGAGGGAATTTAACAGTTAACCGCGCGAAAGTAACCTTTATGGCAATGCCCTTACATCTGCTCAGACCAGACTTTTCAACGACTTCACCCGATTTTTAAGGCCTAAGTGCATCTATCACTTTTAAAAATATTCGATACTCATCTTCAGTGATATTTTTCAAACGCTTATTTTGCCAAGCCACAATTTTTGGCAACAGAGCCCTATAGATTCGTTCTCCTTCCACTGACAATGAAATTAATGTGGCCCGTTTATCTCGCTTGCTCACACGCTTAACGACAGCATCTCGCTTAACCAATCGCTCCAGCGCTCGCGAAACCTGCACTTTATCTAGTCGTGTTGCAATAGCAATTTCTTTTGCCGTTAGCAGTGATTTTGGCGTGCTTTCATTTCGGCCGCCTAATGTGGCTAAAATTCGCCACTCTGGTTTAGTAAGTTTATATTCTGCATATTCTTTTGAGAGCGATTCACTTAAATCGCTCGCAAGCATGGCTACCTTGTAAGCAAGCATATCTTCTAACTGCATGTTTTAAGCCCTTATCACCGTATTACTCTTGCTATTTTTAATTCTGTGACCGCCCTAAAAGCAATTGTTGTTTTTTATTTATCTTAGGCGTTACTTATACCCACAGTGTCGCTACCATCGGTCGAGCGTTCAGACGCATTCAACATTAACCCACGTAACTTTCACAGCTAATATCGTGCATTAAAAACACGCAATACGTGTAACCTTGTAATGGCCCTCACATAAAAAGTGTAAAGCTAGCGTACCAAATGAGTTTGAATTCGCTTATCCCTAACCCACGCCTGTGATTGATTTACATTTCATTTACCTCTAGCCTAATCCACATAGTTTCATTTGTAACTACTTTATTTAGCATTCATCTGTACAGCCACATCGATGGCCGCCTTTGGGAGGGTTTATGGATAATTTGTCGTATTTAACGGGTTTTAATAACGAGCACGAGACAGAGGCGTTGCCTGGTGCCCTTCCTAAAGGCCAGTTCAGCCCACAAAAAGTGAATTATAAGCTTTACGCTGAACAGTTTAGCAGTACCGCATTTACTGCCCCACGAGCAGAAAACCGCCGCAGCTGGACCTATCGTTTACGTCCTTCTATTGCTATGGGCGACTTCGAAAAAATTGATAATGGCCTGGTAAGAACAGCACCTGAGTCTGATGTCCATTGCCCCCCGAATGTACTTAGGTGGGATCCTGTACCCTTACCAGAAAAAGACGTTGATTTTGTAGACTCGCTTGTAACCATTGCCACTAATGGTGACGCTAAAGCCCAAGTAGGTATGGGCATTCACTGCTACAGTGCCAGTGCTAATATGCAAAATCGTGTTTTCTATTCATCAGACGGAGAAATGCTTATTGTCCCCCAGCTAGGCGACATGCTGATCACCACCGAGTTTGGTAGGCTCAACCTGTCTGTAGGTGAAATAGCCGTTATCCCTCGTGGCGTTCGTTTTGCTGTTAACCCTATTAATGGGCCAATTCGCGGATATATATGCGAAAACTACGGTCATCCTTTTGTGCTGCCAGAGCGCGGCCCGGTCGGCGCGAATGGCTATGCGAACCAGCGTGATTTTTGCTATCCCACAGCCTGGTTTGAAGATGATGAGACGCCTCACACTTTGGTAAACAAGTTCTGTGGAAATTTGTTCGAAGCAAAACTCGCTCACTCTCCGTTTGATGTGGTGGCTTGGGTAGGTAATTCTGCCCCTTATAAATATGATTTGTCCCGTTTCAACGTTATGAACACCGTAAGTTTTGACCACCCGGATCCGTCGATATTTACCGTGCTTACCTCACCATCTGAGCTGGAAGGTACGGCGAACGTTGACTTCGTTATTTTCCCTCCAAGGTGGATGGTTGCTGAAAATACTTTTCGCCCTCCGTATTACCACAGAAATATTATGAGCGAGTTTATGGGGCTAATTGAGGGGATGTACGACGCCAAAGAACACGGTTTTGTGCCCGGCGGCATGAGCCTTCACAACTGTATGACTCCCCATGGCCCAGAAGCTGAAGTATTTGAAAAAGCCTCGAACGCCGAGCTTTCACCGCAGCGTTATGAAAACACGCTGGCGTTTATGTTTGAATCTCGCTATGCCATTGCGCCAACAGAGTTCGCTTTAAACAGTAATATTCGTCAACGAGATTATTTGGCGTGCTGGAAAGGCCTTAAAAAGTACTACGATGGTGAAAAATAGGCGCCCTGGGATTAGTAACGTTACACGTACTGATACCTAAACGAGCAATTGTACTGATTTTTGAACACTACCGACAAGCATCACCTTTGCTTAATAGCATTTATTTTCAAACAGTTAGGGAAAGTTAGCTTTCCCTAACACAGCATCTCATTCACTGGTGAAAACAAAACGTTACAGCTTTGCTTTCCATGCCCAAAATCCTTGAACTCGACACCTATTGCTTGCTTTTTCACTGCGCCCTTACAATCAAGTAACAATTATAAAATGTGATTTACGTTGAGGATGTATCCCTATGGCTGATTTGTTTGAAAACCCTATTGGTTTAGACGGGTTTGAATTTTTAGAGTTCACTGCGCCGAAAAAGGGCATGTTGGAACCCATTTTTGAAGCTATGGGCTTTACCCTTGTTGCTCGTCACAAATCAAAAGACGTGGAATTATGGCGTCAAGGCGACATCAATTTATTAAGTAACTACGAAAAGAAATGCCACGCAGCCTATTATGCCGAAGAACACGGTCCATCAGCGTGCGGGATGGCATTCCGCGTTAAAGATTCACAGCATGCCTATAAAGAAGTGCTTGCCCGCGGTGCTCAGCCTATGGATACCCATACCGGACCAATGGAACTGAAACTTCCTGCCATTAAAGGTATTGGCGGCGCGATGCTTTATCTTATAGACCGTTATGAAGGCGAAAATACCATTTACGACATCGACTTCAATTGGATTGAAGGCGTTGATCGCCATCCTGAAGGCTGTGGTTTCCATACCCTCGATCACCTTACCCATAACGTATATCGAGGCCGCATGAATTTCTGGGCAGGATTCTACGAAAAGCTATTCAACTTCAGAGAAATCCGCTACTTCGATATTAAAGGCGAATACACGGGTCTATTATCGAAAGCCATGACTGCACCAGACGGTAAAATTCGCATACCGCTAAATGAAGAGGCGGTTGGCGGAGGTGGCCAAATTGAAGAGTTCTTAATGAAGTACAATGGTGAAGGTATTCAGCATATCGCTTTCGCTTGTGACGACCTAGTGGCGTGTTTAGATAAGCTTAAAGCGAAAGGTATGAAGTTTATGACGCCTCCACCAAACACTTACTACGATATGCTTGAAGAACGTCTTCCTGGGCACGGCGAAAACGTAGATGAGCTACAAAAACGCGGTATTCTATTGGACGGCACAACAGAAAATGGTGAGCCTCGCCTATTGCTTCAAATTTTCTCTGAAACCGTATTCGGTCCGGTGTTCTTTGAATTTATTCAACGCAAACAAGACGAAGGTTTCGGCGAGGGTAACTTCAAGGCACTGTTTGAGTCGATTGAACGCGATCAAGTGAATCGCGGCGTGCTAAACAAGTAGTTAGATAACTAATAAATATGAAGGCAGCAAGTATCATCACTTGCTGCCTTTTTGTGACTAATAGATTTCGCTTAACTCTGGCCTTTTTCGTAGAGCGCGCACGCAGCGCCGCTTGGGTCAATAATGACACAAAAGCTGTCTTTGCCATGATGACGTATATCACCCGCCTGTTTTCCACCTTTGGAAGTAACTTCTTTCAACGCGGCATCTAGATTTTCTACGGTAAAGTAATTAATCCACCCGCTTGGGTACTGCGCGTTTACACCCTGCTTATGACAAATGCCGCCTACAGGCGTGCCGTCGGCCTTCATCATGACATAATCATTGTAGCCACCCATATCTATGGGTTCTTTCTTCCATCCAGTTATACCAGTCCGCATAGATAATTGCCCACTCAGAAGGCGCTGGCAAGTTTCCTAGCAAAGCGTGGGAATGCAGGAATGGCTGTTCCCTTTCAAATTCCCAGAATGAAGCTAGGAAGCTTGCCAGACCTTCCCGAAGGGCGAGTTTAAAATGTCCGTACTCTTTGTTGGGTCACCTTGATGTAGAGCCACTATACCTGCGGTAACACGCCGCGATTACGAACATTTTAACTCTCGCTGAGTGGGTAATTATCTATGCGGACTGGTATTTCAGCTTCATAAAAGCTGACAAGTTCGTCTGCGTTTTCTACCGTAATATCGCACCATGAAGAATCTGACATTGTCTCTCCCTCTGTTTTTTGTTTAGGGCTGTTGTTTTGTTAGGGCTCTATTTATGGTTGAGGCATTTTTCTAGTCAGCGCTCTTGTTCTGGTTAGAGATCAAATACCCAGTAAGCTACATAACTGATAAGCGCAATGCCCCATTGCTTCAATAAGCAAAACCCAAGACTAAATTAACTACTAACAGTAGTCCCTTACTGAATATTTGTTAACTAATAGATCATTTTAATGTACCGATGTTTTAAAGGTAAAAAGGCTAGAGTCTATTGACCTTTGCTGTACATCAAAGATCAACATGGCAAAAAGAGCTCGATCATTTGAATCTCGCGTTTTAGTAGTACGCAAATTTCTGAAAAAAGCTAAGGTTGTCAAGCTAAGAAATTGCAAAATAACTAAACATTTTTTATTTTAGTTGTAGACATGGCCTGTGGAAAATGCTTGTGAAATTGAGAATGTTATCCACTGAACATTGTTTGTACAGTTTATTTATTCCTTTAAATACATACACTTACAACAAAGCCCCAAACTACTCAACAAACTTATCCACAGATTAAGTGGATAACACGTAGCACTTAATCACAGTTAGTGGTTTAATGTGAATATCTTCGAAGTTATCTTTTTTTCGGTTTCTCATGCCCAAACAAACACTTTTAGTCAGAGAATCTTTATTTACAATTCACAGCTTGGATCCTGATAGCAGTATCCCTGCATCTGTACTTACTAGCCCTCTTTTTTTCTTAGGTAAAACAGAAGATGAACTATCTATTGTTGTGCCTGACTCGGTAGACGTACCGTCACTAGATAGTGATGAAGGTTGGCGTGCACTTGAACTGTTAGGGCCTTTGCACTTGTCTATGGTAGGGATCATGGCCCAAATTGGCCAAGTGTTAGCATCAGCAAAAGTGGCTATATTTGTGGTATCAACCTTCGACACTGACTTCTTTTTAGTAAAAGACAATAAACTAAAAGATGCCATTAGTGCGCTTAAGAAAGCTGGCTATTCGGTAAGTGAGGACGTTTAATACTGTGAATGCTAAGCAACTACAATATGCACCAGACAGTTTTACCAAGCAGTTTGTAACTTTAAGCCCATTTTCAGGACAAGTGGTTTCACTCTCACACATTGACGATCCCTATTATAAAAGTGGCCTTATGGGGCCTGGCGCAGCAATAAGCTCAACGTCAAATACTGTCGTATCGCCTTTCGCTGGTAAAGTATTGAGCGTTTCCCCGCTAGATTACGCTATCGACATACAGTCAAGCGCGGGCCTTAAATGCAAGATTAAATATGGTGGCGATACTAGTCATTTGCATGGCGCACAATTCGCATGTTCTTTGAAGCGGGGCGATGAAATAAGACTTAAACAAGTACTTTTTACCGTGAATGCTGCATGGCTAAAGCAGCGCGGTGTTAGCAATACCTGTTCAATGACGTTGCTTAATGCAAATGCGCTTATCGGCGTGCTGCCTACGCATCAAAAGTTTGTCGAAGCGGGCGAAGATACGTTGTTGACACTTTACCTCTAAGGCCTGTTGACCTAAATGTAAAACAGGCTTTCAGCCCTGAATGATTTACTATTAAAAATCATCGCAAGTGAGTTTATCAACGTATCAACAGCTTGTATGATGGAGCACATTGAAAAACAAAAATGTACAGGCGCACTGTTTTCGGGCTATTGCGGTTTTCTATTTTCTCTAGCTCTTCGAAACTGCGCCACATAATGGCACTGTTCTAACCAGCGTCTTTCATTTACAAACAACAAAGTAGTACGGAATAAATCACCATGAGCACAATCCTTTATGGGATCCCAAACTGTGACACCATTAAAAAAGCAAAAAAATGGTTAGCAGACAACAATATCGCTTTCACATTTCACGATTACCGCAAGGACGGGATAGATAACGACTTTCTTGTACAAGCCGAGTCTGAGCTTGGCTGGGAAGCAATGCTCAACAAACGCGGCACGACCTTTCGCCAGCTAGAAGAGCAAGAGAAAGCAAATCTAGATAAAGACAAAGCCCTTGCCTTACTTGAGCTTCACCCTGCCATGGTTAAACGCCCTATCCTTCTTCACAACGACGCGTTTTATATTGGCTTCAAACCCGCGCAGTATGAGGAAATATTTTGTTAAACGACTCTGTTATTGAAATTGCTAAACAATTAATAAACCGCCGTTCTGTAACACCAGAAGATGCGGGTTGCCAAGAAGCCATGGGCGAGTTTTTAGGTGCTTTAGGGTTTGATAATGAAACCATGGTATTTGAAGACACGACGAACCTTTGGTCTCGCAGAGGTAAAGAAGGTCCGGTATTTTGTTTCGCAGGCCACACTGATGTAGTGCCTAGTGGCCCAGAGTCAGCATGGCAAACACCGCCATTTATCGCAACAGAAGTTGACGGCTATCTGCATGGGCGCGGCGCAGCTGACATGAAAGGCAGTCTTGCCGCTATGCTAGTAGCCACCCGCGATTTTGTGAACAAATACCCTGATCACAAGGGAAGTATTGCCTACCTTATTACTAGCGACGAAGAAGGTCCGTTTATAAACGGTACCACCCGCGTTATTGATACCCTTGAAGCCCGCAACGAAAAAATTGATTGGTGTATTGTTGGCGAACCCTCTTCAACTGACGAAGTAGGCGATATCGTTAAGAATGGCCGTAGAGGTTCATTAACGGGTGATTTGATAGTAAAAGGTATCCAAGGCCATGTCGCCTACCCTCATCTGGCTAAAAACCCTGTACACAGTGCAATGGCAGCCCTTGACGAACTAGCTAAATCTCATTGGGATAACGGCAACGACTTTTTCCCTCCCACCAGCTTCCAGATATCAAACATTCACGCGGGTACGGGTGCGGGCAATGTGATCCCGGGCGAGATGCACGTTTGCTTCAACTTCCGTTTTTCAACGGAAGTAACCGACCAAGTTCTCATTGAGAGAGTCACGGCAATTTTGGAAGCCCACGAACTGGAGTACGAGATTAAATGGACGTTTAACGGTCAACCCTTTTTGACCGATACGGGTGCCCTGTTAGAAGCCACTCAAGGTGCAATAGCGGCGGTTAAAGGAACACCTACCGTGCTGTCTACTGCTGGCGGTACATCTGATGGTCGCTTTATCGCGCCAACAGGTGCACAAGTGATAGAGCTAGGCCCGGTTAACGCCACTATTCACAAAATTGACGAGTGCGTGAAAATGTCTGACCTTGAACAGCTTGCAGATATGTACTTCGGTATTTTAGAACGCTTGCTGGCTAAGTAGCCGCTATTAATGGTTATGGATCAAGTGCCAGAAAAAGCGTGGTTAGGCCAGCACAACGACTATATCGTTGATGCTGGCAACGGCCATAGACTGCATCGCGACGTGATATCGCCGTTTCTTGCCATGCAAGATGCTGCGCAAAAAGACGGTATAGACTTACAGTTGGTCAGTAGCTTTCGTGATTTCGACAGACAAACTGCTATTTTTAACCGCAAATGGGCAGGTCAAGCACAGCTTCTTGATACCAACGGCGTTGAACTGCCTTTCAAGACACTAAGCGATAATGAAAAGCTTCATGCTATTTTGACATGGTCAGCACTTCCCGGCGGCAGTCGCCACCATTGGGGCACTGACATCGACGTGTACGACAGAGCTGCCTTGCATAACTGGGGGGGCAAGTTCAATCTTGTCGAAAGCGAATATCTTTCTGGCGGACCGTGCCATGCCCTTTCATGTTGGCTAGCTGACAATATGGAACAGTTTGGCTTTTATCGTCCCTTTTCGGTTAATACGGGTGGCGTCGCTGTAGAGCCATGGCATTTAAGCTTTCAAAACACAGCGTGTGCTTTCGAAAATGCCAGGCACTTAGATGGCTTTACGAAAGCCATCGAACAAAGCGATATAGAAGGTAAAACATGTATTTTGCCACAGCTACCTAGCTTGTATAATCGCTACGTATTGAACAAAGGGCTGTAGCCTACGGAATTTTTATGAGTACTACCTGGGTCATCATCATTATTGTTTTAGTATTGGGCGTTGTGATTGGGAATATCACGCTGCTTAAATACAGTGCTAGATTTAAATTTCCGACACCTTCTAAACCTTATGATGATAGTGACGACGATGCAAACAAGGACAGTGAAAGCGCGAATACATCCGTTAAAGACCAAGATAAAGACAGCAACACCCCTATGAAATAACCCTATCCTGATAGCGTCAATCGCGGCATTTTAATCGAAGCCTACGTAAAGCATTTATAATTAGAGGCTTTTATAATTAGAGGCTTTTATAATCAAAAGCTTTTACCCATTGTTTATGCCGACGCGGGCACTTCAGTATTAGGGCTCTCAATTATTCATTCACAAATCACTTCTCACATTTAAACGCACTCTAAGAGGTTCTAGACGTGTCTAAAAAACAATCCTTACTGGGCAATATCGGCGTACAAGTTGTCATTGCCATGATTATGGGCACCGCGGTTGGCGCCTTTATGGGTGAAAGCGCTGAAATGTTCGCACCACTGGGTGCCATTTTTATCAATTTAATTAAAATGCTGGTCATTCCACTGGTGGCAGTGGCCCTTATCTCTGGCGCTGCGGGGCTTGGCAACAGCACCAATGCAGGAAAAGTAGGGCTATCTACCCTTGCTTATTTTGCGTTAACGTCGGCACTTGCCGTAACACTGGCCCTCATTATGGGTGAAGTGTTTAAGCCAGGACTGGGTATCGACGTTTCAGCAGTAGAAGGTATGTTCTCTGGTGAATACGCCTCTCAAGGTGAGCTACCTTCATTTTGGGCTACCGTTACGGGTATGATCCCCACAAACGTATTTGCGTCGTTAACCAACGCGAACATTCTTCAAATTCTGGTGTTTTGCTTGTTCTTCGGCCTAGCCCTTTCCAAACAACCTAAAAAGAACCGCGAGCCTATTTTAAATAGCGTAAACACTATCGTTGATGCCATGGTGTGGATGATCAACTGTGTGATGAAAATCGCGCCTATCGGCGTATTTGGTTTAATGGCAGAGGCAGTAGGAACATTTGGTTTTGCCGCGCTCATGGTGGTATTCAAACTCTTCTTGGTGTTTACTGCGGCAATTTTAGTATTTGGTTTTGTGGTTTACCCGCTTTTGGTACAACTATTTACAAAAACGTCGGCTAAATCATTTCTCGCCGCTATGAAAAAGCCTCAGGCGGTAGCCCTCTCGACCGCATCATCCATGGCTACACTGCCGGTTACTATGAATACAGTAGAGAATGAACTAGGTGTAAGAAACGCAACGGCATCTTTTGTACTGCCGTTGGGCGCCACCATCAACATGAGCGGAAATGCCATTTATTATGGCTTGGTAGCGGTGTTTTTTGCCCAGCTTTTCAATATAGATTTATCGATGGGTGCATATGTTGCCATCATCCTAACCTCTACCCTTGGCGCCGTAGGCCAAGCAGGCGTTCCAGGGCCATCATTCTTGGTCGTTGCGGTGTTGCTTGCTGCCGGTATTCCCATTGAAGGTTTACCCCTGCTATTTGCCTTAGACAGAATTTTCGACATGATCCGCACTGCGCTAAATATTACGGGTGATGCAGCATGCGCAGTGATCGTAGATACGATTGCCATTGATGCTGGTGCTGTTGAAGAGCAGGCAATAGAAAATACGGCCAAATAAAGCCTAGTCTTACAGATAGAAAAGGGCAGCAAAGCTTTTTGAAACGCTTAGGCTGCCCTTTTTTAATTGGATTGTGTCGCTTTTTGCTTTATCGGCACTTAATTGATAAACGTTAATTCACCAAAGCATACGCCCTTCATAATCTTATAAAGGGGTTGTTTTCACCGCGGTACCGCTAATGCTCACCATAAGCATACTGCCTTTATCGCCAATCACTTGATAGTCTAAGTCGATGCCAACCACAGCATTTGCGCCCATGCTTCTGGCTTCATGCTCAAGCTCAGTAAACGCTAACTTACGTGCGGTGGTTAACTCTTCTTCATACGACCCAGAACGACCACCCACGATGTCGCGAATAGAGGCGAAAAGATCTTTGAATACGTTTGCGCCCATCACGGCCTCGCCCACAACAATACCGTAATAAGCTTCAATTTTATGCCCTTCAAGCGTTGGGGTAGTTGAAACTATCATGCATAACTCCTTTTAATGTGAACTGTTTATTTTGCGCTATTTAGAACAAACGTCCTTTAGCTGTTATCTTTAAACCACTGCTTAACAGACTTAACAAGCGCCTTTGCATCGTTAGTGTTATATGCCACTGTTGGCTGGTTGCCCCATACAGGTTTTGGCCACGCACAATCGTTTTCAAAACGCGCAACGTGATGAACGTGAAGCTGTCTTACCACATTGCCTAATGCTGCCACGTTAAGTTTAAGCGGTGAAAACAAGGCCTGCATGGCTTTTGATGCCAATGCAGACTCTTTAAGTAAAGTAATCTGCTCTTCTTCTGACAAATCGATAATTTCCGCAATATCATTTTTCATCGGCACTAAAATGAGCCACGGAAACTGACTATCGTTCATTAACAGTACACGACACAGCGAAAGATCACAGACAAAAAATGTATCATTGTGTAAACGGCTATCAAGTTTAAACATCTAGCTTATCCAACGTAGTAGGCACAACGGTTAACAAGGCGCGTTGTCCAATGGCCACTTTTGCATTCGGGAAAACAATGGCTTCGCCGTCCTGCTCTGCTATGTACTCTTTACCCGGTTCAGAAGCCAATACCGTGCCTTTAGGATAATCAGTGAAGTTTGGCGTATCGTCATCGAAATGAAGCGTAAACTGTTCTTCGTTTCGGTTTATAACTTGGTTCACGCGATAAATATCAAGATCATCCATATCAACCGTAGGCGCGTACTCGGTTTGAGTAATTAGCTGCGTTATCGCTTGTTTGGCATCTTCAAAGCGTCGCATATCGTTTTGCCCAAATGGACGCACCTTGCCAAGTTCCACCGTAAACGCGTGGGCGTTGTATTGATATGAAGAGAAATAGCTAAAGGTGGTTGTAGAGCTTTCCGACAGCAGAATGGTTTTCACGCCACAAGCCGCGAGAAATGCCAGTTGCCCTTTGCTGTGTATTCTGTCATGAAGATAAGGATATACCGCAAACTTTTCATTTTTAGAGGCGCGAATTGCTGTGTGTAAATCGTAGTGATATCGGGTGCCCTCACCCGCTTCGAAGAACGAGGCCACAGCATCTTCTAGCTGTTTAGCTCGGACGCGCTCCGCGTTAACTAAACCTTCGCCTTTAGAGTGTGCACCGCTAAACAAGCGGTTCATGTTCTCTTCAACAAAACGTTCCGCAATATCCATCGCTGGTAGGTTGCCAAATAAGAACAAAACATCATGTGCCAGTGTTGTGTTCCCTGTAAGGATCCCCTTAACCAAGTCATCACAGATTTCAATAGGCGCGGTTTCATTACCGTGAACACCACACGATAAAACAATGCGTTTATTAGGCTTAGAGGTTGGCTGTACTGAAAAACTAATAATGCCAGGTGCGGTAATATCGACGAGCGTACCATTAGCTAATTTAAATTGATGAGAGCGTTCAAATAATGCGGGGTTACGGCGAGAAAGTGTTAAAAATTGGCCGTTTTCGATAAGTTCTTGCATAAGTGTGAGCTTTATTGACTTTATCTAATCTCGAATACTTCAAGTGTACCGACAGAGGCGGTCAAAATCACGTAATCTGCGTGTTTAATTATGCTCACCTGTAAGTAATAAATAACGCAACGTGTTAAAAATTAATACAGCATCTATGGTTATTAGAGATTGAAGACAAAAAAATTTTTGAGGTTAACAGGCTATCAGATAGCTTAAAAAACTCACTAGCACAAACACGAACTAGATTTATCTAACAGCGCTAGCGTGGATTTGAAGCTCCTATGCTAAAGAGCGCCTTGGCGAATTACCAACAATAATTTCTTGCTGAGTTAACTCAACAAATTCAGTAAAAGGAATTGCGCGAGAAAACAGATAGCCCTGCCCTTGAGTAACCCCTACCTCTCGCAATATATGAAGCTGTTCAACGGTTTCAATACCTTCTGCAACCACACAACAGCCTTTTGCATGCCCTATCACTTTAGCCGCTTCGATAATAGCCCTGTTAACCGGATGCGCCTCTAGTTCCATCACAAACGATTTGTCTATTTTAAGCGCGTCAAGGTCTAGGTCGCGAATATAGGCAAGGTTTGAATACCCCTTACCGAAGTCGTCAACAGATATTGAAACGCCTAAACTACGTAGCTCATCTAGCTGCTTTTTCACCATCAATGAATTGGACAGCGCAACATCTTCAGTGAGCTCAAGCTCAATAAGCGAAAGCGGTAGTGCATAGGTGTTGCTCAACATAGTAAGCGTAGGGATTAGCTGATTATCATATAACTGAGTAGGAGAAATGTTTACCGACAATAGAATGGACATTCTTAGCCCATCGAGTTCAGCGAGCGCTCTAAACGCTTGTTCCAACGTCCAGTAGCCTAGTTCATTCATCATGTTATAGGATTCTGCGGCCTCAATAAGAGGGCCTGGAAACAGAACACCATCAAGAGGATGGTTCCAGCGTAGCAAACACTCAGCACCTACAATTTCAAGCGTGTTAAGGTCCACCTTCGGCTGGTAATACAGTTCAAGTTCGTTGTGGGCCAATGCACGCTTTAAGTCAGCTTTTAAAGCTAGGCTTCGGCCTGTATCCGCTTTATCTGACTTAGTTAGTGCAAAGTAGTTTTCATACTTGTTTTCTTTCGCCTGTTTCAACGCTGATTCTGCACGAGACACAAAATCAGTGATATCAAACCCACCTTTTCCGCTACATACCACGCCCACATTAAAGTCGGCTATGAAGGCCGTACCATCATAATGCATAGGTGTTTTGAAATGCTCGACCAAGCGTTCGAACATTTGTCGCATAACGGCTTCATTACTTTCATCGGGGAATACGATACCGAAGACATCACCGCTAATCCGGCCAATTAGTACATAATGACCAAAAAGACGTTGAATTCGGTTAGCAATTTCTAGTAGAAATCGGTCGCCAACGTGAATGCCTAGGCTGGTTGTTACATCAGAAAAACGCACCACATCAACCAACATCAAGGAAATAGACGTGGTTCGAGACGCTTGCTTTGAAATACTATCAATAAACGCATAGCGATTGGGAATAGTTGCCAGTGATGTGTGTTGGCTCATGATGTTTTCCTTCAGCATTACGCTTCTAGGTACTAAAAACAACTACTTATATAAAACCATGACGCTACGTAAGGCGCAACGACAGTAACGTATTATTTTGCATACCGTCTTATACTTTTGTACAACATTAGTTTAAATATGCCTATAGTTGCAAGTCACATTTTCTGACCGTTGTAACAAATGTTTAAGCTATTTTAACCAAGTAAAGCATTTCAATGCTGAATTTAAGTAAAACTATAGGCTCTTTTTAAAGCAAATAAAAAACCCGGCAAGCTTAACACTGCCGGGTTTATTCGTTACGGTTCTGCGATTAGCTTTCAATCTTACACGGTGAAAGTTTCCAAACGCGTTCTACGTAGTCACGAATTGAACGATCTGAGGTAAATTTACCCATCTTCGCTGTATTGATGATGGCCATTTCCGCCCAACGCTCTTTGTCGCGGTATGCAGTATCAACTGCAATTTGTGCATCAGAATAAGCACGGAAATCTGCAAGCACCATGTACGGGTCACCGTTATCAAGTAAGCTTTGCTTAATTGACACCAATGCACCTGGTTTACCTGGCGTAAAGTAATCCGTTTCTAACCAATCCAGCACAGCTTTAATTTCAGGGTCTTTATAGTAGTAGTCATGTGGGTTATAGCCATTCGCTTTAAGCTCGTTCACTTCTTCTACTGTAAGTCCGAAGATAAAGATGTTGTCATCGCCCACTTCTTCAGCAATTTCAACGTTTGCACCATCAAGTGTACCAATAGTTACCGCACCGTTCAGTGCAAGCTTCATATTACCCGTACCTGATGCCTCTTTACCTGCCGTACTGATTTGCTCAGATACGTCTGCCGCAGGGATCATCTTTTCAGCTAGCGACACGCGGTAGTTTGGTAAAAATGCCACTTTAATCTTGTTATTTACACGCGGGTCATTGTTGATCTTATCCGCTACCTTGTTAATCGCGTAGATAATATCTTTCGCAAGCTTGTAGCCCGGCGCGGCTTTAGCACCAAACACAAATACACGCGGGTGCATATCGTAATCAGGGTTTTCTAGAATACGACGGTATAACGCCATAATATTCAGAAGCGCTAAGTGTTGACGCTTATACTCGTGCAAACGCTTAATCTGCACGTCGAAAATGGCGTTAACGTCTACTTCTATATCAAGCGACTTGCGAATTTCCTCTGCTAGCAACTCTTTGTTCTCAAGCTTCACTTTCATGAATTGCTTCTGGAACGTTTTATTGCTTGCAAATTTAGCTAATCCTTGCAGTTTGTCTAAGTCGAGCGGCCAGTCTTCTCCAATTTTCTTATCAATAAGCTTCGATAACCCAGGGTTACACGCCTTCAACCAGCGACGTGGGGTAATACCGTTGGTCACGTTAGTCAGCTTACCTGGATATAGCTCATCGAACTCTGGGAACAGCGACGACTTAACAAGACGAGAATGCATTTCTGCCACACCGTTAACAGCAAATGAACCGATTACCGACAAGTGGCCCATACGAACCATCTTCTCGTTACCTTCTTCAATGATTGAAAGCTTCGCTTTCATGGCATTGTCACCTGGCCACTTCTTATCAACCTCTGCCATAAAGCGGTGGTTAATTTCATAAATGATTTCTAGATGACGAGGAAGGATCTTCTCAATCATGCGCGCAGGCCACTTTTCAAGTGCCTCTGGTAGCAAGGTGTGGTTGGTATATGCAAATACTTTTGTACAAATCCCCCACGCTTCATCCCAGCCAAGCTCTGCGCGGTCAACAAGAATGCGCATTAGCTCTGGTATAGAAATAGCAGGGTGCGTGTCGTTTAGCTGAATAACAACCTGATCGGCGAAACGGCTCCAATCGTCACCATGAGCACGCTTGTAACGACGGATAATGTCTTTAAGCGAACACGAGCAGAAGAAGTACTGCTGAATAAGGCGAAGCTCTTTACCCGCTTCGGTCTCATCGTTTGGATAAAGTACTTTTGAAATAGTTTCAGCTGATACATTTTCACGCTGTGCATCAACATAACCACCAGCATTGAATACGTCCCAATTGAAGTAGCCAGACGCTTCTGACTGCCACAACCGCAATACGTTTACGGTTTTACCTTCGTAGCCTACAATAGGAATATCCCACGGCACACCTTTTACAATTGAGCCAGGGTGCCATTCTTTCAGCACACGTCCGTTGTCGCCGTATTTAGTCTCTACATAGCCGTAAAGTGATACTTCTTGAATAGATTCTGGACGGCAAATTTCCCAAGGATTACCGTAGTGACGCCAGCTGTCTGGACGCTCGATTTGCGCACCGCTTTTAATTTCTTGGCGGAACAAACCGTGCTCGTAATGAATACCATAACCTATTGCAGGTAATTCCATTGTCGCTAGTGAGTCGATGAAGCAAGCCGCTAGTCGGCCAAGGCCACCATTACCCAGCGCCATATCTGGCTCTTCTTCAAGAATGTCTGAAATTTCAACACCTAGCTCTTTCAACGCGCCATTCGCTACATCGAATAAGCCAAAGTTTTGCAGGTTGTTTGAAAGCAAACGGCCCATTAGGAATTCAGCAGAGAAGTAATGAACGGCGCGGGTGTCGTTCAGGTAATGACTTTTCTGGGTTTTACGCAACCCTTCAAGTACTTGTTCTTGAATGGCAGCACAGGTTGCTTTCCACCAAGCGTGATTGTTTGCTTTGTTTTCGTCGGTGCCTAGCGTGCAGTGTAAGTGTTTAATAACCGCTGCTTTGAATGCAGCCTTATCGATCACTGGAGAGGGTTGCGTCTTGGTCGCTTTTGCGTTCATTTTGCGTCTCACTCTTAAGTAGAAGCGGTGTTTACACACCGAAAACGTAATTTAATTACAGAATAACTTCAGAATATGACAGCAATATAGCAGCGCTTAAACGATCATGTTGTAATAATTTTGTTAAAATAACAAAAAATTGCATGAATTCGTATGCATTCATGCAATTTTTAACAATATCTTTACAAAGAAGAGTTAAAAGTGATTTATTTTTGCACTTATTTAATTATTTTTCCGACTAAGGCTTCGGCTTCAGCAATTAGATCCTGTAAGTGGCTTTCACCGTTAAAGCTTTCCGCATAGATTTTATAAATTTGTTCTGTGCCAGAAGGACGCGCTGCGAACCAGCCATTTTCTGTCGATACTTTAACGCCACCAATTGCCGCGTTATTACCTGGCGCATGAGTTTGAACGGCTGTAATAGGCTCGCCCGCCAACGTATCGCTAGTGACGACAGATGCATCCATCGCCGAAAGCTTTTGCTTTTGTTCAAGGGTTGCTGCTACGTCAACACGGCTGTATACCGGCGCTGCAAATTTTTCCGTTAGCGCTTTGTAGTGCTCACCAGGATCTTTGCCTGTGATGGCTAGGATTTCAGCTGCCAGCAAACAAAGAATAAAGCCATCTTTATCTGTCGCCCAGGTGCTGCCGTTGCACTCTAGAAAGATACCACCCGCGCTTTCTTCTCCCGCAAAGCCAATTGTGCTGTTTGATAAACCGTCAACAAACCATTTAAAGCCTACCGGCATTTCAGCAAGCGGCTTACCGAGGCTATTCGCTACGCGGTCAATCATGCTACTAGATACGAGTGTTTTACCGATATTTAAATCGCTAGGCCATTCTGGACGGTGGGTATATAGATAGTTTATCGCCACGGCCAAATAATGGTTTGGGTTCATTAGGCCTGCACTTTTGCACACAATACCGTGACGATCGAAGTCAGGATCATTGCCCCACGCTAAGTCAAAGTTATCTTTAAGCTCGATAAGCCCTGCCATTGCATAGGCAGACGAACAATCCATGCGAAGCTTCCCGTCTTTGTCGCGGCGCATAAAGCCAAACTGTGGGTCAACTGCGTCATTAACTACTGTGATGTCTAAACCGTATTTTTCAGAAATGCGCGACCAATATCCAACGCCGGCACCACCTAAAGGGTCAGTACCTAACTTCAAGTTAGCTTTTGCAATCGCTTCCATGTCGATAACGTTTGCAAGGTCTTCAATGTAAGGTTCCATGAAGTCTTCTTCACGAACCAATTTGCGCTCGGTGGCCTGGCGAATATCAATACGCTGAACATCTTTGTTGCCGTCAGCAATTAATTCATTTGCACGTTCTTGAATTTGTTTGGTTACGTCACTGTCGGCAGGGCCACCGTGCGGCGGATTGTACTTAAATCCACCGTCTGAAGGAGGGTTATGAGAAGGCGTAATGACGATACCATCTGCCTTGTCGGTGTTGCCAGCGCGATTGTAACGAATAATAGTGCGGGAAATAACAGGCGTTGGCGTATAGCCCATGCTTTCATTATCTGAACGTTGCACCACAACATCGACGCCGTTGGCACATAAAACTTCTATGGCAGTCATCATGGCCGGTTCAGATAACGCGTGGGTATCTTTACCAACATATAACGGGCCGTCGATACCTTCCTGCTTGCGGTATTCTACCAAAGCTTGGCAAATTGCACTGATGTGAGTGTCAGTAAAGGTGGCGTTCGACGCAGTACCTCGGTGACCAGACGTACCGAAAGAAACCGCTTGGCCCGGGTCATTCATATCCGGTTTGTAGCTGTAATACTGGCTCACTAACTGGGGGACGTTAATGAGTTGCTCTTTTGCTGCATGCTCTCCAGCCTGCGGATGTAGTGCCATGAAAAAAATCCTTATTTAGAAATTTCGTTATTCTGTTACTTGGCTTGCTATTTACCTTCTGAAGAGAAACGCGCGACAACGGTTTCAATTACGTCAGGCTGATAACCTAGGTTACGCAAAACTTGTTCCAGCATGTTCGTTTTCTTGGCAGTGTTGTTGTTTGTTACCACCCAGAACGGGCTATCAGGGATTGCTTTCGGGTTAGTACTGCTGCCGTTCTCAAGTAATGCTGCTTTGCTTGTCGCAAAGTACGTACGGTTCTTACCTTTTATGCTTTCAACACTGGCGAAGTTTTCTGCATTAAGCTTGTGCGCTGCACTTAAAACAAACAAGAATTGATCAACACGTTTAGTAAAGGTGCTTAATGCATCTTTTGATACCGCTTCAAGAATGTCTCTTTTCGAGTGAGCTTCTGTTGCTGGCGTTACTGACGAAACTTCCGAAACCTTTTTCGCTGCCCTTGAGCTCGCAGGCGCTTTTGCTGCCGTTGCTTTAGCTGGAGCTTTCTTCGCTGCAGCCTTTGGCGCTGCTTTAACCGCTGAACTGGCTGTCGCTTTAGTAGGCGCTTTGGTTTGTACTTTGGTCGCCTCTTGAGTTACAACTTCGGGTGTTGACTCACTTGCGTTATCTGCGGTTTCTACAACGTCTGTACTTTTTGATTCGCTTGTTTTTGCAGGCGTTGATGAGCTAGCAATAGGCCCAGTACCTTGTGACACAGCACCGTCTTCAGGTAAAAGTAAACGTCTTAAAATTTGTGATGCACTCTCACCAATATGCTTAGTCTGGCTGGCGATGAAGGCATATAAATCGTCATCTATTTCAATGCTTTTCATAACTACTTCCTTTTTAAGAGGCACCATTATAGACAACACAGTTAAACTACGCAGCACTTAATAACAGATGTTTTAAGGATTAGTGAATATTAAGTAGTGAACTAACCTTTTCCATACCAAGGTATAAATTTTAAAAGGTATAAGAATAGAAAGCTTTACGCTATCGTTGCTACTATTATGAAAGCGGCATTCGTTATTTAAACGACGAGTGTGACAGAGTATTTTTAAAGAAAAGTGACACACCTATGCGCCAAGATATTAATCAAGTTCAGCAAGCCCTAAGCAAAAAGATCATTGGTAAGGAGCACCAGCTGAAACTTGCCATTACCTGTTTGCTGGCAAACGGTCACTTATTGATAGAAGATTTACCAGGAATGGGTAAAACCACCCTTTCTCATGCGCTTTCACAAGTTTTTGGTCTTCAATATGCGCGTATTCAATTTACGTCAGACCTGCTTCCTTCCGACATGTTAGGCATTAACATTTTCCATACTCACGAGCGCGACGAAGAAAAGCGTTTTACGTTTAGGCACGGCCCGATTTTTAGCCAAGTCGTATTAGCTGACGAGTTAAATCGAGCAAGCCCTAAAACACAGAGCGCTCTGTTAGAAGCGATGGAGGAACGTCAGGTAAGTATTGACGGTGTTACTCATGCGCTGCCCACGCCGTTTTTCGTCATTGCAACGCAAAACCCTAGCTATCAATCGGGCACTTACCCGTTACCAGAATCGCAGTTAGATCGTTTCTTCATGCGTATTTCATTAGGGTATCCGGCGTGGGAAGCAGAAAAGGCGATGCTCATGCAACAGGATGCGTCAGCGCCTCTTACCCAGATTTTAGATGCTGCTAGTCTAAACAAAATGCAAAATGAGGTGGCTGCCATCCACACTAGCGACGCCATTCTTCATTATATATTGCGATTAGTGAGTGAAAGCAGACAGAGCAATGAGTTTCCTAACCCGCTTTCCCCACGCGCCAGTCGCGCATTACTTCAGGGCGCAAAAGCATGGGCATACGTTTCTGGCAAAGATTATGTTACGCCTGAAGACGTGCAGGCCGTCTTCATAGCGATTACCGCTCACAGGCTAACATTGTCTACCCATCAAATGGCTCATGGACAGTCTAATCACGCTTTTGATGGGGAAAAACTAAGTCAAAAATTACTCGATAGCATTGACCCTCTGGCGGCTTAATATTAACGGGCTCCTGGAGTGCTAAACGTGCGTAAAGTGCCAACGTTATTTACGAAATACTTTCAGCGTAGACTATCCACATGGTTAGATAAACGTGTACCGGCGTCGCAAGAGCACCATCTTAATTTAAACAGTATTTTTATATTACCAAGTGGGTTTGGCTGGTCTTTCATCATTTTGTCGCTGTGCTTATTCTTACTTGGTACTAACTATCAAAACAACTTGATGTTGCTGCTAAGCTATTTGTGTTTAAGCATTATGCTGCTAACACTTTTTTATACGCATCAAAACTTTGCGCGCTTAGCGCTTAAAGCCCTCCCCCCTACTTCGTTTCACTGTAACCAAAATGGTGAAATTCAACTTCAGGTTATTCCCCATGTGAACGCACAGAGTAAATGCTGCAACGGGACCCTATTCATAAAATGGCTAACTGTTGTACGCCACACAGATACTCAACTTGAGTATTTAAGCAATGGGCGTCACGCTAGTGCACCACAGCAAAGCTATAACTTTTCATTAATCGGCAATTCAAAAAGAGAACAAATCCAAACACTCAACGTCCCCCTTCAAATATCTCGAAGAGGTCAATTTATCTTAGGCAGAATGACCATTGCCTGTGATTTTCCGCTAGGGCTTTACAAATGCTGGACACACCTAGACTTCGACCAGCAAGTGGTTGTCTATGCCAAGCCTCAGGAAGGACCGATTACTATCGATAAACTTCCCAACGCAGACGAACCTGACAGTGTAAGTGAAATAATAGACCCAACCAGTAATGAAGATTTTTACGCGTTAAACGATTACGAAATTGGACAGCCACTTAATCGCGTTTCCTGGAAGCATGTGGCTAAAAATGGAAACTGGGTCTCGAAATCTTTCACGTCGTTGCAGAGCGACAGCTTCGTGCTTTCAGTACCTTCAAGCGAGGACGTGGAAACCGCGGTTTCAGCGCTAACCCAGGCCACAATATCTTGGACAACAACAAACCGGGTGTTTGGAATACAATACAAGGGGTTGAATATTGCGCCTGCTCAGGGCGCCAAGCACATGGGTGAATGTCTTAGTGCTCTGGCTTGTTTTAACGACTCCCCCACGCTCGCATCTGCCCCCTCTAGCAAGCCAGTATCAATATCGTCAGTACAGAAGAAGACTGGGGCCTATTAACATGAACAGTGTCTTACTTAGTCGCGCTTCACAATTTACTATTTTCAGAAGCGTTTTAGGCCAACCAAACTCTGTGGCAGTGCTGATACTATGCGCTGCATTTTCGCTTATTCTCTTTACGTTGACCGCGCCATTAATGATATGGGTACTGATGTTAGGTGGATGTGCCGTTATTGTCAGAATTGCAGGCCTTAGCACTCTGGATAACTTACCCACATTACGCACGGTTAACTTGCTTGCCGTACTTGCGGTGTTTGCCTTGTCTTGGTTCGG
Source organism: Alteromonas marina (assembly GCF_000808575.1). Classification (GTDB taxonomy): domain Bacteria; phylum Pseudomonadota; class Gammaproteobacteria; order Enterobacterales; family Alteromonadaceae; genus Alteromonas; species Alteromonas marina_A. The sequence continues at coordinate 74,059 of NZ_JWLW01000001.1, forward strand.
CTTATCCATCGGCCTACTTGATAGCATGATCAATTTGTTGACGGTAGCCTGCGCACTTAAAATTATGCTAGTGGAAAAGAAACGAGATTTTCATCTGCTTATATGCACGTGTTTGTTTTTGATTGGCTGTGGCTTTATTTCCTCGCTTAGCGTATTTGCATGGGTTGGCTATACCGGAATATTAACGCTACTTTTAATCGCCACGGCGCTTTACCATGGAGCGAAAATACCCATTGCAAACAGCGTCAAGTTCGTTGCCATACTTATTGGTCAAGCTGTTCCTATTGCCCTGCTGTTATTTTTATTGTTACCCCAACTCCCACCGCTATGGCAAATGCCTACATCGAAATCAACAGAAACGGGGCTTTCCGATACAGTAACACCAGGTGACATTGCTTCGCTTGCCAGTTCTTCTGATTTGGCCTTTAGCGCTACATTTAAAAGCACCGATGAAGTCCCTGAAGCACAGAATAGATACTGGCGGGCCATGACCCTTGAACATTTCGACGGAAAAACCTGGTCTATAAGCGAGAAGCGCACGCAGGCTGAACAACAGTTGGCCTTCATGGGTAAGGCAGCGCCTTTGTCGGAATTAGCGGAAAAAGGCACGCCCGCAGTAACGAATTACGAATTGATTGTTGAGCCCACTCAGCAAACATGGCTATTTGCTTTAGCCCCCTCTTTCCCAAACAACCGCGAAAACAGCATTTTTGTGAGAAGCCTGTTTGATTATACCTTACGTGCAAATACCCCTATCTCAAGCAAAAAAGCGTTTTATTTGAGCTATGTTCCAAACGCACAAATCAATAATGGAATAGGGAACTTTGAAACGCAACTCAATCTACAAGTTTCAACAAACGGTAACGCTGAAGCGAGGGCGTGGGGACAGTCACTAGCGAAGCAATATGCTAACCCAGACGAGCGAGTACAAGCAGTTATGCGTGAATTCCGTCAAGGTGGGTTTCGTTATACCTTGTCTCCTAACGCTATGCCTGTAGACCCTATTGATAGCTTCTTATTCGAGCAACGGGCTGGGTTTTGCGCGCATTATGCCGGTGCTATGGTATACGTGCTTCGCGCTGCAGGCGTGCCGGCAAGAATGGTAACCGGATATCAAGGCGGAAGTGAGCTAAGTGAGAACGTACTTCAAGTAAGACAGTACGATGCCCACGCATGGGTAGAGGCGTTTCTTGACGGCGTGTGGGTACGTTTCGACCCTACAAGTATGGTGGCCCCGTCCCGATTAACCTTTGGACTTGAACGAGCATTAGAAGAGCTAGGGGAATCTCGTCAAACCACCATTTTACGCGAAATTGGTAATTCTGCTTTATTTGCTACCTTGCAAGGTTGGTTACAACAACTTGACTATTCTTGGAGCAAATGGGTATTGGGTTTTGACAATGCGGCGCAAACCAACATGCTTGAAGAGCTGCTAGGTACGTTAACGCCACAGAAGATGCGCATTGTATTCTTGTCTGCTATCGGGCTTATTGGGCTCATATTAGCAATGTATTTCTTACCTAAAAAAGAAAAAGCGCGCTTTTCCCCTTCTCATCGCATTTTGCTGAAGGCGGTTACGCACGTTGAAACCCAAACAGGAATAAAAAGAGAAAATAAAGCATTATCCACTTATTTTCAAGAAGTTAGCTCCTTGTTACCCCCTCATGCCGCCAAGGCATTTGAACAATTATGTAAGCAATTTGAACATGAAACTTACGGTCAGCAGCAGACTCTCGGTAACACAGGGGTGATGAAGTGCCAGCTCAAAACGCTTAAACAAGCGCTAAAATGAAAAGCATTTAAAAACGAAATACACTGCGACTGAACGGGCATTTTTAGTTGCACCTTAAACATTCATTCTCCCCCCGTTATAGTGCAAACAAATGAGGTAGCACTCGAATTTAACTTTTCAGCCCACTCAAAGAAACTTCCTAAGGCACTGTTTTATCAAAATATTTAATATATTTATTTACGTTTTTTAGCCATTGGCACTGTTCTGGCTTTATATCGGCTGATAGTTAAAGTTCGGGGCACGGGTTAAATACACGGTACTTGCGGACAGTGTGCGAAGACGCACACGTTATCAGAGGTAAATCTGTTAGCTATTAACAATACATAAGTTTCGGACAAAGGCGTCCCCAGTTCTTTCTAACGAGAGCGCTGCGGACGCCTTTTTTTGATCTAGCAGAACACATGTAAATAGCTAACTCCCGATATAAAACTAGCAACTTATTAATAACGACAACGTGAGGTGAAACCATGGCTTATCTTCTCCCCGCTGAGTTTGCAACCAAAATGGTAGACGCAGGCGAAGCAAAGATTTATATGTCTACACGAGATACTCTAATCCGCGCTTACATGGCGGGTGCAATCTTGGCGTTAGCTGCCGTTTTCGCAATAACCATCGCTGTACAGACCGGTGTGTTCTTGCTCGGCGCGGTGCTATTCCCTGTGGGCTTTTGTATGCTCTATCTTATGGGCTTCGACCTATTAACCGGTGTATTTGTGCTTACACCGCTGGCGTGGCTTGCCCAGCGTCCTGGCGTTACACCTAAACAGATTTTACGCAACTGGGGCCTAGTCTTCTTAGGAAACTTTGGCGGCGCATTAACCGTAGCCTTCATGATGTCGTTTATCTTTACTATGGGCTATAACGTCGACGGCGGCGCGATTGCTACGAAGGTCGCCAGCATTGGTGAAGCGCGCACATTAGGCTATGCAGAACACGGTGCTGCCGGTTGGATTACCATATTTATTCGCGGCATGCTGTGTAACTGGATGGTGTCATTGGGCGTAGTGGGCGCAATGATCTCAACTCACGTGAGCGGCAAAGTGCTGGCTATGTGGATGCCCATTATGCTGTTCTTCTTCATGGGCTTTGAACACTCAGTAGTAAACATGTTCCTTTTTCCATTTGGTCTGATTATGGGCGGTGACTTCTCTGTTATGGATTATTTCATCTGGAATGAAATTCCAACAGCATTAGGGAATCTAGTAGGCGGTTTAGCATTTACTGGGCTTACCCTTTATACCACTCACGTGAAGACGCTACCTAAACGCACTATCCCTGTCGATAAAGCAGCGGCCTCACAAACGCTTCCTATTTAACCAAGGCTTCTTCTTCAGCGCCATCATGATGCGATCTGCAAAGGTACGTTGTGATGGCACTGTCCTGCCCTTGCATGAATAAAAATATTTGAGTCGATGTCGTATATGTAGGTAGAAGCAACTAAATATGAATCAGCACGCTGCTCAAAAAACGCCAGTTAATCGGCTACCTAACAAGATATATGTAAGTGCTTTTTCTACGCGCGGCGTTAAAGAAATAAACCAAGATGCCTACGCTTACCATATTTCTTCCAACGAACTAAGCCCAAGTCATGTTTTTGTTATCGCTGACGGTGTCAGTAGTAGTACTGTAAGTCAGGTTGCTAGTGATTTTGCTACCAGTGAATTTGTTAAGCTTTTTAATATAGCGCCTGAGCAGTGGTCGATAAAAACGCGGGCCGAAGCCATTATTAAAGAATTGAATGCACGGCTTTATACCCGAACGCAGAGAAGCGCTTTTTGCTACACCCCAGAGAAAGGGTATGTCTGCACGCTTTCAGTCGCTATTTTAACGGGTAATCGCCTAGACGTGTTTCACGTGGGAGATTGCCAAGTCCAGCTTGTTTCTGACAACGCAACAAGCCCAGTTTTACTTACACATCCCCATCGTCACGTATCTGATAGTGAACCTTCGCAAACGTATCTTTCCAACGCATTAGGCGTAAAAGCGAATATCGATATTGACCACACATCACACACCTTAAGCGCTTCAAGTACTATTGCGATTAGTACTGATGGTGTTCATGAGTTTGTTTCGCTGCCTGGCATACTTAACAAAATCAATGGCGCAGAAATACTCTCTGAAAACCAATCTGCATTGCTGGTGCATGAGGCGTTTAACCAGGGAAGTGATGACAACCTCACTTTACTGCTTATTAAGTATCAAATCGGTAATGAAAGTGGGAGTAATGATAGTGAACCCCACGTTCATCTTTGTAAGCCTGCTTTCAAAGAACTAGAGACCGGCGATAAAATTGACGGCATCACACTAGAGCGTCAGCTCTATAGCTCTGCCCGTAGTCATGTTTTTATTGCCTCGCTTCAAGCTCACAAAGGTACGCATGAACAACACCCTGTGGTGGTTAAAACCCCCTCAACCGACTTTAGCCAGTCACCAGAAATGCTCAACGTTTTTTTGATAGAAAGTTGGTTTGCAAGGCGACTTAACTCAACGCATGTTGTTAAAAGCCCTACGCATTTAAATTTAGGGCTCAAACACAGACCTACAGCGTTTTACAGCATTAGTGATTATGTAAAAGGGCAAACATTGGCACAATGGTCATTTGATAACCCCACACCATCATTGGAGCAAATTAGGGATATTATTGAGCAGGTTGGGAAAGGCTTACAAGCAATGCACCGTCAGGGCATTCTTCACAGAGATATACGCCCCGAGAATATAATGATTAGTGAACAGGGGCACTGTACTATTATTGATCTTGGTTCGGCGGCCTTAGCCGATGCGCCTAGCCTTTATAGTAGTGCGCCAATTCCCGGCGCGGCCCTTTTTGCCGCACCTGAATACTTTTTAGGGAATGTAGGCACAGAGCGCTCAGATCTGTTCTCTTTAGCCATACTCACCTACTTCCTTTTGTGCGGTCGTTACCCTTACCATTCAAAACTCGCTCACTGCCGCACTTTTGCCGAACAGAAAAAACTAAAATATGAAACGGCGTTAGATCCAAAACGCCCAATACCAACCTGGGTTGATAGTGCCCTGAAACGCGCTTTACATGTTAACCCTGATAAACGCTACTCAACACTATCCGAATTCCTCTATTCGCTTCGCTATCCAAATCCAACTCAACACACGGCGTACGAGCCGTTAGTAAAACGACACCCTCTTTTTGTGTACAAGGTGCTAATACTGGCACTTATTTTCAGCAATCTAGTTACGCTCATTTTGTTTAACTAACCCTTTAAGGAAATGCAAATGATTACATCGAGAACCCAAGTTACCGACATGATCCAGTCAGCCAAAATTTTAAAAGGCATAAAGTGGAGTCAGATTGCCGAAGTTGTTGGTCAGTCAAAAGAATGGAGTACAGCAGCGTGTTTAGGCCAGATGGCCATGACAAAGCAGCAAGCTGAAGCCGTGGGCGAATTACTTGAGCTTACCGACGAAGCGATTGCCTGGCTTCAAATTGTGCCTTACAAAGGCTCGTTACCAACAGAAGTCCCTACCGACCCGCTTATTTACCGCTGGTATGAATTGGTGAATGTGTATGGCACTACCTTAAAGGAATTAATTCATGAAGAGTTTGGCGACGGCATCATGAGTGCCATTGATTTTTCTATGGATTTACAGCGCGAAAACGATCCTAAAGGCGACCGTGTCAGCGTAGTGATGTCAGGGAAGTTTCTGCCATACAAGATGTACTAAACGTATTTCAGGACGGGACACCCGACATAAAAAAAGCCGGTCATGCGACCGGCTTTTTAGTATTTCTTGAAGCGTAAGCTAACCCAAGGTCAGCTTACGTTCGCAAAGGCTAATTACTTAGCTGCTTTACGTGCTTTCGCTTCTTCAATTACTTTGTCAGCTACGTTCTGAGGACATGCTGAGTAGTGGCTGAATTCCATAGAGAACTGACCACGACCAGATGTGATAGTACGTAGGTGACCGATGTAACCAAACATCTCAGATAGAGGTACGTCAGCCTTGATGCGAACGCCAGTAGCGCCTGCTTCTTGGTCTTTGATCATACCACGACGACGGTTAAGGTCACCGATTACGTCACCTACGTTGTCTTCTGGGCTGAACACGTCAACTTTCATCACAGGCTCAAGAATCTGAGGACCTGCTTTTGGCATTGACTGACGGAATGCACCTTTCGCTGCAATTTCGAACGCGATTGCTGATGAGTCAACTGCGTGGAAACCACCGTCGAATAGTTCAACTTCAACGTCTAGTACTGGGTAACCCGCTAGAGGACCTACTTCCATCATACCTGCGAAACCTTTTTCGATTGCAGGGAAGAATTCTTTAGGTACGTTACCGCCCACAACAGTAGATGTGAACTTGAAGCCAGAGTTAGTTTCGCCCGGACGGATGCGGTAATCAATCTTACCGAACTGACCAGAACCACCAGACTGCTTCTTGTGCGTGTAGCTGTCTTCAACCGCTTGCGTGATAGTTTCACGGTAAGCAACCTGAGGTTGACCAACTTCTAGCTCAACGCCGTAAGTACGCTTCAAGATGTCTACTTTGATGTCTAGGTGAAGCTCACCCATACCTTTAAGGATGGTTTCGCCTGAATCTTCGTCAGTTTCAACTTGGAAAGATGGATCTTCTGCTACTAGTTTACCGATAGCGATAGACATCTTTTCGTTAGCGCCTTTGTCTTTTGGCTTAACAGCAATCGAGATTACTGGCTCAGGGAAGATCATTGGCTCTAGTGTACAAGGGTGCTTAGGATCACATAGCGTGTGACCTGTTTGAACGTTCTTCATACCAACAACAGCTAGGATATCACCCGCTTGTGCTGAAGTAAGTTCAGTACGTTCGTCAGCGTGCATCTCAACCATACGGCCGATACGCTCAGTCTTACCAGTTGCGCTGTTAAGAATGGTGTCGCCTTTGTTAAGTTTACCAGAGTAAATACGGATAAACGTTAGGGCACCGAAACGGTCGTCCATGATTTTGAACGCAAGCGCACGGAACGGCTCGTCAACAGATACTGTTGCAACTTCACCAGTAGGCTCACCCGTTTCTTCGTCAGTTAGTTCTTGTGGGTCAACTTCTGTTGGAGAAGGTAGGAAGTCTACAACTGCGTCAAGAACTAGCTGAATACCTTTGTTCTTAAATGCAGAACCACAGTATGTTGGGAAGAACGCTAGGTCACGAGTACCTTTACGAATACAACGCTTGATGTCTTCTAGAGACGGCTCTTCACCGTCCATGTAAGCCATCATTAGGTCGTCGTCTTGCTCAACAGCAGTTTCGATTAGTTGCTCACGGTATTCGTTCGCTTTCTCAACCATGTCAGCAGGGATGTCTACGATTTCGTAGTTTTCAGGAAGACCTGAATCGTCCCAGATGTACGCTTTCATGTCTAGAAGGTTAACAACACCTTTGAAGTCGTCTTCGATACCGATTGGAAGCGTCATTACTAGTGGGTTAGCAGCAAGTACTTTCTTAACTTGGCCAACAACACGGTAGAAATCTGCACCCATGCGATCTAGTTTGTTTACGAAGATTACACGTGCAACTTCTGATTCGTTAGCATAACGCCAGTTAGTTTCTGACTGAGGCTCAACACCGCCAGAACCACAGAATACACCGATACCGCCGTCTAGTACTTTAAGTGAACGATATACTTCAACTGTAAAGTCAACGTGTCCCGGAGTATCGATGATGTTCATGCGATGATCTTTCCAGAAACAGGTAGTAGCCGCTGACTGGATAGTAATACCACGCTCAGCTTCCTGCTCCATGAAGTCAGTAGTTGATTCACCATCGTGAACCTCACCAGTTTTATGGATTTTACCAGTAAGCTTCAAGATACGTTCTGTTGTGGTAGTTTTACCCGCGTCTACGTGGGCGAAAATACCAATGTTTCTGTATAAAGATAAGTCTGACATTAGTTCACTTTCATTGGTTCAGAGTAAAAAAACGGCCGGATTATAAAGGATTTTTGTACCAGATTTACACCTTTTTTAGCATAAACCTCAAATTCGTTTGCTAAAATCCGCACCACCATCAATTCTTTTCTATAAGTATCAACAACTTAACAGCTCATGACACTTTTTTGAAAAATAACAAAATCACACCTCATCTTTTGAAGTGCGAACAATTGTTACTGTAACTTCATCTCTGTCGTGGTAGAGATGCCTCACCTTTACCGCAAATGCATCTTCTAACGCATTTAAACGGCTTTTTAGCAACGTCATGGCTTCAATCACAGTTTCATAACGTTGTTTCATAGGTAGCTTCAAGTTGAAAATCGCGTGCGTTGCCCAGTGTTTAACCAGCCAGTCACCCATCAACTTTGCTACCCTGTCGGGTTGCTCTATCATATCACATACAAGTAAATCTACACGACCAAATTGTGGTCTATATGTAAACCCGTCTGCCGCGTGATGTTCAACTAACCCCGTACTCATTAAACTATCGGCTACAAGTCCATTGTCGATAGCTTCCACATACATTCCGCGCTTCACCAGCTGGTATGTCCAACCGCCCGGGCATGCACCGAGATCCACGGCACGTCCACCGCTTCGAAGTACTTTAGCTTGCTGTTTATCGCTCAGCATATTTACTAAGGCATCTTCAAGTTTAAGCGTCGAGCGACTGGGCGCATCACTTGGGAACTTTAATCGGCAAATGCCCAAGTGATCGCTACTGGCATAACTGGGTAATGTATAACCAATATGACAAATTTCAAATGACTCAAAGAAAATATGCAGTTTGGGTTTACCCAGATTTTCCTTAGACGTAAGCCACCCCGCTTTTCTTAACGCTTGGCGAAGAGGAACCGTAAACTTTCGGCAGAACTTTGCGAGGGTTTTACCTTCTTCTGTATCTGGGTACTCGACGTCTATGGCACCAAAAATTGAAAACGGCTTTTCTACCTCTTTTAGGGCCTCGAGCACTTGCCCTACTCTGTCTTCTTTTTCTATATCGTTTAGCGTGGCAAAAACAGCCACCAGTTGACGAGGAAAGATACTGTCGTGAACAGCAAACTGAGTAATGGTTTGCGCTAACTGCGAGCCATCATATAAATGATAAAGTACAAAGCCACTGTTCTTCTTCGACACTGGGTAGCCATAACACCGGGCTTCACCGTATCGAGATGTAAGTTCGTTAGCTGTATCGTTTTCATAACCAGGTCGGCAATAACCCAAAATACTGATGTTAGACATTACCTGCCCCCGGCGTGTGGTGAGTTGTGCTCTGCTCTTCTTGTTGCTTGTTTAAATCATGACCTTTTATCAGTCCAATCACTAACAACACCCAGCCGATAATAAAGAACATGCCTCCCAGAGGGGTTATCGGGCCAAACCATTTTATGCCGCTTATTCCTAGCGCGTATAAACTTCCACTAAACAACACCGTACCGGTAACGAAACAAAACGCTACCCGATTAGCCCACGTCGATGAGACAACCCCTGACAATGCAGGTAAAAGCAGTAAGGCTAATGCGTGATACATTTGATAACGCACGCCAATTTCAAACGTGTTGAGCTGCTGTGCAGTTAACACGCTTTTTAAGCCATGTGCGCCAAACGCACCTAGTACCACAGAAAGGCCCGCGAGCAATGCCCCTACAATAAGATAAGGTTTAGCAACGGTGGCAAACCTAAGTTTTTCAGTTTTCATTAAATTAGTCGTTCGCTCTGATTTCTATTTAATCTTTAATTATTTAAATGGACTTCAATAAAAGAAGCGGTAAGCGTGGCAGCTTTAGCAATATGTTCTTCCTGCGTTTTTCCGCTTGCTTTTCGAGGCTTAAAACTGTGATCGCCGTCGTCTAAATATGCGCACTCAATCATGGAAGATAACACGCCGTTCTTTTTGTAACTCTCCACTTCGCTCTTCGTACCAAAGGTATCTCGTTCACCCTGAATAATAAGCAAAGGTTTAGACGCCGTTTGCAGATGTTCGGTGCGTGTTTTTTCTGGCTTACCAGGAGGGTGGAACGGATAACCTAGCGCTATCGCGCCTTTTACATTGCTCACCGCTTCATACACCATGGTAGCCATACGCCCGCCCATCGACTTTCCACCAATGAACACAGGCAAGTTATGCAAGGCTTTGTTATCTTTGCTGCAGGTTTCAATCACCGTAGTAAAATGTGACATAAGTTTATCGGCTTTATCGGGAGGCCTACGCTTACCGGTAGCTTTTATGGTTTGCATATAGGGAAAGTTAAAAAGCACGGTTGATATGCCTTTAGTGACAAGGGCTTTCGCCATGTATTGCATAAACTCATGTTCTTTTCCCGCACCGGCTCCGTGGCCTAGTATCAAACACGCTATAGGCTTATCAGCTGCATGCAATTCAATGTCAAAACCAGGTTGTTCAGTAATGCTGTTCGATGTAGTCATATTACAGCAAGTCCTCTTGTTCAGCTTCGACCTGCGCTAAGATCCAGTCTCTAAATGCAGCTATTTTACCTAACTCAGCCTGTGATTCTTCACACACCAAATAAAACGCATCGCGACTCTCTACGCGTTCTTCAAACGGCATAACTAACCTTCCCGCTTCAATTTCCGGCCTTGCAAGTACCGTGTTACCCAACGCAATGCCTTGACCGAGTGCAGCGGCTTGCAAAACTAGCATGGAGTGACTGAAAACCGGGCCTTGGTTAACGTTTACGCCAACCACACCTACATGCTTCAACCAATTTTTCCATGCAGTACGGCTTAAGTCGTGAAGCAACACGTGGTGCCGTAAGTCAGACAGGCTGGATAAAGGTTTGGGACCTTGAAAAAGCATTGGAGAGCAAAGCGGAGTTAGAAACTCTCGATGTAGCTGGTCGGCCTGAAGACCAGCCCAACGACCTTTTCCGTAATATATTGCAACGTCTACATCGTCTTCTAAAAAGCCTTCGTCGAAATCCACTGCTTTTATGCGTACGTCGATGTCTGGATGCGCCAAACTAAATTTATGAATACGGGGCACTAACCACTGGCTCGCAAAGCTGGGTGGCATGGCCACCGTAATCGCGCCTTTGCTTCCCTTTGCAAGTAGTCTCTCTGTCGCGTCCTGTAAATTTTTGAAGATATCCTTTAACTCAAGAAAATAAGCTTGACCTTCTTCGGTTAGAAGCAGGGTTCTATTTCTTCGAAGGAATAGCTTCATCGATAAGAAATCTTCAAGCGCTTTTATCTGGTGGCTAACGGCAGCTTGCGTAACAAACAGCTCATCGGCAGCCTTAGTAAAGCTCAAATGGCGAGCAGCCGCTTCAAACGATTTCAAGGCGTTGAGAGGGGGTAAACGTCGATGCATATATCGTTTTTAATCCAGTGTGACCGAAGCATGACAAATTCATTAGTTTTTCTAATGACAACCCATACTTTTACTCGTTTTATTTTTCACCACCAACTGACTACAATTTACCCGAAATTAAAAAAGAGCATTTAATTTCAGCATTTTATGATGAACATTTGTTAAACACTTTAACATTCATCAACAATTATTTAATTATTTTTATTAGGTGTGAAAATGAAAAAATTACTTTTAGCTAGTGTTTCTGTAATGGCTTTTGTAAGCGCTGCTGCAAATGCTAACGCACAACCAGAAAAGATCAATCTACAATCGTTAATCAACACGGCAATGACCAGCGTAAAAATGGCCGAAGTACTGCCAGAAAACGATGCGCACATTGTTGTGAAAAAGCAGTCTAAAGCGATTTTAGCTGAAGAGACGCAAGTTCAGCTTCACAAGAACTTATTAGCAATGACAAAAGGTGAAGAGCGCGTAAACGTTTCTGAAGCGGAATAAGCAACTCACACACCTGATACGCATGCCGGTGCTTGCACCGGCATACGCCATCAAATACTAGCTTAGGTATTACTTGTATCTAACGCGTCAAAACCTTTCACCAATTCATCTAGTGCTTTCATCTGCTGCAAGTAAGGCTCTAATTTTGCCAACGGCAGTGCGCAAGGCCCATCACATAGTGCTTCATCAGGATTAGGATGCGCTTCTATAAATAGCCCTGCCAAACCTAATGCCATACCACTTCTGGCCAACTGTGCAGCTTGCGCTCGACGACCATCTGCAGACGTCGCACGGCCACCCGGCATTTGAAGCGCATGAGTCGCATCAAATATTACTGGCGCATATTCTTTCATTGCGTCCATGCCAAGCATATCCACAACTAGATTATTATAACCAAAGCAGCTACCACGCTCACAAAGAATAACCTTATCGTTACCCGCTTCGCCTAGTTTCCCAATAATGTGACGCATTTCATGTGGTGCTAAAAATTGAGGCTTTTTCACATTGATAACGCTACCAGTCTTTGCCATTGCAACCACAAGGTCGGTTTGGCGCGCCAAGAAAGCGGGCAGTTGAATAACATCCACTACTTCGGCAACGGGAGCCGCTTGGTGAGGCTCGTGCACATCAGTGATAAGTGGAACGTTAAAGGTCGACTTAATTTCTTCAAAAATACGCAACCCTTCTTCCATGCCAGGCCCACGGTAAGAAGTCACAGATGAACGGTTCGCTTTATCAAACGAGGCTTTAAAAACGTACGGAATATTGAGCTTTTGCGTTACTTCAACATAGTGTTCTGCGATACGCATAGCGAGATCGCGAGACTCAAGTACGTTCATTCCACCGAACAGAACAAACGGCAAGTGGTTGGCAACGTCGACGTTACCTACATTAATAATCTGTTGAGATTCAGACATTATCTATTTCCAATTAAATCTTAAAAAAGAGGTTGTTTGGTTACAGCAACCATAGCCGTTGCCATAAGCACAACAAGCGCTGCTACGAAAAAGCTCCATTTGCCTAACGCTGTTTTGGCTTTTTTCAATGCAAACAATCCAAACACTATGTACAGCACCACGCCCACAACTTTAAATGTGAGCCATGCATTAACTAAAGGATATTGAGACAAAATAATGCATAGCCAAATTGCGCTGGCTAATAGCACGGTATCAATGATATGAGGGAGAATTTTAACCCATTTTTTGCTAAGTGCTGTAGCGTCGAATTGACTCCATATAAAGCGAAAGACAAAAAATAATATGCTCAAGCCAACGGCGGTCATGTGAAGGTGTTTAGCCATCATGTACATAATGTGTTCCTGTTCTTATTAGATAGTAAGGCTGCTTCTGGTTACTTTAACACAGGTGTTAATTGAGCCGATTTAGTTTTACAGCAATGCAAAATTCAACAGACTCAGAATACGAGTAGCAGACTCAAAAAAACAGGTGCATGTAGCACCTGCCTTCGTTTTAATTATGGTGCCTGTTTAGAGGCTGTTATTGTAACGTATTACAGTACGTAAATAACGGAGAAATAAATCATTATGCGTCAGGGAATTGAGCTTGAATTGCCATAAAGGCCGGAAGGTCATTTAGCATACACTGAACTAAATCAGGGTCGAAGTGCTTGCCACTTTCCTCTTTCAATACGGCTTCAACCTTATCAATTGTCCACGCTGGCTTATACGGCCTTGCGTTTAACAGTGCATCAAACACATCAACTAACGTGGCAATACGGCTTTTTACATCAATTTCTTCGCCTTTAAGCCCGTCTGGATATCCCTTTCCATCCCAGCGTTCGTGATGTTGCTTTGCTAACATTGCTGCAAGTTGGATAGTGGGCCGGCTTGAATCTCGCAAAATCTGGTAACCAAATTCAGCATGCTGACGTATTTTAAATACTTCCTCTTCGGTTAACGGCGTCGTTTTGTGCAAAATAGATTTAGGCACTATAGACGTCCCAATATCATGAAGCGGCACGGCAAGGCGTAATGCGTGGATGTCTTGCTCGTTCAGCCCAACCTTTTCTGCCAACAGTTGCGCCATTTCAACCATTCTTGTGAGATTATTTGATGCATTTGACTCATGCTCTAACGCTCGACCTAAACGCTCAATTATTTCTTTCTGCGTCGCTTCAACATCAACGGTTTTAAGTACATTGTCAAAAGCAAGCTGAACACTGTCTGAAAAGCGTTTTACCAGATGACGATCACTTTCCCCTATTCGTCTCGGTAATCCTGACAAGTACAAGAGTGCACCATTGTGACTTTTACTGTTGCAATAAGCCACAACGTGATCTTCTGCATAAACAATTTGCTTATCGCGCATGGCTCTTGCGCACAGGGCATATTCTTGTGCGCTAATCGCGTCTTTTAAAGGCACCCCTTCCTTACTGGCGTACTCACCGTTGCCAGCAAAAACATATAGTTCGTCGTCACCCAGTTTGTTGTTGCTGGTGTTGATAGTACGCGATGTGGTTGCCACCGCAGTGGTAATGTAGGCAGCATCCTTTGAACAGCCCAAAATAGATGCAAGCTGTTGAATAATACCCTGCATGAACTTTTCGAGGGAACGGGAGGAAAATAAATCCACAGACGCATCTATAATTTTTTCAAGGCCGCGCCTATTTTCTTCGATAACGATAATATCTCGATATGAGCGGAGCGCTGCAATGATAACAGTAAAAAGTTTTTGCGCGGTCAGTTCGGTTTTCGACTTGTAGTCGTTGATGTCGTAATTTATGATGACATCTTTTTCTGGCGCTTGGCCAGGTTGTCCGGTACGCAAGATAATACGCGTAAAATGATTATCTAGTTCGTTACGAACATACTCCGCCACTTTAAGACCGGCGTCGTCAGTTTCCATAACAACGTCGAGTAACACAACTGCGATGTCGTCATGGGTTTTGAAAATTGCCTTGGCTTCTTCACCACTGTAGGCACTGACAAATTCTAGTGTTTTGCCGTTTAAGCTAAAGTCACTTAGCGCCAGTTTGGTAACCGTATGTACTTCGGGTTCGTCATCAACGATAAGTACTTTCCAACTCCCCAGATCGTCTACTTCATTTTCATCGTCGTCTTCTGCGAAAAGAAAGTCATCATTCATCTGGTACGTCCTGTAGTGTAAGAGATTGTTTAACTTAGTGCTTTTTGAGGTCTTACAACCGCTTAATAGATACTAATGTAAAACAAAATATTAGCAAGTTTGCAATTAAATTTTGATAACTACAGGAAAGATAACTTCTTTGGAGGTTAAAAACTACTGCCACTGTCCTAGCGTTACACGGTCATTGTCGCCGTAGTCTTTAACAGTTTTGACGTCTACAAATCCCGCATCTGCAAGCAGAGCGTTAACCGCAGCCCCTTGGTCAAAGCCGTGTTCGAATACAAGTAAGGCACCTTTATTGAGATATTGCGGCGCGCTATTAATGATGTGTTTGATGTCGTCTAGACCATCACTGCCCGAGGTTAATGCTGTTTTAGGCTCAAAACGCACATCACCCTCATTAAGGTATGGACTGGATTCTTCTATATAAGGTGGGTTTGAAACAATAATGTCGAAGGTTTGGCATGCCAGCGCACTAAACCAATCACTTTGAACAAAATGCGCATTGGCTATGCTATTAGCTTGGGCATTGCGGGTAGCAAGCTTCACCGCCCCCACTTGATAGTCTACGCCAGTAACGGATGCTTCTGGCAGTTCGCTCGCTAATGCCAGCGCAATGGCGCCCGTACCTGTTCCCAAATCACAGATTGATAAGGATGCAGAGGATTGTTGATTTGCCCAATTAAGCACTTGCTCAACCAATACTTCTGTATCTGGTCGTGGAATTAACGTATCTGGCGAGGTAAACAGTGACAGGGTCCAGAAATCACGCTTGCCGATAATATACGCCACGGGCTCACCCCGTTTACGCTTGGCCACATCCGCTTCAAATTGCGCTTTCTGGGCGGCATCCAAGGTTTTATCAGGCCACGTGAATAGATAAGTTTGTGACTTACCTAGAATGTTCGCCAACATGACTTTGGCATCAATAGAGGGTGACTCCCCACCCTCTAGTTGCTCAGCGGCCCATGTTAAGGCGTTGTTTATGCGCATTGTTTTTCTATAAACAGTTTGTGTAACAAGACAGCGTTATTCGTCAGAAAGAGAGGCCAGCAGATCGGCCTGATGCTCTTGCAAAATTGGGTCGATAAGCTGCTTAAGGTCACCTTCCACCACTTCGTCTAAACGATAAATAGTCAGGTTGATACGGTGGTCGGTTACACGTCCCTGCGGGAAGTTATAAGTACGAATTCGCTCAGAGCGGTCACCGCTACCGACTAGGCTCTTACGGGTAGAAGCCTCTTCTGCTGCACGCTTTTCTTCTTCAATCTGATTTAAGCGCGCTTGAAGTACCGACATCGCTTTCGCACGGTTTTTGTGCTGTGAACGCTCGTCCTGACATTCCACTACCAAGCCTGTTGGCAAGTGGGTAATACGAATTGCAGAGTCGGTTTTGTTAACGTGCTGACCACCCGCACCTGATGCACGGAAGGTATCGATGCGAAGCTCTGCAGGATTAATTTCAATTGCCTGCGACTCTGGAATTTCTGGTAACACCGCCACGGTACATGCCGAGGTATGGATACGGCCTTGTGATTCGGTTTCTGGTACACGCTGTACGCGGTGACCGCCCGACTCGAATTTCAATACACCGTACACGCCATCGCCGCTAACATTAGCAATGACTTCTTTATAACCGCCGTGCTCACCTTCATTGGCGTTAACCAACTCTACACGCCAGCCACGACTTTCGGCATAACGGCTGTACATGCGGAACAAGTCACCTGCGAATATTGCCGCTTCGTCACCACCCGCACCAGCGCGAATTTCCAAGAAACAGTTGTTATCATCGTTAGGATCTTTTGGCAGAAGTAGCACCTGAAGTTCAGTTTCAAGGCGTTCAATTTCCGCCTTGGCTTCTTTCATCTCTTCCTGTGCCATTTCGCGCATTTCGGCGTCATCTTCGTTCAACATTTCCTGCGCTGAAGCCAAGTTTTCTTGTGCTTGCTGATAAGCATTAAAGCCTGCCACTACATCTTCTAGCTGACTGAACTCTTTTGACAAGTTGCGAAACTTATCCTGATCGCCGATAACTCCAGGGTCGCCTAACAACGCCTGAACTTCTTCGAAACGCTCGACTAAGTGTTCGAGTTTCCTAACTACCGACTCTTTCATATGCTTCTTATTACCTTATTTATTATCGTCTGACGAAAAGTCAGATAAATCTAATGCCTGTCCCATCCATCGGCTTAACGCCGGGTCATCGTGCATGGCAGCCTCGCGTAACGCTAAGGTAGTTGGGTGCAATAGCGTATTGGTTAATTTATACGCCATTTCTTCTAATACCGTTTCGGCATTTTTACCTTCTGCTAATTGCGCTTTGGCTTTTTCCACAATATCGTCACGCTGTGCCATGCCTTTTTGGCGATACTGTCTTACTAAATCTATCGATTGCTGCGACTGCTTCCACGTCATGTAGTCGCCAGCTTGTTTGTCGATAAGCTTTTCCGCTTCTTTTGCTGCTTGCTCGCGGTTTTCTAAATTCTTCTGAACAATATGCTGCAAGTCATCAACAGTATAAAGATAGGCATCGCCTAGCTCGTTAACCTCTGACTCAATATCTCGTGGTACTGCAAGGTCAACCAAAAACATCGGCATGTTTTTGCGCTGCTTAAGGGCTTTCTCCACCATGCCCTTGCCAATTAAGGGCAGTTGGCTAGCGGTAGAGCTTATCACGATATCAAAGTCTTTTAAGTGCTCTGGCACTTGCGATAAGGTAAACACACTCGCATCTAGTGTTTCGGCTAAGGCTTCTGCTCGCGCTACGGTTCTATTCGCCACAGCCAAACAGCTCACGCCCTGCTCTTTCAAATGCTGAGCCACAAGTTCAATGGTTTCGCCAGCTCCCACTAATAGCACTGAACGTTTTGGTAGTTCAGCGAATATATGTTTTGCCAGCTGCACGGCTGCATAAGCCACGCTTACCGCGTTTGCACCTATATCTGTTTCACTGCGAACTCGTTTTGCCACCGAAAACGTATGTTGAAACAGCTTATCAAATTCGCTGCTCACCATACCCGAGTGTTTTGCATCACCAAACGCCTGCTTCACCTGACCCAAGATTTGAGGCTCACCTAAAATCAGTGAATCAAGCCCGCTGGCTACGCGCATAATGTGCTTAACCGCTTCATCCTGAGCAAGCACATAGCTGTTATTGGCAATCTCTTCTACATCTAAATGATGGAAGTCACTTAACCATTGTAAAAGCTTTTGGCCGGTGTCGTCTTGAGTATTAACGTATAACTCAGTGCGGTTACAGGTCGATACAATGACAGACTCATCTACCCCTTCCAGCTTTTTTAAACTCGCAAGCGCTTCCACCAGAGAATCTGGTGTAAAGGCCACTTTTTCACGAAGTGCTACTGGTGCTGTTTTGTGGTTAATACCGAGGGCGAGTAAAGTCATTAAAATCTGTGCTGGCAACGTCGGAGCGGCATTGTACGAAAAACCCAAAATGATTGAAAGTGTTGGTGAAACTGTGTTCCCATAATGTCACAGCTAAATATGTTTTATTTTTATACAGGTAACACGCCTTAATGATTCGCTTAACTACCCTACTGTTGACCTTTTGCTTTATATTAAGTGCATGTACAACCGCTCCCAAAGGCCCAGAAAACGCGGTAAACCTTACGGCTCAACTTGAAAAGGTTGCTGAAGTTCACCAGTGGCAAATGCGCGGAAAAATTGCATTTCGCCAAGGTAAGGAAGCGGCCAGCCTTAATTTAGTCTGGAAAAACGATTCCGGTGATTTTGATTTTCGATTAACCAATTTTTTAGGGGTAAGTCTGGTTAACCTTAATGTTACCCAGCAGCAGTCAGTATTAGAGGCTGACGGCGAAACGTATGTAGATGCTCTACCAGAGCCACTTATTTATCAGATTACGGGAATGATAATTCCGGTGAAATCACTGTTGTCTTGGGTAAAAGGACTACCGCTGGACGGTGATAAATTCACCCTTACCGAATTAGGGTTGGTTGATACCCTTGAAAGCTATTGCCAAGGATGTCGAAATTGGCAAGTTGCTTACGGTAACTACGGTAGTGTTGAGCTAGGTGATGGCACATCTGTATGGCTGCCTCACAGCATAACGCTTACTCAAAACGAAACGCCGGATATGCCTCAAACTCAGCTTAAAATTAAAATTTATCAGTGGACTCTGTAGTGAACTCATTTGTTTCTAAACAAAAAGATTGGTGGCCTTCCCCCGCTAAACTAAATCTTTTCTTACATATTCTTGGCCGCTACGACAACGGCTATCACCAGCTCCAAAGCCTGTTTCAAATGCTGGATTACGGCGATGCACTCGCCTTTGACATAAGCACAGACGACACAACCATACGCATGGAAACACCACTGGATGGGGTACCAGACGATGACAATTTAATTGTAAAAGCAGCGCGACTGCTGGCAACAAAAACAAAATGTAATAAAGGTGCCGTTATTTCGTTAGACAAGCGCCTTCCTATGGGGGGCGGTATTGGCGGGGGTTCTTCGAATGCCGCAACCACGTTAGTGGCGCTTAATCACCTTTGGAACACAGGGCTAAGTGAAGATGAACTGGCTGAGCTTGGGTTGTCTTTAGGCGCTGACGTACCTATTTTTGTGCGAGGTCTAACGGCATTTGCAGGAGGCGTTGGAGAAGAGATAACGCCAGCTCCGCAACAAGAACAGTATTTTTTAGTAGCGAACCCAAATGTTCATGTCAGCACAGCCGAAGTGTTCACCTCGCCGGATTTGCCCAGAAATACACCAGCGATACGTTGGGAAGACTATAAATTTGAAAAAACTTGGAATGATTGTCAGCAATTAGTCGCGAATCGCTATCCTGAAGTTGCAAAATTATTACAGTGGTTGGTACACTACGCACCGTCGCGAATGACGGGCACAGGTGCATGCGTGTTTGCCACTTTTTCTGACTACACTTTAGCCGAACAAGTTAGGGCTCAAATGCCTGAAGCTTGGCAGAGTTTTGTCGCAAAAGGTGTGAATCGCTCACCACTATTAGACAAATTAGAACAACAAAGATAGCGTGTACGCCACATCGGACAAGAACTTAAAAATTGGGGTATAGCCAAGTTGGTAAGGCAGCGGGTTTTGATCCCGCCATTCGTAGGTTCGAGTCCTGCTACCCCAGCCAAACCTCTTTTATCAACGCACTGAGGAACCACTTGTGCCAGATATGAAGCTCTTTGCAGGTAATGCCGTACCAGAACTTGCCCAGAAAGTTGCCGATCGCCTCTACACCAAACTTGGAAATGCCAAAGTTGGCCGTTTCAGTGACGGTGAAATCAGCGTAGAAATTCATGAAAACGTCCGTGGCTCGGACGTTTTTATTATCCAGTCTACGTGTGCGCCTACTAACGATAACCTTATGGAACTTATTGTGATGATCGACGCACTACGTCGCGCATCAGCTGGTCGTATTACAGCAGTAATTCCTTACTTTGGTTATGCACGCCAAGACCGTCGTGTTCGTTCAGCTAGGGTGCCAATTACTGCGAAAGTAGTGGCTGACTTCCTGTCTAACGTTGGTGTTGACCGCGTACTTACTATCGACCTACACGCCGAACAGATTCAAGGTTTCTTTGATGTTCCGGTGGATAACGCATTCGGTACTCCTATCCTTCTTGCTGACATGGTAAGACGTGATTTTGCCGACCCTGTAGTCGTTTCTCCTGACATTGGCGGTGTTGTACGTGCACGTGCTACTGCGAAACTACTTAACGACACCGACCTTGCCATTATCGATAAGCGTCGTCCTAAAGCGAACGTGGCTCAGGTAATGAACATCATTGGTGATGTAAAAGACAGAGACTGCATCATTGTCGATGACATGATTGATACAGGCGGTACGCTTGCAAAAGCAGCCGAAGCACTTAAAGCACATGGCGCGCGTCGTGTTTATGCTTACGCAACTCACGCTATCTTTTCAGGTAACGCTGCTAACAATCTTAAAGAGTCTGTTATTGATGAAATTATCGTTACCGACTCTATCCCATTAAGTGCAGAGATGAAGCAAATTGGAAAAGTAAAACAGCTTACTTTATCTGAGATGCTTGCAGAGACTATTCGTCGCATCAGCAACGAAGAGTCTATTTCAGCAATGTTTGAATACTAAAATTTAAATATTGTTACTCCTACCAAAGAGCTGGCCCATGTAAGTGGCGCCGGCTCTTTTTTTATCTTTCTTTTTTCTTAAAAAGCAAACTGTACCCTTGCATAGTACATCAATCCAAATACGTTCTCTTTACGTCTTAGATATATTCTATTGCCACTTTCCAACACGTTAATGTGACTTTCTTTTCATCTATTTTAGGTTTAACGTTAAGAATTGTTGCGCGTTAAAACTACTATGAAGGACATAAAATGAAAACAAAAACACTATGCCTTGTTGCAGTAATTACTGCCCTTTTAAATACAGCGGGCTGCTCTGGATATGACGACTCAGTGAAGCAAGCAGAACTCGAGAAACAAGGAACTGAGATGAAAGAAAAATCTTCCATAGTTCAAGCTAATGATAAGAGTTCTATGCCCAAGGAACTGGTAGCCGAACCTGTTACCCAGGCTGAAGCAAGAGAAGATAATGCAAAAGGTGAAATGACTATGAAGGGCAGTATTATTTATAAAGATCTCGAAGGCGGTTTTTATGCTTTTATTGCTGAAAACGGCGAACGTTATACGCTACATGGCTTAGATGAAACCTATCAAAAGAACGGCCTTATTGTTGAAGTTAAAGGTACGCCTAAACCCGACATGATGACCTTTACGCAATTCGGTACGGTACTTCAAGTATCAAGCGTTAAAGTACTCGATACCAGTAAAGTCATTGATAACCTGCAAACACAATGATCGTGAAAGTAGCTACACGTGTAGTAAATTACTGATAAAGGTAATTAAGCTAGCGATTTAGCAATTATAGAGTTTTTGCTTTCGCGTGAATGTTGCACTTCAACACTTAAAAGGACGGTTATTGATGATAAATGCATATGCCGCTAAAGAAGCGGGCGGAAAACTAGAAAAGTTTCAATACGACCCCGGTAAGCTTGGCTCACATGACGTTGAAATAGACGTTGAAAGCTGTGGTATCTGCCACAGCGACCTAAGCATGCTCGATAATGAATGGGGCATGACAGAATATCCCTTTGTGCCTGGTCACGAGGTTGTCGGCACAATTAGCCAAATAGGTGAACATGTAACGTCACTTAAGGTGGGACAGCGTGTCGGTTTAGGCTGGCATTCAGGCTACTGTAATAGTTGTAGAACTTGCGAAGAAGGCGATCATAACCTGTGTGCTGATGCTAAGATGACCATAGGTGGTCGTCACGGTGGGTTTGCAGATAAAGTACGCGCCCAAGCACGTGCCGTTATTCCCCTTCCCGATGCTATCGACAGCACGAAGGCAGGCCCTCTTTTTTGCGGCGGTATTACCGTTTTCAACCCGCTTGTCCAGTTTGGTATTAGCCCAACCAGTGAAGTGGGTGTAGTGGGTATTGGCGGCCTGGGCCATCTCGCCCTGCAGTTTTTAAATGCATGGGGATGTAAGGTAGTAGCGTTCACTTCGAGCGAATCTAAAAAGAAGGAAGCGCTAGAGCTAGGTGCGTCAGATACGATTAATAGCCGTGATGAAGATGAAATTAAAAAAGCGCGCGGTCGATTTGATTTAATTATTTCAACAGTCAACGTAAAGCTAGACTGGAACTTGTACCTATCTACATTGGCTCCGAAAGGCCGACTTCACTTTGTAGGCGCCACCCTTGAACCTCTAGATATTGGTGCGTTTAACTTAATTGGTGGTCAGAAAAGTGTGTCAGGCTCGCCAGTAGGAAGCCCTGCAACCATCAAGACCATGCTAGATTTCGCCGCACACCACAATATTGAACCTGTGACCGAAACCTTCAAGTTTGAAGACGTGAATGACGCTATTGCTCGATTAAGAGAAGGTAAAGCCCATTACAGAGTGGTGCTGACGAAGTAAACGCCTGTGTGAAAAGTTGCTATGTTCCCAAGGCCTGTTGACCTTGTGAAGCCATAGGAAAGAGACATTAGCGGTCAAGTTAGTCTTCACAAAATGCTTTTTTCTATAAATATGATAGAAGCGCGCCAAGGTGCGCTTTTTTATTGTGAGTAACGCAAATACTTACATTTGCTTAGTTGGATATTTTATCTGCCTTTGTAATTGTATGTTTTGGTAGGTGGTGTTAGAATTCGCCACCCTTGAATTTTGGGCTGGTGTTTTATTGCGCATAGGAAATTATTTTTAAACGTAATTTGCATCATTTTACCGTGGGTTTTGGTCGCAAAAATCCACATCATTAGACTTATACTTTTGGAGACAGACAATGTCTGAAGCAAATTTCAAACTAGACGCTTCTGTTCGTACAGACCTAGGGAAAGGTGCGAGCCGCCGCCTACGTCGCGAAGATAAGCTACCTGGTATCATCTACGGTGGTGAAGAAGCGCCAGTTTCTATCACACTAGATCATAACAAAGTAAACAACTCAGCTGACTTTGAAGCGTTTTATTCTCACGTTCTTGAGATTAACCTTGACGGTAAAGTTGTTGAAGTTCTAGTTAAAGATATGCAACGTCACCCGTTCAAGCCAAAGATCACACACATTGACTTCCAACGTGTAATCGCTGGTCAAGACGTTCACACTAACGTACCACTTCACTTCGTAAATGAAGAGAAATCTGCTGCTGTTAAAGCTGGCGGTATTGCTGAGCACCACGTAACTGAAATCGAAGTTACTTGTCTACCTAAGAACCTTCCTGAGTTCATCGAAGTAGACATGGCTGGTGTTGAAATGGGTCAAACGCTACACCTTTCTGACCTAACTCTTCCAGCTGGCGTTGCTTCAGTAGAACTTGCGAAGAACGACGAAGCTCACGACCTAGCGGTTGTAACTGTTAAGCCTGCTCCTAAAGCGGCTGAAGCAGAAGAAGACGGCGAAGAAGCAGCTTCTGAGGAATAATCCTCTTGGCTGATATCCGCCTTATCGTGGGTCTGGGTAATCCAGGCCCCGAATATGAAAATACCCGACACAATGCCGGTGAATGGTTTCTTAACCAACTTGCCGACGCCTACAACGCCCCGCTAAAACCAGAAACCAAATTCTTCGGTAAAACTGCTCGCATTACCATTGCAGGCAAAGATATCCGTTTGCTCTACCCCACTACCTTTATGAATAAAAGTGGACAAGCCGTAGCAGCACTGGCTAACTTTTACCGTATAGAACCAGAACAAATATTAGTAGCGTTTGACGAATTAGATTTACCCCCAGGTGTTGCAAAATACAAAGTGGGTGGAAGCTCTAGTCAAAACGGCGTACGTGACATTGTGGCTAAAATGGGTAACAACAAGAATTTTTTGCGTTTGCGCATAGGTATTGGTCATCCAGGTCATAAAAGCCGCGTTACCGGCCATGTTCTTGGAAAACCACCAGCAGAAGAAAAAGCAGCCATTGAAAGTGCTATCGATGAAGCGGTACGCTGTACAGAAATTTTGCTGAAAGAAGACCTTAAGCAAGCACAAAACAGGTTACACTCGCACAAAGGGTAAACCTAGCCAGTTATCACTTTTCCAAACTAAGGATCCATACCATGGGTTTTAAATGCGGTATTGTTGGCCTACCAAACGTAGGTAAATCAACACTTTTCAATGCATTAACTAAAGCAGGTATTGAAGCGGCAAACTTCCCGTTTTGTACTATCGAGCCAAACACAGGTGTTGTTCCTGTGCCAGATCTTCGTTTGGACAAGTTGGCTGAAATCGTAAAACCTCAGCGCGTTATTCCTACTACCATGGAATTCGTAGATATTGCTGGCTTGGTTGAAGGTGCTTCTAAAGGTGAAGGTTTAGGAAACAAATTCCTTGCTAACATCCGTGAGACTGACGCTATTGGTCACGTAGTACGCTGTTTTGATGATGAAAACATTGTTCACGTTGCAGGTCGCGTTAGCCCTAAAGACGATATCGATGTTATCAACACCGAGCTTGCACTTGCCGACTTAGAAACAACAGAAAAAGCACTTCACCGTGTTGCTAAGCGCGCAAAAGGTGGCGATGCTGATGCCAAGTACGAAATGAAAGTGCTTGAGAAGATTAAGCCGCACCTAGACGAAGGCTTGTTACTACGTTCACTTGAGCTGACTAAAGAAGAGCTTGCGGCAATCAGCTACATGAACATGCTTACCCTTAAGCCAACCATGTACATTGCAAACGTGAATGAAGACGGTTTTGAAAACAACCCGTACCTTGATCAGGTTAAAGAAATTGCAGCAGGCGAAAATGCCACTGTAGTTGCAGTGTGCGCGGCAATCGAGTCTGATATTGCTGAGCTTGAAGACGACGAACGCGAAGAGTTTATGCAAGACATGGGTCTAGAAGAACCTGGTCTTAACCGCGTAATTCGTGCGGGTTACAGCCTACTTACGCTACAAACCTATTTTACTGCGGGCGTAAAAGAAGTGCGTGCGTGGACCTTCCCTGAAGGCTCAACTGCACCGCAAGCGGCAGGTAAAATTCACACCGACTTCGAAAAAGGCTTTATTCGCGCTGAAATCGTTGGCTACGATCACTTCGTTGAGTTCAACGGCGAGCAAGGTGCGAAAGACGCAGGTAAATGGCGTTTAGAAGGTAAAGACTATATTGTTAAAGACGGTGACGTTATTCACTTCCGCTTTAACGTGTAATTTCTAAAGTAGAAATTAGCACTGTTTACGAAAGCCACCGCAAGGTGGCTTTTTTGTTTCTTGCGAATAATTGTGAAGCGCACATAGGCCTGATATAACTAGTAAAAAACTAACGGCCTTTGCAATGACTTTTAATCATTTTACTTCATCGCACTCTTCTAGTTTGAATTGCGGCAAATCACAGCACGCCAAACGGTTTTCTGTATTAAGAACCTCTATTAAAGCGTTGTGCTTGTTAAGCCTTGCTAATTTTTCTTTTGCCAGTGAACCTCAAGCTACCCCAGTGAATTCACAAATCAATAGCGACGCTGTTGAAAAGACACCAGCAATAGCGAGTAACACCGCCAGTTGGTATCAGGTACCTCAGAGTAATACTGTGACGTTTAAAACTGCATATGGCGATGTAGTTATTGCGCTTCACCCTACCCTTGCACCCAAACATGTGGCCAGGTTTAAAAGTTTAATAGACGCAGGCTTTTATAACGAACAAGCATTTTATCGTGTAGTAGACGGGTTTGTGGCACAGGCAGGCAGTAACGATACTCATGACGCTTCACAATTCCCACCGACTCTGCTTCAACCAATCAACGCTGAATTTACGCAACCGCTCAATAGCAATGTGAGCGTAGTTGAGAACAAGGATATGTTTGCGCCTAACACCGGCTTTTTAGACGGTTTTCCAGTAGGCATTGATAAAAGCCGTAAAGAAATGTGGGGACTTCACTGCCCTGGTGTTGTGGCATTTGCTCGCAATAGCGAGAAAGATACGGCCAGTACGGAGTTTTACATTGTGATTGGGCAAGCACCACGGCACTTAGACAGAAATATGTCGGTCGTTGGTCGCGTACTGCAAGGTATGGATGTACTTCAAAAGTTGCCGCGAGGAAATATGGACAGAGGTGGCGTTCTAGATGACATAACGCAAGAAAGCAAAATTAAGCAGGCTTTTGTGCATGCAAACAACGTTACACCTTATTTTCTGCAAACACCGCTTCATGAAGAATATAAAAAACGGGCAAACACGGGAAGAAACTTAGATAACCCGTTTTTTCATGACAATACGTATGGCCCACGCCCTATTGACGTATGTTATTACCAAACAAAAACCAGTGACAAAGCGTGGTAAATAGCTAACTTATTTCGTGCAAGTTGTTCAATTTCACGGCTTTTTGCACGTATTTCGCCCTAATGCGCACACTTAATGAGCATTTAAAAAAAGTTAGTAAAAAAGGGGTTGACGGTTGCCAGTCATATACGCATAATACGCGCCACTTCCTGAGAGGGAAGAGAATAGCAAGGCTACGTAGCTCAGTTGGTTAGAGCACATCACTCATAATGATGGGGTCGCAAGTTCGAATCTCGCCGTAGCCACCAATTCTCACTTATCTCTTTTAGGAAAGTCTAGCTGCGCGGAAGTGGTGGAATTGGTAGACACGCTGGATTTAGGTTCCAGTGCTTCACGGCGTGAGAGTTCAAGTCTCTCCTTCCGCACCACGACTGGGGTATAGCCAAGTTGGTAAGGCAGCGGGTTTTGATCCCGCCATTCATAGGTTCGAGTCCTGTTACCCCAGCCATTCTTTTTGAATGACTATTATAGCTAGCGTCTACGCGGAAGTGGTGGAATTGGTAGACACGCTGGATTTAGGTTCCAGTGCTTCACGGCGTGAGAGTTCAAGTCTCTCCTTCCGCACCATTTGGGGTATAGCCAAGTTGGTAAGGCAGCGGGTTTTGATCCCGCCATTCATAGGTTCGAGTCCTGTTACCCCAGCCAAATTCTTGAGAAGCCGCTCATTGAGCGGCTTTTTATTGAAGATAAAAGTTTAGGCTACGTAGCTCAGTTGGTTAGAGCACATCACTCATAATGATGGGGTCGCAAGTTCGAATCTCGCCGTAGCCACCAACTTTTACTTATTCCTTAATTGGAAGTCTACATTGCGGAAGTGGTGGAATTGGTAGACACGCTGGATTTAGGTTCCAGTGCTTCACGGCGTGAGAGTTCAAGTCTCTCCTTCCGCACCAATATTGGGGTATAGCCAAGTTGGTAAGGCAGCGGGTTTTGATCCCGCCATTCATAGGTTCGAGTCCTGTTACCCCAGCCATATTCTTGAAAAAGCCGCTCTTTTGAGCGGCTTTTTCGTTTGTACTCATTTTCTGTACTACAAACGCTTTCCCCTTACCCGTGATTGAATAAATTTGCTATATGCGAGCATAAATCGTCATAGCTTCAGCACGTTTTCATTGTCCAATCATTTAATTGTCGTGCTAGTATTGGTTTTTTATCGATATAGCTCGGCTTATTCTAAGGTTTAGCAAATACGAGTTTGCTTAAGCCGAAGCGTTTGTTCTGACAACGCACCTGTCATGTTCAGTTCATTTCTACACGCCGAGCAATAATTAAAACAATAACGAAGGAAAGTGCGTGATAAACGAATTCGTTTCATTAGTTAACAATATTCTTTGGGGAGACGGTCAGGTACTTATCATTATGCTGCTTGCATGTGGTATTTGGTTTACCGTTAAACTTGGCGGTGTGCAGCTTAGGCACTTCGGCCATATGTTCAGCCTATTAAAGGGCAGTAACACTTCTACTAAGGATGGGATCAGTTCATTCCAAGCATTATGTACCAGCTTATCGGCGCGTGTAGGCACGGGTAACTTAGCGGGCGTAGCGGTTGCTATATCGCTAGGTGGCTCTGGCGCTATTTTTTGGATGTGGATGATTGCCCTTTTAGGTATGGCCACTGGCTTTGCCGAAAGTGTACTAGGTCAGCTATACAAGGTCCGTGACGAAAACGGTGAGTTTCGTGGTGGCCCAGCTTATTATATCAAGCAGGGTTTGAACAAAACCTGGCTTGCGGTCGCATTTTCTTTATGTTTATTTTTTGGCTACGGCTTTGTGTTTAGCGCCGTTCAAGCCAACACCATTACCGATGCATTAAACAACGCATACTCGTTTCCTAGCGAATACGTGGGCTTAGCTATTATCGCACTTGCAGCGTTAATTGTTATTGGTGGGCTTAGAGGCATTGCCCGCTTTGCCGAGTTTGTTGTGCCATTTATGGGAATCGGCTACGTGCTTGTGGCACTAGCTATAACCTTTATCAATATTTCTGAGCTGCCAGCCATGTTGCTCGATATTGTGAAGTCGGCATTTGGTTTACAAGAAGCTGGCGCTGGTGCACTAGGGGCTGCGATTAAAAATGGTATTCAGCGTGGCCTTTATTCAAACGAAGCGGGCAGCGGCTCTGTACCGCACGCAGCAGCGAGTGCGGTTCCAAACCCGAATCACCCAGTATCACAGGGTTACATTCAGATGCTAGGTGTTTTCTTAGATACTCTCGTCCTGTGTACGTCTACTGCCTTTATCATTTTACTTGCTGGCGGTTCAAGCTCTGATCAAATGGAAGGCATACGCTTAACCCAAGATGCCATGAGCAGTCATTTAGGCGAAGGCGGTACTGACTTCGTGGCAGCCGCTATCAGTTTGTTTGCGTTTACGTCTGTGGTAGCAAACTACGCGTATGGTGAAAGTAACCTACACATGTTCAAGCTAGATAATAAAATAGGTCGTGCGGTTTACACGATTGGTTACTTAGGCATGATTTACTGGGGCGCACAGGCGGCACTACCTCAAGTATGGGCAATGGCCGATATGGCGTTAGGCCTAATGACGGTTATAAATATTATCGCTATTGTGTGGATGACCCCAACCATCGTATCTATCAGTAAAGACTACTTTAAGAAAAAAGACAGTGGCGAAAGGGTGGAATACAAAGTTGGCGATTGTGAAATTCAAGGTAGGTCTGAAGATGGTGTTTGGGATTAAGCCCGGCTTTTACTAGGTTAGTGTTTTAAAGTTAGGTGTTTCCACGCTAACTTTGACCAAGTAAGTTCTGGCGTAAGTTTTAGAAAAAGAAAGGCTAACCTCGGGTTAGCCTTTTTCGCTTGTAACAATTGACCGCAAGTAAACCGCTGGTTTTGGTTTACCTGCAACAAACTTAATAGCGGCCTACAACGCCACTGGCAAGTGTCCCGTTTTAACCCAAATCACCGTTTCTTCATCAACGTAGGGATGATGCTGGCTCATGTGTGGGCTTCTTATCCATGTACCTTTTGGATATTCACCATGTTCATCTTTAAACGTACCCGACAGTACAAAAATCTCTTCGCCACCAAAATGCTTGTGAGGTTTAAATACCTCACCAACTGGCCACTTAACTAGCGCTACATGTTCATGCTCAAAGTTGTGTAGCGGCATCACTTTTAAACCGCCCTGCCCTTGCAGCCATTCTGCCGTGTTAGTGTTCACCCTAACCTCAGCCAAATCGCGTTTATCAAACTGATTCAGCTTCACTAAAATAACACAGCCTTCTTTACTGAACGGGCTGTGTTTACTGCCTGGAGGATTGCGCAAATAAGTGCCTGCAGGGTAATCACCGTGTTCATCGGAAAACACACCTTCAAGCACTAGAATTTCTTCACCATAGGGATGACTGTGCTGCTTAAAACTCGCGCCTGCTTCGTACTTTACAACGCTAGTTGTATGACCTGACTCTTTTGCTTCACGCTCTAAAGGCTTCCGCCATACCGTAGAAGACGGTGACGCCTGCCACTCTTGCATTTGCGTATTGATCGCTAGGCGTTCATCAAAGTTCATATTAAGCATCATTGATAATCTCGTTTTATTTAGAGCAAGCAATTGTTACCGAATAAACGTATACATCATCTCGCTTCGTGTTATTAGAATGAAGACAAAGCAAGATAATGATACGTCCTATTTATTAGTTCCTACCTGCCATTACACCACCATCAATATCTAATACGGTACCGGTAGTCCAATTAGCTCTTTCTGATAACAGATAAAGGATGCCATGTGCCACGTCTTCTGGAGTTCCTATACGTCCTATCGGATGAAACGCATTGAAACCTTCCAATACTTCATCGGTTTGCTCTTCTGGAACGAACGCATTGTAAATAGGTGTTTTAACTACCGCTGGCGATACTGCATTTACACGTATGCCATCGTCGGCAAGTTCCATGGCCAGATGCTGAGTAAGTGAATGCAGCGCTGCTTTTGCCATGGAGTAAGCAGACGAAGGAGTCGCCTTAACGGCCTGCTTGGCCCACATAGAACCAACATTAACAATACTGCCAACACTGTGCTGAGACATTCTTTTGGCTACCGCTTGGGTGATGAAAAATAGGCTTTTATTCAAATCATGATAAACATCATAATCCTCGCATGTATGCTGTAAAAATGGCTTAGGGTTAAAATACCCTGCAGCATTTATTAAGTAATGAAAAGGTATAGCTGCATCTTCTACATACTTTATTAATTTTTGTACGTCTGCAGGCTTATATAAGTCAACTTGGATAGCGTTTATGCTAATGGTTGAAACATTTGTGAATGTACTTACCGCTTTCACTGCTTCTTCCAGTTTGGAACCATTCTTGCCCACAAGCACAACGTTAACACCTTCATTCGCCAATAACTTAGCGGTGGCAAGACCTATACCGCTTGAACCGCCTACAATTAACGCGTTACGGTTTTCACAAAAATCATTTAAAAGTGACATTTTAAATTCCCTCACTGTTTTCAATTCGTGATAACCTTACGCCTTAGATAACTCCATGAATAGTAAGTATAATTTGGTTCAGTAAGTACTTTTAGGTACATCTTTATGAATTTTAAAGAAAAACAAATCGAGCGGAAAATACCACCTCAAGAAAGCGCGCGCATGGTAGAGACGATTTACGGCTGTAAATGGTCGCTTACCGTTTACCAACTCTTGGCAAATGGCATTAACCGCCCCGGTGAAATGGTGCGTACTGTAGACGGACTAAGCACCAAAGTATTAAATCAATGCCTGAAGAAGAACACGGAATTTGGTATTCTGAAAAAAACGGTGTATCACGAGCTCCCGCCTCGGGTTGAATACCAAGTAACAGAGTTTGGAAATAAATTTTTAGCCGTACTAGAACAAATAGAGGCCTTACAAGAAGACCTCAATAATCTATCGAGATAGCATCGCCAGCTCTATCCCTCTGGTCTTAGCATTTCGAAAAAGTTTTCTCGGGATATAGTGTAGTAATCGCCTCGTCCGCCACCACGGGTAACTGGCGCACTTTTCAGCGTGCTGTAAACGCCGTTTTCTATGAGCGACTTATCGATATGTACACCCACTACTTCACCCATAATAAACCAGCTATTTACTTCATCACCTGAGGCTGACTTTAGCTGTACCACATCGGTAAGCTGACACTCCATGCTTACCTTACTCGCTTTTACGCGGGGAACGCTTACCACTTCACTTTCTACAGTTTGCAGCCCTGCATGGTCGAACTCACTTTCTTCTGGTGCCAACGGTTTGCTTGTTGTATTCATCGCGTCAACCAAGTCTTCCGATACTAGATTCCAGCAAAACTCACCCGTTTCCTGTACGTTTACCAGTGAATCTTTCTTACTGCCTACTACTGAAAAGCCGATAATTGGTGGAGTATAGTTCAACGCATTGAAAAAGCTGTAAGGGGCCAGATTTAATACGCCCGCTTTTGATTTTGTAGAAATCCAGCCAATAGGACGTGGCGCAATGATCGCGTTAAACGGGTCGTGAGCCAAGCCATGACCTTCTTTTGGCTGATAAAAGTGCGTTTGTGACAAAACCATTCCTTAAAATTTGTGGTAGGGTAATTTAATACTGATATGAACGCTTACCCGGCGCTTTTCAAGAGCTAAAAATTAAAGGTTGTTTATGACTGCACGTAGTGTCGCTTTTTCTAGAACAAGACTGACTGAATTAATGGTGCCTTCTTTTGCTAACTTTGGCGGTAAGGTGCATGGTGGCGTTATCTTATCTTTAATGGATAAAGTTGCCTACGCATGTGCAAGTAAACACGCAGGTGCCTACTGTGTTACGGTAACTGTGGATGGCGTTGAGTTTTTACAGCCCGTTGAAGTGGGTGACTTACTTCACCTCGATGCTACCGTTCATTATGTCGGAAACACATCCTTGGTAGTAGGGATTAAAGTCACTACGGAAAATATCAAAACCAATGAGGTCAAGCATACCAACAACAGCTTTTTTACCATGGTTGCCAAAGATGATAGCGGTACACCTGTTTCAGTACCTGAGCTAGAGTTATCTACTCACCATGAAATGCGCAATTTCGTAACGGCTATACGCCGCATTAAAATTCGCAAGGAAGCACAAGTTAAGCTGCAACGTGATTACGACGCCTTTATTCCCAAAGAAGACTTTGCGCTTTTAAACGAACATCGCTGTGCGGTTAGCTTTGAGAAAAATGAATAAGTAACAGGTACAAAAAAGCCAGTTGATTATTAATCAACTGGCTTTCAGCACTCAAGAACCGATGCTATTTAGAAGCTATACGAAACTTTTCCATAAACAAAACGTCCAGTGAAACCGTAAGGCGAGAAGCCTGAATACGGGAACAGGCGCGAGAACGTGGTTACATCATCCACAAGTTCACGGGTTGTTTCTGGGTACACATCAAACAAATTGTTAGCACCAACAGAAACGGTAAGTCCTTCTGTTAACGCAATGCGAACGTCTAGGTCTGTGATCCACTCTGATGGAATGATTTCATTGCGTGCTTCAACTGACGATGGGTCTTCCACTTCACCATAACGAGTAGTGCGTAAGGTTGTTGTGTAGCGGTCATAATTCCACGTTACGCCAAGATTCAACTTGCTATCAGGTGAACTGGTTTCAAAGCGACGAAGCTCAACATCACTGAACAGATTGTCTTGGTCGAAACCAGCGTTTTGCAGCACGTCAGGCGCATCTAAAATGTCGGTTACTTCGTTGTCATTGAAGTTCATTCCGGCATTAAAGTTAAACGCACCATAGTCAGATGTATTCAAAGTGTAAGTAGATACAATGTCCACACCTTCTGTACGCGAATTGATTGCGTTTAAGAAGAAGCGTGCACGGTTTGCTCCAGTGCCTTCTAGCAAGGCTTCAATCGCATCACCCGAAAGGTTGTTAGACAACACAATTCGATCGTCGATGTCTATGCGGTAGAAGTCTACCGTTAAGTTAAAGTCGGCTGTGGGCGAGTAAGTAAAACCAGCACTGTAGTTATTCGATTCTTCTGCGTCTAGACCCGGGCTACCAAGTGCTTGCGCAACATCACTAGATGGTGCGAAAGTCCCCGTTTCAGTTGGCTCGCCATCAACAAATACGGTTGCGATAGAGGTGAAGAATTGCTGCTGAAGAGACGGCGCTCTAAAGCCGGTTGATACCGACGCACGAAGTGCAAATGCATCACTCAGAGTTACACGGTGAGACATTTTCCAATTAAACGTGCTGCCGAAGTCAGAATAATCTTCATAGCGCCCTGCCACTGCAACATTCCAATTCTCAACCACGTCAGCCTCTACATCCACATAGAAGCTATAGTTATGACGGCTGTTTTCACCTGCAGATTCTGGTGTAAAGCCAGGGAATACTTGGGAACCAGCGGCTCCAAACGGGCCGTCTACCGGGTCAGTCACCACGCCGCCAGGTCCAAAGGTACCTTGAATATAGGAGTTTTCTTCACCTGCAGTAATTTCGTAGCTTTCGTGACGGTATTCTGCACCCATTGCGAAGTTCATTTCACTGTAGAACAAACCCGTATCAACCAATCGTGACGCGTCTGCATTCACTATAGTGGTGTTGTATTCTAGCGTACCTGCATCAAACTCAGTTTGACTCGTTGGACCTAAAGACGTGTTTAGGGTGTTGATAACACCATATTCAAGTTCATTACCGCCATGTGTTACGGACAAGTCGTAATTCCACACATCGCCATAACCCTTAATACCAGCAAGCAGCGACATATCGGTTATGTCAGTTTGAATAGAAGGTAGGAATCCGTCTGGATAAATTTCAACTACGTTTCGTGAATCTTGAGCACGACGGTAAAAGCCTCCGCCTACCGAATCACGGGTGCTGTAGCCTGCGGTAGTATAAAACTCAACGCTATCAGTAAGGGCTTTGCCCGCGTTTATGAACAATGCGTAATCTTCCACCTCACCATTTCCGTAAACGTGATTGTAGCGGTTGACCGTAAGCTCACGAGGGTCTAGGTTGCCGTCCGCGTCTCGCGCATAGTTTTCTCGCTGGTCGTAGTCCGAACGGTTCGCCTGTCCACGGTCGCGGTATTCAC
Source organism: Alteromonas marina (assembly GCF_000808575.1). GTDB lineage: Bacteria > Pseudomonadota > Gammaproteobacteria > Enterobacterales > Alteromonadaceae > Alteromonas > Alteromonas marina_A. The sequence goes on from NZ_JWLW01000001.1 coordinate 108,587, forward strand.
CTGATACGTTAACAAAGCCGTCATCTCCCCATTCGAAGCCTACGTTTCCGCGAAGGGTAACGGTTTGTCCATCGGTTACGTCTCTGTCGTTTCCTTCAACGAATGCTAAATTACCGTCAGCGCCAACACTCACACCTTCAAGGTTAGGCACACCGTCCATTGTTGTAACGTTAGCACCATACGTTGCCGACACTTCACCGCCTTCGGCAGCATCTTTCAAAACAATATTAATAACACCGGCAATGGCGTCTGAGCCGTACTGAGCCGCAGCACCGTCACGCAACACCTCAATACGCTTAATCGCATTAGCCGGGATAGCGTTTAAATCTACCGCTGATGAGCCACGCCCCACTGAACCATTTAAATTAAGAAGCGCAGAGGTATGACGACGCTTACCATTAACTAATACCAGCGTATGGTCTGGTGCTAAACCACGCAGCTGCGCTGGTCGTACGTGGTCGGTGCCATCGGTAATAGATGGCTGAGGGAAGTTAAAGCTGGGCAGTAACTGGTTTAAGATCATGTTGGTTTCAGTGAGCCCCGTTGCTTCTATAGATGAAGCATCGATAATATCGATAGGTACAGGGGAGTCATTGATGGTGCGACCAACGCGACGTGAACCTACAATTTGGATTTGCTCAACATCTTGCTCATCAATCGTCGTTTGCTCTTGTGCCAGTGTTGATGTAGAAAAGTGCATTCCTGCTAACGCAGAAGCAATAAGGGAAAGCTTAAAAGCAGAAGCGTTTAATTTTGCCTGTTGCATGGTGTTGTTCCTGAATTCTTTTAAATTTTACTTTTCGAAGTGTGTAGTTTTGTATTTCGTGAATCAAAAACGCTTTGAAATACAATATTTTCTATCTATTGTTGGGGTACTGCTAAACGCCAGATTGTCTGATCAGACTTATTATTATTAGAGATGAAAAGCACGTGGTGCTTGAAGGCTGAGTAAATCACAAAAAGATTCGCTCGCACAATACTAAAGTTGTAATAAATCCTCAATATCGACGACAGGTAGAATTTTGAAGATGAAGCGACGGAATCATCTATTGGACTGGTGGAATAGGCGGTAGGAAGGTGCCACCTTCACAAAAGGTAGTTTTAACTAGAATACATCAAACAAAAAAGCGCTCCTTTCAGAGCGCCTTTCATACTAATTTTTGCACCAAGGAATGCCAAATAGGCACTTATGCTTTTTTAAGCTTCTTCTTAAGCTTTTTCAGCTTACCTTCTTGCTTAGAAATTTTCGCCTTAGTTGCTTTAATCGCTTTTTTTAACTCTTTTTTCTTAGCCATGATGTAAATCCTTATCTTTATTTGTAGTGTTCGCCTCACTCACATAACGTTTAGCAAAGCCGCTATTGATCGCCGTGTTTGGCAATGAATTCTCGAATAAAGTGCCTAACTTCACGAGCAGCAGAAGTGTCTAGGTCTTCGCATAACGCGATAAACTGGGCACGTTCTTCGTCGTTGATTCGAATAATCATCTGACTATTCTTTTTCTTCTTTTTGTTTTTTTCAGACACCTTAAATCCTTGCAAATACCAATACGTGCAGTATGTCGTTCAATGACAATCTGCAAGTACTACCACATTATTCGAATTTTAAATGTATATCCCATGTATATACATTTCAAGGTATTCTGAACTTTTCATCCTCATTTTTCATAAAAGCGTAATGCTAGCGTCACATTAGTGACTTCAGGCTAAGCCAAAGTAATTCCAATAAAAATGGAAGCAACGAACTTACGTAAAATCAAAAGTGAAGTAGACCATGACACAAGCACAATCTATAACTCACCTATCGTGTTTCATCGAAGCAGTGGCTATCGCTAAACAAAATAAATGCAGTAATTGCGACGATTTGAAAACACTGTTGCAGCAAAAGGGATACGAAGAGTTAGTTGCAATGGAAACCGTAGAAGAATTAAGCCCGCAGCTGCCCTTAGCGTCTTAATAGTCGTATTTTGAATAGGAAAATGCTGTTTGCGCTTTTTATCTACACACTGTGTAGCTTACTGCTATTCAGTTTTTGCGAGATTGCTCGCAAGCGTTTAAGCCAGCAACAAAAAACGGAAGCCTTGCTTCCGTTTTAAAAGAGCTATCAAATGATTATTTAGGCGACCAATCAAATTTTTTGAAAGGTTCGTCTACAGGCGTATCGGCCAAATGATTGGTATAATTACTCATCACTTTTTGCGCCAATATAAGTATTATTTCTAACAATTGCTGATGCTTGTATCCAGCACTGTAAAATGCGTCAAGCTGCGCATTATCAACATTACCTCGCCCGCGAGTTACAGCCAGCACAGTTTCTTTAAGCGTATTCAATTTGCTTTCAGACAGTGTTTCATCGTTTCGCAACGCTTCAATTAGTTCATCGCGCACTTTCATACTCTTAGCAATACCCGTATGCGCTGGAACACAGTAATGACACGCGTGCTCTACATTCACTGCCTGCCAAACCACCGTTAACTCTTCTGCATTGAACGATGTTTCTTGCGCTAGTTTATGCAGCACTTGATAGCCTTCAAGCAAAGTCGGCGCTTCTGCCATTACTGCATGTAGATTTGGAATCATTCCAAATGCTGCTTGCGAATTATCAAGTAAAGGCTTCGCTGCTTCTGGCGCACTCTCTTTCGTGTGTAAAGTAAAATCGCTCATGTCACTCTCCTATTGATGTGATCAAAAACTGCAAGCAACGCATTGCGCTACTTACAGCTCGTATGCCAATAATAATAGGTTTACTTGAACGATCGTTCACATGATAATTGAACATATGTTCAAAACATTCACGTATAAGGTATGCAGCGATGAGATATGACCACGATGAGATTATAGAAAAAGCCACTACGCTTTTTTGGCAACGAGGCTTTCAGGCGGCTGGCATGCGTGATATTCAGCAGGCATTGGATATGCGCCCGGGTAGTATTTATGCGCGCTTTCAAAGCAAAGAAGGCTTATTCAAACTTGTTGTTGAGCATTATGCTGACAACAGTGCAAAGCGTTTAAAGCAAGTCACAGAAGCTCGATCACCTTTAGATGCTCTTTACCATTTTTTTGAAACAGCATTAACTGGCCCCGACGAGCAACGCTACATGCGCCAGTGCTTGCTGGTTAAGTCTATTGCAGAATTAGATCTCATTGGTGATATTGCCAAAAAAGCTGTACTTGAGAGCATGCAAACCCTCAAGGCTGGTTTTAGAAATATTATTGAAACCTGTATCGAAAAAGGTGAGCTGCCTGAACATACGCCAACGTCAACAGCCGCAGAGTGGCTTCAAAATCAGTTCGTTGGCTTACGAGCGTTTGCCTTACTGCAAGACGATAATCAAACAACTATTAAGATGATAGACAAAGTCATTATCGATTTGAAAGGACAATGGCCACAACAAACACATTAATGTAGATGAAGGCTTACAAAAACTGACGCAGTGCATTTCATGAAAATTGCCGTGAAACCAGTTGGATGAGCCCTGATTTACTTAAACAAGCGGTCCGGAATGAACCGTTTAATCCAAGTGGAAAAACCATTTTTGTCCGTTTTCACATTAACGTAGGCTCGCTTTACCTCAACCCACTGTTCCTGGTCAACAGTCACTCTACCATCAGCAAACGGTACATATAGCTGATCGCCTTCAAAGTGGGTTCTAAATTCTAAGTAAAAGTCGCCGTGTAACTCCTCAAGTAAGGCATCGGACTCCCCTAACCCGTTGGGGAGGAAGTAATGAAACCGAATGAGAACAAGACTTCCTTCAGCACTTAACTGGTAACTGCCTGCATAGCCATCCCAGCAGGCAGACATCACCTCAACCTTTTCAGGGTCAGGTTTACTCTTCAACTGATAAAAGTGTTTTTCGCCTTCGTCTGCTGGATGCCCTTGCCAAATATAATAAAGGCTATAGCCTTTTAGATTAACCCACGAACATTGATTGGAGAACCCTTGCGAAAATTGTACGGTCATTCCTTTGAACCTTTGAAAAAGTGAATTGATTTGAGTTCGGCAAGTGGCTAGATTTTGTGACTTTTTAAACCTAAGCAGCAGCTAAGAGAACAGTAACCGCAACAACTGGGCGATAAGCAAAATCCCCATTAAGGGCCAAATCCACTTAGCCCATTTCGCAGCATCCTCATTACTGATTCGCATTTTAGAGCGTTCTATAAGCGGTATAATCAATGCTAGCGCACCAAATAACACCGCCAGTAAAATTAACACTTCCATTATCGTAACCCTATCGCATATTTGAGCACTTCTTGTTTAGCAGGCTCTATGCGCTGCGCCACAGAAAGAAGCTGGTTTCTTATCCATTTTATGGGGGCAACGTCATTGCTAAACAAGGTATAAAACCCATCCATTGCCGTCATCATCACCAAATTATCTCGCTTTCGTGGCTTTTCATAATTGCTGATAAGCCTTTGAGAAAATACTTTATCGGTTAGCGACAATGCGTTGTCGCTACCGAATGGCTTGAATTCAGTACACACAGAAAGAAAGGTTTCTACATCTTTAAAACCTAAATTAACCCCCTGTCCGGCAAGCGGATTAATAGTGTGTGCTGCATCACCAACTAACGCACAACAGCCTTTCACATAGTGATTGGCATGAGAACGGGTAAGCGGAAAAATCGCTTTATCAATAACCGAAAAGCGATTGCCATTTCTGGTCAATTCGTCTGGAAACGTTTTAAGAATTTCACTTTCAAGTTGGCTCGCTTTTAAACTTTTAATCCGTTTGAGTTCGTCAGGCGAGTCATACCAAACCAGCGAAGCGAAGTTATCAAACATAGGTAAAAAGGCTTTAGGGCCACTCGATGTAAACTGCTGCCAGGTTACAGGTTCAACGGCGTTCTCCATCTTTATAGTGATCCCCATCGCCTGCTGCGCATATTGCCAACCTGTGGTGCCAATGCCCGCCGCCTTTCTTACCTGAGAGTTTGCACCATCTGCGCCAACAAGCCATTTGGCTTCAATGGTTCTGCCATTCGAAAGACTGACCTTAGCCGTATTCGTTAAGTGAATATCTTGCACCGTTTGTCCGGTAATGAGCTCAACATTGTCAAACTGCTTTAATGCGTGGTGGCACCCCAGTTGCAATAATCGGTTTTCCACAAAAAAGCCTAATTGGGGCATGTCGATACTTTGTGCGGTAAAGTCTGTTCGATGGGCTGGGTCGTCCCACACGCTAAGACCAGTGTATGGTTTTACGCGCATGGCGGCAATGTGGTCCCATGCGCCAAGGGCTTTTAGTAGAGTCACCGATGCTTCGCTGATAGCTGAAACCCTTAAGTCTGGCCCCTTCTCGGGGTTAAAAGGTTCCGGTAAATACGGCTCTATTACCGCTACTCTAAACTGCTGTTGAGCAAGCCCCAACGCAAGCGCCGCACCGACCATACCGCCGCCATTTATACAAAAATCGACCATTAATTCTCCTTAAAACACGCAGTTGCATTATGTCTTAAAACACAAAGCGCTGTGAAGTAAAACGTAGAACTGGCTTGCCCTAGATCAATTCTTAACGAATCGTCTCAAGATACTGGGAATATGCTTGCATAACAGGTAAAATATGCGGCTATTTTGAACATCTTCCTGTAACTGACATTATCAGTGTTTTTTACGTGGTGATTTAAGCGCCTTACGTAAAATAACATTCTGGCAGCCACCTTTTCTAAACAACGGTGAAACTGCTCTCACTTACAGGAACACTAACAGGTTATCGAATAGTTGTTATGACTAAAAAGCTGTATATCAAAACCTGGGGCTGCCAAATGAACGAGTACGACTCGGAGAAAATGGCAGACTTACTAGACTCAACGCATGGCTACAGTGCTGCAGAAAGTGCTGAAGAAGCCGATGTTATTTTGCTTAACACATGCTCAATTCGTGAAAAAGCACAGGAAAAGGTGTTCCACCAGCTGGGACGTTGGAAAACACTTAAGCAAGATAAACCTGAACTTATTATCGGTGTGGGCGGCTGTGTAGCCTCTCAAGAGGGCGATACTATTCGTCAGCGCGCGCCTTTCGTAGACTTAGTATTTGGTCCACAAACACTGCACCGCTTGCCTGAAATGATCAATCAGCTTCAGGGCGGCGCAAAGTCAGTCATTGACGTTAGCTTCCCGGAAATTGAAAAATTTGACCGTTTGCCTGAACCACGTGCTGAAGGTCCAACGGCGTTCGTTTCAATCATGGAAGGCTGTTCAAAATACTGCACATTCTGTGTTGTGCCTTACACCCGCGGTGAAGAAGTAAGCCGTCCTGTTGACGACGTATTGCTTGAAATCGCTCAGCTTGCAGGTCAAGGCGTGCGTGAAGTAAATCTTCTAGGTCAAAACGTTAACGCGTATCGCGGTGAAAATTACGACGGTACAATTTGTCGTTTCTCTGAGCTGCTTGAATTGGTAGCGGCCATCGACGGTATCGACAGAATTCGTTACACCACCTCACACCCGGTTGAATTTACTGATGACATTATAGAAGCATACGCGTCTATTCCGGAGTTAGTAGACCACCTACATTTGCCTGTTCAAAGCGGCTCTGACCGTATATTGAACTTGATGAAGCGTGGCCATACAGCAATCGAATACAAATCTAAAATGCGTAAGCTGAAGAAAATTCGCCCGAACATTAGTTTGTCGAGTGACTTCATTATTGGTTTCCCAGGTGAAACAGATGCCGACTTTGAAGCCACCATGGATTTGATTCAGGCAGTCGATTACGACCTTAGCTTCAGCTTTATTTACAGTGCTCGCCCGGGTACGCCTGCTGCCGACGCAGTAGATGACGTAAGTGAAGAAACTAAGAAGCAACGTCTTCACCTACTACAGCAGCGTATTACGCAACAGGCCCTTCGTATTGCTCGTCACATGGTTGGTACAGAGCAGCGTATTTTGGTTGAAGGTCCGTCAAAGAAAAACCCAATGGAGCTCTCGGGACGTACTGAAAATAACCGTGTAGTGAACTTTGAAGGTACGCCTGACATGATTGGCGAATTCGTTGACGTGAACATCACTGACGTATTCACTAACTCACTACGTGGTGAAGTTGTGCGCAGAGAGAGCGAAATGGGCTTGCGTGTTGCCGTTTCGCCCCAATCTATCATGGCAAAGCATCAGGCAGACTTGCCCGATGAGCTTGGCGTGGGTCAATTTAACCCAGCCTAAACACATTTTATAGCGAGGAAAAAAGTAGCTTGAGTACATTGGTTAGTAACGAATTTGAATTAGAACCGGCAGATAGCAAACGTTTGTCGAGTTTATGTGGCCCCTTTGATGACAACATTAAACAAATTGAGCGCAGGTTAGGCGTAGAGATTACCTACCGCAATAACGCATTCAAGGTGTTGGGTGAACCGCAGCAAATAAAAAGTGCTAGCGAATTACTTAAGCTTCTTTATATAGAAACTCAGCCTATTAAGGGCCGTATTCCCGAGCTAGAAGCCGAGCAAGTTCATCTTGCCATTCAAGAAGCCCGCGTCATCGAAAAAGACGCAACCGGCGGCTATGGCAAAGAAGTGAATATTAAAACCAAGCGCGGTGTGATTAAGCCGCGTAACCCTAACCAAGCCCAATATGTGGCGAACATTGTCAACCACGATATTACGTTTGGTATTGGACCTGCTGGTACGGGTAAAACCTACCTAGCCGTCGCTGCTGCTGTGGACGCTCTTGAGCGACAAGAAATTCGCCGTATCTTGCTTACCCGCCCGGCGGTAGAAGCGGGCGAAAAGCTCGGTTTCTTACCCGGCGACCTTTCACAAAAAGTTGACCCTTACCTTCGTCCGCTTTACGACGCCCTATTTGAAATGTTGGGCTTCGAGAAAGTAGAAAAGCTTATGGAACGCAACGTCATTGAAGTTGCACCGCTGGCCTATATGCGCGGTCGAACACTCAACGACGCCTTTATTATCCTGGATGAAAGCCAGAACACCACGGTAGAGCAAATGAAAATGTTCTTAACCCGTATTGGCTTCAATTCAAAAGCGGTGATCACCGGTGACATCACACAGGTAGACTTACCTCGCGGTGCAAAATCAGGTCTTCGTCATGCTATTGAAGTGTTAAGTGAAGTGGATGACATTTCTTTCAACTTCTTTAACGCTGAAGACGTGGTCCGCCACCCTGTGGTTGCGCGCATCGTAAGAGCCTATGAAGTGCACGATGCTGAACAAGAGCGTCTTCGCAAAGCACGTAAAGAAGAAGCGTTGCGACTTCAACGTGAACAGGCTTCGCAAGACGATAACGCGACACAAACGAAAGACGACAACGCATCGTGAGCGCCATAATTGATGTACAGCAAGCGTTTGAAGGTGACGAGGCTATTTTGTCGGCCATTCCCTCACCTTCAGAGCTTGAGCTTTGGGCTAACGCCGTGCTCACGTACGAAGGGTTAACGGAGCAAGAAGTGACCATTCGCTTTACTGATGAAGCAGAAAGTCAGAGCCTTAACCGTGAATACCGAGGAAAAAATAAACCGACGAACGTTTTGTCGTTTCCTTTTGAAGCACCTCCAGGCATAGATATTAACTTGTTAGGCGATTTGGTTATTTGCGCCCCCGTGATTAGCCGTGAGGCAAATGAGCAGCAAAAAAAAGTGAGCGATCACTATGCACACATGACTGTCCATGGGCTATTGCATTTAATGGGTTACGACCATATTGATGATGTGGAAGCCGAGGAAATGGAGGGTAAAGAAATCGATATTCTTGCGACCCTTGGCATTGCTAATCCCTACGAGGCTAACGATTAACAATTCACCATAAACATTTGTTATGTAAGAACTTTAACACTTAATAACAATAAAACATTGACGACCAGCAAGAACCATTTTAACGTTGGCGTTGAACTAACAATTAAACGGACATTATGAGCGACGATAATCCTCACTCTACCAACGGCTCATCAGGCAAGAGTTGGTTAGATAAACTAAAAAATTCAATTTCTGGCGAGCCGAGAAGTAAAGAAGAGTTGGTATCAGTTATTACTGATGCTGAACAAAACGAAATCATAGATCCACAAACCCGCGAAATGATCGAAGGGGTTATTGGGGTAAATGAAATGCGAGTAAGGGATATCATGATCCCTCGCGCTCAAATGACCACCATCGATGTAGAGCAAAAGGTAGAAGAATTTTTACCTGTAATGCTTGAATCTGCTCACTCCCGTTTCCCCGTTATCAGCGAAGATAAAGACCACATTGAAGGTATTTTGTTAGCAAAAGATCTTTTAGCTTTTGCATTTAACGCGGAAAAAGAGTTCAACCTTCGCGATATTCTGCGCCCTGCGGTTATTGTCCCAGAAAGCAAACGCGTAGATGTTTTGCTCAAAGAGTTCCGTCAGCAGCGCTATCACATGGCCATTGTTGTAGATGAATATGGCGGTGTGTCTGGTCTAGTCACCATTGAAGATATCCTTGAAATTATCGTGGGTGAAATTGAAGACGAATACGATACGGAAGAAGATGGTACCGATGATATTCGCCCGTTAAATAAATCAACATACTCTGTTAAAGCCTTAACGCCGGTTGACGATTTTAACGAGTTTTTTGAAACCAAGTTTAGCGAAGAAGAAGCCGACACTATTGGCGGTATTGTGCTGAAAGCGTTTGGTCATATGCCTGAAACCAACGACGAAATCACCATTGGCGACATTCAATTTAAAGTGACTAACTCTGATAAGCGCCGACTTATCCAACTTAAGGTTTCAGTGCCTTCGCTCGAATAGTGAAGTAACGCAAACTACGCCTGTTTCAGCATAGGGCAGCATGATTTTATTCGTGCTCACCCTATGTTGACGTAACAACTCTATTAACCACGATCAGATGACTCCTATGCTGAAACGGTTTATTCCCCACCTTCTTCTTTTACTAAGTGGTGCAAGCTTAACCCTTGCTTTCGCTCCCTTTAACATGTGGCTTTTAACTATTCCTGCGTTTGCACTTGCTATACGTCAGGTGATAAAGCTCAAACATCGCCCATTTTTAGCCGGATGGCTGTTTGGTGCGGGATGGTTTGGAGCGGGCATAAGCTGGGTTCATGTGAGTATTGCCGACTTCGGTGGCCTTCCTCTTATTGCCTCTGTCGCACTCATGGCATTGCTATGCGGTTATTTAGCGCTATACCCAGCACTTGCGACGAAGTTCACTGCAAAATATTTTTCGCCACAGCTGTGGCCTATGGCACTTCCCTTTTTCTGGATTGTAGCTGAGTGGCTTAGAAGCTGGATGTTAAGTGGTTTTCCATGGCTATCGTTAGGCTACAGCCAGTTAGAAAGCCCGCTGTCTGGCTTTGCACCTATTATTGGCGAAACGGGAATAAGCGCGCTTATCGTTATTAGTGCTACGCTATTTGCGTTAATACATAATAAACGAACTTTTGCCAACGCAGTGCTGGTTGCACTGTGCTTATTTACCAGTGGCTATCTGCTTAAACAACATACTTGGGTTACACCAAACAAAACTTATTCTGTAGGCATGGCGCAGGGAAATATTGCGCAAAGTTTACGTTGGGTGCCGGAGCAAGATGGCCCAACCATGGACACCTACTGGAATTTAACCGAAAGCTTGTGGGATAACGACCTGATTATCTGGCCAGAAGCGGCTGTTCCTAAGCTTGAGCCTTTGGCACAACCTTATCTTGCTAAAGTTAATGAAAGAGCCTTTCAAGAGAACACCGCACTTATTACCGGCATTGTTAACTATAACTGGGAAACTGATGAAGCGTGGAACAACCTAATTGTGCTAGGTAAACGCACGCCTGATGCTACGTATCCTGATTACCAATACTTCCACAATAACCGTTTTTCGAAGCACCACCTGTTACCTGTAGGTGAGTTTGTTCCTTTTGAAGACTGGCTTCGCCCTCTCGCTCCCCTTTTCGACTTGCCAATGTCGTCATTCTCTCGCGGTGACTATCAGCAGGCGAATCTTGTAGCTAATGGCATTCACCTAGCACCTGCTATCTGTTTTGAAATTGCGTTTCCTCACCAAGTAATGGCAAATGTATATGAAGATACAGACATGATCATTACCGTGAGCAACGATGCGTGGTTTGGCCACTCCCATGGCCCAGCTCAGCATTTGCAAATAGCACAAATGCGCGCGCTTGAGTTGGGTCGCCCTGTTGTTAGGGCAACAAACAACGGTATTACGGCCTTTATAAACCACCAAGGCGAGGTGACAACACGCTTGCCACAATTCATAACAGGTAATATATCAGCGCCAGTTGTGGCAACACGCGGATTTACGCCGTACTATCACCTACAAGATTTAGGGGTATGGATAATTGTTATTATGCTTCTTTTTGCGGCAGTAGTTTTGAAAAGTCGACGCGCGAGTAATTTGGACAGTGAATAAAAACTAAAACGCTGCCGTTTGGCAGTGTTTTTTATGTTTTGCCTTTTTGTTCACTATACCAGTGTTGCTTCTGCCATTGAATCGACCAGAATTCTCTAGACACTTATTTTTCTTTTAAATGTTCTCCCAGCAAATAGTAATAGAAGCGAAATGAGAAACATCAAAAGGGTGCTTGGTTTAACACCTTTCTCTAGCACTCCATAAACAGGATAAACAGCTGGATAAAAAACTTTCACCTTCTTGCCAGCCCCGTATTTCTTTAGCTCTTCCACGCTAAACGTTCTATTTTTAAGTTGGAGCCTCGAATTGAGTGAAACGATATCTGAAACATACTGAATGTCGTCAACGCTGTAAGTGAACTCTATTTGCGCTTCATCAACATAGCTATTTCCAGTCCTCACTCTAACTCTATCGGACGACAAAACTACCCCTTCAGTCTCAGTAAAAAAATAAGACGCTATACCTGCCAACACCCCATAAGTAGAAAGAGGTAGAAGAAACAAATTGAGGAACAAGCATGCTGTATAGAGCTTTTTATACTTAACCATCTTCTTAAAAAATAAGTTAATTAATCAGGGGCCGTGAAGCCAGAGTCGACCACGCCATGGTTTCTTTATCTAAGAATGGCGTTAAAAATGCAATTATTTTTCGTTTTAGGCAACTGTTCTTGGATACAACAAATTTGTTGTATAAAAGCATGCTTTGCCTCTTGAGCCGTTCAATATGCTGTTTTTTTTGTTAAACGACACATTCTTTCTTACTCTTGCGTTGCCCCAAGACTAATTGCATTAGGCCGCTAAAAAGTCAGTAAGTAAGCCAGCAACTAACTAAATAATTACTTGAATACCAGTATCGGTATAGGTTGCCTTCATACTTATTATGTCGGGTAATGCCATTACGCAAAACATGAAAGCCGCGTAAAGCAGCTCCATTTTCAGGCACGAAGTGTGAAACCACCTCCATATTGGAAATGCTATGGTAAGCAACAAAATGCTTGTGATATTCCACAAACAAGGAATGATGTTATGACAACTCTGGCAAACATGCTCAAACCAACATCCAAAGGCGTTTCTTTTCGACCATAGCAAGCCGTTGTGAATGGTATTGCGGTGCAGGCAAGGCACATACTGCCTTTCCATTAGGGGAGAATCACTTTGTTTATCAATCAGCGAGACTTTAGGTATGCGCTGGCCAAGGACGAGTTCGTTAAAAACCTAAATTCGAAAAGCATCCAGTAAACATTAAAACAAGGGCACCACTACTGGACGCCCTTGAGTTTACGTTAAACATAAGTACCGACGAAAATTTAATTACCCGCGGCCTGTATTGCTGTTAGTGCTATGGTAAAGACAATATCATCAACCAGCGCACCGCGACTCAAATCGTTTACTGGTTTTCTCATTCCCTGAAGCATAGGGCCAATACACACTAAGTCGAAGCTTCGCTGCACCGCTTTATAAGTCGTGTTACCCGTATTTAAATCTGGGAAAACGAATACGTTTGCTTTACCCGCAACTGGGCTATTTGGCGCTTTGCTCCTACCTACACTTTCAATGGCCGCAGCATCGTATTGAAGCGGGCCATCGATAAGTAAATCGGGGCGTAGTTCTTGCGCGATTTTAGTTGCCTCACGCACTTTTTCTACGTCGCTGCCTGCACCTGACGAGCCTGTACTGTAGCTGATCATAGCTACTCGTGGTTCAATGCCAAACATCTGCGCCGATTCGGCAGACTGAATGGCTATGTCGGCTAGCTGCTGTGCGTTGGGGTCAGGGTTGATTGCACAGTCGCCGTAAACCAAAACCTGATCAGGCAGTAGCATGAAAAATACTGACGATACTAACGAGGCGTTTTCAGCTGTTTTAATTAACTGTAGCGCCGGGCGAATAGTGTTCGCAGTGGTATTGACTGCACCTGATACTAATCCGTCTACGTCATCCTGCTGAAGCATCATTGTGCCTAAAGTCACGTTGTCTTCTAGTAACTCTTTAGCAACTACTTCAGTAACGCCTTTATGACCGCGCAGTGCCACTAAACCTTCGACATAGTCATCTTTTATCTCACCAGGAGAAAGTATTTCTACTCCATCGCTCAGTACTACACCTTGCTGCTCTGCTATACGGCGAATCTCTGTTTCATCGCCAATAAGTACTGGGCGCGCTAAACCACGCTTAGCACAGATAGAAGCCGCAACAACGGTCCTTGGCTCATTACCTTCAGGTAGCACAATGCGTTTATTTACCTGCCTTGCACGGTTAGTAAGATAGAAGCGAAATGCTGACGGTGATAGCTTTTTCTGGCGAGAAACTTTTTGCGTTAGTGAATTAACCCAACTCGCGTCTAAACTCTCCGCCGTGTGAACCATCACTTTCTCAATACGCTGGCTGTCATCAACCGGTACTTCTTGATTGAACGCGTGAAGTGCTTGGGCTGTTTGCCATGTATTTGAGTTTACAAGCATGACAGGCAGGCCCGTTTCCATGGCTTGGCTGCACAGCGCCATAATGTTTTCATCGGGCTGATAGCCACCGGTAAGTAGAAGCGCGCCTAGCTTAGTGCCGTTTAACGCCGCTAAACAGCACGACACAAAAACATCGTTGCGATCGCCTGACATCACAAGTAGTGCACCTGGCCTCAAGGTGTGGGTCATATTGTGAATTTCGCGCGCGCAAAAAGTGACGCTACTTAAACGTCGCTCAGCCAACTCGCCTTCGTTAAGCAAAATGGCATTAAGGTGCTTTGCAACGTCGGTAGCGCGAGGAGACACTAAATCAGCACTCCAGTCGATGGTGCCAAGTAAACTCAACCCTTTCTTGAAAATAGGTAAGTCGCGCAGCGCCTGTGTACGTTCTTCGTCGTGCTCTGGCGCTTCTATAGCACCGATATCGGCACGAAGTCGACCATGTTCATCAAAAGGCGCGTTAACCTTATTGAAGATACAGCCAACTACTTTTTGACTTTTGTGGCCGCCATAGGTGTCTACAACGATTTCAAGACGGTGATTAATATCCGTGGTCGGCTCATTACCTGGCACCGCCACGAAGACGATGTCTGCATCAAGTGCACGACTAATTTCTAAATTGAGGCGCTCGGCATAAGGATGATGTCGCGTGGTTACTAGCCCTTCAATAACCGTCACCGCATCATGAACACTTTTTTCTTCAAAGCGCTCAATGATCTCTTCTAAAAGCTCATCGGTGTTGTCGCTACTGATCATTCGCTCAACGTATTCAAGTCCGAACGGTTCGATTGGCGATACGCTGGCGTGATGCGCAATTATTGCGGTAGAACGCTCTTCCCCGTTGTCACCTTTGCGCGGTTGCGCCACGGGTTTAAAGAAGTTGAGCTTTATGCCTTGTTCTTCGATAGCACGAACAAGACCCATGCTGACCGTAGTTAGGCCCACACTGGTACCTACGGGGATCAACATAATTTTGCGAGACATAGTTACTCCTGCTATTGCCAACACCTACGCATTGGCATTGCTAATTGAATTTAAGCGAAGGTTGCAGCTTCAGCCGCAATTACCCATTCTTCATTAGTTGGTACAACATATACGGCGGTTGATGATTTATCGGTGGTTATCTTTCCACCTCGACCAAATCGCGCGTCGGTATTTCTTTGCTCATTTAGGCTAATTCCGAAGTGAGCGAAATACCCCATAGTCGTTTCTCGAATAAGCGACGAGTTTTCTCCGATACCACCGGTGAAGACGATAGCGTCTAGTGTTGGCACGGCTACCAAATAACCTGCAATGTACTTTGCTAAGCGATAACAGAAAATTTCAATTGCCAGTAATGCACCTTCATGGCCTTCAAGCGCTGCATCTTCAAGAGTTCTGCAGTCGTTACTTAGCTCTGAAATACCGAGCAAACCAGACTGCTTGTTTAATAAGTCGCTGATTTCATCTGCTGTCTTCCCAAGCTTTTTCTGCAAAGTGCCAGGCAGGCTTGGATCTAAATCACCACAGCGTGTGCCCATGACTAAGCCTTCAAGGGGAATGAACCCAAGACTTGTGTCTACCGCTACACCCTTTTCTATCGCCGATACACTGCAGCCATTGCCTAAATGCGCGCTGATTATGCTGGTATCTGAAACTGGCTTTTCAAGTATTTTTGCCATGCTATCAAGTATGAACTTGTGGCTGGTACCGTGGAAGCCGTAACGTCTAATGCCGTGCTCACGATAAAGCGACATAGGCAACGCATAGATAAAGGCTTTTTTTGGTAATGTTTGGAAGAAAGACGTGTCAAAAACGACTACGTGAGGCAGGTCAGGGTAAGCCTCTTGCGCCGTGACGATCCCCTTTAGGTTCGCCATATTATGAAGCGGAGCCATGCTTGCATAATCTTCAATTGCTTCGAGTACGCTATCATCGACAAGTGCAGCCTGCTTAAACTTTTCACCACCATGAACAACACGGTGCCCTATTGCGATAGGCTTAACGCCCGTACTAGCGATAACTTCTGAAATTGCGCTTAACGCTTCGGTATGGCCAGCTTTTTCAGGTAGTGCGCGTTTTTCTTTTTTGCCGTTTAACTTGTAAGACAAACTAGCATCACTATTACCTAGTGCTTCAGCAATACCAGACAGTCCAGCCTCTCCAGTGTCAGCGTCAATTATCGCGAACTTTACGGACGAACTGCCGCAATTTAAAACTATAACTTCTTTCTTCATTTTTTAAATTTACAAATAAAAGTGGTAAGACATTTTGCTTAACCAAATTGTAGCATTTATAAACAACCGGATTGGTTAAACAATTGCTAAATGTTTTATAAAAATTATCGCATACACTTATTTTCTATAGGGTTTTATAGCAAACTTTCGCTAACTCACGGCGTTCAATCTCTACCAAAGAAATTTTCATCAAATATAATTTATTTTTTTCAATAACTTAGATTAAATATGCAATTATTTTCTAAAAAATTCACCTTTCTTCCTTGAAAAGTATTTAGGCCATTCCTATATATGTTTTGTCGGCGCTGAAAGGTCAGGTCGACAAAACCGCCGCCGCAAAGTCGGGGCATTTAAATTTTAAACATATTGCTTAATTTTGAGGATATGACTATGCGTACTATCGATCTATCTCCACTTTATCGTTCATTCATTGGTTCTGATCACCTAGCATCACTTATAGATGCGGCATCTCGTGCTGAGAAGCAAAGCACTTACCCGCCATACAATATTGAGTTACTTGGCGACGACAAATACCGTGTAACCATGGCCATTGCAGGCTTTAGCAAAGACGACGTATCAATTCAGGTTGAAGAGAACACGTTGACCATTACTGGCACGAAGAAAACGGAAGCGGAAAATAAAGAAAACACAGAGCGTAAGTTCTTACACAAAGGCATTTCAGAGCGTAACTTTGAGCGTAAATTCCAGCTTGGCGACCATGTAAAAGTACTGGCCGCGGATATGGAAAATGGCCTATTACATATCGATATGGAGCGAGTCATTCCTGAAGCCAAGAAGCCTCGTCAAATAGAAATTGGCTCTCGTTTACTTGAGAACTAATAAGTAGTTTCTTGGTTTGTTTCCCAACTTTTAGCGGCGCCTTACGGCGCCGTTTTTTTGCCTTAACACGTAGCAGTAAAGTTACAAACGCTTGCATGCTAAGCGTTAGCTACCTAATCACTAACTACTTAGGCATCAACTACCTCAAGGGTGTAATTAGCTTTACCCGACTCTCCTGACTGAAAGCGTCCTAGAAAGGTCTTCCCCGCGAGTTCTCCCGTTGCAGAGCCTTTGATAGATTCGAAATTGCTGCTAGCAATACCGCTTTCAAACTTACCGTTGTGCTGAAAAGTAACAGTACCACGCAAGCCGTTGATCACGCCGATAAAGGTTTCAAAACCCGTAAATTTGGCGGACATCTGCGATTGATAAGACATCAAGAACTCAACACTTGACTCACCGCTCATGTCACCAGAGTACACCTGCTTAATGCTAGCGTGTGACAACTTAATCCCTTCAGCTTTTTCACTAAGTGTGTCTTCATCCCATTGGGTAATGGAGAAACTTCCTTCAATTGTCATCAATATCCCTTTTTTATTAGCGTTGAATTAAATTTACCTACACTATCCTCTTGTGCAGAAAAAGACAGCCTGAGAATTGTAACAGTGCATTTAAATAAACCCTTTAAGCATGGCTAAACCCAAAGCATTACAGGTACTCGCGTCCTTAATTTCGCCAGTTTTAATTTTCTCTTTTAATGTATTCAAAGAAAGTGAGACTACGCGCAGGTCTTCCTCTTCTGCATCTAGCTTTTGTGTACCTTGAGTCAGGCCTTTTGCCACGTAAATATGGTATCCCTGGTTACAAAAGCCGTATGCAAGATATTGGAATCCAACATACTCCATTGACTCAGCGGTTAAGCCGGTCTCTTCTTTAAGCTCACCTTTTGCTAGCTCAACCGGGTCTGCGCCGGGATTGTTTTCCCATGCTCCCTGAGGAAGCTCTAGCTGTCGCTCTTTGATGGTATAGCGGTACTGCTCAACCATATACACGGTATCGCCTTCAATCGGCAAAATAATGGCAAAGTCTGGCTTTTCAACTACGCCGTAAATACCCTCGTTTCCACTACTGCGACGAATTTTGTCTTCCCTTACGCGAAGCCATTTGTTTTCATAAACTACTTTTGAATCAAGCGTTTCAATATCTGCCATCGTCATCCTTATTAATGAACGCAAGTATGTTAATAACGTCACTCAATAAACATAGTGGCCGATGAAAAGTACTCAGTCAATTGTGAAATTAGCAATCGTTCGACTAAGTAAAAGATTATTCTCTTTCATTGAACTAGATAATTTTGATAACGCTTGAGACAACTCCACTTCATGCTTTGCTGCAGCTTCAACATCAACAATGTCTTTTGCTACTTCTTGTGTTGTGACTGACTGCTGCTCTGCAGCCGCAGACATATTGTTGGCCATAAGCTCGACGTTAGATGCGGCATCTTTTACTTTTTCAGCTGTCTCTCGTCCCCTTCCAGTTATTTCAACCGATTTTTTCACTGCCGAAGCGCTTTTATTAACGTCTTGGACAACAACCAAACTTGCTTGTTGAAGCGACGCGAGCAGTGTAGCTATTTGAGCAGAAGCATCTCGACTATTCTGTGCTAGTTTGCGAACCTCATCGGCAACAACCGCAAATCCTCTACCATGCTCTCCAGCACGTGCCGCCTCTATTGCAGCATTCAGAGCCAATAGATTCGTCTGATCTGACAGAGTGTTAATAGTTTCGAGTATGCTACTAATGTCAGTCACTTGCTTTTCCATAGCCGCAGCATTCACCTCAACGTGTGTCATATCATCTTCTAAGAGCTTCATCGCCATTCTTATTGATTCATTAATATCAAAAGCCTCTATTGCCAATTCATCTAACGATTTACTCGCAGCTAATGTGTCAAAGGCTGACTTCGCAATATCGGTACTGGTTACCGATATTTCTTCTAGCGCTGACGCGATATTAAGTGACCGTTGTTGCGTTTTACCTGCATCGTGTACCATTTCAGTGCAGGATGCTTCTAATTCCGATGATAGACGCGAGCTCGCTTCAATTGATTGCTCTAACCCTTTGATTACATCTTTTAGTGCCAATATCGTAGTATTAATTGCTACGGAAACCCTTCCCAACTCATTTTGCATCGGCATCTCTACATCAATTGTTAAATCCCCATTTTCGGCAATTTTCGAAAGATTTTGAGTAAGGCGCGTTAGTTGAGTATTGAGAATGTACAGCAGCGTACGGTAGATAATTGCAATGACCACAATGCCAACAGAAATAATGATTAGCGTTAGCACTAGGCTTAACATGGCGTTCCTGTGCATTCGTTCCGCATTCTCGTTTACTTTTTCCCAGATATTATCAAGTATCGCTTTTACCTCTTTAATTTGCGACGTTGCAGCGCTAAACCAATCGCTGCTTGTTGGAAGGGAGTTAAAGTCGACTGCCCCCGAGCTAAGCTTTTGTAAAGTACGCTCAATCGTTTTTGCATTATTTGATGTCATAGCTTTTGTGAATTCAGCATTGCTCTCATGAGACAAACTATTTTCTAGCTTTCCTGCAAGGTATTGCGCCTCTTGTTGATACCCCCTCAGTTCACTTATTACAATGTCACTGGCTTCACGTTTCGCTATCGCACCATTAACTTTCCCTCGCAGTTGCCCTAACCGCTCTTTTAATTGGGCTAAAAGAATAGCATTAGACAACTGTTCTTTTGAAGCTAAGCTATTGACATATATAGTTAATGAATTTGCAACGTTCAGCGCAGATGCATTAAGTGAACTGTAGAACGCGAAGGCTCGAGAACCTTTTTGACTATCTACCTCTCTTCTTAAGGCGTCTTTTTCACGTAAGTAACTGATGAGTGGATTAACGATTTTAACTACTCGTTCACTGTACACATCAGTATTTTGAAGCAACGACATTACCTTTGAGGCAGCGTCATCTGCATGTTGACGCTGCGTATACACTTTTTCTTTTCCCTGTACCGTTGGGTTACCTAAGAAACCTGCTGTCAAGCCGCGCTCTACCGCATGATGATGGGCCACTGACTCTACAGCAGCAATAAGCGTTATAAGATGGATATCAGTTGCGGCCGTATTGGTAACATCTAATGACCGCTTGATATCTTTGAAAGATAGGTATGAAACACTTAATAAGAGAATGCCCGCGCCCAACACAGACAGTTGTAATATAGAAAATCGTTGTAGCAAGCGCACTGATAGAGCTCCATGTAAACCGTACTGCTCAATAGAGAGGATGAGGAAGGATTTACCTCCCGTTACTGCCTAATAAATAGACTGCTCACTTCAGTATAGAAAACAATTAAATAAGCGCAAACAGACATTGCGTTCAGTGCCTTTATCGACAAATACATGTAGATCACGACAAGCGGTATGAACTAAACCATCTTTGAAATTTCAATTATTTCTTGCAAGTACTTATCCACCAATGCCCCAATTACCCATGAAAGCGGCACTGAAAATACAATTGCGATAGTCTTCATACCCTGCGGAATATCGATCGCCCATTCAGAAACAGCAGAAATTTGCTGTTTTGAATTAATTAACGAACTCAATTTGCGCAGACGGACAGGATCGTCGGTTAGGCGCCTTTTATGTTGCTCGTTAAGCAGAAACAACGCTTTAATCGAATCATTTATGCGCAGAATAGCGAGGGATTTTTTCTTTGCAATACATCTTTGCACTTTATGAACAGGTAGATACAGGAAATAAGTAAGCGCTACAAATACGCACGATACGATGACTTTATCGATTATTGGCACGTTAGTGCCCAGCCAAAAAATGGGGATTAAGCTTAGGGACAATGCGCTTACAATCGCATTGGAAATAACCAGATCAGACAAATGCTTAAATTTTTCTATGCCAAAAAGGTCAATAAGCCTTTCATTCAAAAAGTGCAATAGTGCAAAGCGGGTTACAAACAACAAACAAAAGAGTGTGCAGATAGCATAACGCCAAAAAATTAAGCCTAATACACTTAAATACCACGACAATGGTTCTGCATCAAACGACAATAAACCTTCAGATAGCAGATAGAATACTGTTACCATCCCCCCACCGATCCAGCTGAATTTTCGGCATTTTGAAAAACCATTTTGTAGTCGCAACATCATTGTTTGGTGTTTCATTTCACCAGGGTACTTACTTAGGAATTCACTAAAGCACTTAACTGCACGCTGGTATAAATATCTATTGATATATATAAAAAAGACAATCATCAACCCAAACGCAAGCGCAGCGTTTCGTTGCCTAACCCCAAGTGGAGTGTCTAGTCGCGCCAAGTCAAATGCACCAAAATAATGTGCGCCAGCAAGAATACCAATACCTGTAACAGCACAGGTTGCTATAGTCGAATATTGCTGCGCTACTATATTCATAAAATAACCTTTATCAACTGACTCATAAGACCTGCGCCCGTCCACGACAGCATTGGAAGCAAAATAAGAACAAGTATTTTTAGCGTAAACGGTAGCGTTAATGGCCAGCTTGGTGCCCGTTCCATTTCAGTTCGTACCGTTAACAGATCTGAAATAAATTGCAGACGAGTATCGTCATCGACTAAACGTCTAGTTTCACTAACACGCTTTTCAGGTGAAATTTCTGTTTTCAAACTGTCGTTAATTCTAGCTAGCGCCAATGAGCGCCTTTTCGCTACTACACTGTGTACTTCCAAAATAGGTTGAAATAAAAGCAAAACTATTAGTAGAGATATGACCGACAACAGCACAGCATCAGTGAGGGGAACTTCAACAAACAAAAATGTTATTGAGTATAACGCCAGTAAAATCGACGAAAGGCAAAAATTGTGCAGTACCAATTTACACAGTGGCATCATTTCTTCCATTTCAAACAGTCTTACTCTGAAGTGCTTTTGCAAGTGACGCTTAATAAACCGTAATACGATGATGTTAGAGCTAAATAGTGACAACCCCGTCAACCACATAGGAATTGCCTGTAGAAGTAAAACGACTCGTTTGGGCTGCTCTGTAATTTTATCGGCGATACCTTGGGAAAATACGTAGCCGCTTGAAACAAGAAGAGCACAAACAAAAATATAGGGGAATGCTTTTAACAACTGAGAAAGAAAGGTAAGTCGTAACGTTTCTGCCAGTCTCACTCTTGATTTTTTTCTACGGTGAGACAACAGAAAAGACAAGTAAAAAGCTGAACTATATAAAGTTTTGTAAGAGGCCCACCATGCAAAGGCGACGAGAAGTGGTGCGATCAACGCGGTTGCTGCGTCTCGGGCAGCTAGAGAAGTAACCTGAAAATCAAACGAGATGAAACCAAGGTAGTAATTTACGCCCAGCACTATAAATAAATACAATATGGGTAATATAAGATGTGCTTTGTACAAACGTCCGTGTTGTAGCATGCTTGTAGATATTTTGCGCCAGTCAATGTGTACATTATTTATACAACACTCCAGCTACTTACACAAATAAAAACGCCGAGCAGTTGCTCGGCGCTTCTGTGTAATATGAGGGTTAAATATACTCGACTTCGATAATTTCTACTTCAACTGCACCCGCTGGCGTTTGAATAGTTACCATATCATCGAGCTCTTTACCGATTAGGCCGCGAGCAATAGGAGAGTTAACTGAAATCAAGTTATTCTTAATATCAGCTTCGTCGTCACCAACAATGCGATAGGTGGTTTCTTCATCGGTATCGACGTTTAGAATGGTTACGGTAGTACCGAAAATAACCTTACCGGTATTTTCCATTTTAGTAACGTCGATGATCTGTGCGTTTGAAAGCTTGCCTTCAATATCTTGAATGCGGCCTTCACAGAAGCTTTGCTGTTCACGGGCAGCGTGATATTCAGCGTTCTCTTTTAAGTCACCATGTTCACGTGCTTCGGCAATAGACTCGATAATACGTGGGCGTGTTTTTGTTTTTAGCTCATTTAATTCGTCACGCAGCATTTGAGCGCCGCGCGCTGTCATTGGATACTGACTCATGAATACCGTCTCACTTAGCTAGTAATTTAAACAGAAAAGTGCGCCGCGAAGGCGCACTTTTTATTTGTTCACACAAATGTAATATTGCTAGGATACCTCGTATCCTAGCGTATGTCATTAGTGTTTAAGTCTAGCGTGTAGTTCTTGAACTGACGCCACTTTATTGCGGTCATCGGCAGACTTAGCACGGATAGTTGCGAACGCAGCGTTCATCGTTGTAGTGTAGGTTACCTTGTTTACCAAGGCTTCTCGACGAATGTACACTGAGTCGGTGATGGCTTGACGACCTTCTGTTGTGTTAATCAAATACGCGTATTCGCCGTTTTTGATTGCATCAACAATATTAGGGCGGCCTTCAGACATCTTATTAACCACAGTACTCATGATGCCTGCATCATAAAGCTCGGTAGCCGTACCGCGGGTAGCTTCAATGCTGAAGCCCGCTTCAACCAACGCTTTTGCCAGAGCAATCATACGAGGTTTATCGGTATCACGTACTGAAATAAGTGCTTTACCTTGCTTAGGTAGTGGCGCACCGGCACCCAAGTTAGCCTTCGCATAAGCTTCTTCGAAGGTATCACCAACGCCCATTACTTCACCCGTAGAGCGCATTTCTGGGCCTAGCAGTGGGTCAACACCTTGGAACTTAGCAAAAGGAAGCACCACTTCTTTCACAGAGTAGAACGGAGGAATCACTTCTTCTGTTACGCCCTGCTCGGCCAAGCTCACACCAGCCATGGCACGCGCTGCAACTTTTGCAAGAGGTACACCTGTTGCTTTAGATACGAATGGAACGGTACGTGCTGCGCGAGGGTTAACCTCGATTAGGTATACTTCACCATCTTTAATCGCAAACTGTGTATTCATCAAACCGACTACGCCAAGTTCAAGCGCCATGGCTTTAACTTGCTCGCGCATGACATCTTGAATCTCTTTTGAAAGCGAGTGTGGAGGCAATGAACACGCAGAGTCACCCGAGTGAACACCCGCTTGTTCAATGTGTTCCATGATGCCGCCAATCACTACGTCTTTCCCGTCGCAGATAGCATCGATATCAACTTCGATAGCATCGTCTAGGAACCTGTCTAGCAATACTGGCGCGTCGTTAGACACTTTAACCGCTTCATTTAGGTAGCGCTTAAGGTCTTTGATGTCATAAACGATTTCCATCGCACGACCACCTAGCACGTAGCTTGGGCGAACAACCAGCGGGAAGCCAATCTCTTCAGCCATAGTTAGCGCTTGCTCAACGTTTGTTACCGTGGCATTTGCAGGCTGCTTAAGATTAAGCTTGTTCACCATTTGCTGGAAGCGCTCACGGTCTTCAGCTCGGTCAATTGCTTCTGGCGACGTACCTATAACCGGTACACCGGCTGCTTCTAGGGCGCGAGCAAGTTTAAGTGGCGTTTGACCACCATACTGCACGATAACGCCTTTTGGCTGCTCTTTAGCAACGATTTCAAGCACATCTTCCAGCGTTACTGGCTCGAAGTAAAGACGATCAGATGTGTCGTAATCGGTAGAAACTGTCTCAGGGTTACAGTTAACCATAATGGTCTCGTAACCGTCTTCACGCATTGAAAGCGCCGCGTGAACACAGCAGTAGTCGAACTCAATACCTTGACCAATTCGGTTCGGGCCGCCGCCCAATACCATAATCTTGTCTTTGTCAGTCGGCGCTGCTTCACACTCTTCATCATACGTTGAATACATGTAAGCTGTGCTGGTAGAGAATTCTGCTGCACAAGTGTCTACACGTTTGTAGACAGGAGAAATACCAAAACCGCGACGGGTCTCACGAATATCGCTTTCTGCCACTTTGGTTAGCTCAGCAAGACGCGCATCAGAGAAACCTTTACGCTTAAGTGCGCGCATAAAGTCAGCATCAATACCCGGTAAACCAAGCTCTGCTACTTTAGCTTCAAGGAGAATAAGATCTTCAAGCTGTACAAGGTACCAGCGGTCGATATTAGTAAGGTTAAATACCTCTTCAACCGTCATACCCATACGGAATGCATCACCAATGTACCAAATGCGCTCTGCACCAGGTTGACGAAGTTCATAAACCACTTTATTGCGTGATTCAGGGTCTTCAAGGTCAACCATTGGGTTAAGTCCTGTCGCACCTACTTCAAGACCGCGAAGGGCTTTTTGAAGCGACTCCTGTTGGTTACGACCAATAGCCATCACTTCACCTACAGACTTCATTTGGGTAGTCAGTCGGTCGTTAGCACCGGCAAACTTCTCAAAGTTAAAGCGTGGGATCTTAGTGACTACGTAGTCGATTGACGGTTCGAAAGAAGCTGGCGTTAGGCCACCTGTAATATCATTCGCTAATTCATCTAGCGTATAACCTACCGCAAGTTTCGCAGCCACTTTCGCGATTGGGAAACCTGTTGCTTTCGAAGCAAGTGCTGATGAACGCGATACGCGAGGATTCATTTCGATGATTACTACACGACCAGTTTTCGGATCTACACCGAACTGTACGTTTGAACCACCGGTTTCAACACCAATCTCACGCAGTACAGCCATCGCTGCATTACGCATTAGCTGGAATTCTTTGTCAGTCAGGGTTTGTGCTGGAGCAACTGTGATTGAGTCACCGGTATGCACGCCCATAGGGTCGAAGTTTTCGATAGTACATACAATAATGCAGTTATCTGCTTTATCGCGTACTACTTCCATTTCGTACTCTTTCCAACCTAGCAAGGATTCATCGATAAGAAGCTCATTGGTAGGAGAAAGGTCTAAGCCACGGTGACAAATTTCATTAAATTCATCAATGTTGTACGCGATACCGCCACCGGTTCCACCCATGGTGAAAGACGGACGAATGATACAAGGGAAGCCGATGCGGCTTAGTACATCGTGCGCTTCATCCATGCTGTGCGCGATTTCCGCACGTGGGCACTCAAGACCGATGTTTTTCATCGCTTTATCAAAGCGCTCGCGGTTTTCTGCTTTGTCGATAGCATCTGCCGTAGCACCGATAAGCTCACAGCCGAATTCTTCTAGTACGCCATGCTTATCTAGCTCTAGCGCACAGTTAAGCGCGGTTTGTCCACCCATTGTAGGCAAGATGGCATCTGGACGTTCTTTTTCAATGATCTTGCGAACTACTTCCCAGTGAATAGGCTCGATATAAGTCGCATCTGCCATTTCTGGGTCGGTCATAATGGTTGCTGGGTTAGAGTTAACCAAAATAACACGGTAGCCTTCTTCTCGAAGGGCTTTACACGCTTGCGCGCCTGAATAGTCGAATTCACAAGCCTGGCCGATAACAATAGGGCCAGCACCAATGATAAGAATACTTTGTATGTCGGTACGTTTTGGCATAGCGGGCTAATTCCTACTGCTTGTGTTGTTCAATAAGTTCGATGAAGTGGTCGAATAACGGTGCCGCTTCATGAGGACCTGGGCTGGCTTCAGGGTGACCCTGGAAGCTGAATGCAGGCTTGTCGGTGCGGTGAATACCCTGCAGCGACTTGTCGAACAACGAAATGTGAGTTACTTCTAGGTTATCTGGCAAGCTAGACTCATCAACCGCAAAACCGTGGTTTTGGCTGGTAATCATAACTACATTGCGCTTAAGGTCTTTCACCGGGTGGTTTGCACCATGGTGACCAAACTTCATCTTCACTGTCTTCGCACCACTTGCAATTGCAAGTAGCTGGTGACCAAGACAAATGCCAAATACTGGCGTGCCCGTTTCGACGATAGTTTTAATGGCGGTTACTGCGTAGTCACATGGCTCTGGGTCGCCCGGGCCATTTGACAAAAAGACACCGTCTGGATTCATGGCAAGCACGTCCTCAGCAGGCGTTTGCGCTGGTACTAACGTAACTTTACAACCGCGGTCAGCTAGCATGCGAAGAATATTATTTTTAACACCGTAATCGTAAGCAACAACGTGATATTTGAACTCACTTGGTGTTACGTAGCCTTTGCCTAGTTCCCAACTGCCTTCAGTCCATGTTTTAGGCTCAGTAATGCTTACTACTTTTGCCAAATCCATGCCTTTTAGGCCAGGGAAAGCTTTTGCTTGCGCCAGTGCGCTAGACTCGTCTAATTCATCTAAGCAAATAATGCAGCCGTTTTGTGCACCTTTGTCTCGCAAGATACGCGTTAAGCGACGTGTATCAATATCAGCAATACCCACAACGCCTTTCGCTTTAAGGTATTCAGACAAAGTTTGCTGTTGACGAAAGTTACTAGCAACAAGAGGTAGGTCACGGATGATCAGACCTTTCGACCAGATTTTATCTGCTTCGACGTCTTCTTCATTAGTGCCGGTGTTGCCAATGTGTGGATAAGTAAGGGTGATGAGTTGTTCAGCGTAGGATGGGTCGGTGAGAATTTCTTGATAGCCGGTCATGGAAGTATTAAAAACAACTTCCCCAACGGCGGAGCCTATAGCGCCTATCGCCGTACCTTTAAAAACAGAACCATCCTCTAACACCAAAAGGGCAGAATTAGCCAAGTCAACCTCCAGATTAAGGATAACTATGTGTTTGTGCAGTTTTCTGCACAAACCCCACAAAAAACGGGAGTTATTGATAACAATACATCCCGCTTTACGATCTTTGCAGCTAATAAAACCGCACTCTTCAGCCGTTTTAGCGGCCTCAGAATACGAAATTCTGGCAAATTCCGGCGAGTATACATCACTGACCGAAAATGGCAAATTTATTTGTAATAATTTACTAAAATAACGCTTTTACCACCTTTTTTGCGCAGAACCACCGAAAGTGCGGCTTATTGCTCATTTAAAGTGCAACTTTAGTTTAACACTTTAATCACGTCTTAAAGTTTGCGTAAACCCAAACGGTTTCACACCAACATTAATAAACGCTTATAGCTTTAAATCCAGAACATCAACCATGGAGTATAGACCAGGTTGTTTTCCATACAACCACTTTGCTGCATGAACAGCACCTTTTGCGAAAGTTAGACGGCTTGATGCCTTGTGCGTAATCTCTAAGCGTTCGCCAATATCCGCAAATAATGCGGTATGCTCGCCAACGATGTCTCCGGCGCGAACTGTGGCGAAGCCAATAGTACCTTGATCGCGCTCAGGCTCTTTTCCTTCTCTGCCGTAAACAGCACAGGTTTTTAAGTCGCGACCCAACTCATCGGCAATGGCTTCACCAATAGCCATAGCGGTGCCTGAAGGCGCATCTTGTTTAAACCTGTGATGCGCTTCGGTAATTTCTATGTCAGCCGTTTCACCTAATACACTGGCGGCTTGTCGAACTAGCGAAAGCATTAAATTCACGCCCACACTATAATTAGCCGCGAATACAATAGGAATGTGCTTTGCCGCTTCGTTGAGTGCCGCTAACTGTGCATCGTTCAAACCGGTAGTACCGATTACAACAGGCATGTTGTTTTTAACGCACCATGCAAGGTTGCTTTCAATTACCGAAGGCAAAGTAAAGTCAATCATTACATCTGCGTCGTTACCGCTTAAATCGGATAGCGCGGTACAATCAACGTCTTTTTTACCAATCCCGGCAAGCTCTCCTACATTGAGCCCAACCCAAGGTGAGTCATCACGTACCGTCGCTACGCTCAGTTCTGCATCTTCACTTAAATCCAATGCTTCGACCAGCACGCGTCCCATACGCCCATTGGCGCCAAATAATCCTACTTTCATTTTA
Source organism: Alteromonas marina (assembly GCF_000808575.1). GTDB lineage: Bacteria > Pseudomonadota > Gammaproteobacteria > Enterobacterales > Alteromonadaceae > Alteromonas > Alteromonas marina_A. The sequence continues at coordinate 137,091 of NZ_JWLW01000001.1, forward strand.
AGCTTTACACTTTTATTAACCTTCAACTATCGGGCATTTTGCCAAATGCCGTCACTATTGCAATGTGAGATTCATATTAAATAGGCATAACAAGGAATCGGTAAGATTTAACTACTACCAATCTGCATAGTTCTTTGCCAAAACTTCAGCCTCGGATGTAAAAAAAAATTCAGTACACGATGCTTAGGACATGTTGAGCTTTACTGCGCATTTTTGATGCAGAGATCAACATGTCCTAATTGCAACACTAAGACAAACAGAGGTTTTCTGCCGTTGGGCCTACTTGTTTTATAGAGTAAGTTAAGCGACGCTATGGCAATTAACAGATGACCGAGTACTTATTCGTCACCGCTGAACGGCAAGTGTGGATAAGTCAGAATACAACCCAACTAAATTTACTATGCAAAAAACTCTTATATGGGATATTCCCACCCGGCTTTTTCACTGGCTTATTGTAGCGAGCCTTTTAGCGCAATACGCCACGGTTGAATGGCTTGAAAACAAGGTCCAGTGGCACTTCTATATAGGGTATTTCACCTTGTTTCTCGTTGTTTTCCGTCTTCTGTGGGGAATAGTTGGCACACAACACGCAAAATTCAGTAGCTTTGTAACCGGCCCTAAAGCCGTTTTGAACTATGTGAAAACACTATTTAGCAGACATTCTGAGCCTGCTGTGGGGCACAATCCATTAGGTGGCTGGTTTGTCATTGTTATGCTTGTACTCGTGGCCATACAAGCCATATCAGGGTTGTTTATGACTGACGATATTTTCTTAGACGGGCCCTATCGCCAGTTAGCCAATGAAGATACATTAGCACTAATGAACAGCCTTCATCATTTCGCTTTTGACGTGCTTCTTTATGTTATCGCATTGCACATAGGCGCAGTTGTTTTTTACAGCGTATATAAAAAGCAAAAATTGGTTCCCGCCATGGTGCACGGCAAAAAAATGTCAAAAACTGCTGGCATCGCTGACTCTCGGCTGTTGCGCGCACTAATTGTTGCGCTTATCTGTGCAGCTGTCGTTTATGTAGCAATTGAAGTATACCCGCCAACTCCACAGGTGGATGAATATTACTATTAAGTAAAAAGTACTTTATTCCCAATTCGCTCAACACAGCTCAATTAGAGGTGTAGTTTGACGCTTATCTCTTAACAAGACTAGGGGCCAAACGCCCCTAGTCTTGTTAAGGAAAGTGTCAGTCCCCTTTATTATTGACGTTAGACTTTTACATCAAACTGTACTTGTCTCATTGACTAAGCCTTTTTCCCGCATTATCGACTCTATTTCTTTTACGCTTGATGGGTCGTCAATCGTCGAAGGAACAGCAACAGACTCATTGGCTGCAATTTGACGCAGTAGTTTTCGAAGTATTTTCCCTGAACGGGTTTTAGGCAAACGGTTAACCACGATCGCTCGTTTAAAACAGGCTACTGGCCCAATTTTGTCGCGAACGCGCTGAACGAGATCTTGTTCAAGCGCTTTTTCATCAATATTAACGCCATCTTTGAGTAGCACAAGACCAACGGGTAATTGCCCTTTCAGTGCATCGTTAACGCCTATAACACTGCATTCTGCAATGGCCGGGTGCGCTGCAAGCACTTCTTCCATTTCACCAGTAGACAAACGATGGCCTGCGACATTTATGACATCGTCGGTACGGCCCATAATATATACATAACCCGCTTCATCTACGTATCCGTTATCTCCCGTGCTGTAGTACCCGTCGAACTCTCGCAGGTAGCCATCGACAAACCGCTGATGATCTTGCCAAATCGTAGTTAAGCAACCCGGGGGGAGTGGTAATTTGATAGCAATAGCGCCTTTTTCACCTATTGCTTGTTGTGTATTGGCACTATTCAGCACCTTAACGTTAAATCCGGGCGTCGGAACACTTGATGAACCAGGCTTTGTCTCCATCGGTTCAAGCCCCATAGGGTTTGAACAAATAGGCCAGCCAGTTTCGGTTTGCCACCAGTGATCGATAACGGGCACACCTACTTTCTCGCTAGCCCAGTAATAAGTTGGAGGGTCAAGTCGCTCACCTGCCATAAATAAAGTGCGCAAACTCGACGTGTCATATTTGGATAGAAACGCTGCGTCCGGATCCGCTTTTCGAATTGCCCGGAACGCTGTAGGTGCGGCGAAAAGTACATTTATCTTGTGCGATTCTATCATCCTCCAAAATGCGCCCGCATCAGGGGTGCCAATCGGTTTACCTTCGTACAGTACGGTTGTAGCGCCTTTGATAAGGGGCGCGTAGACAATATATGAATGACCCACTACCCAACCCACATCGGAGGCCGCCCAAAAGACATCGTCCTCGTCTATCCCGTAAACGGCACCCATTGAGTAGTGCAGCGCAACGGCATGGCCTCCGTTATCTCGAACCACACCTTTGGGCTTACCTGTGGTGCCCGATGTATAAAGAACATATAAAGGGTCTGTAGCGTCAACACTAACAGGAGGAGCTGGCTCGCTTGCATTAACTAGGGCGTTCCAATCGTAATCCATATTTTCATTTAATTCAGCGGTGAGTTGTTCCCTTTGAAACAACACGCACGCCTGCGGTTTGTGTTCAGCTAATTCAATCGCTTCTTCAACAAGTGGCTTATAAGGTAGTACTTTACTACCCTCAATACCGCATGATGCAGTAACGATAGCAACTGGCTTCGCGTCGTCTATTCGTACAGCGAGTTCATTTGCAGCAAAGCCGCCAAAGACAACAGAATGCACTGCACCTAGACGAGCACAAGCTAGCATTGCTATCGCAGCTTGAGGGATCATTGGCATATAAATAATTACGCGATCACCTTTTTTAACACCTAGGCGAGACAAACCTCCGGCAAACTGTGCAACATCGGTAAGTAGTTCGTTGTAAGTAAAATGCTGGGTAGTTTGCGTAACAGGTGAGTCGTAAATAAGTGCGGTTTTATCACCACGGCCATTGTTGACGTGGTGATCGAGTGCCAAATAACTGGTATTGAGCTGTCCACCTTTAAACCATTCAAAGTAACCATTATCCGTTTTCTGACATCCCTTTAGAGGAGGCGTGAACCACGCTATCTTGCGTGCTTGCTTTAACCAAAACTCGTCGGGGTGGTGAGTAGAAGCAATATATTCTTTTTTATAAGTCATAACCATGTCCTGAGTAGGGTTTATAAATACCCTACTTCAGTTTAATCAGGCCTGCTTATAAGACTTATGGCGCATACTGCGTAACAATTTGATTTACATATAGTTAAACATTTTAAAACAACAACGTTCTAACGTTCTATCTTAGAAAAACAGCCCTGAACCTTGGTGAGCCTTGCTCTCATATAATTAGCTTTTCCCTTACAACGGGTGTTGTAATTCACAAATTTTACCTCGCCACTCATCTACACTCATTGGTTTATCAAGGTAATACCCCTGAAACGCGCTACATCCACAAGCTTTAGCCTCGTTTAACTGCCCCGTAGTTTCAACTCCTTCTGCTACAGTATCGAGTTCTAAAGCCTTTGCCATGTTGCAAATATTAGTCACCATTACTTTTTTTTCTTTACGCCCTTCTATAGCTTCGATAAAAACTTTATCAACCTTGAGTTCGTTTATGGGAAGGTCTTGTAAATAATTCAGGTTTGAGTCACCAATACCAAAATCGTCGATAGACAAACAGAAGCCTTGCTGTGCTAAATCTCTAACTCGGCGCTGTATTATGCTGACGCCTTTAATCAAGGCCGCTTCAGTCAACTCTAACGTTAAACACTTGTGTTCCACTCTCCACCTATTAACTATTGCTACAAACTTGCTGACAAAGTCAGCCCGTGCCAAATGCTTCGCACTTATATTTATCGATAGTTTGGTGTTAATATTTTTAGTCTGACATTCGCTTAACAATTTACAGGCTTCATTACACACCCATAGCCCGATGTCGGCGATAGATTCATTTTGTTCAGCAATCGGAATAAATTCTAAAGGCGTGACAATACCAAGATGTGGGTGATTCCATCTTAGCAATACTTCTGAGCTTACAAGGCTTCCTGCGCCGTTATATTGAGGCTGAAGCTCTATAAATAATTCATTATTAGCGGTCGCTCTGCCTAGGGATTGCTGTATATAGTTATATCGGTCTATGTCGCTTGCACTGAAATGCGAATAAAGGTGTTCTTTCTCTTCATCTAAATAAGTACTGCGTTTTTTATCAGGCTTTCTCGATAAAAATTCTTTTACTTTTTTCAATGAAAAATACTTAGAAGGTATAGCGCAGCTAACTGTTTGTGTTTCTATTGCCAATGCACTGTTATGTAGAGTAATGGGAACTAAAACATTTTCACGGAGAAAGTTAACACACTTCTCAGCTGCACTTTTTGCGTCATTGTCATCTTTTAAACAAGTACAAAGGTGAAGAACAAAGTCTTTGCGATCATATTTAAATACACTGACATTTAATTGCTTTGTTACATCAAAGGCACGCACAAACCGACTAGCCATAATACGTAGGATGTAATCGACAGTTGGCTCTCCAAACGCATCTTCATATTCTTTAATGTTAACAATACTGACCTTGATGAAAACAGAGAGGGCTTTTTCGGCGGAATAATTAGCACTGCTTTCACTAAGATAACGCTCGAGGTAATGCAAATTAGGCAACCCTGTTAACGGTTCAAAAAACGCTAATTGCTTAAAGCGTTCGACTTCGGTAAGTAGGTGCGAAACTTTACGAATGCTTACTACCACCAAATCTTGTGGGCCTACTGAGCATGACTTCAAATTCACATCACATGCTATTCGTTTGCCGTTTTTGTGACGCAAACATTCGCTAATCATTCCAACTTTAATACATTGTTTTACCCCAGAATCTAAATTAAATAGATATGAAGTCGCGCCGACATTTTGAATTTTTGTCGCAATGAGTTTAATGTCTTGACCAATTAATTCTTCTGGCTCAAAGCCTAGAAGAGAAGTTACATTTTCATTAGCAGTTAAAATAGTGCCATTTTTGTCGACGCTAAGTACGGCACTATCAATACTATTTAATAGGTTAGTGAGATAGTCAGTGTAGCTATGTTGAGAATCAGAAAGCCGTTGAGTTTCGGTTTCATCCTGAACTACACCGTAGAGACGGGTAAGTTTTAGCGCTGAGTTTACTTGACGTTCAACCTGTAAAAATACAATTAACTTAATATTTTTTCTTCGCCCTTGTTTATCAGTAATATCGAAATATTTTTCAAATTGCCTCTTTCCCCTTATTGCTCTGAGCACTTTCAGCTTTAGGTCATCTAAATCGTGATTAGAAATCACATCAAGGACATCTTGTAAGTTAATGCTTTTCGAGTACACCAGTCCCAATAAGCTTTTTATGATTTCCGTCGAGGAAAAAGCGCCTGAAAATCTATCTATTTGCCACGCCCCAACTTTCGAAATAGCACTGACTTCTTCTAATAACGATAGCTGCTCTGACAGCTTATCTGAATATGGATGTCTAGCTAGTTCGTAAAGATAGTTTATTTCCACTCTTTGACGCAGAATATCAACATAAGCATGTTGCTGTGCAGTGAGGTTACTATGCAGAACAAACGTGAAAACAACGCCCACCACTTCATTTTGCATATCTTTAATCGTGGCTAGAACAACATAATGTTCGCGAAAACGCTCAAGTGGTTGAGGTAATGTGAAATCTCTAGCTGGTAGAGGCGCACTTAGTGGTGTAAGGGGTAGCATGAGTAATGCGTGCGATGGGAAAACGATATGAGTTGACTCAATGGCCAAATGTTCGTTGTCGCTTACAATAACTGTTGCTCGACCACTGCTTGGGTTTACTGAAGCCAGTAATATACACAATGACTCTGTATTATTCCTGCTTTCAGTCAATAGCGCAGAAATGCTGTACTGCGTTGTGCGCATTGTTGATAACATGCGCTCACTGCGTAGATCCATCAATTCAATCCTTCGAAATAAGTCAATTTCAGCGTAAATGAAGGGGCTCACACCATGCTCAAAGCCAAGCAGTTGATGAGTATTGGCACTTTAACGCCTCGTTATTTTTCAACGGTTACGAATTACCTACGGTAAGAAATATCGTTTAACAACGATAGTAGGTAAAAATTTATGTTGATTATGTTCTATTTATACGTCCGTTGTTCGTATTTAAAAATAGACAAATGCAGTACAAATTTCCAGCAGTTTATTTATGCCGATGTCTGTCTTACTCTTTGAAAGAAAGAGATTGAAATGAAGTAGAGTAGAAGTTGGTTGTATTGAATGGCACTGACGTAAACTCGTTCGGTAGTTAGCAAACCACCAAGTACTTTTTGAAGGGTTTGTGCTGTTGAGGCTCGCTATGGGTTTAGGCTCAACAGCACCTACAGGTTAATCTTTTTTATAATCGTCGTGGCAAGACTTACAGCTTGCACCGATTTTACCGATAGCACCGCGATAGGCACTTTCATCACCAGTTTTAACAGCCGCTTGTAGACCTTGCGCAGCAGTTTTAAGCGCCATTACTTTCTTTTCGACATCTGAGAAATTATCCCAAATTACGTCTTTTGCGCCAGTTTCTACATCGAACTTACGCGTGTCGACAGCGAGATAGTCCCCCATCATATCGGCAAGTTGCTCAAGGCGCACAGCGTTAGTCTGCATTACGCTTTCGTCAAAAGGTAGCGCACCTTTCGCCATACCACCTAATGGCCCCATATTACTGCGCACCAATTGAAAAACTGCTTGGCGATATTGCGTTGCTGCTTTAGCGTGCTTTTCAGAAGAAGCTTCCGTTACTTCAGCTAACGCCGAACCTGAAATCACTGCACCAACGGTTGCTACTGCGATTATCGCTTTATTGAATAGTTTCATGCCTGTTCCCTTTTTTAATTACTGGTTATCTACTTTTACACTTGCAGATATTTTACCTTTTACTTATAGCCTATCGTGACGAATAGTTCGTTTTAGCGCAAGAAATATAACGGTGAATAAACGCTTTCAAGGGATTATCCGCGCGTAATCCTATCTTCAACATATATTCGAATGGAAAAGGGACACCCACTTACTTCACCTTTACAAAGTACAGGTTTGGACAGTCACTTACTCTGCTTTAAAAAAGTGTACTTTCAGAGAGTCAATTTCTACACGACCAGCGTGTAACTCCATTACATATTTTCAAAAGTACAGATTCGGACAGTCACTTAATATTTTCTCATTTACAAAGCAAACCGTACTAACAAATTGCGGGTGCAGAAAAAGAGGTACTAAGATACAAAAAAGCCCTCTAGACGAGGGCTTTTGAAACTTAATAAATACAAGAAACTAGTTAGTTAAGTCGTCAAAGAATTTCTTCACACCATCGAAGAAACCTTGTGCTTTTGGACTGTGCTTGCTTGACGCTTTGCCCATAGACTCTTCAAGTTCCTGCAGTAGCTCTTTTTGGCGAGATGATAAGTTTACTGGTGTTTCAACCACAACCTTACACATTAAGTCGCCCATGGCACCACTGCGCACTGATTTAACGCCTTTGCCGCGTAAACGAAACATTCGGCCAGTCTGCGTTTCAGGGCTGATTTTCAGTTTTACTTTGCCATCAAGAGTTGGTACTTCTAGCTCGCCACCAAGGGCCGCCGTGGTGAAGCTTAGCGGCACTTCACAATACAGGTTATTGCCATCGCGCTTGAAGATGTCATGCTCACGAACATGAACCTGAACGTATAAATCACCTGGAGGTGCACCGTTCTCCCCGGCTTCACCTTCGCCTGATAAACGAATACGATCACCGGTGTCGACACCTGCTGGTATTTTAACGTTAAGGGTCTTGGTCTTTTCTTTACGACCGTGGCCATGACAGCTGTTACACGGGTCCTCAATGATCTTGCCTTTACCTGAACACGTTGGGCAGGTTTGCTGAACAGCGAAGAAGCCCTGGCGCATTTGAACTTGGCCATTACCGTGACAGGTTGGACAGGTTTTAGGTGAAGAGCCTTTCTTCGCACCAGAACCATCACACACATCACATTCAACCAAGGTTGGTACGCGAATATCTACACTCTTGCCACGAACCGCTTCTTCGAGGGTAAGCTCTAAGTTGTAGCGAAGGTCTGAACCTTGACGAGCACGCGACTGACGTCCACCGCGACCACCACCGCCAAAGATATCACCAAATACATCGCCAAAGATATCACCGAAATCGGCACCACCACCGAAGCCACCGCCGCCACGGTTTGGATCAACACCCGCATGGCCATATTGGTCGTATGCTGCACGTTTCTGCGAATCTGACAGAATTTCGTAGGCTTCCTGGATTTCTTTAAACTTGTCTTCCAGGGCTTTATCGCCTTGCGTACGGTCAGGGTGATACTTCATCGCAAGCTTTTTGTACGCCTTTTTAATTTCGCGTTCGCCTGCGCTTTTATCTACCCCGAGTACTTCGTAGTAGTCTCGTTTCGACATATCGTTTACATATCCTACTTTTTGTCGACAAGCATTTTATGCTCATCGAATCTACATCTGACTGTTGTGAAAATAACCTGAACACACATTCAATAAAGCCAAGTCATTTACACAACAAAGGCGCAACAAGAAATTCCTGATGCGCCTGAACTGCTTATACGGCCCGCTATCATGCTAGGTAACGGGCCTGACACAACAGTTTACTTCTTATCGTCGTCTTTCACTTCTTCGAATTCAGCGTCAACAACGTCATCGTCTGCTTTACCAGAAGACGCTTGCTGCTCTGCACCTTCTGCGCCACCAGCTGCTGCTTGTTGAGCTTGCGCCGCTTCCATCAGCTTGCTAGATGCTTGAATAAGCTCTTGCGTTTTCGCTTCGATGTCCGCTTTGTCTTCGCCTTTAACTGCAGTTTCAAGTGCTGAAAGTGCTTCTTCGATCGGCGCTTTGTCTTCTGCACTTAGTGCATCGCCAACTTCTTCAAGCTGTTTGCGTGTGGCGTGAACCATACCGTCAGCTTGGTTGCGCGCTTGAATCAGCTCTTCAAACTTCTTGTCAGCTTCTTTATTCGCTTCCGCGTCAGCTACCATTTTTTCTACTTCTTCATCGCTTAGGCCTGAAGAGGCTTTGATAGTGATCTTCTGCTCTTTACCTGTGTCTTTGTCTTTCGCAGACACGTGTAGGATACCGTCAGCATCAAGGTCGAATGTTACTTCGATTTGCGGCACACCGCGTGCTGCTGGACGAATACCTTCTAGGTTGAACTGACCAAGAGACTTGTTGCCGCTTGATTGCTTACGCTCACCCTGTAGTACGTGTACTGTTACCGCAGACTGGTTGTCTTCAGCAGTTGAGAACGTTTGCGACTTCTTGGTTGGAATTGTCGTGTTTTTCTCGATAAGTACCGTCATTACGCCACCCATTGTCTCGATACCTAGAGACAGAGGTGTAACGTCTAGAAGTAGCACGTCTTTAACGTCACCAGAAAGTACGCCACCTTGAATTGCTGCGCCTACTGCAACTGCTTCATCAGGGTTTACGTCTTTACGTGGCTCTTTGCCAAAGAACTCAGTTACGTACTTCTGTACTAGCGGCATACGTGTTTGACCACCAACTAGGATGATGTCGTTGATGTCGCCTACAGAAAGATCCGAATCAGCTAGTGCCTGCTTAAGCGGCTCAAGTGAATTCTTAACTAGGTCTTCAACCAAAGACTCAAGTTTTGCACGAGTAAGTTTAATAGCTAAGTGCTTAGGACCTGTTGCATCAGCAGTGATGTAAGGCAGGTTAACTTCAGTCTGTTGTGAAGAAGAAAGCTCAATCTTCGCTTTTTCACCGGCTTCTTTAAGACGCTGCATAGCAAGCGGATCTTTACGAAGGTCGATACCTTGGTCTTTCTTAAACTCTTCAACTAGGTAGTTGATAACGCGGTTATCGAAATCTTCACCACCAAGGTGTGTGTCACCGTTGGTTGCTAGTACTTCAAACGTGTGCTCGCCGTCTACTTCATCAATTTCAATGATAGAGATATCGAACGTACCACCACCTAAGTCATATACTGCAACAACGTTGTCGCCTTGCTTTTTGTCCATGCCGTAAGCAAGTGCAGCAGCAGTTGGCTCGTTGATGATACGCTTAACTTCAAGACCTGCGATACGACCCGCATCTTTTGTAGCTTGACGCTGAGAGTCGTTAAAGTAAGCAGGAACAGTAATAACTGCACCAGTTACTTCTTCGCCAAGATAGTCTTCAGCAGTCTTCTTCATTTTCTTAAGTACTTCAGCAGAAATCTGCGGTGGCGCCATTTTCTCGCCTTTCGCTTCTACCCATGCATCACCGTTATCAGCACCTACAATTTTGAAAGGCATGATGTCGATGTCGCGCTGTACTTCTTTATCTTGGAAGCGACGACCAATTAGACGCTTGATTGCGAATAAAGTGTTTTCAGGGTTTGTTACCGCCTGACGCTTCGCCGATTGACCTACAAGTGTTTCACCATCGTTTGTGTAAGCGATGATTGAAGGTGTTGTACGATCGCCTTCCGCGTTTTCAATTACGCGAGGTTTGTCGCCGTCTAGAACTGCGACACATGAATTCGTTGTACCTAAGTCGATACCAATGATTCTACCCATTTCGTGTCTCCGAAAAAGTTTCTTAATTCTGTACTTTTAGTGGGGTTATTCCCCGACCTTTTCAATAGATGTCAGTAAAAAAACTGACATTTTTGTGTGTTTATCGCAAAAAGCGTGACTTACGCTTGCGTGTCCACACCACCACTTGGCGCACGCGATACCATAACCATGGCTGGGCGTAACAAGCGGCCGTTAATTTGATAACCTTTTTGCATAACCGCCATCACCGTATTTGGCTCGTGGTCTGCACTTTCTTGCATAGACATTGCCTGATGCAAGTCAGGGTTGAAGGTTTCGCCCTGCGGATCAATAAGGCTTAATCCAAATTTCTCAATAGTGCTTAAGAAAGTTTTGTGGGTCATTTCCACACCTTCTAAAAGCGGCTTAACCGCTTCATTGTCAGCATCGGTCATTTCGATAGCACGTTCTAAGTTGTCGATAACCGGTAGCAACTCACCAGCGAAGCGTTCAAGGGCAAATTTACGCGCCTTTTCTACTTCACCTTCAGCACGACGACGTGCGTTGTCAGCATCTGCACGCGCGCGAAGCACACCATCTTGCTGTTCTTTAATGGTTGCTTGCGCCTCAGAAAGCGCTGTTTCTAGCTCATAAATGCGTTGTGCATTTTCATCAAGCTCTACGCCTTCTGTTTCTTGCGCTTCAACTTGCGCTTCTTCAGCATTTTGAACAGTTTGATCAACTGTATTTTCTTGTTCTGCCTGCACGTCGCGATTATCGCTCATGCCTACCTCCAAACGTTTTTCTTAATTAGGCATTGCCCAACAATGATAAAATTATTGGGAATAAGTCTGTTGCGCTTAGTTATGGGGCTTGATTTAAGGTGTTCAAGGGTATCCACAATATTTTTGTGGATGTAATGCTAAAAAATTTATAAGAAGGGAAATGAGACTAACGTACTCATGGTAATTCGCTAACGCCAAGCTCAACCTAGGTATATTAACTCCGGCTCAAATGCGGTTCATATCAACCCGCCATTAAACCTATTACTTGCCCAGAGAGCTACAATATTTACTGCCCTGTTCCATGAACCTGTGACGAGTGTAAAAACCGTGTTAATGTAATTTCCAGAGAAAAGCGCACTACTTCCATTTCAACTCATCGAGCGCTACGACACGGAATATCTATGCTAAGTATTTGGACGGTTGGCATTATTGTTGGTTTTTACCTCCTCGCACTTTTCGCTTTAGCATTTTGGGGCGATAAGCGTTTACGTGACAATCAGCAACATCCAATACTGTACAGTCTTGGATTGGGGGTGCATTGTACATCTTGGGCATTTTTCGGTACTACCTCGCAAGCAGCACAATATGGCTGGGCAGTTATCCCTACTTATTTAGGGATTATGCTGACTATGGCATTTGCGTTTCCTGTCGTGCTTCATATAAGCAGACTGTGTCAACAACACAACATCAGCTCTTTAGCAGACCTCATCTCACTTAAGTATCAGCACTCCCACTTGATTGCTGCACTTATCACTTTACTGTGTTTTTTCGGTGTAGTGCCTTACATCGCCCTGCAGTTAGACGCCATTACGAAATCAATAAATTTGTTGACTGACGACGCGCATACAAGCACGCCATGGTTAAGTATCTACGTAGCTATCTTGCTCGCATTATTTGCCATTATCTTCGGTACCCGTACACTCAACTTGACCGACAAACACCCCGGTCTGCTACTTACTATAGCGTTTGAATCGGTTATAAAGCTTGTTGCCCTGTGCGCTGTAGGTGTTTACGTTTGCTTTTATCTGTTCGATGGCGTGTTGGATTTGGTGTCTAACGCCGCTTCAAATGCGAGTGCTCGAGAAGTCATTTATGCTGATAGCGCCCCCTGGGTTTATGTCTCTCATGTTGTTTTGGGCGTTTGCTCTATGTTCGTTTTGCCACGACAGTTTCATATGAACTTCGTTGAGCAGAACGGTGAGGGGGAGCTTAGAACAGCAAGGTGGCTATTTCCCCTCTATTTATTTGGCATGACCCTTTTTATTATTCCTATTGCACTGGCAGGAAAAATGCTGTTGCCAGTGGATACGAGCTCTGATGCGTATGTGCTTGCCCTACCTTTACATGCTGAAAATATCGCGCTATCGTCATTTGCTTTCATAGGAGGTCTTTCTGCAACCACCAGCATGGTGATTGTTGCAACCTTGGCGCTGGGAATAATGATCTCGAACAATGTTGTCACGCCACTTTGGCTAAAAGCGCGACTAAAGACTTCGCCCAATCGTTCAATGCAGCCAAACAAAATACTGTCTATACGTCGTATTACCGTTGTGGTCGTACTGAGTATTGCGCTCTGGTATCACTTGAATATCAGTCAGGCTGCACCTTTGGTTAAAAGCGGCGTTATTGCCATTGCATTGTTAGCTCAGTGCATGCCTTCACTCATGTTTGGTCTTTACTGGTCGAAAAGCAACAAAGCTGCAGCTATTTACGCCTTGTTGGTAGGGTTCACATGTTGGGCAGCATTCCTCCTCTACCCAAGCTTACTGTCGAGTTATTATTTCAACCCTGCACCCACTGACCAAGCGCTTGGTTTGGGCTTTGCCTTTTCCTTATTGGCCAATTGCCTAACATTCGTCACGGTTGCATTGATTACATCAAGACGTGGCACTAAACCAAATAATACGCTCCCCACAGATCACGACACACCTCGTTTACCGGTAAAAGTAAGGGACTTAATTGCACTCACCGAACGTGTACTCGAAAGTGCCACGCACTCTCAACTTGTTAAGCAGCTATCAGTTGATGTCAATCGCGCCGCTAGCAGTGGTTATGCCAGTCAGGCGCTTATCGACAGGGTAAATAAGTTGCTTGCCGCACAAGTAGGAGCACCGAGTGCTCGTATATTACTGGGTGCCATCGCAGATACAGGCAACAATAGCTTTCCAGAACTGGTTGACTGGGTGGAAGAAGCTTCTCAGTCATTTCAATTTAACCACGAGGTACTTCAATCGTCAGTGCAAAACATTGAGCAAGGTATAAGTGTACTTGATGAAAAACTACAATTGCTAGCCTGGAATGACAGATATACAGAGCTCTTCGCCTATCCTAAGGGATTTCTTAAAGCGGGCATGCCCATTACTGAAATACTCAGCTATAACGCCAAGCGCGGTTTATTTAGTTCCTTTAACATAGAGTCAGAACCTTTCACTATTCAGACTGAAATTAATAAACGCGTTAATTTTATGTTGGATGGTAGTCGCCATAAATTCATCAGAAAACAAACTAATGGAAAAGTAATAGAATTAAATGGCGCTCCGCTGCCTGGTGGTGGATATGTGACTACTTACAGTGACATAACAGAATACATAGCGATTCAACGACAGCTCGAAAATTCAAAATTGGAGTTGGAGGAACGGGTAGCTATGCGCACTGCAGAGTTAGAGGAGGCGAAACGTCAGGCAGTGCTGGCAAATGAAAGTAAAACAAAATTTCTCGCAGCTGCCGGCCATGACTTAATGCAGCCTTTCAATGCGGCGGCGCTTTTTGCCTCGATGCTCAGTAAGAAAACCCAAGGCGGTGAATTAGCAGATCTGTCTAAGGGAGTCGTCAACTCGCTTGATAGTGCCCAGAGTATACTTACAATGTTACTGGACATGACCAAGCTAGACGCTGGTGTGTTAAAAGTTCAACAAAGCGTTTTTCCTTTAAATGAAATCTTATCTTCATTGGCTCAAGAATTTAGCATCATTGCTGAGCAAAAAGGCATCAAACTTAGCTACTTACCTTCAAGTTTATTTGTATATAGCGACAAAAATTTACTGAGAAGAGTAGTACAAAATTTACTGTCCAACGCAGTTCGCTATACATCAACAGGAAAAATAGTACTCGGTGTAAGAAGAGGAGCTTGTTCAAACGAAAACATTGAAAAGTCTGAGAAGATAAGAATAGTAGTCTGTGATACCGGTAATGGCATCGCCGCCGATGAGCAACAAAACATTTTTGGTGAATTCCATCAGTTAGATAACCCAAATAGCAGTGAAGGCATCGGTTTAGGTTTAACAATAGTCGAACGGATATGTCGCTTGTTGGGTCATCGAATATCACTGGAATCAACGCTTGGGAGAGGTAGCTGTTTCTCTATTCATCTAGATTTAGCGCATACATCCAAGCCATACAATCACCAAAATATTGCCCATACCTCACCTTTTCAGCTGTCAAAACAATCTGAAGCGAATGTAAATTCGCCTTCAGCTTTTTTACTTGGCCGCTCTATATTACTCATAGAAAATGATGCTCAAGTCGCAGCAGCAATGCGTTCGTTACTAGGAGATTGGGGAGCTGATGTCCACTGGGTCAAAGGACTGCGGGATACACTCCCCTCTAGAAAAAACTTTGACGTACTGATTGCAGACTATCACCTAAATGCAGGTGAGAAAGGCATTGAGTGCGCAGACCTACTTACTCAAAACGGCTTTTCGTTCCATTTCACGCTACTCATAACAGCTAATCGAAGTCATAAAGTAAGGGAAGAAGCGGCTTCACTAGGTATGGCTTACTTACCGAAACCTGTAAAGCCGCTCGCGCTGAAGCGTCTATTGAAACAAGGCCTTAAAAATTAACTACTCTGGCAATCCAATATGCATCTTCGCGGTGCTATATTCCAGAGTAATAACGAAGTCTTTTAACAGGTCGTAACCAATGAGTCCAACCACTTTCTTACCACCGAGTCTGCTTCCTAACTCTTTGTATTGGCTTTCTATGTGTGTCTTTTGACCTTCACTTGGAAAACTCACTTTAACATCACTGATTTCGTACGGCCCAAATTTTACAGTGTCAGCTGTTGCAAACTCATTAATACCAGAACCGTTTACTCCGAAAGATTCCGACGCCGCCTCAACTTTATCTAATAGACCAACTCTAGACGCTACTTTTCTGTCAACAAACAGTGATCCCGAATTACCTGTATCAATAAGAAGCCAATGTGCTTTACCGTTAATTTCAATTTCCGCAATAGGCATACCACTCCCCTGCTGGACCACAGTGCGAACATTAGCCACATCGTACATATTTACGCTGTCTCTAGTTATCAGTCTCATTTTTTTGTTGGGGTAGTCTAATTGAACAATGAAGTTTTGAAAAAAGCTTGCCCCTAAAAGCAGCCCGTTTGAATGATGGCCTAGGTTTCCTTCAACCAAGCTATCGAGTTCGAAATCTGAGCCAAATATATTCACTTTCACATTATTAAATGTGCTTCGCTTCTCAATTTTATATACCCCCTGAATCTTGACCGCTCTTCCGCCGTCTAACTCAAGGTCATGTTTTCCAATGAACGCTTTATTAATACTGTTTATCTGCGCGCCGGAATCGAGCATAACGCGAGACTCTATACCTTCTATGGTTACAGGTAAAAATACGTGGCCTCTGTCGAGTGTAAAGTCAGTCCAGTGAGTAGCTGCAGCGCGGCAAAAGAGAGGGAGAAATAAAGATAGTAATAATGCAGAACGCTTCATAAAAGTCCTTTTTATTAAATATAATTTTTGTTTTTGAATGTTCGACGCGATGTTAACAAATAACTATTGCGACTTCTATATCTACAAAATATTCGATAAATACTTATACAATCAGAGCGCTAAACATGCATTGCATTTTTGAACGCGATACCGGCCTTGGTTCTGTTAATAACACCAAGCTTTCTCAATACTGCAGATACATGCTGTTTAACGGTGGACTCAGAAATGGCCAGTTCGTAAGCAATCTGCTTGTTAAGCAAGCCGTCTGATACCATTCGCAACACTTTAAGTTGGTGAGGGGTAAGTTGCTTTAATCGGGTTGTGAAATCATCTTGGCCAGAGTGGCCATTCGCATTCGATGCAGTGGTATTTGGCATCGTAGCTGATGCATTGTGAACTGAAGCTGGGATCCAAGTTTCACCGTCTAACACCGTATTTACCGCGTCAATAATGCAATCGACTGACGCTGATTTGGGTATAAAACCGCTTGCGCCTAACGCAAACGATTTTGCCATAACATCAGGCTCTTCTTGTGCGGTAATAACAACAACAAGTACATCAGGATAGAGCGCATGTACCTCAGCAAGGCCATTTAACCCTTCATTGCCTGGCATAGTAAGATCTAAGAAAAGCAGATCGATGTCGTCATTTTCTTCAAGACTAGTGAGCGTATCGGGGAACGTGGAGGTTTCTACAAGTTCGATATGCTCCACACTAGCTAACGCATGGCACATCGCAGCCCTGAACAGAGGATGATCGTCAGCAATCAAGATTTTCACAGACATAATGCTATCAACTTGTAACTACCTTGTTAATCAACATACTACCACGCCGGTAAAAAAAGGTTAATCTTATTGGCGTATCTGTTATTGCGTATCTGTAATTGGGTAAGGGTCTGCACCACGCCCTTCACTACTCGACATATCTGCCGGCCAACACAATCGAAAGAGGTCGAGCAAACGTGAGCACGCCTAAGCGCAATGGCCTAGGCGTGAAACGTGTTGCTGGTCTTCTTCAGAACATACCGTTTAGAATCGATAACCTACCGTAAGGTGAACTGTACGTGGGTCACCGTAATAACCGATAAGTGTCGTATCGCCACCAAGGCCCGGACCGAAGTTACCTTCATCGTCTTGCGTGACAAAGTCATAACCACCAACCAGATACTCTTCATCGGTCAGGTTTTTGACGTGTAGTCCAGCATACCAATCGCCTTCAACGCTTTCCCAGCGCGCGCTTAAGTTCACCATACCATAGGCATCTTGTTGAATAAGATCGCTGGTTTCAAAGATAAGATAATCATCGCGATAGTAGTAGTTGGCATTGAAAGTAATATCCCCAAAACTCGTTTCTAGTAGGTAGTTGGCATTAAGATTAAAGGTATTCTCTGGCGTACTTGCTAGACCAATCAACGGAGGGATTGCATTGTTTTTCTTAATCTCAAAGTCAATATAACCGTAAGCAACGTCAAACTGAAGGTTATCTGTGGCTACCCACGTCATCTCCAACTCGGCGCCTTTTGCGGCCGTTTCTGCAGCATTACGCAGTCGCTGGTCGAGGGCTGTTGGATCAGATAAATCCCCTTCTACACCGATATACTGACGATCTTTGTGGTCGTAAGAGAACAATGTGATATTCATACGAAGTGCGTCGGTTAAGTCACTCTTCACACCCACTTCGAAGCTGTCAACGACTTCTGGTTCAACACCAGGCTCGTTAGTCTGAGCACGAGGGTTAAACGTGCCCGATTTGAAGCCTTGTGAATAGCTCGCGAAGAACATGGTATCGCGGTCCATTTGATACTCCACGCCCACTCTCGGGGTAAAGCGCGACCAACTCTCTACCGCTGGCGCGTCTAACACGTCATCGCCATCGGTGTCTGTCCCAAGTACTTGAGGTACTAATTGTCCGTCGGGACGCACGTACCCATCAATCCAGTCGGTATACGGATAAACATTGGCGAATACCAAACCGTTATTTACAAACGCGGTCTTTTCTTCATCGGTGTATCGGGCACCAAGCGAAAGCGATAGCTTATCGGTTACGTCATAGTTCATTTGCGCATAGGCAGCCCAGCTTTCTGAGTTATTACAACCCGTCACTTCCCGCGTTAACCCTGAGGCACCAAGCGATTGACCTAACACACCTAAAATGGCATCAAAATTACCGCAACTCTCACCATCGTAAAAATAGAGCCCTGACACTAAGCTAAACGCGTTCCCGGTATAATTCGCTTGAATCTCGTGAGTATCATTATTGTCGTCATACTCTGCCGGTACATCAAAAATAGGCAGAGGCGTATTGTCAAAATCAATGTTGGTAGGTGAATAGCTCTCTCTATGCGAACCAATATATTTAAGCTCTAAATCATCATTCACTCTGTATCGTGCCAACCAGTTATAGCCTTCTAACTCGACTTTATTCCATGTAGGTAAACTGGTGTAAGAATCGAAAACCGAATCAGGCACGGGAGCATCTGTTAAAATACTGGGAATTAAACGATAGCCGCCTTTCGCATTTGATGTATCTTCGGTTTTATCCCAGCCAATGCGGAAAAATAAATCTTCGCTTGGATGAACTTCAAGTGTCACACGGGCTGCCCAAAGATCTTTGTTATAGTTCTCTTTATCTTGATTGGGCAACGCGCTTAACAGATATTCACCGAAGCCGTCGCGGTTTAAGTTGGCATAACCCACGCCTAGATACACCGTGTCTTCAATCAATGGTATTTGACCTGTCACTTTGATATCACGCTGACTGTAACTACCTACCGTAGCTTCAACGTTCATCTGCGTATCGCCGGTCATTTCTTTCGTAACGTATTTAACCGCGCCACCAATCGTATTCTTTCCGTAAAGCGTCCCCTGCGGGCCACGTAACACCTCAATACGCTGTACGTCTAACAAATCAAGTACGGCCCCTTGTGGGCGAGCAATATAAACATCGTCAACATAAATACCCACTCCTGGTTCATAGCCCCAAAGCGGGTCTTGCTGACCCAATCCGCGAATAAATGCCGTCAAAGTGGAATTGGTACCGCGACTGGTTTGTAGCGTAGTGTTGGGCGAAAACTGCTGCACTTCAGTCAGCACGCTAATCCCTTTTTCTCCAAGTTCAACCGCACCAATAGACGTGATAGCTACCGGCGTTTCCTGTAGCGACTCTACAGTTTTTCGCGCTGTCACCTCAATACGTTCTAATTTTCCTTTTTGCGCTTCGGCATCGGCATTGGCTTGACTATCCTGAGCAAATACTGGCGCTGTGCTTAAAACGCTAGCCACCGCTAGGGCACAAAGGCTGTGCATGGGGTGCTTAACTGAATCGCTTTTGCGTTCTACTGTGCTAACAGAGGCTGAATGTGATTGGTAGGGTAAAACCAAGCCATTTGTGTGTATTGATTGAGACATAGTGAGTCCTTGTTGTTCTAAGTTCTGGTCACTGCCGGATATATTGCCTACGGTCAAAATCACTTTAGTTAATTAATTGTTAATAGTATGTAGTACCATCGTACTATGGGATTTTGATAAAAGTAACGTCAAACTTTATGTCTGTTATGAACGCTTTTTATCTGATTTGTATACACTTTTTGGTTTTGAGTGTAAGCAAATCTTTAATCGACTTAACTGTTTCGGATCATCTGCGGTCACAGATTTTTTAAGGAATAATAACTATGTTAAGTATGATTGGCTTAGTAGGCGGTCTGTTGTTGCTTATTGTTTTGACAATACGCGGAATGAACCTCTTTATTGCTGCACCTTTGTGTGCGCTTGTCGTTGCCACTACCAATAATATCGGCGTCTTCACCGGCGACGTGAACTTCGTTCAAACCTATATGAGCGGTTTCTCTGGCTTTATCGCCTCTTGGTTTTTCATGTTTTTACTTGGTGCGTTATTCGGTAAGTTCATGGAAGACACAGGCGCAGCAGATGCTGTTTCTCGCTGGATCATCACCAAAATTGGTTACAAGCGTGCTGTATTAGCTGTTGTGCTAGCTTGCGCTATTTTGACCTACGGTGGTGTAAGCGTGTTTGTGGTAGCGTTTTCTGTTTATCCTATGGCGGTAAGTTTGTTTAAAGATGCCAACCTACCCCGTCGCTTCATACCTGCTGCCATGGCATTCGGGTCGGTAACATTTACGATGACCTCCGCGGGCTCGCCAGAAATCCAAAACTGGATCCCTATAAAGTATTTGGGCACCTCCCCTTTTGCCGCGTGGGAAGTTAGCCTTGTCGTCGCCATATTCATGGCATGCTTCGGTTACTGGTGGCTGGCTAAGATGATCAGAAAAGCCGTTAATAACGGCGAGGTGTTTGAAGCCAGAGCAAGCGACCCTGAAGTGCGAGACAGAGCGCTACCCCACCCGCTTACCGGAATTGTGCCGTTAGTCGTGGTGTTAGTCATTTCGTTTCTATTCCATGAAGAACTCGCTCAGCTGGCGCTTATTCTGGCGTTAGGCGGCGGCGTACTGTGTTTGCTGGCTATTAACTACAAACATTTTCACAGTTTACCGGTTGCCATAAATGCGGGTACCACCGGCGCATTGATCGCCATCGGTAACACCGCCGCTGTTGTAGGTTTTGGCTCTATAGCAAAAAACACCGAAGCGTTTCAAACAACCGTAGCGCTTATGACCCAAATTCCTGGTAACGAGCTTATTGGTGCCGCCATTGCCGTAAGCGTGATTGCAGGGTTAACAGGAAGTGCATCGGGCGGACAAGCCATTGCCTTACCCTTGGTGGCTCCGCATTACCTTGACCAAGGCGTAGAGCCAGAACAGCTACATAGAATTGTGTCTATATCATCAGGCGCACTAGATTCGTTACCTCACAATGGCTATGTGGTTACTACCATACGCGCCATTTGTAACGAAACCCATCAGGCTGCCTACTGGGCGGTTGGTGCGCTAACTGTTGTGGTGCCAGTTATTGGCCTTGCCATGGCTATTGGCCTGTTTAGCATTATGTAGCATTAGTCAAAGCCAACGATATGGCCTAAGGCCGCACGATATATAAGTCACTCTAGCAAAACATTGCCATCTAAAAATGCAGCCAGAGAAAGGGATAAGAAAGTATGAATTGGAAAAAGACGCTTGCTTCCACGTTAGTGTGGAGTAAGAGCAAAGGCATCAACAAGCTATTTAAACAGCCGGGCTCACAACGAGTGCAGAAACAGTTAGCATCAGCAAATTTGGTTGAGGTGTATTTAATTAAAAAGCAGCGCTCATTGGTAGGATTATTTGCCACACTAATGTTGACTTTACATTGCCAAAGCATTGCTGGCGTCTCCGACGATACATCGCCATTGCTCAGTTCTTCAAAAGCACCTACTTCTGAGCCCGTTTCTTCCTTGTCAAGCGCTTCGCTGATGGTAGAAAAACGCATTTTTGAAATGCCTCATTTCACAACCTTTGGTGGTAAACAAATTAAAAACGTAAAAGTTGGCTGGGAGGCGTACGGAACACTAAATGATGCTAAGAGTAACGTTATACTGATTACCCACTATTTTTCTGGATCTTCCCACGCAGCTGGAAAGTACGATGAAAACGATCCAGCGCCAGGCTACTGGGATAGTATTATCGGCCCCGGCAAGGCGATTGATACAGACCGCTTTTATGTAATAAGCGTTGATACGCTGGCCAATCTAAATGCTTACGACCCGCACGTTATTACAACCGGTCCTACGTCAATAAATCCAGATACAGGCAAACCTTATGGCTTAGACTTTCCCGTCGTGACAATACGTGACTTTGTCAATGTTCAAAAAGCACTTCTCGAAAGTTTAGACATTAGCAAACTGTATGCGGTTATTGGGCCTTCTATGGGCTCTATGCAAGCTATCGATTGGGCGAGCGCTTACCCAGACTGGGTTGAACGTATGATTTCAGTTATCGGCGCAGGTCAAAGCGATGCATGGACTACCGCGGCATTGGAACACTGGGCAACGCCTATCACTCTAGATAAAAACTGGAACAACGGCGCTTATTCCAAAGAACAAGCACCTCTTAATGGCTTAGCTGCCTCGCTCATGTTAATTACGCAAAATGCCCTTACCCCTTCTTTTTTCAACCTAACCGGCAACACGTTAGGGTATAAAAATGTTGAGTCGGCGCCGCTTAATGACATACGTCAATCACACAGTATTGTGAACTGGCTGCGTGAGCGAGCAAAGACCCGGGCAAAATCCATGGACGCAAACCACCTTTTATACTTGGTTCGAGCTTGCCAGCTCTTCGTTGCTGGGCATCAAGGTAATCTTGAGCAAGGGCTGGCGTCGATAAAGGCGAAAACGCTGTTTATTCCAGCCCAAACTGATTTGCTTCTTATGCCCTACTTATCGCAAAGTGCACACCAAGGTTTAACTTCAATGAATAACGACAGCACATTGGTTACGCTAAATGGCAAATTAGGTCATTTAGAAGGCGTGACCAATGTATCCGCTCAAGCTCAGGCTATTCGCCAATTTTTAGAAAATGATAAGGCTGCAATGCAATGATGAAATCTACCCCCTTTTTACGCCACGCGCTTTGTCTGTCTGTATTAAGCGCACTTGCCGTTAGTGTACCGGTATTCGGTAACGATTCATCGGCGCAAGACGCGCTCCCTTCACTCACCATTGATTTAAAGAACGTTACCGTATCTGGCTTATCGTCAGGCGGTTACATGGCAACACAATTTCAATTAGCACACAGCGACTGGGTAAAAGGCGTTGGCGTTATTGCTGGTGGCCCGTACTTCTGTGCACAAGGTGATATAACCACTGCCCTGGCACAGTGCGTGAACAAGGTAGAGGGAGAAATTAACCTTGAAGCGCTGAATGAAAAAGCTAAACAGTATGAAACTGAAGGAAAAATTGCGTCGCTTTCCAATATGAAAGACGCAAAAGTCTGGCTTTTTCACGGTACGCAAGACACTAGAGTGATTGCACCAGTAAGCGATTTATTATTTGAGCAATATAAATTGTGGACAGACACGCAAAATATTACCTATATCAATGACAAGCCGATGGCACACCTCTTTCCCACCAAAAACAATGGGGTTAACTGCATGAAATCAGAGAGCCCCTTCATTGGAAACTGCGACTACGATGCAGCAGGTGCCATGCTCTCTCATCTTGTTGAAGATGTTTCGACACCCGACGAGTCACTATCAGGGCAAATTCATTCAATTGATCAGCAAAAAATAGCGGGTGGCGATGCCAAAACATTAGCAAGTGAAGGCTTTGTGTATGTGCCTGAAAGCTGTGCACAAGGCGAGCCATGCAGAGCCCATATTAGTTTCCACGGCTGTAACCAGTATGCCGATGCCGTTGGCGATGCCTACACTACCCAAACAGGGCTGAATGAATGGGCTGATGACAACAATATCGTTGTGCTTTATCCGCAAACTAAAAAGTCATTATTCATGCCGTTAAATCCGCAAGGCTGTTGGGATTGGTGGGGCTATGCCTCTGGCGATTACGCCAACAGGGACGGCGCACAAATAAACGCAGTAAAACAGCTGCTGTTTTCATTAAATAGTGCACCTTCACTAAATAAATCCAACGGAAGTAACAATGACTAAGCGCACAATATTTATCACGGGTGGAGCAAGCGGCATTGGCTTTGGCATTGCTGAGTCAATGGTGAAACAAGGGCACCATGTGATCATCGCCGACATAAACGAACAGGCAGCAAAAGAAGCTGTAACTAAACTTGCACATTTAGACGGCTCGGCCAGCGCAGTAGCGGTAGACGTATGCAATGCAGAGCAAGTTGCAGCGCTACCTGAGGTACTAGGGAAACACACCGTTGATGTACTTATAAACAATGCCGGCATTCAGCACGTTTCACGCATCGAGGACTTCCCTGCAGATAAGTGGCAGCAGCTTATAAACATCATGCTTGTTGGCCCAGCTCTGTTAACCCAAGCGTTTTTACCTGCCATGCGTAAGCAAAATTACGGGCGAATCATTAATGTAGGCTCTATTCACTCGTTGGTAGCCTCGCCCTATAAATCTGCTTATGTAGCGGCGAAGCACGGCCTGCTGGGCTTTGCAAAAACCATTTCCCTTGAAACAGGAGACTGCGATGTGACTATCAATACCCTTTGCCCCGCCTATGTAAAAACGCCATTAGTGGAGAAGCAAATTGCTGCACAGGCGAAAGAAAATAATCTTACCGAGGAAGAGGTAATCACAAAGATAATGTTAGAGCCCATGCCTAAAAAGCAATTTGTGAGCGTTGAAGAGCTTGCTGATACCGCAAGTTTCCTAATGTCACCCGGCGCCCGTAATATAACCGGGCAAACTATGGTGCTTGACGGGGGATGGACGGCTCGGTAACAAGCTATACTAAAGACTAAAGCTCTCGACAGAGAGTTTTAGCGTTTTATTGATCTGCATCTAATACCTTCTTTCAAAGTTTCAATACATTGGCGCCTAAAATAATTCACATATTTTAGTTGGCAGTATTGATGACTAAAGAAATCCATTTCTCCCCAGACGAGATTATCGTTAGCAAGACAGATTTAAACGGGCATATCACGTATGCCAACCGTCTGTTTATGCGTGTTTGCAACTACCCTGAGTCGGCACTACTTGGTGAACCCCACCGTCTAATTCGGCACCAAGATATGCCTAGAGGCGTTTTTTATGGCATGTGGAAAACGTTGAAAAGCAAAGAGGAGTTTTTTGGCTTTGTTAAAAACAGTACTTACGACGGGAACTACTATTGGGTATTTGCTAACGTTACGCCTGATTTTGAAAATCAAAGGCCTGTAGGATATTACTCTGTTCGCCGTGTTGCTCCAAAGGAAGCCTTGATAGATATCGTTGATATTTATAAAAAAATGCTAGAAATCGAGCTAGCGAGCGACAGGGCAAGTGCACCTGAAAAAGGTTGGCAATGGATGGTCGACTATTGTGCACAAAAAGCCGGCACCAGTTACGACGAATTTATTCTTAAACACTATCAACAGTATCGATAGGCAACCTTGTGAACGCTCAAAAACACGCCAGCAAAAATTATCCTTTTATACAGCAAAAATACGCGCTTACTTGTTTCGTTTTTGCGCTACTCTCACTCTTGATAAGCGCTATGAACTTATGGCAATACGGGTTTAACATTTCGAATGCGCTCGCACCTATATTAACGTGGGGTTTCGCACTTATTGCGTGGTTAGATCACGCGAAACCCTTAAAAGCACTTAGTACGATTGAAAGCACGCTAGATCAAGCCCGCGCGGGAAATACATACGTTAGAATTACCAACACTAAAGGGCTTGGTGAAGTGGGCAAAGTAGCATGGGCATTGAATGATTTTCTCGATATCATCGAATCAAACTTCAAAGAGCTTTCTAACAGTTTTCATGCAACGAGTGAGCGAAAGTTTTTTCGAAAGGGCTTAACCGATGGTATGCCAGGCGAATTTGGAAAAATGATGACTAACGTCAATATCGCCATTAAAGGAATGGAAGATGCTGATAACTTTTCCCGCCAAAATAGGTTGTTAAGCGAACTTCACCAGCTAAACACCTCGAACTTATTAATTAATTTAAAAAATAGTCAGTCGGACTTAAGTTTACTGTCGTCTAAAATGGATGACGTATTGGACATTGCCACTGAAAGTAGAGACGGTGCCCACAGAAGCCGCGACACGGTTTCAGGTATTAACGATGCAATTACTGACGTGAATGAACGCATGGACACCGTTGAAGTAACGGCACGAGAGCTTGAAGCCCAAAGCCATAAGATTTCAGAAACCATAAAATTAATTAGTGATATTGCTGATCAAACAAACCTGCTTGCTCTGAATGCAGCTATCGAGGCCGCGCGTGCTGGTGATGTGGGCAGAGGCTTTGCTGTTGTGGCAGATGAAGTGCGCAATCTAGCAACCCGAACTCGGACGTCGACGGAAGAAATCACGGGTATTATAAGTGGGCTAAGAACTCAAATTGATTCAATGGTTCACCATACGCTAAACGTCAGCCAACAAACCAAGGAAATTGGCGACGAAGTAAAGACCTTCCATCACAACTTTGATGATGTAGCGTCGGCGGCTCAATCAACCATTACACTAATGTCTCAAACCAAAGATCGCGCATTCGCATCGCTGGTTCAGCTAGATCATGTCATATACATGCAAAATGGTTATATTGGACTAGAAAAAGGCGGTGTTGGCGAAGAAGCAGACGCAATTAGTGTAGACCACTTCAATTGCCGGTTAGGTAAATGGTATTACAGTGATGCCGGAAAACAAAGCTTCAGCCGCATGCAGGGCTATAAAAATCTAGAAGCCCATCATGTAGAAGTTCACAAGCAGGTACAAGAGGCCTTCGAGCTTGTAAGAATGGATTGGATGAAAGATGACACCATCTTAGATGAGCTTGTCGAGAGAGTAAGGGTGGCCGAGAATGCCAGTAAAGGTGTGATGCATTGCATTAGCGACATGCTTACCGACTAAGTAAAACATGCCTAGGTAAAAGCGAAAATACGTACCTTAACTAGGCATATAGAGAGTGATAGAGGCTCACCATCTCATCAATAGTTGGCACTTTGGGGTTGTTAGCTGGCGACCCCGATGCTAATGCCTGCTCTGCCATGGTAAAGGCTTGCTCCAAAAACGCCTCTTTAGCAATACCGAAATCAGAAGGCGTAGGTACCTGTAGATCTGCATTCAGTGCTTTTAGTTCGTTGATAAGCTTTTGATTCGCCACCTCATCTGAGTCACTTTGCGTAGCAACACCCATGGCGCGAGCACATTGTGCATAACGCACTGATGCACTTGGAATAGAAAAGGCGGTAACCGCGGGCAATAACATGGCATTCGACAATCCGTGAGGCACATGGAACGCTGCACCGATAGGCCGGCTCATTCCGTGAACAAGGGCCACTGAGGCGTTTGAAAAAGCAATGCCCGCGAGCGTTGAGCCCAGCATCATTGATTCTCTCGCCGTTTCATTTGTTGGGTCTGCAAATACAGTGCGTAGATTAGGAGCAATTAACGCCATGGCTGATAACGCCTGTGCATCACTGTAAAGATTGGCTTTGCGGCTAACAAACGCTTCAATAGCGTGAGTAAGCGCATCAATGCCTGTATCGGCTGTCACGCGGGCAGGCAAACTTTGCGTTAATGAATAATCGACCAGGGCCGCCGTTGGCATAAATCCTAAACCAACACACAACATTTTTTCTGTGGTATCTTCGTCGGTGATAATGGTAAATCGCGTTGCTTCTGAGCCTGTTCCCGCTGTTGTGGGAATAGCAATGATCGGCAGCCCCGCTTCATCTACAACCCGCGGGAATTTGTAGTCTCGCATTTCGCCGCCGTACTTACCCAAAATAGCGATGGCTTTTGCGCTATCGATGGGGCTTCCACCACCTAAAGCAATAATGCTGTCATAAGCGTGGGTTTTGAACGCATCCACACCGCGATAAATAGACCTCACCGTGGGCTCTGGCACCGTATCTGAAAATACATCGGCGCTTATTCCTGCCTCTTCCAGCACTTGCACTATGGCAGCACTATATCCCAACTCAACCATTACCTTATCGGTAACCAGTAAAGGTTTATGGCAGTTGAGTCCTTTCAGCGTTTCAGCAACCCGCTGACTCGCCCCTTTCCCTATGTGCATCACTCTTGGCAGAATAATTTGATGAGACATATTTCCCTCGCTGCGAATTCTTTTCATCAGCATACCTAGTACAACGCCCAAAGCAATGACAATGTAAAAATAATGTTACCACCCCACTACCTCTCCAGCTTTCCTCCAGATACTTACAAGTGCATGGTTGTTTCTATTGCCAAGAGTTAATGGTGAATTATTAACATCACCACACGTGAAATGAGTGATAGACTGATAAGAACTTTTCTGTGGACTACGATTATGAAGAAACTCGGTATGATTTCGTTGCTTATAGCAATTATCGCTATAGCGATATGGCAATGGCCGAAGCCTGAAGCACCTTTACTTTCATCAAACAACGTCATGCCCGCCATGGAGAATTTGCCCGACAATTTCTTTGATACACAAGTAAACCCAGTACTAACACAGCGCTGTGTTGTCTGCCACGCCTGTTATGATGCGCCATGCCAACTGAAGATGTCATCTCCAGAAGGTATAGCCAGAGGTGCTAACAAAGAAAAAGTCTATGAAGGTACGCGACTCACCGCTGCCCAACCCAATAGAATGTTTCTCGACGCCCATAACGTAGACGCATGGCGACAGCGTGGCTTTTTCGACGTGCTCGAATCGAAAGAAAAACCTAACGCTTCACCGACCCAATCTTCGGTGCTAGCGCAAATGCTTTTACTAAAAAAACAGCACCCTTTGCCCAACACCGCTCATTTGGGTGACGGTTTCGATATAAGCTTAAATCGACAAAACCAATGCCCAACAATAGATGAAATGGGCGAATACATAGCAGACCAGCCCTTGGGAGGCATGCCCTACGCTCTGCCGGCGCTATCGGATTCTGAACATACTACGCTTATTCAATGGTTAAACCATGGTGCGCCGTTACCGTCGCCCAAAGTGCTCTCACAAGAACTGAATGAGAAAGTATCTGACTTAGAAGCATGGCTAAATGGCGATAGCAATAAGATGCAGCTTTCCGCACGCTATATTTACGAACACTTGTTTACGTCTCACCTCTATTTTGAAGATATTTCAGAAAAAGGTAAAACGCCGCAGTTTTTTAATCTAGTGCGCTCGCGTACACCACCCGGACAAGCGTTAGATATTATTGCTACTCGCAGACCCTTCGACGATCCAGAGGTCGAGCGCGTTTACTATCGTCTACAGCCAGTGCATTCAACTATCGTGAGTAAAACACATCAAGCTTACGCCATTAATAAAACACTGATGGATAAATGGCAATCGTGGTTTGTTGAAGCCGACTTTTCTGTAGAAACATTGCCATCATACAAACCCCAAGTGGCGGCCAACCCATTAACGGCCTTTACCTTATTGCCAGTAGAAAGTCGTTATCGTTTTATGCTTGAGCGCGCGCAAAACACCATTATGGGTTATATTAAAGGTCCCGTGTGCAGAGGCCAAGTCGCGCTTAACGTCATTAACGATCGGTTTTGGGTGTTCTTTGTCGACCCAGACATTGCAGCCTCTGAAAAAGTGAATGCTTTTTACGCTTCTCAAAAAGAAAACCTTCACCTTCCGGCTGAAAACGATAGCTCAGCCCTTGCGGTAAATTGGGTTAAATACGCAAAGCGCCAAGGCGACTATATGCGTGCAAGAACTACCTTTTTAAATAGTGAGTTTGAAAACGGTGAGCACCTAAACATGTCGAGCATTTGGGATGGCGACGGCAACAACACAAATGCCAGCTTGACCGTATTTCGTCATTTCGATAACGCCACTGTAGCGAAAGGAATGATTGGTAAGCCGACCAAAACGGCATGGGTGATTGACTATGCCTTGTTAGAGCGCATTCACTATTTGCTTGTGGCTGGCTTCGACGTTTACGGCAACTATGGTCACCAACTAATGACCCGTTTGTACATGGATTTCTTACGTATGGAAGGTGAATCGAACTTCCTTAATCTGCTTCCTCCAACCACTCGCCATGAGCTTCTCAACGCTTGGTATCAAAACGCCAGCCCTGAATTAACCGATTATTTGGAAGGTGATATTAACAGTTTCGAACAACCTTCTGGCATAGCATTTGAAACAGATACCCCTCAACAAGAACTCTATCAATTGTTATCGCAATACTTGGCTAAGGTTCAACCAAAGGCCTCAAACTACAATAAACGTCTGCTATCACCAGAACAGTTCGAAGTACTAAAGCGCTTAGATTCACTACCAGCTCAACAAGCGACCTTGATGCCTGAAACTACCATGATTGTGATCCAAGACGACAAAAACCCAGACAACATTGATGTATTCACTGCCCTTAGAAATAGCGCGCATTACAATGTAAATAGCCTATTTGAAGAAGAGGAAAACCGGGAGCCTTCTAAAGATTCAATCACGCTCGTTCATGGTTTGTTGGGCAGTTACCCTGACGCATTCTGGTATATCAATGCCTCAGAGATAACGTCTTCGATTGAGAAGCTTAAATCCATTAAAAGCGAAGCCGATTACAAAGCCTTGCTCGACGATGTTGGCATGCGCCGAACCAACCCTAACTTTTGGGCGTTTAGTGATAAATTAATGCAATGGTCTAGCGAGCGCTATCCTATTGAAGGCGGTCTTCTCGACTATAATCGGTTAGAAGATCGCTAAACCTTGCACTGTGTGCCGTTTTACGCTTTTCTTTTGCAAAAAACCTGTGCTAATGTCCAACCATTGGAAATGAAAGGACATTAGCATTCCATGCCCTATCAAACCGTTGCTTTAATTGGAAAACCTCAGCACGCTGCAACCCACGACAGCCTGAACATTCTTGCCGAATATTTATTGGCAAAAGGCTGTAAATTATTGGTTGAGGAAAGTATTGCTGAAGAACTTGAAACCGAAAACTTCAAAAGCTGTAACCTTGTCACTATTGGCAAAGAGGCTGACCTTGCCGTTGTGGTAGGCGGTGACGGCAGCATGCTTGGTGCAGCACGTGTGCTCGCTCGCTTTGACATTCACGTTGTCGGTGTGAACCGCGGAAATCTCGGCTTTTTAACTGATATCCACCCCGATGATATTGTTCAACAACTTGACCTTATCTTTAACGGTGAATGCGTAGTAGAAGAGCGCTTCTTACTTGAAGTAGAAGTTTATCGACACGAAAAGCTTAAAAGTAACAACTCTGCTGTAAACGAAGTGGTACTTCACCACGGAAAAGTTGCCCATATGATGGAATTTGAAATTTACATCGATGAGCAATTTGTATTCAGTCAGCGCAGCGACGGATTAATAGTAGCCACACCTACAGGTTCAACGGCTTACTCTTTATCAGCGGGCGGCCCTATTATTATGCCCAAGCTAGATGCACTTACGTTGGTACCCATGTTTCCTCACACACTTAGCAGCCGTCCAATCGTTGTTGATGCTGACAGTCAGGTATCGATGAAAGTATCAAAGGTTAACAGTGACTCGCTACAAGTGAGTTGCGATAGCCATATTGTTCTGCCGGTGCTACCTGGTGATGAAATTCGAATAAACAAAAGCGTAGACAAGCTTCATCTTGTTCACCCTAAGGGCTACAGCTACTTCAATGTACTTCGTAAAAAGTTAGGTTGGGGTAGTAAGCTTTACTAACCTCCCTGCTCCATTTAGTTGGTTCCATGTGCATTTATTACATAAGCCTGTAGCATTTTCTTGATTGCTACAGGCTTGAAAAATAAAGATTTTTTAATCTTCTCTAATTTCCTTAACGAAAACCAAGACTTATAGAAATATAAGACTTCGGCATACCTGTTGCACCTATTACTTCAAGTCGTCAGCACAAGGTCTTTGTTATTTGGCCTAAATGATGTTTCGCATCCCGCTGACTTATTTGCATTCAATAGGAGATATCATGAGTAACACCAATATCAAATTTACAGCCCCTGGAATGGATAACGATGCAGCTGCCAAAACAATCAAGGTATTGGATCAGCGATTGGTTGCACTATTAGATTTACAGTTAACGTTGAAGCACATTCATTGGAATGTAGTAGGACCAAATTTTATCGGTGTGCATGAAATGTTGGATCCGCAGGTAGATGCGGTACGCGAAATGACCGACACAATTGCAGAGCGAATTGCCACGTTAGGTGGCGTACCTAAAGGTACACCAAAAGCCATTGTTGAAGGTCGCAGCTGGAACGATTATGAGTTGGGTAAAGGTTTAGTACTTGACCACCTTAAGGCGCTGGATGCCGTATATGACGGTGTAAATGGTGACCATAGAAAAGCGTTAGAGCTTTTAGGTGAAATTGACCCAGTATCGGAAGATATGATCACCGGCCAACTTGCAGATTTAGAACAGTTCCAGTGGTTTGTGCGCGCGCACATTGAGTCTGGCAGCGGTGAGCTACAGCAATAGAATACGTTCACTGTGTTTGCAGATTGTAATCCGAACTATCTGCAATAGATTAAAGTTGTAATGTTAAGGAGAGCTTCGGCTCTCCTTTTTAAGTTATCCCTTCTCGGCGAACCCGAATTATCGGTTATTCATAACCCATCTTTAAAAGATCGAACCTATATAATTGATTTTACAAATATTATTATCGACACCGGTTGTTTTTAAATAAATTTTTTGCGACTTAACTTTACACAATAAAAATACTGTATATATTATCAGTTACTGTATATATCATCATGTTCAACTTATTCGAGTGTGGTTATGTTAGCGCATCTTTCTATTTCTAATTTTGCTGTTGTAAAACAATTATCAGTTCAACTGGAAAACGGGTTGACTGCTATAACCGGAGAAACCGGTGCAGGTAAATCCATCGCTATTGACGCTTTAAGCTTGTGCTTAGGCGAGCGTGCCGACGCAAATGCGGTGCGAAAAGGTAGTGCAAAAGCTGAGATCATTGCTCACTTTTCTTTAAACGGCAATGTATTAGCTAAAGCCTTCCTCGATGAACATGAGCTCACCTCAGATGAAGATGAGAATAGCTGCTTTATTCGCAGAGTTATTTCAAAGGAAGGCCGTTCAAAAGCGTTTATCAACGGTATTCCCGCTTCACTTCAGCAGTTAAAAGGCTTAGGCCAGTTTTTGTTAGCCATTCACGGTCAAAACACTCACTTACAGTTGCTGAAAGAAGACCATCAAAGGGAATTAGTTGATGGATACGCGAAGCACGACGACATGTTAGCGCAAGTTAGAGAAACCTACTCTCTTTGGCGTGATAAGCAGCGCACGTTAAAGGCGCTTCAAGAACAAGCCCAGCAGCGCGAAGACAGAATTCAGCTGTTAACTTATCAGGTTCAAGAACTTGATGAATTCGCCATTGAAGAGGGTGAATTTGAAGAGTTAGAAATAGAGCACAAGCGCCTGAGTAACGGGCAAAGCCTTTTAGAGCAAGCCCAGACCAGCGTATACAATTTATATGAAAGCGATGAAGGCAATGCACTGTCGGTTATACAAAGCAGTATTGAACGTTTAGGTGAGTTAGAAGCGCACGACGCTAGTTTAACGCCAATCATTGCCATGCTTAATGATGCGGCAATTCAAGTAGAAGAAGCGGCAGGAGAGCTACGTAGCTACTGCGATCACTTAGAGATCGATCCACTTCGCTTACAGCAAGTTGAGGCGCGCTATGCGAAGGCGATGGAACTTGCACGTAAACATACTGTGATGCCAGAAGGACTTTATCAGCATCACCAAGAGCTTGCCGCCGAATTCAATGCTTTATCGGAACAGGAAACACTGTTAGGTACGCTTGAAGGCGAAGTAGAAGAAGCACGAGCAACGTATTTAACCGCGACCAAAGCGCTTTCTGAGAGCAGGCAACGTGCTGCTGGTAAGCTAAGCGAAGATATTGAAGTGCAAATTCGCCAAATGAATATGCCCCACGCAAAAGTGGATATTCAGATTCAATACGACGAACTTAAGAAGCCGGTGAGCACAGGTCTAGATACCGTAGAATTTAAAGTGTCTACCAACCCTGGTCAAGATGCAGACAAATTAGAAAAAGTCGTATCAGGTGGTGAACTTTCTCGTATAGGACTGGCTATTCAGGTAATCGCGAGCGGCCATCACGGTACCCCTACTATGATTTTCGATGAAGTCGATACGGGCATTAGCGGCCCAACAGCATCAATCGTTGGCGGGCTTTTACGTAAATTAGGTAAACAATCGCAAGTAATGTGTGTTACCCATCTACCTCAAGTAGCGGCACAGGCACATAATCAATTGTTTGTTACCAAGCTTACCGACGGGGAAAGTACTGAAACCCAGATGTTGGCGCTGACTAAGCAAGACAGGATCGATGAGCTTGCAAGACTATTAGCCGGTGATAAAGTAACCAAATCGGCGCTAGCGAATGCAAAAGAACTGCTTAAAAGCGCAGCATCGAACTAAAATGCAGTTGATTGGTCATAGTTGTCAATGTAGCATGCCTTCGCGCTTGCAATAAAACAGTCTCGAAATTCGCTTTAGCGAAGTTCATTGACACTAACAAAGGCAATACTGGACAAATTAACGCATGAAGTTGCAACACCTATTAGTAATTCTTGGTATCACACTAACATCAACCGCTTGCTCGAACTGGATTTATCGAATCGACGTTCCTCAAGGAAACTTCCTTGATCAAAGAGATGTGGAAAAGCTGCGCGTTGGAATGACAAAAGAACAGGTTATTTATGTGCTAGGTAACCCTGTTGTTCAAGACTCATTCGACGATGACACTTGGTACTACGTTTACGATATGAAGCGCGGTATGAAAAAGCGTGGTGAAGATTTTCAAAAGCAAATGGTGATTAACTTTGTAGACAACAAAGTGACAACGGTTGAAGGTGACTTCGAGTTATCTGAAGACTTCAATACACCGCTTGATAACTAATTTTGTTTAAAAGGTAGCGTTTCTCGCTACCTTTTTTGTTTCTAATACCCTTCATAAAAACGCTTTTTTTTTGAGATATATCGCTTACCTACTTGAGGTTTATATGGAACATAGTTTTTGGCACAGTAAATGGCAAAAGAACGAGATTGGATTTCACGAACCTGAAGGGAATGCGCTTCTTATCAAATATGCCTCTTCCCTGTTGGATGTTGAAAACTCACACTCAGCTTTGAAACGCATATTTGTTCCGCTATGCGGGAAGACCCGCGACATCGGCTGGCTACTTTCCCAAGGTTGTGAGGTGGTAGGTGCTGAGCTAAGCGAAGTGGCTATCATACAGCTGTTTGAAGAGCTAGGTGTAGAGCCTACTGTGACCACTACTTCCAACGGTAAAATTTACGCTAAAGACGGTTTAACCATTTACGTAGGTGATATCTTCAAACTTACATCAAGCGACTTAGGTGACGTTACGGGCATTTACGATAGAGCCGCTTTAGTCGCGCTGCCTAGCCCGCTTCGCGAGCAATATGCTGCGCATTTAATGACCATTACTCAATGCGCCCCCCAGCTAATCATCTCTTTCGAGTATGACCAGAATGAAATGGCCGGCCCTCCCTTTAGCGTAAACGAAAAAGCCGTTGACGCTCTTTATTCAGTGGACTACAACATTCAAAGGTTAGAGCGCTCGGTGCTTGAAGGCGGTTTGAAAGGCAAAGTAGACGCTGATAATTTGGTGTTTGCACTAACGGCGAAGTAGACTTTTTTAAGATTTGTTGCCAATAGAAAGCGTTGAAATGGTTGCTTTATAGTTTGCGTTTTAGCGCTGATTAACAGCGACACTTAAGCTATTCATAACCACACCAGCTAATGCGACTTGCTTAAATAAATGACTAGAGGCCAAGCAGGGCCTCTATGCCAAACAATATTGCACCTATCAACCCGCCTACGATCGTGCCGTTTATGCGAACTTTTTGAAGATCGCGGCCTATATTCAACTCCACCTGCTCAGCCATTTCACGTTCATCCCAACTATTGATGGTGTCACGTATGTGACGGGTTAGAAATTCAGCCAGCTCAGGCGCCATATATTTTGCTGCTTCTCCAATGTGGTTATTGAACGCCTTTGCTAGTTCTGTATCTTGCGTTAACGTAGTGCCCAAGTCCTTTAGAAGGACAGATACTTTGGTTTCAGCTTTACCATTTGGCTCTTCAAGAGCCGCTAACAACCATTGATGAAACTTAGCCCATGACTGCTGAACGTATGCGTTTAACGCTGGGTCGTTGATAATTTTTTCGCGGAAGTTGTTAACCTTTTTCTCCATTAGCGGACTGTGCTGTAATTCATAAAGAAATTCATGTACTTGCTCGTCAAACGCATGGCGGATGGGGTGGTGCTCATCCGTATATATATCTTCTAAGATGCTTGAAACAGCTTTAACTGCAATTAACGCCCCCTGCTCGCTTAACCAGCTAGAGGGTAATAACTTTTCAATACGACTGTATTCGGTTTTCAACCAAACCACTAAAGTGTCTGCTATATAAACTTGGGTTTCTGGCTCTGCGAGCAGTTTGGCCAGTTTTCCCAGCACTCTATCAAGGACAACCTGGTGCTGACGTTCTTTCGTCACAGCACCCAATGAGGTCGCCATCAACTGTCTAAGATCAAGTTGGTTAATGCCCTTCTGTGCTGTTTTAGTGATAAATGCTTTAACAGGTTTATCATCAAGCACGCGGAGAACACCTGCAAAAGCATCACATAGAAAGCGACTTAAACGGGTAGCGTTCCTATCCTGTGACAACCACCTTCCCGCGCCCTTAGCAGGGTCGCTGTCCCGAATTAGCTTCTCTATTGCTTCAGGATGAAAGAACTTTTCCTTAACGAACAATGACAGGTTATTAGCAATAACAGACTTGTTACTAGCCACGATATTGGTGTGCGGAATGGGGTACTTCGCTGGAATTGGCTTAAATAATGCCGTCACTGCAAACCAGTCAGCTAGACCACCGATGAGGGCCGCCTCACTAGCCATCTTAATAAGCCCCAACCACCATGCTCCTTGCACGTTTGGATAAAACTTGGGAAGTAAAACCGTTAAAACAAATACACTTGCGGCAAAAATCAAACAGGCCAATGCAAGCCTTTTAGCCTTATTCAATTGCGTGTACTTGTCCTGCATAAACTACTCCGTCTAAATTACTCGTTTACCATCTTGGTCTATAAGTGGTGTGCCGTCTTCTTTAGCAAAAGGGCCTTGTGGCCATACAGGCAAAATATCCAGTACAGCTTCACTTGGCCGGCATAATTTCACTGTTTCTTTTGCGTTATTCGAATAGGAATTACCTTCAACTCTCCCAAGAGGTAAAGAAACTGCTTTTTCGTGTTCACCTTCGGGAATGCAAACAATAGGCCTATTCACTAAAACAGGATGTTCCAGCATCAATTCAAAGATGATTTCGTTACTCACTGTTTCATCAAGTAACCCTAATTCAGCAGCAGGAGACTTTGTTGTGCGAAGCGCTTGTCGAGGGTTAAGGTTAGCTGCATTCAACAAATAAGTTAGTTGTTCACGTTCCCACCCAACACGTAAATACTCAATAACCTGCACCTCATACCCAGCGGCCTTGATCACCGCCAGTACATTCCTAGACGTGCCGCACTCTGGGTTGTGATAAATCTTTATCATCGCCACCTAACCTCACCAAAAAGTAAAAACCACATATGCCAACATACTATTAAAATTCGAGGACAGACACTCGCAAAGGCTAAAACCTTGCCTGTACTCGTTGGACACACACTCAAATAGCTACCTGTACTTCTCGGACACACACTCAAAAAAGCAGCTTGTACCCAAACAGATGTATTCACATTGAGTGTCTGTCCATTTCTTTAAATAATTTCTTCAAGCGAGTGTCTGTCCCCTTCTGAAATCCCTTCTGAGCTTAGAGCCATGTGGTACAAAATGGTCAAATTCGCCATCCGGTGGCAGATGAAACTATAAAATTAGTTATTACACCATTGATGCAGTCTCCCCCTTTAGCATATTAAACTAACCTTTTGATTTTAAATGCTTTTTAAGAGTGGCATGATACGTGATATGTATTTTATAAATGCACAACAAAATTTGTGTTTGATATCAATACCGTTAAAGCGTGTTATTAAGTATTTATGAAACAATCAAGGATATAAGAATATGAAAAAGTCTATTATTGCTAGTGCAGCTATGTTGCTATCAGCCTCTTTGCTTACTGGCTGCGTTATCCATATTGGAGACGCTAGCGCATTAGAAGGCAGCGATTTCAGTTCTATTCTAGGCAATATTGACATAGCTGAAGGGAAGCACGCGGGCGATATTTCCTCTGTTAATGGTAACGTGGAAATAAGCGATCACGCTGGTGCGGATGAAGTTAGTATCGTCAATGGCAACCTTGAAATGGGCAGCCATGTGTCTGTCCGAAATATCGACATTGTAAATGGCGATGTAAGCGCAACTTCACACCTTAATGTACTTAAGAGCCTAGAGACTGTGAATGGAGATGTGACGCTTCCCACACAAAGTACAATTGGCGGTAGCGTCGAAACCGTCAACGGTGACATAACTGCTGTTGATACAACTATTGAAAAACACATTAAAACACTTAACGGCGACATTACTTTATCTGGCTCATCTCATGTTCTAGGCGATATCGTATATAAAGAAAGTGAGAGCTCTTGGGGTAATAAATCAGATAACAAACCTACCCTGTCGATCAGTGCCTCGGTGACTGTAGACGGTAGCATTATATTGCACCGCCCTGTTAACTTAGACATTGAAAGTGACGAGTTAAAGCAAAAAGTCGTTGTAAGCTACGGTGGTGCGCAGTAACGTATCGGCTCGAATATCTAAGCCCAACGTTTCGGAATGACATGACTGAACAAGAAAAGATGCTTGCTGGCGATTTATACTTCCCGTCAGACAAAGTGTTAACGGCGTTGCGAAAGCAATGTCGTATGCAATTAGACGAGCTCAACACAACTTGTCAAAGTGACCACAAAAAGCGTACAAGACTACTAAAAGAGCTGTTTGGTAGCACTGGAAAAAGGCTTTACATCGAGTCTTCATTCAAATGTGATTACGGCGAAAATATTCACGTAGGCGAAAATTTTTTCGCTAACTTCAATTGTGTGATTTTAGATGCAGCGAAGGTCACGATAGGTGATAACTGCATGATTGCGCCTCAAGTCGGTTTATACACCGCTACGCACCCATTAGATCCTGTACAGAGGGCAACCGGCATCGAGTTCGCCAAGCCCATTACTATTGGCGATAATTGCTGGATTGGTGGTATGGCGGTCATAAACCCTGGCGTAACGTTGGGAGACAATGTGGTTGTGGCCTCTGGCGCGGTGGTAACTAAGTCTTTTGGGGACAATGTGGTCATAGGTGGTAACCCTGCCAAAGTCATCAAAGAAATAGAGCAAGCCGAATAGAGCATGTGATGTTTTCGGTATCACATGCCTTAATAAACACCTTTACACGAGTCCATACCAAGTCACATCTATCGATTTAATCTGAACCGGTAATTCAAAGACTCTTCAAGGGCCGCCATTAGTACCTCAAAGGCGGCCCCTGATTTTAGCCTAGTACACAGAGCTAGGTAAAATTAAACGCTATCCCGTTAGTAGTCTAAAGACAAACGCGCTCTATAAATCGTTAATCCCAGTCTGGAGCAAAATCTGGGTTTACAATTCGGTCGCCGTTATCAAGATCATCAATAAGCGCGAGCTCTGAATCAGTTAAATGTACACCACCGTATGCTAAATTCTCTGCCAAGTGTACTTTACTGGTTGATGAAGGAATGGCATAAATGTGGCGTTTCTCCATCCATGCCAGAACAACTTGCGCCGGCGTCGCATCGTGGCTTTGCGCTATTCGCAATAACGTTTCGTCCTTTATTACTTTTCCAACAGCAAATGGCATATATGCGGTCGCTTTTATGCCTTTTTCCTTACACGTTTCAATAACCTTCTTATTTTGCATGAAAGGATGGATTTCAATTTGGTTGGTGTAAATCTCGCCTTTACCAAGAACCTTTTCGGCCTTCTCCAACAAATCAATAGTGAAATTAGACACCCCAATATGACGAGCAAGCTCTTGCTCTTTCGCCTTCGCAAGATTGCCTAAGTAACTTTCGAGTGAAATATCATTGCCAGGATATGGCCAATGGATAAGAAGCAAATCAACATAGTCTAGCTTCAGCTTTTCTAAGCTTTCGTGAACACTTGGAATAAAATGGGTATCGCCCAATGACTCGTGCCACACCTTGGTGGTGACAAACAGTTCGCTTCTCTCAAGGCCGCTGGTTTTTATGGCATCGCCAACTTGTGCTTCGTTGTCATAAAATTGTGCGGTGTCAATGTGTCTGAAACCAACCTCTAGCGCTTTACTGACTGACTCACGGGCCTCCTCACCTTTCAATCAAAACGTTCCCATTCCTAACTGAGGCATATCTTTCATTACTCTCTCCTTTTCCGTGTTGGTCTTACACTACTTGACGTAGCAGCTTCACACTTTGCTACGCCATCGCTTAGAAAGAAGATAGTAATCATCGAGACTGAAATCAGAATTAAATGGGTGACAAACTTAGTGATTAAGTTGAAGAATACACGTCGCTAAAATAAAAAAGCCGCTAGCGAACGCTTGCGGCTTTGAGTAATCACTTACACGTGATGGATAAATAAGACATTACTTACATTTGGCGGGACGCCCAGCTCGTTTATTCAAGCTTTGTTGCTTACGCACTTTATGCTTTTTAACCGAGCGACGCATGCGGCTTAATCGCGCGTGGTCAAGTTTACCCTGGCGTACATTAACCATAGTTTGCGTTTCATCCGGCAGTTGAACATGGCTACGAAGGGCGTTTACGTCTTCTAATCCTAGTTCTACCCACGCACCTTGCGGTAGACGCTTTTGCAGTTCAATTGGGCCATACTTAACACGGATCAGGCGGCTAACCTGCACGCCTTGCGACTCCCAAAGACGACGCACTTCGCGGTTACGCCCTTCTTTCAACGTTACGTTGTACCAACGGTTCATGCTTTCATCTTCAGCATGCTGCGGCGTAGGCGCCCCTGAAATTGTCAGGAACTTTGCTTCGCCGTCTTCCAGCTCTACACCTTTTTGAAGGGTATGTAGCGTTTTGCCCGTTACCTCACCGAATACACGCACTGCGTACTCGCGTTCTACTTCACATTTTGGGTGCATTAGGCGGTTGGCTAGTTCACCATCGTTGGTGAATAACAGCAAGCCACTGGTGTTCATGTCTAGACGACCAACGGTGATCCAGCGCCCTAATCGAATAGCGGGTAGACGGTCAAATACCGTATCGCGACCTTCAGGGTCGTGACGGCTACACAATTCACCTTCGGGTTTGTTGTACATCAACACTCGGCAAATTGGCTGTTCTGTTTGACGAGATAGCAAATGACCATCAACACGGATTTGTGCAGTGTGATCAACTCTATCTCCTAATGTCGCTTTGGTGCCATCGACCGATACTCGGCCTTCTTCAATCCAACGTTCCATTTCTCGTCGCGAGCCTAGCCCTTGGTTAGCCAGTACTTTTTGCAACTTTTCAGTCATGGGTTTTCACTCTTTAATTGCTTGTTTACGGTCGCACGGTCTATTCAGACGGTGCCTCATTTAACACCTTAAGCGGCGAGTCTGACGCAACGCTTTCAGCCATGTTTTCGAAAGCATCAGCATTGGGCAAATCGCTCAACGACGTCATCGAAAAATAGTCTAAGAAGCCTTTGGTAGTTGCATAAAGCGCTGGTCGCCCAGGCACTTCTTTGTGACCTACTACCTTTACCCAGTCTCGTTCTGTGAGTGTCTTTATAATATTACTGCTTACCGCCACGCCCCTGACCTGCTCTATTTCTCCGCGGGTTATAGGTTGACGATAGGCAATGAGTGCCAAGGTTTCGAGCATTGCTCTAGAATACTTTGGCGCATTTTCCTGCCACAATTTGCTTAACCACGGGCTTAACGCATCTAACGACTGAAAGCGATAGCCACTTGCTACTTCCACCAGTTGAATGCCTCTTGGCTGATAGTCTAACTTTAGCTCGTTAATCACCTTACTCAAGGTTCTATCAGCGACGGTAAACTCATTGAGTACCGTTTCTTTTAAATGCTGCTTTGAAATAGGTTTGTCAGCGACAAATATTGCTGCCTCAACCAATTGTTTAAGCTGCGCCGTGTTAATTTTTTTCATGGGCACCTAATTTTACATGAATTTTTGCATAAGGACCTGCCTGAATGCATAAAATTAGCTGTTCTTTTACTAATTCTAAAATTGCTAAGAGGCAAACCACTACGCCAGCTTTACCTTCTTCAACCGTAAATAGGCGTTCAAGCGGCGTATATTCTGTTGTTGTGAGTAACGACAAGATGAGCGACATGCGCTCTCGCGTACTCAGTGCTTCCCGTGCAATGGTATGGTGTTCAAATGCTTCAGCGCGCTTCATGGCCGCACTGAACGCCAATACAATTTCAGCTAAAGACACGTCGGGCTCAATGCGAATTGGCGCCACATTCTCACTTAGTTCAACGTGAGTAGTGAAAATATCCCGTTCAAGTCTAGGCTGAACATCTAAATCTTCTGCCGCTTGCTTTACTAGCTCGTATTCTTTTAATCGGCGAATAAGCTCTGCTCGAGGATCTTCTTCTTCGTCAGAATCGTCACTGCGTTTGGGTAGTAGAAGCCTGGACTTAATTTCTGCCAATATGGCTGCCATCAGCAAATACTCTGCCGCCAGCTCTAATTTTAGCGACATCATGGCATCCACATACTCCATATACTGCTTGGTAACATCAGCGATGGGCAGTGTGGTGATATCAAACTTTTGTTTTCTAATCAGATAAAGTAGTAAGTCGAG
Organism: Alteromonas marina; assembly: GCF_000808575.1. Classification (GTDB taxonomy): domain Bacteria; phylum Pseudomonadota; class Gammaproteobacteria; order Enterobacterales; family Alteromonadaceae; genus Alteromonas; species Alteromonas marina_A. The sequence goes on from NZ_JWLW01000001.1 coordinate 179,454, forward strand.
CGGCCCTTCGAAGGTTTCTAATATGACCTCTAGGGCATCGGGGGGAATGAAGAGATCTTCAGGCTTTTCAATTAGCGCTTCGCCATTAATAAATGCAAGTGGCAACGGCTGCTGAACAGGTGTCGAAAGCCCCTTCTCAACAGAGGCATCATTATCGTTATTATTGTCTTTAACAAGCTCTGACACAGTTCCACAACCGTTTTTACGCGCTAACAAAGCGGCGATTATTGATATTATTATTTACGCGTTCACGCGAGGGCCTGTAGTGCTTCGCTGCAAACCGAAGCGCTACAGGCCTTAGAAACTTAGCTTACGGTTTCCTACTATAACTTTCACCCACAACAAGCAAAAGAAGCTATTAAAATAGGCCATTTACAACAACCTGTTCAAAAAAACAGTAAAACGAAAGTTACTCAAAGGGAGACGGATCGCCCGTGCCATGTCGCACAATGACTGGCGTGTCTTCCGACAAATCAACCACGGTAGTGGGCTGCTCACCAATGTAGCCACCGTGAATAATAAGCCCTACTTGCTTTTCTAAGTTGTCGCGAATGACATCGGGGTCTGATTCAGCCATGGTGTTGCGTGGCAAAATCAAAGACGTAGACATCAACGGCTCGCCCAGCTCTTCCAATAATGCAAGTGCAATGGCGTTATCGGGCACGCGAATACCTATGGTTTTACGTTTGGGATTTTGCAAACGCTTTGGTACTTCGCGGGTCGCTTTCAACACGAAGGTGTAACGCCCTGGTGTGTTGTTCTTAATTTGCCTGAACGCCGTGTTGTCTACCTTTGCGTAAATTGATAGCTCAGACATGTCTCGACACATTAAGGTAAAGTTGTGATCTTTATCGATTTGACGAATACGACACAACTGCTCAAGCGCCTTTTTGTCTTCCATTTGGCAACCTATGGCGTAGCCTGAGTCTGTCGGATACACCACCACTGCTCCCTCTCGAATTAACTCACAAGCCTGACTAATTAGGCGCTTTTGCGGGTTGTCGGGGTGCACATAGAAAAATTGACTCATAATTACTTCCTTTTCTTAAACGCGCAGAACGATACTACTTTGCCAACGAGGTAAGTGTCTGTCCACTCGTAAAGCTTGCTGGTTAAGCTCGTTGGTTAAACTCGTTGGTTAAATTAGCTTTTGAGCTTTTTACCAACCAACTCTCGGCATTTTAAGTAGCTATAGCGCTCATCAACCGTACGTGAACCATTTGCCTTACCTTGCCCATTTATACCGAGAGCGTTGCAAATTAGATTGCCTTAGCTCTCGGCCATCTGCCCTTCAAATTGTTTCCAATTATGCCATACGGGTGTGAGCTTACTGCTAATGCCGAGGTTCTTACCCAGCTCAGTCCAACGAGACGGAAAGTGAAAATCAGAGCCCGCCGATGCTAACAACTGATGGGTTTGTGCAAGCTCATTAATAAGCTCTTGTTTGGTTTTATTAATACCTGGAAATGCGGTTTCAATGGCGTCACCACCAGCTTGTTCGAACAAGGCCACTAAGCGCCGTAGCCACTTCGCTGTCATATCATAATGAGCGGGATGAGCCAGTACAGCTTGTCCACCTGCATCGTGGATCCACTCGATAGCCGTTTCAATACTTGGCCACTCTGCTTTAACTGCAGCTCGTTTGCCTTTGCCAAGATACTTTTTAAACGCGGCGTCCATACTTGGCACACCGTAGTTGTTTACTAATACGCGCGCAAAGTGCGCCCGTGTCACCTGGCCAACGCCCGCTAGCGCTTTTGCTCGCGTTAGAACACCTTCAAACCCACACTTTTCGAGCTTATCAGCAATTTTTTCAGCTCGGGCTTCTCGGGTTTGAGACTGGCCTTGCAGCCGCTCAAGAAACGTTGGGCAGTGTCTGTCCACATTTAATCCAACTACATGGATATCGAAACTGTGCCAAGTGGTGGAAATTTCAACACCATCAATAATGGTTAATGCACGTTTTTGCTTCGATTGGGTAGCATGTGCTTCTTCCAAACCGGCTACCGTATCGTGGTCGGTAACGGCAAGCGCATCCACCTGCATGGTGTGCGCGCGAAGGATTAACTCTTCTGGCGTTAGGTGGCCATCAGAGAATTTTGTATGACTGTGTAGATCTATTTTCAATGTCTTATGCAAATTTTAGGTTGACACAAAGGGCAATTTGTTTTCTTCTATACACATAAAGTATACGTACTAACCGCTTCAAATCCTATTGAAGTTTGGAAAAACAACGAGTAATTCATGCATTCATACAATGTTTCAACAGCAATGACAGTTGCAGCTTGGTGGTGGCACTTCCTAACTTAACGGGCGGTGTGCACTGTAGTGCGTGAATGAATACACATAAAGGCCCGTTTATACGGGCCTTTTTTTTGTCTTTTTGCAGTTGGAGAGTAGCAAAAATGAGTTTAGCGGAACTGGGGATTTCTCCAGGTAAGGTAGAGACAATTGAGCAGGTGGGACACTATGTCGATGATCCACTTGCCGCATTTGCCCACCTTTGTGACAATAAAAATAACGCATTGCTTTTAGAGTCGGCAGAAATTGATTCTAAAGACGATTTACAAAGCTTGTTAATGGTTGACGCAGCACTGCGCATGGAATGCCGGGGCAACCGCGTTGAAGTGAAAGCACTGACAGGCAACGGCGCTTCAGTGTTACCTTTATTTGTTGACCACGCCCCTGACGGCCTATACATCAAAGAAAGGACAGACACTTCAATTACGTTGGTGTGTGATGAGGCTGACGGTGAACTTGACGAAGACAGTCGCTTAAAGGCCGCAAGCGTAATGGACGCGCTTCGCATTGTTATCAATAAGATAACGCCAATCCGCCAACATCCCCACGCCGTTTTCTTAGGCGGTGTTTTTGCCTATGACATGCTAGCAGGTTTTGAAAAATTACCTGATGTTGCTGAAGGTGAAAATGACTGTCCTGACTTTGTTTTTTACTTGGCAGAGACCTTAATTACCGTTGACCACCAAACCCGCGAGACCCATTTAATTGGCAGTGTATTTAGTGGACAAGACGTTGCCCAGCAATACTTTACCATTGCTCAGCGCTTAGAAGCCATTCATCAGCAGCTACACGATATGCCTGCCAAGCCCGTGTTAGTAGGTGCAAATACAGCAAAGATTACCGATGTAGAAAGTGAAGCACAAAGTGGACAGTCACTCGTTTCCGACTCAGAAAGCCCAAACGAAACCGAAAACGGACAGTCACTTTCTTCTTTTGACCCAAGCGTTGAAGTTAGTGTTGATTTAAGTGATGAACAGTTCTGCAACCATGTGCTGGACTTAAAACAGCACATTTTAGCCGGCGATATTTTTCAGGTTGTGCCCTCGCGCACATTCTCTCTCCCCTGCCCTTCGCCGCTACTTGCTTACGCTAAACTTAAAGAATCAAACCCAAGCCCTTACATGTTTTACATGCAAGATGCAGCTTTCAGCATATTTGGTGCCTCTCCTGAATCAGCGCTTAAATACGAAAGAGAAAGTAATCAGGTAGAGATCTACCCGATTGCCGGTACCCGTCCACGTGGCAAGCGCCCTGATGGCAGTATCGACAGAGATTTAGACAGCCGTATTGAGCTTAACCTTCGCGAAGACACCAAAGAAAAGTCTGAGCACATTATGCTGGTTGACCTTGCTCGAAACGATGTGGCAAAAGTGAGTCGCCCAGGCACGCGCTATGTGAAAGACTTGCTAAAGGTTGACCGTTACTCTCACGTGATGCACTTGGTGTCGCGCGTGGTTGGCCAGCTACGTGACGACTTAGATCCACTGCACGCTTATCAAGCCTGCATGAATATGGGCACTCTAGTTGGCGCACCAAAAGTAAGCGCAGCGACGTTAATTCGTGAAGTAGAGAAAAAACGCCGCGGCAGTTATGGCGGCGCGGTTGGCTACTTGAATGGTCAAGGCGATATGGACACTTGTATTGTCATTCGTTCAGCGTTTGTGAAAAACGGCACGGCTTATATTCAAGCGGGTGCAGGTGTAGTATATGACTCGGTTCCACAAGCTGAAGCTGATGAAACCCGCGCTAAGGCACAAGCGGTAATTGGTGCAGTAAAAGCAGCGCTACAAGAAGAAGCTGAAAGTATCAACGTTGCATTAAATGAAGGAGGCAACGCATGAATCAGCAAGTGACCACCCTATTTTTGCTCGACAATGTAGACTCATTTACCTACAACCTTGTGGACGAACTGCGCACCTTAAACCTAGACATTAAGGTCTATCGCAACACGGTTTCAGCAAATGCTCTGTTTGAAAGAATGCAGGAACAAGCAACGAAAGGCCCAGTGCTTCTTATGTTGTCACCAGGTCCAGGCGCACCAAGTGAAGCCGGCTGTATGCCTGAGCTACTTAAAAAAGTACACGGTGTGTTCCCCGTAATTGGTATTTGTTTAGGCCATCAAGCTATTGTTGAGCATTACGGCGGCACCGTAGGTCGCGCCAGCCAAGTTATGCACGGCAAGTCTTCTGCTATTACCCATTCTGAAGACGCCATGTTCAAAGGCTTACAGCAGCCCTTACATGTAGCACGCTACCACTCTTTAGTGGCACATTCATTGCCTGAAAACCTTACTGTTTGCGCATCTACAATAAACGATGACGGCACTGAGGCCGTAATGGCAGTTTACAACAGCGAAGATCGCATGTTGGGTTTCCAATTTCACCCGGAATCTATTTTAACAGCCCACGGCAGTTTGCTGTTAAAGCAAAGTATTGACTATTTAACGTTACAGGGAGCGAACCATGCTTAACGCAGGCCCTCTACTAGAACAAATTATGTTGCGAGAATCACTGTCGCAAACCGAGGCATACAGCTTGTTTAACAGCATCATGCACGGTGAGCAAAGCGAGGTGATGATTGCTTCAGTGCTGACTGCGCTGAAAATGAAAAAAGAATCACCCAGCGAAATTGCGGGTGCGGCGAGTGCCATGGTTGCCAATGCACTGCCCTTTCCCACACCGTCTTATGAGTTTGCAGATATCGTTGGTACAGGCGGCGATGGCCACAACACCATTAATATTTCCAGTGCAGCCGGTGTAGTTGCCGCATCTTGTGGCGTGAAGGTGGCGAAACACGGTAATCGCAGTGTATCGAGTAAGTCTGGCTCTGCTGATTTGTTTCGCCAGTTTGGTCTTAATTTAGAAATTAGCCCAGAAACATCCCGCAAGTGCTTAGATGAAGCAAATTTCACATTTCTTTTTGCACCGGTTTATCACGCCGGTATGCGCCACGCAGCCCCCGTGCGCGCTGCGATGAAGACCAGAACCTTATTTAATATACTGGGGCCGCTGGCAAACCCGGCGGGTCCAACTCACGGCGTTTTCGGCGTATACTCGCCTGAACTGCTTGAACCTTACGCAAAAACCCTTATGCTGCTTGGCCAACACCGCGCAATGATAGTGCATGGCGATGGCTTGGATGAACTGGCGCTTCACGGCGAATCAATGATTTACGACCTTGAGCACGGCGATATTCGCAAGCTTACCGTTACCGCTAAAGACTTCGGTTTACCTCATTATCCTCTTTCCGCGATTGAAGGCGGTGAACCTGAAGAAAACAGACAATTTGTTGAAGCAGCGCTAAACGGCGAAGGTAAAGAGGCGCACCGTGCCGCTATCGCCATGAACTGCGGGGCACTGCTGAAAGTAACCGGCAAAGCCTCAACCTTCAAAGAAGGGGCTGAAATGGCGATGAACGCTATGGCGGAAGGGTTACCCATGCAGTTATTAACGAAGGTTGCCAAAATTACTCAGGAGGTAAGCACGAATGGCTAATGTGCTTGAGAAAATTGTTGCAGACAAACGAGAAGAAGTGGCCGCACGCAAAGAAGCACTGCCGCTAGAAAGCTTCAAGGCGAATCTAGTTTCTTCCAAAAAGAGTTTATTTGCGGCACTTAGTGAGCCAAACGCAGGCTTTATCTTCGAATGCAAAAAAGCATCGCCTTCAAAAGGCCTTATTCGAGAGCATTTCGATTTAGACGAGATCTTAGCAGCTTACACGCCTTATGCTGCCGGTATTTCTGTGCTGACAGACGAGAAGTACTTCCAAGGTAAATTTGAGTACTTAGCTTATGTTACTGAGCGTGTTGCTCAGCCTGTGCTTAACAAAGATTTCTTCGTTGATACCTATCAAGTGTATTTAGCCCGTCACTATAATGCTGATGCCGTGCTTTTAATGCTTAGTGTGCTAAATGATGACGAATATCGAGAGTTGGCAAGCGTTGCCAATGCTCTGTCGTTAGACATTCTTACCGAAGTAAGTAATGAAGAAGAAATGGAGCGCGCTATTGCTCTTGAAGCCAACATCATTGGTATCAACAATCGCAACTTACGCGACCTTTCTACCGATTTAGCGACCACAGAACGCCTTGTGCCCATGCTTGAAAAAGCCACGCACGACTACGTGGTTATTTCAGAGTCGGGCATATACACACACCAAGACGTACTTCGTTTAGCGCCTGTATCCCAAGGCTTTTTGGTGGGCAGTGCGTTAATGGCCGAGGCTGACCTGCCGCGCGCAGTAAAAACGTTAGTGAATGGTGCAGTTAAAGTGTGTGGGCTTACCAGCCCCCAACAAGCACAAATAGCATTCGATAAAGGCGCAAGCTTTGGCGGGCTTATCTTCGCTGAAAAATCGCCACGCTGTGTGAGCGAAGCAGAGGCTTTGACCATAACACAAAGCGTTGACGTTGCTTTTGTTGGTGTGTTCGTTAATCACGACATTGATGAAGTGGCATCACTCGCCGCCTCGCTCAACCTTTTTGCCGTGCAGCTTCACGGCAGCGAAGATGACACCTACATTTCAGCGCTTGCTGCCAAGCTTCCAGAAGGTTGTGAAATTTGGAAAGTCGAAGGTGTTAAAGCAACCTCTTCTGGCGCACTACCAGACGCAGTGGACAGACACTTAAACAATAGCCTAGTAAGCCGTGTTCTTCTAGATTGCCAAGTGGGTGATGCCAAAGGCGGTACAGGCGAAGCGTTCAATTGGCAGCTATTAAACGATATCGAAGCGAAGCATAAGTTAGTGCTTGCTGGCGGTATTAACGCCCAGAATGTTGCAGAAGCTATTGCAACCGGCTGTGGTGCTATTGATGTGAATTCAGGCGTAGAAACCGCACCCGGCGTGAAAAGCGAAGAAAAACTCGACGCGCTTTTTGCCATTTGCCGCCGTTACTAATTTAAATACAGGACAACGTAATGAACCAGTTAGATACAAAATTTGGTGAATTTGGTGGCATGTACGTGCCCGAGCTACTTATTCCAGCACTAGACCAACTGGAAAAAGCATTTTTGGATGCCAAGGACGACCCGACATTTAACGAAGAGTTTTTATCTCTGTTAAAAGACTATGCCGGTCGCCCCACATCAATGACGTTAACTCGCAATCTGGTAAGTAACCCAAAGGTAAAATTATACCTAAAGCGTGAAGACCTACTACACGGTGGTGCACACAAAACTAACCAGGTGTTAGGCCAAGCGCTGCTGACTAAGCGAATGGGTAAAAAAGAAGTGATCGCCGAAACAGGCGCAGGTCAGCACGGTGTTGCAACCGCGTTAGCATGTGCGTTGTTGGGGCTTAAAGCGCGTATTTATATGGGTGCGAAAGACGTTGAACGTCAAGCGCCAAACGTGTTCCGTATGAAGCTGATGGGCGCAGAAGTTATTCCTGTGAATGCCGGTTCTGGTACGCTTAAAGATGCCGTAAACGAAGCCATGCGCGACTGGTCGGCAAACTATGATAAAGCGCACTATTTGTTAGGCACAGCCGCGGGCCCACACCCGTTCCCGACTATTGTTCGTGAATATCACCGTATGATTGGTGAAGAAACTCGTGCACAAATTATGGAAAAAGAAGGTCGCTTACCTGACGCCGTAGTAGCATGTGTGGGCGGGGGCTCAAATGCTATCGGTATGTTTGCAGACTTTATTGATGAGCCATCTGTACGCTTAGTGGGCGTTGAGCCTGCGGGTAAAGGTGTGCACACCAAAGAGCACGGCGCTACTATCGTGACGGGTACAAAAGGTATTCTTCACGGCGCTTACACCTTCATTATGCAAGACAAAGAAGGCCAGATCGAAGAGAGCTACTCAGTATCTGCTGGTCTGGACTACCCTGCTGTTGGCCCTCAGCATGCTTATCTTCACGACATTGGCCGAGCGGAATACGTGGCCGCCACCGACGAAGAAGCGCTGAACGCATTCCAATTGCTTGCAAGAAAAGAAGGTATTATTCCTGCCCTTGAATCGTCGCATGCCTTAGCGCACGCGCTTAATATGGCAGATGAAGCGGAAGAAGAAACCATCATCGTAGTTAACTTATCAGGCCGTGGCGACAAAGATTTAGCGCACGTTATCAACATTTTAGGGGACGATTTATAATGGATAGATATGCACAAATGTTTGCCGGGCTTGATAAAAAGAACCAAGGCGCTTTCGTACCTTTTGTAATGGTTGGTGACCCCGATTTAACGCAATCTGAAGCCATTATTTGCCAGCTAGTAGAAAGCGGTGCTGACGCACTTGAGTTAGGTATACCTTACTCTGACCCCATCGCCGATGGCCCCACGATTCAAGCTTCTGCTATTCGCGCATTAAATAACAAGGTGACGGTAGCAGATTGCTTGGGTGTTATTTCACGTGTTCGCGCAAAATATCCTAATGTGCCTATCGGCTTGCTTCTGTACAGCAACTTAGTAATGGCCCAAGGCATCGAAAATTTTTACAATAAAGCGCAAGAGGCAGGCGTTGACTCAATTTTGGTCGCTGACGTTCCTATTCGCGAAGCGGCACCTTTTCAAAAAGCAGCCGAAGCCACTGGCATTTCACAAATTCTGATTGCACCACCTAATGCTACTGACGAAACCATGGAAAAAATCGGGGAATACTCGAAAGGTTACACGTATTTGCTGGGTCGTGCGGGCGTTACTGGCGCAGAAACTGCCGCAAACGTGCCTGCTTCAGAGCTTATTGAGCGCTTGAACAAACACAAAGCAGCGCCAGCATTGTTAGGCTTTGGTATTTCTACACCGGAACAGGTTAAATCTGCTATTGACGCAGGTGCCGCTGGCGCAATTTCAGGCTCGGCGACAGTGAATATTATCGCAGCCAATTTATCGGACAGTCACAAAATGCTAAGCGAGCTCGGCAGCTTTGTTGAAAACATGAAAGCAGCTACGGCAAAAGGATAAACGTATGCTATATATGATTTGTGCAACCGATGTGGCGGACAGTCTAGAAAAACGCCTAGCGGCGCGACCTGCTCACCTTGAACGTTTGAATGCATTAAAAGATGCGGGCCGTTTAGTTATGGCAGGCCCCTTCCCTGCTGTAGATAGCCCAGATCCTGGTCCAGCCGGATTTACTGGTTCGCTAGTAGTAGCAGAGTTTGATTCACTAGAAGCTGCTCAAGCATGGGCAGAAGCCGACCCGTACATCGAAGCTGGTGTTTATGAAAGTGTTGTAGTTAAACCTTACAAAAAGGTTTTGCCTTAAAGTTTAGCTAAACGCTATGTAGTAAACTTCGATAAATAATGAAAGCCCCTTAAGACCGAATAGCTCCGGTTTCAAGGGGCTTTTTTGTTGCTTCAACAGTAACAAAGCTAACACTTATTTATTAAACTAGTGTGGACAGTCACTCATTTGCTAGACTAATGAGAACACACACACGTAATTGTTTGCCAAGCTTCATATTGTTGATAATGGACAGTCACTTAATAATCGGCCAACAACCGTAATAAACAATCCCTTGTGGACAGACACTCGCTCCTCTGAGTAAGTGTCCCAGCTCCTCAAAGCTTCGTCATAAAATTGGCCCTTAAAGATCGACCTTTTCGTGTTCACCCATCTCTTCTGGCTTCACCGTTTTACCAGTAAGCATTTTAAACATGCCTTTGAGTGAAGGGTCTGCATCCCACACTTCTGCATCTGTAAGTTCGAAGCGAAGCATTAATAAAGAAGGATCATCTCTACCTTTATCGAACCATGCTTCTACTGGATTAGACCAGTATTTATCAATCACCTCTTTACGTGATTCAACAGTGAGGTTGCCTCGGATGCAAGCAAATACATCATGGCCTTTGGATGCAAAGTGAACCATGGCTTTTCCACCTTTAGCAATGCGGTTGTCTCGACTAGTGTAAAACCAAAACTCGCTATCAGCGTCTTTATCAAGTTGGGCGTACATAGGCTCGGCATGCATATCCTCGCCTACCAGACTTACCATGACTTTTGGACTATCTGACATTGCTTTCCACATTGTTTTCTTAATATCGCTAGACATAGCTCCTCCTTGTTGAAAATAAGTGTCTGTCCGACATTACTATTGAATCGAGCAGTTGAACAAAACACCTTATTTTCATTTTATTGATTCATCTGAAGCTTATGCCTCGCACGTGGCATGCCAAAAAAGTCAATATCATCCCGCTCAGCTGCCAAAAGAGTTATTGAGAAACGTAAGCTCTCCACTACACACCAGTTAGGTACAGCTTTGGACACACACTCATACATCCATATGAGCGTTGAGAACTAATTTACAAAAACCGTGGACAGTCACTCGTTTGCACAATAAACATTGGTCCCCCTTAATAACAATCAACAAAGTGGACAGACACTTTTTCAAAGTAGGAGTAAAGATTACTCAATATGACTTACTAACTAGAGCACTTAAATATATGCGTCACTTTGAAGCTTAGAAATAGACTTGTGGACAGACACTCTCATTTTGACTTCCGGCCTCTTAGCAACTAAGTGTCTGTCCACAATATTTGCTCTTTCGTAAATGCCATTTACTTAAGGCTTATATACAGCTTTTGCTCCGCAAGGTAGACTATACCTAGTTCAGAATGGGTTCAGTTAACCAAGTTATACTTATCTGTAGTTTGGCCTGAGTGGGATAATAATTGTGAGGTTGTATGAAATTATCGCTTCGTGTTGCAGTAGTTTGTTTAGTGTTAGCTTTGTCTAACACAGCGCCAGCTTTGGCGTTTCAAGACTCTGGCGGCGATATATCAAAAAGCGAAGCTGCTGATCGTGCTCGCGTTGCTGTAAATGGACGCGTCTTAAAAGTTGAACAGACCTCAAAAAACTACCGGGTAAAAGTACTTAAAAAGTCAGGGCGAGTAGTATCAGTAGACGTAGACAAACGCTCAGGCAAGGTAAAAACAAATAAAGATAAGGATTAACATGCGTATCCTCGTAGCCGAAGACGATAGCAGATTATTAACCCAACTTGATGCGTTCCTTCAGCAAAATGGCTATAGCGTAGACCTCGCAGATAATGGTGAGCACGCGCTTTTTCTCATTAGAGAATATAGCTATGACTTGGCTATCGTCGACATCGGCATGCCAAAGCTAGACGGATTTGAGGTTATACGAAAAGCCCGTCAAGCTGATATTTCCTGCCCTATACTCATTTTAACTGCTAGAGATAGGTGGCAAGAGAAAGTAGAAGGCCTTGATGCCGGAGCCGATGACTACCTTACCAAACCCTTTCATAACGAAGAGTTACTTGCTCGAACAAAAGCACTAATTCGACGAGCTTCAGGACAAGCGAACCCAACCATTCAGTTCGGCCCTATCTCGCTGGATACCGTTAGTGAAGAACTATCGTTAAACGGTCAAGCTCTGGATCTAACAGCTTACGAATACAAAGTCATGGAGTACCTTATGCTTAACCCGCAAAAGGTCATCTCAAAAACAGAGCTAACCGAGCACATTTATGACCAAGATTTCGATTTAGATAGTAATGTCATAGAGGTTTTCGTTGGAAGACTGCGGAAAAAGCTGGACCCGACCGGTGAGTTAAAGCCAATCGAAACCCTTCGAGGTAGAGGCTATAGGATAAATAGAAGTTTATGAGGCAATTGTCGCTACGTCTTCGGAGTATCTTTCTAGCGATTGTTCTTCTAGCGTTATTTGCGCCCTTTACTGTTGTCATTTTAGACGAGGCATATACTGATAGCCTTACGCAAGCCAAGATGAGTGAGCTTAGGTTGATGAACTTAGGTCTGTTATCGGCTTTCGAGTTAGATGGCGACCTGCCCTATATGCCTGAAATTTTATACGAAGAGCAGTTAAACCTTCCGGGATCAGGTTATCTTGGCATGATTGTGTTTCGAGACGAAGTAATTTGGCAGTCAGCCTCAGCTCTTGAATATACCTTTGCACCACCTGAGATAGACGTTGCAGTCGGTAACGAGTTATTTTTGGATTCTCATACACCTAAGTTTGAAGAAGATTCCGAGTTTTTTGTATACGCCTTTACTGCGGAATTTGCTTCAAGTAGAGACTTCGAGCCTGTTCGTTTTTATATATTTAACAATAAAGCACTTTTTGAAGCAGAGCGGAATACATTCTTAGACACGACGTGGCAGTGGATTTTCACGCTCTGTATAGCGCTCCTAATTTTTATTATTATCGGGATTAGCCTAGTACTTCTTCCTGTTAGGAAGTTAATTGACGAAATTTCACAAGCCTCAAGTGGACATAAACGCCAGTTAGAATCACGCTATCCCGTTGAATTCGATTCCTTAAAACAATCCATTAATGGTTTGCTTCAAACTGAGGCCGCCCAAAGGGCGAGATATAAAAACAGTTTAGGAGACTTAGCACATAGTTTGAAGACGCCTTTGGCAGTAGCATCGGGCACTAGCGATTTACCTACTGAGGTAAACGAAGCATTACAGCAAATTGACCGAATCATTAAACGCCAGCTGAAAAGAGCGAGTGCTGGAAAATCTGGCTGGCAACAAGCTATCTATATATTACCCATTTTGCACAAGCTTGCCGATGCAATGGACAAGGTCTACCAAGATAAAGCCCTTACTATAGAGTTTGAACTGGATGAGGATACTCAGTTTAAAGGAGACGAGACCGACTTCATGGAACTATGTGGCAACCTTCTAGACAATGCATGCAAAGCAGCGACCAATAGAATTATCGTATCAGCGTCGAAGCGTGCTGGTTGGCTAACAATTAAAGTAGAAGACGACGGCCCTGGTATTCCTGACGACAAAAAAGTGCTTTTGTTAGAGCGAGGAACTCGACTTGATACCTATACAGAAGGCCATGGAATAGGCATGGCGTTGGCGGCCGATTTAGTTTCAATCTACGAAGGTAGAATGCTCATCGAGGACAGTTCGCTTGGCGGTGCTCGTATCGTTATTCAATTTCCCAATCACGAATAGTGCTTTAAAAAGTACAACGAAGTTTGTGTATGACCGTTAAATCCTTGAGCTTTCAATTGCTCAAGTATGAAAGTGGACAGACACTTGAGTTCCTACAAAAATTTGGTGCGTATGGAAAGTGGACACACACTTAATCTTGCCCAAAAGTTTGGGGCAGACAGACACATTCTCAATTGACTGTTTAGCTAGAGACCAATGAGAGATTTTTTTAAATCGATTGAGTGTCTGTCCACTATCGACTTTCACAAACAAGTGTCTGTCCACTTTCTACTTCCACTAAGTTACGACGCAGACTTCTCACCTTCACTCGATAACAGCACAGCAAGCCACTTGCTCTCTTCGCGAGACTCTAATGCTATTTTTACCACCATGGTTAAAGGAACTGAGAGCAACATTCCAACGGTGCCTAGCAGCCACCCCCAAAATATTAACGAAAGGAATACCACGAGCGTAGAGAGCCCCATGCCCTTACCCATCAATCGAGGTTCCACCATATTACCCATGATGGTATTAACAAGCACAAAGCCAAGCGCTGCAAAACCTGCTGAGGCAGGCCCAAGTTGAACAAAGGCTATCAACACTGCGGGCACAGCAGCGATAATTGAGCCAATGTTAGGAATAAAGTTGAGCATAAACGCCAACACAGCCCAAAGCATGAAATGATCTACTCCCATCACATACAGCCAAATACCAATAATCAAACCTGTCCCTAAACTGACCACAGTTTTTATCGCTAAGTAACTGTTCACAGAACGAATAAATCTGTCGATATGCTTTAGTTTCATTCCAGGATCGGCAAGGGCAATATGTAACCGGCGGGGAATACTGTCTGCTTCAAAAAGCATGAAAATGACAGTAAGAAGAATAAGGAAAAGGTTTGAAAGTACGCCGCCCATTCCGCTAATGAAATTTGTTGCTACAGACATAGCCGTTGCTGGATCAAGGTGCGAAGCGATTAACTCTCTATTGATGTGAATATTAAATTCAGCCAATTTGGACACAACCCAGGCAAACTCTGTATCAAGCTTACTTCTATATTCTGGCAAATTTTCTCGAAACTCGGTCATAGACTGGCCAACTAAGCCAGCTAAAAGAAAACCAAAAACAACGATAAGCAGTATAACAAAAGTTATAGAGAGCCATTTAGGCACGCCAAATTTCGAAGTCCAACGTATTATTGGGCTACACGCGATCGCTATAAAAATAGAGAGAAAAAACGGTACCATGATCGTACTGGCGGCTTTAATACCAGCCATTACCACTACTAAACATGCTAAAACGATTAGAATTTTTGCTGTTGGCGAGCGTAGTTCCATTGACATTTTGTGCTACATTCCTGACTGAAACGACAACACTTTACAACGACTTATAAACAACTACAAACAAGAGACTTCAATGAACTTTAATCTTGCCACTATTAAAATTAAAAACTTAAGACTACGCACATACATCGGCATCAATGAAGATGAAATAAAAAACAAGCAGGACGTTGTTGTTAACGTGAAAATTGATTACGACGCTGAAAAAGCGACGAACACCGACGATATGAGTGATGCGCTTAACTATAAAACGATTACAAAGGCAATCATCAAGCTTGTAGAAGACAACCGTTTTTCTCTTCTGGAAAAACTTACCGCCGATGTGCTAAGCATTGCCGCAGAACATTCTTCGGTGCGCTACGCTGAGGTTGAGGTCGATAAGCCACATGCCCTTAGATTTTCTGATTCCGTGTCCCTGACACTATCTTGCAATAAGACGGGATAAGGTCATACCTCGAGGAGCTAATTGTGAACATTCTTTTGACCGGTGGAACAGGGCTGATAGGAAGCGAATTTATTCGTCAATATTCTCGAGAACATGAATTTACGGTGATTTCTCGCGACTTTACAAAAGCAAAGAGCAAATTGGGGGATAACGTCAAAATCGTAGAGAACGTTTCTTCGATAGAGAATTTTGAAAGTTTCGACGCAGTAATTAATTTAGCTGGTGAGCCTATCGCCGATAAGCGCTGGATAGACACTCAAAAGAAAATAATTTGCAATAGCCGCTGGGACATCACTTCTGAGCTAGTCTCAAAAATAAATAGTTGTGATGCGCCTCCGCCTGTTTTCTTATCGGGCTCCGCGATTGGTTACTACGGCAATCAAGGAGACAAGCTTGTAACTGAAGAAACTCCTCCTCATAACGAGTTCACCCATGAACTGTGCGCTAAATGGGAGACTATTGCCCAAAGTGTAGATCAAGCTAAGACACGTGTCGTAACGCTTCGAACTGGTGTAGTTCTCACCGAAAAAGGCGGAGCGTTAGGGAAAATGGCACTACCGTTTAAATTGGGAGCCGGAGGTACACTTGGGAGTGGTAGTCAATATTTGGCCTGGATCCACTTACAAGATATGGTGCGTGCTATCTCGTTCTTGCTCGAGAATAGTGCATGTTCTGGTGCATTTAACTTAACGGCACCGGAGCCTGTCACGAACAAGATGTTCTCTAAAGCGCTCGCAAAATCACTTAACCGACCTTGCCTGTTCAATGTCCCGGGCTTTGTTATGAAAGTAGCCATGGGCGAATCATCGACGATGATACTTGAAGGGCAAAGAGTCATTCCTCAAAAGCTCACTACCGCCGGTTTCAGTTTTGACTTCCCTTCTATCGACGAGGCGCTAAGTGGTATATATCGCGCTTAGTTGAATAACTGAAATTCGTTATGTGCCTTGTGGACAGTCACTTGAATTGCTAAGCAAGTGACTGTCCACATTTATTGCATAACATTATCGCTAGGTACTCTACTTAGTCACAGACCTCAAAAACTTCTATTCACTTTCAAACCAAAGTACTTCTCAAACTCTTAGCGAAAATCACTCATTCGTAATTAGCAGCATTTTGCTGTGAAATGCACAGTGGACAGACACTCATTTGAATTGAGTGACTGTCCACTGCCCTTAATTTAAACGGCACTTAACCAAGTGTCTGTCCATTTTGAATTAACGCGCCTTCTAAACACAAAAATACCTAAACCATGTTCCGCAGCATCTGGCTGGTATTAAGTGTAAGCAAACGCCAGCATCCAAACGCACCTAATATGCCTACAACGACAGCGCCAACACTTGGCGCTATTGCCCAGTATTCTGGGTGTAAGCTTGCTTCCATTTGAAACACAGAGGTTTGAAGTAAGTAAAGGCTCAACTCATTGGCCATTGCTGCCATAAAGCCTGCTACTACACCAATGATAACAAACTCGAAAATAACACTTTTTCTTATCAATGCCCCCTTTGCACCGAGTGTTCGAAGTATGGCTATTTCCTGTCTGCGTTCATCCATGCTCGCCTGTACTTGAGCAATCAATACTAAGCTGCCCGCTAACAATACCAGCACCAAAATAAATTCAACGGCAACAGACACTTGATCCACAATCTCTCGCAACTGATTAATTCGAGCATCAACGTCGAACATAGTTATTGATGCAAACGGCTTAAGTAGGTTGGTTAACTCTTCCTTTCTCTCGGTAGGAAGGTAAAAACTAGTAATATAAGTTGGGCTAAATGCAGCCATCGCCTCGGGGTGAATAACGAAGAAGAAGTTGGGCTGCATGGTCTGCCAATTCACAGTACGGATACTTGTTACTTTCGTTTCGACAATCTCGCTGCCCACATTAAAAGTAAGCCGATCGCCCATTTTAATGTTCAACCTTTCTGCAACGCCTTCTTCAACGGAAACCGGGAACCATCCTTCGCTGTATTGTTTATCCTCATCGCCATGCCAGTTCCCATCAATAACCTCGTTTTCGTTTTGAAGCGTGTTACTCCAAGTTAGATTTGCTTCTCTGCCTAAACCTCTTCGGCCTTCTCGATTCGGCTCATCTTCTTTAGAAACCTCGGTGTTTACCCCTTCTCCATTTACCGAAACAAATCGACCTCGGATGACAGGATAAAACTCTTCGATATCTACCCCGTTGTCAGCGAAGTGTCTGTCCAACTCTGGTTGTATGTCTGGAGTAATGTTTATTAAGAAATAGTTCGGTGTTCCTTCGGGCAGTTGCGAGCGCCATTGCGAAACCATATCGTTGCGCATTACCAGCACCACTAAAAGCAACATAATGGTGACAGAGAAGCTAATAAGCTGCACGCTGTTGTCCATCGCACGTCGCTTAATACGAGCCCATGCCAATTGCCACGCCCCCATCCTTCCACTGCCCAACTTGCGTCCCACAGCAATCAAGATGTATGTAGCGCCAAGCAGTCCAAAAACCAGCGCAGCGCCAGAAACGAAAAGAATTGCGCTAATTTTTAAATCTCGGCTATACATCCACATCAGTAAGAATATTGCACCACCGGAAGCCACGAACTGAATGCTTCTGGAACGTAAATTCGCTGATATGTCCTTTCTTAATACGCGAAGCGGGGGAACTGAAAAAAGCTGCAAAAGCGGATATAAGGAAAAAAGCAATGCACACGTAGCGCCTGTAGCAACGGCGATTAAAAGTGGTCGCCAATGCCACACATCAAGAGATACATCCACCCTATCCGCTACTAGTGAAACCACCACTTGCTGACCGATAAAACCAATAACGAGGCCGATAAATATACCAAGCCCAGTAATGAATAAAATCTGGAACAAATAGACTTTCCGAATGGTGCTGCTTGTTGCCCCCAAGGTCTTCATTATTGCCACAGGGTCAAAGTGACGTTGAGCATAACGCTGAGCAGCAACGGCAATGGAAACTGCTGCTAGTACAATTGCTAACAAGCTTGCTAACAGAAAATAGCGCTCAGCACTTGCGACAGAACGCCCTATCGCTGACTCGTCATCTTCGACTGTCCGCCACGAGTGTAAGTCGTCATTTAATTGGGGCAATAACCAGGTATTGAAACTTTCTATATCACCCGCATCACCGGCAAAAAAGCCCACATAACGAGCGCGACTTCCTGGCCCGGTTATCGCAGTTTTTTCCAAGTCATCTAAGTTAATCAGCGCAATAGGGTCGGTATTAAACACGCTAAAACCAGCATCTGGAATATCTACCAGCACATGGGTGACGGTAAAAGTTCCATCACCAATTTCGATACTATCGCCAATAGAAAGCCCTAAACTTTGAAAAAGTCTAGACTGTACCCATGCTTCGCCAGATTGTGGTAACCCTGCGGTAGCACGTTTTTCCCCGAACGGCTGGTCAGTAATATTGACTGTCCCTTTCAGTGGATAAGCTTCATTCACAGCTCGCAAATCAACAAGCGACATCTCGTTGCCTTTAAACACCATTGAGCGTGTTGCCACCTGCTTTGCCGTCTCAAGGCCCTCTTCTTGGGCTCTAGCCAACCACTCTTCGTTTATAGGATCGTCTGAGCGAAGTTGAGCATCTGCTGCAATGAAAGCCGCAGACCGAGACTTTAGTGCGCCTTGTAAACGCTCACTGAAAAGAGACAGCGACAACACTGCGGCCACAGATAGCACAATAGCCAGCAATATGATGGTCAGTTCACCACGTCTAGCCTCATGCTTGAAAAGCCGCCAAGCTAAATTAAAAGACGTCGACATCTAAACCGCCTCTTTCTTATTCATTGTGTTCGCGCCAGTTGTTTCAACTAATTCGCCAGCATTCATAGTGAGTTGCCTGTCACAATGTTCCGCAAGCTCGTTATCATGAGTTACGAGTACGAGAGTTGTGCCTTTTTCTCTATTCATCTCGAACAACAGCGCTTCGATTTTTTCACTGTTTTTGGCGTCTAGGTTGCCGGTAGGCTCATCGGCGAAAAGTATTTTGGGAGAGGTAATAAATGCTCGCGCTATGGCAACGCGCTGTTGCTCGCCCCCCGATAACTGGTTAGGAAAATGATGTGCGCGATGTTTTAAACCAACTTGCTCTAGAATATCCAAAGCTAGTGCTTTCGGGTTATCAAGCCCTGCAATTTCTGCAGGTAGCATCACATTTTCAAAGGCAGTTAAGCTTTGAACTAACATAAAGCTCTGAAAAATAAAGCCTACTTTATTTCCTCTTAAAATCGCGCGCTCTTCTTCATTCATGCTGTGAAGTGCTTCACCGTCTAAGAAAATTTCCCCTTCTGTAACTTGGTCAAGCCCTGCCAACAAGCCCAAAAGGGTTGACTTACCCGAGCCTGACGCGCCAATAATGGCAACGGACTCACCAGACTTGACTTCAAAAGAAATAGAACGAAGGATCTGCAGTGAACCTTCACTCGTATCCACTACTTTGGTTACAGCATTAGCTTTTATCATAAGAGGTCATCAATTCGTGTTTGTTAAATTTCGTTATTTGTTCGCTTTATTACTTATTCTTTTAATACCCTTTCAAGCGCTATCAGATCAAGCCGAGCAGAGCGACACAAGCGAAAATGCGGTTTTACTTATCCTAGGTGACAGTTTATCCGCGGCTTATGGATTACAGCAACATGAGGGTTGGGTCAGTTTGTTACAAAAGATGTGGCAAGACGACAACATTCCGATTGATATTGTAAATGCTGCGGTAAGCGGAGAGACCACTGACGGTGGTTTGGCGCGATTTCCTCGTTTATTAGAACAACACAATCCTACCCATGTATTGATTGAACTGGGTGGTAATGACGGCCTTCAAGGGCACAATATCGGTAAGATTAAGGATAATTTAGACTCTCTGGTAACCGTTGCAAAGGAGAGTAATGCCGTAGTGTTTCTACAAGAAATGCAGATTCCTTCTAATTACGGTAAGCGCTATACGCAAATGTTTACACAAAACTTCAATAAAGTAGCGGAAGCTCAGGACGTGCAAAAAATCCCCTTTTTCCTTGAAGAAATAGCGCTAAATAAGGACTTAATGCAAAACGATGGTATTCATCCAAATGCTGAGGCGCAGCCTTTGATCGCTAGTTTTATGGACAGACACTTAAGAAGTTTAATTCTTGACGCTCAATAATTGTGCTATTCTTATTGAGTGATTTGTTAAATGCGAGGTTTGTTTATGGACGCTTCTTCTGTTAATTCGTCTCCCGTTTCCACTGTCTTAGAATCGCCTCAGCGACCTACTCAACAGGTTGAGCCCCGTAATGTGCAAGAAAGTCGCGAGACTCAGCCTCAAAGCACACAACAGACCTCAAGCAATAACGATGGGCGTGTGGGTTCTAGAGTTGATGTGTATGTTTAAACTCCTTTTTATTGAAAACTGTTAGGGACAGACACTCGTCCATTTTTTTGTCTAGTCCTCTAGCAAGTAGAGGTGTATGAGCAAAATTAGGGAATTAAAGAGAAATTAGAAAGAATTAGAAAGGACAGACACTTACTAAATATGAGTGTCTGTCCTTTTTCTTTTTAGTCTGTTTGACGCAATGATAAATGCCTATCCGCTATTAAGCTTGAGTGTCTGTCCACGATTTTCAGTTCTAGTTATCCACTTTCGACTGAGACTCTCTATGATATTCGATTGAAAGTGCACTCATTGGAAGTAACGTCCGCCTAAAACTGTCCCAAAGACCACTTAAAATTGACGCCGTATATCTCATAATACCTTTAAATAACTATGGGATACGGATATGCCTCTACCTCGTTACAAGCAAATAAATACTGATGTTACACCTTATTATCACTGCATTTCTCGCTGCGTGAGGCAATCTTACCTTTGTGGTCGCGATGCCCGCACTGGCATAAACTATGAGCATAGAAGAAAGTGGATTCAAGACAGGCTCCATAAGCTTTCTCAAGCTTTTGCCATCGACTTATGCGCCTACGCTGTTATGCACAATCACATTCATGTGGTATTGCATATAGCAAAAGGCAGAGCTGAAGGCTGGACAATGGATGAGGTATTGCTTCGATGGAGAATGTTTTATAAATGTCCTCCCGTAGTACAGCGGTATCTAGAAAACGTTGACTCAGTAACGTCAGAAGAGCTTGCAGAATTAAAATCACTATCTGTTGTATATCGAGAGCGCCTTCAAAGCATTAGCTGGTTTATGCGCATGCTCAATGAATATATTGCTCGAAGAGCTAATAAAGAAGATGAATGTAAGGGCTATTTCTGGGAAAGAAGGTTTAGGTCACAAGCTATACTCGATGAGAAAGCACTTGCCAGCGTAATGGCTTACGTCGATTTAAATCCTATTCGAGCAAAAATAGCGACAACGCTAAGCAACTCACATCATACTAGTATCCAATATCGCTTGAACGCCAAACGCTCGAACAAAACGCCCAAATTTTTAATGCCTTTTAACGATAGTAAATACATTAAGACGGTGGCCTTACCTTTCGCACTTACCGATTATTTGCAGCTTATCACTGATACAATGCACGCGGAGCGCAATAACGATACCTACAAAACCACTAAGCTCCCTAGCCGGCTGCTAAGTAAACTTGGGATGACAAAAGAGAACTGGCAATTAGTAACCAGTAATTTTGAAACACTTTTTACAGGTCCTGTTGGCTGCCCCGAGATGATGGAGGATTTTGCGAGATGCTGTCAAAGGGCGTGTCGCCCTAACGTCACAAATGCCCAAAGGTATCTCTCGTGATCCTCTTGGCACCATTGCAATAGTGTTGGGCTAGACGTCTGCTTGGCGAGCTAGTACGTCAACTATGTCTTGAGAATTCGTTAGACGTCTAATGTCGTTGAATAAAACTTCAGCTTCGGGGTATTGTCTTTTCAGATAGCCGCACCATTGCTTAATTCGATTGGGGTAATATTTACCCTTGTCTCCAAAAATTTCGTAGCCAGAGTACTGAATCAGCAAAGCAGCCAGTTCAGACCATGGCATAGGTGCTACACCCTCTTTAATACTCAGCGCCAAATTAGGCATTGCCAATGCACCTCGTCCAATCATAAGGTTGGTACAGTCTGATTGGCTCTGACAACGCTGAGCGTCTTCAGCGTTCCAAATTTCACCATTTGCGACAAGTGGAATATCGGTGTGTTGTTTTATCTTCGCTATCCAGTCCCAATAAGCCGGTGGTTTATACCCCTCCGTTTTGGTCCGCGCATGAACAACGAGCTCAGAGGCGCCTGCTTCCGTGATTGCAATTGCGTTATCGATAGCTAAAGATTTGTCTTCAAAACCTAGTCTGATTTTGGCTGAAACCGGGATTTCTGCTGGAACAGCGTCCCTTACAGCTTTCACTATGTCGTAAAGGGTTTGGGTCTCTTTCAACAACACCGCCCCTCCCTTACTCTTATTAACTGTTTTTGCAGGACAACCAAAGTTTAGGTCAACACCTGGAGAGCCCAGCTCTATTGCTGTTTGTGCATTCTCTGCAAGCCACTGTGGGTGTTGCCCTAATAATTGAACTCGAACAGGCACGCCTGACGGAGTTTTGCCGCCATTGTGAAGCTCAGGACAAAGTCTATAAAACGTTTTCTTTGGTAACTTTTGATCGACCACTCTCACAAATTCAGTAACGCACTGATCAAAACCACCCACGCGAGTAAGCATATCTCTCATTAAGTAATCAACAACGCCCTCCATAGGGGCAAGCATTACTTTCATTGCAAACATCTCAGTTTAATAGAACATAAAATCGGCGCGGGAGTTTAGCAAAAAGCGCTTATATCAGCCAGATTTCAATACGTAGTTTTTCAACTTCTGTGACTGTCCGTTTTCAGGCATGTTTTTAAGCGGCTCTGCATCACTAATAAATAAACTTGGAGTTATGGAATATGAGTGTCTGTCCACTAGGCTCTCTGTCCTCTGGGCTCTTTCCACAGGGCCACACTATGCTCTTTGACCCATGTAAAAACTTAGATGACTTCTAATTTTATACAAAGAGGATAATCCGAGTGTCTGTCCATTCATTGCTTTGTGCATTGCTTCGTGGACAGTGCTTTTCAGGCGACTAGATGCTATTAGCCTATTCACAAGGCTATGACTGTTTAGCTATATTTTTTCCGTACTTTCAAGGCGAGCGAGTACCGCCTTTTTTTGATTATCAGTGTATGTCCGCCAATTGATAATTTCTTCAATCGTACGTTTACACCCAATGCAAATGTCGTCTTCGCTTAATTTGCACAAAGCTACACATGGGGAAATCAAGTTCATAATACTTCTGTTTTATCTAAACCGTCTTTTTTACTGTGTGCTCGTGACGCAGCAATAGCCGCCATAGTAGTTTCAGATAGTTCTTTATTTGACCATAGACAAACATGGCAACCAAAACGCGACTCAAGATATGAGGAAAACTCAGTGTCTGTCCCACAATCATATCTCACCAAATTTTGTTTTTTGCCGTCGTAGATAACCGCAGAATAAGTAAACACAAAGAGCCTCCTAAAAAAGAGGCTCAAATATACATCTAGACGTCTAAACGTTCAAGCGTCTATTTTACATAATCGAGAGCAGCGCAAATCGCCGCTACCTGAGCGTCATTACAGTTTTTGGGTGTCGCATTATCGCTATCTGGATAAACTTCTGTAGTTGTAACGTATTTGGCATCTGTCATACCTCCGCAAAGATACAACGCTTTTTTGTCGTAGCAAATTACTCCTTCACTCACCACATCTGCACCTATAATCTTTCCGTTTTCATCGGCTGGTGCGATATGCGTTACTTTCTTAACCGCTTCAATAACGGCTTTTTGAAACTCTATTTGTGGACTGGGAGTATTAGCAACCGTATAGAAACCATCAGGAATGTTCCAATTGTCATGAGTAACGCCATCCCGCGCAGCTAGCGCTGGCCTAAATTCACTGTTGTCCGTATCCGTCGTTTCATGTAAATCAATATGGAGTGTTAGAGGTAAGGCTAAATCCGACACCAATTTCATAAGCTGAGCAGACTCAGGAGCTGGCGAGTCTTTGTAAAATGAGCGATTTGGGTCTAACGCCAACGGGTTCCATCGATTTATCGTCTCATACCCCCAAGGACTTACACATGGAACAACAACTATGTTTAGTTGCTCAGCGTACTGAGACAGTTTTGTTTCTATAAACTGGAGAGCTCCCTGCACGCCACTGGTTTCATAGCCGTGAACTCCACCTGTAACAAGTGCAGACGGCTTATTAGCATCAAAACTCTTTGGAATTACAGCATATAGTGGATAGCGAGCAGTGTCATAAGGAAGTGCGCCGTACTGCTTTAAATCAAAACCTTCAGGAATAATTTTAAAGAGTTTTTTGAGGACTTCTTCTTGATAACTTCTTTTCGCATTCTGCCGTGCTTTCCATTGGGCTTTTTCTTCTTCGCCCCACGGCTCACCAGGAGTTCCAATTGGATAATTCTGCATATAACACCTCTTTTGTATTTTTTAGATCATAACAGTTCAACAAGCTCACGTATCTATCATACAAAAGTTTCTTAAAGGGTTGTGACATGAGTTCTTTACGCATTGAACCTCTGAAAAGTACTTGCGCGAAGGCGTTGACGCCTCTTTTGTAAGAATTGCAAATTCCGATGAAAATGATCGGTGTATGTCCAGGTAGATGGTTTAAAGAGGGAAAGAAGAGTGTCTGTCCACTGAAGCTTTCTTAAAATGGCTTTGCATCTATTTGCTTATAGATTTAATTGCAGTGTCTGTCCACAAAGTTTTAAGCCAGAAACAAAAAAACCAGCCGAATGGCTGGTTTTTTCGATATGGCGTCCCCTAGGGGATTCGAACCCCTGTTACCGCCGTGAAAGGGCGGTGTCCTAGGCCTCTAGACGAAGGGGACTGAAAATCTTCTTTCGAAAGCAACGCTTTCGAGATTTTCAGTAAGGCGAAGTGAGCCAGCGAACTGAGCGACCTTTCCTTACCGAAACTTTCAGTCAGAAGTT
>NZ_JWLW01000002.1 GCF_000808575.1 Alteromonas marina
AATTTTTAAAGAACATTCACCTAAAGCCGCTGCTTCTTAGTGACTCACCCTGTTCGAGTGAGGTGCGCATTTTACACCGTTTATTTTCGATGTCAACCATGTTTTTAAACTTTTTATTTGTTTGAAAACTTGATTTCGCACTTGTTGCTAAGTTGGCTTTGTTTTTCTCGAAGCCCCCTCAGAACGTGGAGCGCATTATAGATACCTCTTGTGAAAGATCAATACTTAAATCGGATTTTTTTGCTTTTTAAGCCACTTTTGGTGTTAACCGCTCATTTCTGCATCATTTCTATGGACTCAATGCATCTTTAGACTAGTTTTTTCACATTTTATTGTTCAAATTGTTACAAATGAGTAAACTATGTACAGCCTCCAACACCATAATAAACAATAGAAAGGTAGGTATATGAAAGTAGGCTTTATTCAATGCGCTGTTATTAGCGCTATTTTTGCAATTGCAGGTTACTTGTTATTTTCTTCTGCTAGTTTAAACGTCCATGTTCCATTGACCGTATCAGCAGCCCTGCTGATCAGCGGTATCGTTACTCCTTGGCTAGCGTCTCTTATTCAAAGTTCATCTTCCTCAGATGCTAGAGCACATTCTAATGACGGATCAGTAGAAACTTTATATGTAGGTAATTTGCCATACCGAGCAAACGAAAACGCGGTGAAAGAGTACTTCAGTAGTTTTATCGAAGTGCAGTCGGTTCGCTTAATGAAGGATCGTAAAACTGGAAAGAGAAAAGGCTACGGTTTTATCGAGGTTGTCACAGACGATCTTAACAGTGTTATTGATAAGACAAACGACTCAATCTTTCAGGAACGAACACTTAAGGTTCGTCCTGCAAAGGATAAAGTCGAACACGCATAGCCCTGTATACTCAAGTATCAGTTATTCAACAAAAGCCCGGTTAGCTTTCTTCCGGGCTTTTTATTTTGGTAGACCACTAACTTTCGCTAGTTTCAGCAGATTGAGGAAGACCCTCTAACAGGGTTTGGTTAAATGAGCGGAATCTATTTATTGCTGATATGAGGTCGGGTACCTGAACATCTTCCATTTCGTTAATGATACCAGCTATTAAAGCATTGTAGTCTTCACTGCTCTCTAGCTTGCTTTCTGCATTCGCAAAAGTATCCATCATCTTCTCTAAGTATTGAGCAATGGGACTAACCACATTTCCAAACTGCCCGTTATCGCTTTTATCCTCGTTGTAATGCTGGATATTCTCGTATGTTTTTAACACTTCGGTTTGCGTAGTCCTATTCAACTGCAACGCATAGCCAACCAACTCTTTATCGTCAAAGCCTAAACTTAGTGCGTCTTCGAAAGCTTTGTCTATATCTCCGCTGTAGAAAGTATCGGCAAGATCCTGAACTTGACCGACCAAATCAGCGATCGATTCCAACTCATCTGCATCAAGTTCGCCTTTCAATGAAAAACTAATACCGCTTCGTTCATAGTATTGGTAAGAAGTTTGTTGTTGGTATGATGCTGTAAAATTGTTTTCACCTTGCTCACCACTGCCGCCAGATTGCTCCTGAGATGCCTGGGCTTGGAAGTTAAGTTGTTGAGACGCTTGGAACGAGCGAAGACTCTCAAAACTAAAACTCACTTCGTCCCCATCTTTAGTTCGAATCAGCAAGCTCCCGCTTTTCTCATCCGATGCAGCTACTGCGTTTAAGGATGAAAGTGATACGGCGTTCGGCTGCTGGCGACCGAATATGTCACTTTCCAGATCGTTTATTCCTGTATCGATGAGATCGCGACTTCTTACCATTCCTTGTTCAATCTCTTCATTCATGAAACCCGCTAGGTCTTTTTCAGCCATAGCAAAGCCTCGGCTTACGCCTTCTCTCGCTTGGCTAAATAAACCATTTAACTTCTCATCGCTTGCACCACCATCAGCTGCTCCACGAATAACACCGCCTACAAACTTAAGTACATTTCTGGCAACCTTTTCAAAATCGAACAAACTGCTCGACTTCTCTTCAATATTTTTCTCTTTGGTTGCTTGCGGCTTTTGGCCATCTATTTCTAAGGCTTGATTAAGGCTACTACTTACCACACGCAAGCCAATGCTAGTTTGGCTACTTGAAACAGATACTGAAGCCGCCTGTTGTTTAGAAAATTCAGCTGCTTGCTGCAATCCATCTTGCTGCAACTGTTTTTTTAATGCTTCATTCGGGTGAACAGATGCCTTTTGATCTGCTTTTTGATCAACCTTCTGATCGCCCATGAAAGCCTTAATTTGACCCACGTTCATAATTTGATCCTCACTATCCTCTTTCTTATTATCGGCTAAGAATCAGTATTGTTTAATTTTAATACAGATTTTTTTCTACCTGCTCCTCAATAATAGTGCAGAAGTGGATTGCGCTTGTTGCAGTTATTTTCTAAGAGACTACAATTCGCGACCTCAACAGTGACTGGAGAATTTTATGACCGCGACCGACCAACAAGGCTATCAAACTCAGTTGGACGAAAAAGTAGAACGTCTTACTGCGTTACTTTCTCCGTTCAATGCGCCTGACTTGTCCGTATTTCCATCGCAACCAACTCACTACCGTATGCGTGCCGAATTTAGAGTATGGCATGAGGGTGATGATTTATTTCACATCATGTTCAATCAGGAAACGAAAGAGAAGTATCGCGTAGATAGTTTTCCTCCTGCTTGTAAAACAATAAACGATGCTATGGCATTGTTGCTTGAAGAAGTAAGACCGAATGAAGCGCTAAGAAAGAAGCTTTTTCAAATCGATTATCTCTCTGCGCTGTCTGGTGAACTTGTTATCAGCCTTTTATACCACCGTCAGTTAGATGAAAATTGGGAACAGGCTGCAAGAGAGTTAAAAACGAAACTCGAGGCTCACTTTCCGAAAGTAAACATTATCGGCCGAGCGAGAAAGCAAAAGCTTATTATCAATGACGATTTTGTTATTGAGCGCTTACCCGTTAATGGCAAAGAATTCATATTCAAACATATAGAAAATAGTTTCACCCAGCCCAATGCTGAAGTGAACTGTAAAATGATTGAATGGGCGCTAGATTGTGTAAAGCCGCTCTCAGGCGATTTACTGGAAATGTATTGCGGTGCAGGTAACTTTTCGCTGCCACTAGCACTTCACTTCGATAATGTAGTAGGTACGGAAATAGCTAAGCCTTCCGTGCAGGCCGCGCAGTTTAATATTGAGCAAAATCAGCTTAACAATGTGAAAATCGTTAGGTTGGCCGCTGAAGAATTCACTCAGGCTATGAAGGGTGAGCGCACATTTAGTCGCTTAGAAGGCATTGACCTAAATACCTATAATTTCACGACTGTATTGGTGGATCCGCCAAGAGCTGGGCTAGATGAAGACTCACTTAGAATGATTCAAGATTACGATAATATCGTGTATATCTCGTGTAACCCTGAAACCTTGGCGCAAAATCTTGAGCTTTTGAGTGAAACTCACATCGTTGCTCAATCGGCGCTATTCGATCAATTCCCGTTTACTCATCACATTGAGGCTGGCGTTTTACTTACACGCAAGAGCTAGTGCATCGTTAAAATCGATGGGCCTTTGAAAAGACAAAGGCCCCTATCACTATAAGGTTGTATTAGAATAAGAAGGCTTTTGATTAAAGCTAGCGATAGAGACCTCAATGGTCGCACGCCACTGATTCAACTATGCGTTTTTTTGCGTTGCGCCAATTTGAACAAAACGTAGTTGCGCTTTCACTCTCTCACCAATTTCGCGGCGAAGTTTATCATCAGCTTCTAGTGCTTCAGCACCAGCACTGAATACAAGTCTTACCATGGCATCAGCTTGCAGCTGCGCACACGCATATTCCACACCTTGCTGTTCAATAATGTAGTCGGTCAACTCGTCGATGAAATGCTGAATCTCTCTAAATACTGCTAGTCGATAAGCTGACGAGGTACCGGTATGTTCGCGAAGTAATAGACGAAATACGTTAGTGTTGGCAGCGATAAACTCCATGAAAGTCTCAACGGAGGTGTGGATGACGCCGCCACCAGAGGCAATACGTCGCCTTGCCTGACGCATAAGCTGACGCAGTGCTAAACCAGCTTCATCTACCAGAGTTAAACCCAATTCATCCATATCTTTGAAGTGTCGATAAAAAGACGTAGGCGCTATACCAGCTTCTCTGGCTACTTCACGCAAGCTGATTGCCGATAAGCTGCGGTTTTCATCTAGCAAAGAAAATGCAGCATGGATGATATTTTGGCGGGTTTTTAATTTCTGTTCTTGTCGACTCACATTAGCACCATATGTTGATTTAGCTTTTAACGGCCTGATGATTTTTAGCGCTCGGGATTGAAGCCCTAGCGTCATCTGAATAGCCATTAACGCAATCAAACTCCGCACATCAAAGACTAGCACGTGTAGTTTATCGCAACACACACCAGTGGGGAAATAGAAACAGAATCATCTCTTTTATAAACAAGGATTAAGCAGAAAAATCCGTAAATAACGAGCGCTTCAGCGTAGCTTTACTATAATTAAACTTTACACATGTAAGCAGAACTAATCGGGGTTTTGCTTGCCTGAAGCCTCGTAAAACGATAAATTAGCGAACAGTTGTAAGCCAAGTTGTATAAAATGAAAAAACCTCCTCTTATCCTAACGAATGTGCTGGTATTTATAATATCAGGCGCAATTGCATTTATAGGTGTGCCGCTTTGGGTGGCATATCAGGGTATCGATTGGGCAGAAATCGGTACCGCTATATTCCTATTCTATTTCACCGGTATGTCGATAACTGCTGGGTATCACCGCTTATGGTCGCATAAAACCTACGATGCCAACATTGTAGTTCGTGTCGTATTAGCGATTGGTGGGGCAATGGCCCTGCAAAATAGTATTTTGCACTGGTCGTCAGATCATCGCATTCACCATCGCCATGTAGACGACAACGACAAAGACCCCTACTCTGCAAAGAAAGGGCTTTGGTTTGCGCACATTGGCTGGATGTTACGCGAGTATCAAGCTAAGCGTTACGACGATTACAGCAACTGTAAAGACCTACAAAAAGATAGCGTTGTGATGTGGCAGCATAAGTACTACTTACCTATTGTACTCGCAGCTAACTTTGGAATTACTGGTCTGTTGGGTTATCTTAACGGCGACGTGATGGGCATGATTTTGGTAGCCGGCGTACTTCGACTAGTGCTAGTCCACCACGTAACCTTTTTCATTAATTCCCTTGCTCACTTCTGGGGTAGTCAGCCATATACAGACAAGAATACCGCTCGTGATAACGGCATACTTGCATTCTTTACCTTTGG
The DNA here is from genome assembly GCF_000808575.1 of Alteromonas marina. Classification (GTDB taxonomy): domain Bacteria; phylum Pseudomonadota; class Gammaproteobacteria; order Enterobacterales; family Alteromonadaceae; genus Alteromonas; species Alteromonas marina_A. The sequence continues at coordinate 5,292 of NZ_JWLW01000002.1, forward strand.
TGAGGGCTACCACAATTACCACCATATTTTTGAGTACGATTATCGGAATGGCATTCGCTGGTACCAGTTCGATCCTACCAAGTGGCTAATCAGAGGTCTGTCTTTTGTAGGTTTGACGTCGAACCTTCGTAAAGTACCTGAAGAGCGCATCGAAAAAGCCCTAGCGGCGATGCAGCTTCAAAGGGCAAGTGAAAAAGTATCACTACTGCCGAACGCGGAAGAAATGATGCACACTATTCAAGAAGAGTACGACTTGTTGATGCAGCGTATGAGTGAATACTATGCCACGAAAAAACGCGTGATGCGCGTTAAGCAACGCACCTTAAAGCGGAGTATTGAAGGACTTGAGCTTGCATATAAATATAAAGAGCTGAAACACGCCTTTGCTGTTCAGAAAGAAAAATGGACACAATTGCAGAGTTTGTCGCTTCAAATGGCATAACTACTTTCTTTACCCTTGTATTCGTAAAAAACCACATAAGTCTATGCTTATGTGGTTTTTTTTGATCTATAGTTGGAATGACACATCAAGTAAGGTAGTTATACTGGAGTTTGTAAGGTTGGGATAAAAACTTAGCTTTATTCTGAGTTAGATGTTCAAGCTACATCATAAACTGAATTATGGCGGTTACTGTGATTTCAGACGCCACATCATAGAAGTAATAATACGGGAAGGTAACATGGCAACGAAGCAAAAAACAAAAGCTCCATCGTATCACTATGACGCAATAGTTATCGGCACAGGTCCTGGTGGAGAAGGTGTTGCAATGCAGCTTGCCAAAGCCGGAAAAAAAGTGGCGGTTGTTGAGCGCTACGAGGCAGTGGGAGGGGGCTGTACCCATTGGGGTACCATTCCATCGAAAGCCCTTCGTCACTCAGTAAGCCGTCTTATTGAATATAACTCTTCTCCCTTGTTTGCCGACAACCACTTAAGTAAAAGTCTTACGTTCTCTGACATCATGCGCCATGCTAGCGGTGTGGTAAAAAGCCAAACTAGACTTCGTTCTTCATTCTACGATAGAAACCGCGTAACGCTATTTCACGGCGAAGCCAGTTTCGTAGATGCGCATACGTTAGAGATAACCCGTAAAGATGGCTCTAAAGATACAGTCACTGCTGGCCAAATTGCTATTGCCACAGGGTCGCGTCCTTATTGTCCTAAAGACATCGACTTTGGTCACCCGCGTATTTATAACTCAGACACTATCCTATCTTTAGATCACGATCCTAAGTCCATCATCATTTATGGTGCAGGGGTAATCGGCTCCGAATATGCCAGCATCTTCAGAGGTTTAGGTGTCAAAGTTGACCTGGTAAACATGCGCGATCGACTTTTATCTTTCCTAGATGACGAGATCTCTGACGCGCTCAGTTATCACCTGTGGAACAATGGCGTACTCATTCGTCATAATGAAGCCTATTCTTCGGTTGATGCTACCGATGACTCGGTTATTTTAAACTTAGAGTCAGGCAAGCGCATGCGTGCAGATTGTCTTCTGTTTGCTAACGGAAGAACGGGTAATACAGATACACTTAAACTCGAAAATATTGGTTTGAAAGCTGATGGCAGAGGTCAGCTTAGAGTGAATGAAAATTATCAGACCGACGTAGACAATGTCTTTGCGGTCGGCGATGTGATTGGTTATCCAAGCTTAGCATCTGCAGCTTACAACCAAGGTCGTTTTGCCGCGGAAGCTATGCTTGGCATAAAAACGCATTCGGCGTTGGTAGAAGATATACCCTCTGGTATTTATACTATTCCGGAAATCAGTTCTGTAGGAAAAACAGAGCAAGAACTTACCGCAGCAAAAGTGCCTTATGAAGTAGGAAGAGCCCAGTTCAAACATTTGGCCAGAGCGCAAATTGCGTCTACGCAGACAGGAAGTTTGAAAATTTTGTTCCATCGTGAAACAAAAGAAATCTTAGGTATTCATTGTTTCGGCGAACGTGCCTCAGAGATTGTTCATATCGGCCAAGCTATCATGCAGCAAAAAGGCGAAGGAAATACCATAGACTACTTCGTTAACACCACATTTAACTATCCGACCATGGCCGAAGCTTATCGAGTTGCTGCTATTAATGGGCTGAATAGGATTTTCTAGCAGGCACAAAAAAGCCGGCGAAATTGTCGCCGGCTTAATATGCGTTAACTATAAAATTAGTTACGGTTCGCAGCAAGCGCGTTAAGCGAATCTTTATGTGCTACGATGTCGATGTGCATATTTTCTTGATCGAATGTCATTGTTGCAATGGCGTAGTCACCCTGACTGTCGCTTGCAATGTCAATCAACTTTGCTTGTGCATCACGGAAACGAATGTTATTGCCGATTTGATCAGACATACATTGGTTATTCATTTCGAATGTTTTCGCATCCATGCAATCGAAAAGCTGGTTTTCACCAGATTCCGCATGCGCAATACCAAAGGCTGCTGAAAGAGCTAATGTTAGTACTACTTTACGCATGTTTCTTCTCCTGTGCTACAGTCTACTACTGTCACTATTAAACATACTGTATATACATAAGATAGTCAAACTGAGATCATAGTTTTGTGACAAAAGTATGACAAAGAGAAATATTTGGAGAAAAATGTGAAAGGCCACGATGCATTGGTGGTTAAAGCGAGAAATTGTAGACTGTGTACCCCTCACCTACCGCATCAACCCAACCCCATATTTAGCACTGCACCATCAACCAAGGTGCTTATTATTGGGCAAGCACCGGGGTTAAAAGCTCATGAACGCACCATTGCGTTTGATGATCCCAGCGGGGATCGGTTACGCGATTGGTTGTCTGTCTCGAGGGAGATCTTTTATAACCCACGCTTAATTTCGGTGCTGCCAATGGGCTTCTGCTTTCCAGGTTATAAAAATGGAGCCGATGCCCCGCCAAGAAAAGAATGTGCCCCCGCTTGGCATAATGACTTTCTTCTTCATTTAAAACCTAAAGTAACGCTTTACGTGGGACGTTACTCGCAACAGTATTATTTACCGAAACACAAAACGTTAACTGAGGCGGTACGCAGTCCAACTGAAACACATTTCGTACTGCCCCATCCGTCTGGTAGAAACAACAGGTGGCTCACTAAAAATCCTTGGTTTGAATTAGATATCCTTCCGAAGTTGCGAGACACTATAGAGTCTGTATTGAAAGTTTAATCGTGCTCTTCAAGAAACGCTAAAAGCGCGTCGAACGGCATGGGCTTCGCGTATAAGTAGCCCTGGGCCTCATCACAACCGAGCTTTATCATGTAACTCGCCTGCTCTCTTTTTTCCACGCCTTCAGCAATAGTCAGTAAGCCTAGCTTGTTACCCAGCGTTACTATGGTTTCAGCTAACACTGCACTTGCGCCTGGCTTAATATCTTTAACGAATGAACGATCAACCTTTAGCCGGTCTAGCGGTAGCTGCTGTAGATAACTCATGGAGGAGAAGCCTGTTCCAAAGTCATCAATGGCTATTTTAACGCCGAATTCTTTTAGTGAACGCAATGCATCAATAACAATTTGTGGTTCATCCATCACCACACTCTCTGTTATTTCGAGCTCTAATAAGCTCGGGTCGCAGTTAGCTTTGGAAAGTGCTTGTTGCACTTTCTCCACAAATAACCTGTCGCGAAACTGCGGAATAGAAATATTAACCGCTACTCGGAGATGCCCATAGCCTTTTTCTTTTAACGCTTGAAGACGTCGGCATGATTCTTCTAATACCCACTCACCGATATCAACGATAAGACCTGAATATTCAGCTAGTGGTACAAAAACAGCTGGGGAAATATAACCACCCTCGCCATCCGGCCAGCGCAATAGACCTTCCATCCCAACCACTTTTTCACTAAGTAAATCCACTTGCGGTTGAAACCAAAGCTGTAACTTCCGTGCCGCAAAGTCACTGCGAAGTCGGCGAATCATATCTAGACGCCAAGTGGTCTGATCTTCAATATCTTTGGCGTAATATTCGAAGTTATCTGTCAGATTTTTCTTAGCACGGTTTAACGCAATATTCGTGCGCTTTAATATTTCAATGCCGATGTGGCGTTTATTATCTAACTTGCACAATCCAAGTGTTATATTCACCGGAAGTGTGTGATCACCGACTGTGAATGAAGACTGAAAAATCTTGTTGATTGATTTGGGGCAAACTAATTCATCTGGACCAATTAACCCGAACACGTCGGCACCTATACGCCCCTTTTGAACCTTGGCATCTAGAGAAGATTGAAAGCGATCGCTAATTGCTCGTAAAAGCTCATTCCCTGCCTCTTGTCCAAGACCGTCATTGATATCTGAGAAGTGATTCACGTCGATAAGAGCGACCGTATAATTTTCACCAGCGAATATATGAGGTTTATCTAGCATGTTGATAAACTCGTTACGGTTAGGTAAACGCGTTAACCAATCTCTAAACGCAGCATTTCTTAGCTCATGAAAAAGATTAACGTTTTCATAACCCACAGAGATGCTGGATAGGAAAACTTCTAGTAAGTTTTTATCTAATTCACTAATCTCGTGCGTTTGCTTAACGTAAACCGCTGCTTCAAAGCCAGCTCTACTTATGAAAAGAACGGAACAACTAGGCTCAAAGACATGCTTTTTAAGGCGTAAACAGCGACTCACATTCTCTTCGATTTCACTATTTTTGACATCTACAACCGGGTGGTTAATAAATTTGGCATATTCCCCCGCGGCTCCGAGTACATATACTTGTTCGTCCTCTCTGTCTAGCAATGATCCTGCTCTAGCGCATAATAGACCTTCAGAATCGAGCCCGATTAAAGAACTGATTTGGGTAACCACCCCTTCGCAGAATTCTTTAACTGAATGTTCTTCAAATAAGTTAGCCGAGGACGTAATAATCTTTTCTAAGCCAGCACGGCTTTGACTTATGGTGATAATCTGCTGGTAAGAGCGAAGTGAGGAGATAATGGTCGTAAGCAGTTTAGCGCGGGTAAGTTCTGTTTTCGTTTTGTAGTCGTTAATATCGTAAACTTTAATGACCTGCTCTTCTGGAGCATACCCTGGTTGCCCTGTACGCAGTATTATGCGGGGCTCGAAGAGCTTCATATCTTCGCGAATGTATTTAACAACGTCGAAGCCAGCATCGTCAGTTTCCATCACCACATCAAGTAGAATGATGGCAATACTGTTACCATGCTCATGGAGCTTCTCTTTGGCCTGTTTTGCAGAATAAGCGTGGATGAAATTTAACTTTCGATCATTTACGATGAGGTCAGACAGGGCAAGGCGCGTTACCGTGTGAATCTCTTCATCATCATCGACAATAAGAATATTCCAGTCTTTACCGAGTAAAATCTGCTCTTCAACTGAACCATCATCGTCTAAAAAAACTAACTCGTCGTTATCGTAATCCATTGCCGACATTACCGCTCATTTCCTCGATACATACAAAACAAGAATGCATGACTTACTGTATTAAGGAGACGATTACATTGATAAATGGGTTACGCAATGCAATAGTGCTCACATGGTACATGCTAATTTACATTCATTTTATTTAAACAAACATGAAGATAACACCTCAGCACATTTCTCCTGAGATGAAAAAAACTCAGAAGACAGAAGTCAATGGCACAATAACAGCGACTAGCCAACCTGCAGCTGAGAAAGTAGCAAACTCTACACAAACCGATGCAAGTCGCCAACGCATGCTAACGTGGTTCGCTAGAGTGGGAATTAGCCCTTCCATGTTGTCTCCCGATCCTAAAAAGCAAAAACACGCCTTAGAACGAAGAAAACAAATTCTAGAAACCCAAAAAGCGAGCAATCTTCAAGCTGTTCTAAATATAGCACTAAATGTCTCAATCAACGAACAAACTAGCGATAATCTTGATCCCGACTGGTTTTTTGCATTTAGTACGATGGCTGAAGAGATTTATAGCCCACCAATGCAGGAATTATGGGGAAAGATTTTTGCCGTAGAAGTAGCGCGTCCAGGCAGCTTTTCACTACGCACCCTGCAGCTACTTAAGACACTCACTCACAGAGATGCAAAGGTATTTAACAAAGCAGTTAACATAGCAAGTCGAAAGAGTAATGATACCGTTCCGCGCATATTGGTAGGGTATCATAAGCGCAAGGGTCTTTTATCGTTCCTGAGAAAGCCTATTCCAGAGCAAATAAACTTAGCCTCTGTTGGCCTCAGTTACCCTGATTTACTCTCTCTGCAAGAAATGAAATTGATTTATGCCAGTGAAATCGAGAGTGCAGAGTACTCTGAAGGGCAGCAGGTTACTTGGCGATGTGTTAATGAGAACATAACACTCACATGTAAAGCGCCGGGAGTGGCATTAGTTTATTATAAATTTACTTCAGTGGGTAGCGAGCTTTATAAACTAGTGACTAAGTCTACTAACGAAACGTATCTACAAGAAATCAAGCAAGTATTGAGTGAGGTATTCAACATAAGTTAAATACCGTCACCAAACTCGTGTAATCCACATTCGCGCTTCAAACCAAAGAAACGGGTATCTTGTTCACTCATTCCTTCTTGAAGCGATTGGGTTGTGTGCCAGTCACCAATTGAAACATAACCTTGTTCCCACAGCGGGTGATAAGAAAGGTTATTGTCTTTAAGATAATAGTGAAGGTCTTTATTACTCCAATCGATAATCGGATACAGCTTGAACTGCTGCCCTACTTTCTGTAGAACAGGCAGCTTGCCACGGGTATCAGATTGACTTCTGCGCAACCCCGCAAACCACGTACCTGCTTTTAGATCACGTAATGCACGCTGCATTGGCTCAACTTTGTTCATCTTGTTGTATTTTTCAATACCGTCGATGCCTTGCTCCCAAAGTCTGCCAAATCTAGCTTCCTGCCAAGCAGATGACATTTCTGCGCTATAAACGTGTAAGTTTAAATTAAGCTTTTCGACTAGCTCATCAATAAACTTATAGGTTTCTGGAAACAGATACCCGGTATCGGTAAGCACAACAGGAATATCCGGTTGTGCTTGGGTAAGCATATGCAGCATAACCGCCGATTGTGCTCCAAAGCTTGAAGACACAATATGAGTATCAGGCAAGTTGTCCAGCGCCCAAGCTACTCGCTCCTGCGCTGTCATTTTCTCCAACGTTTCATTGATATCAGCAAGGGCTTCCTTACTGATATCAAGCGTTAGTGGTTGCTGCTTAATCGCTGTATTATTCGTCATAGAAATCCCGTGCGGAGTCTATTACTGGTTTTACAACACCAGCGCGAACGACATAATCACCAAAAGCTTCACCAGATTCACGCTCTTTGGCCCATTGACCAAGCAGCGTATCTAGTTCCGCCATGATTTCCTGTTCACTAATGTTTTCTCGATACATACGAGGAATGCGTGTGCCTTCCCGGTTGCCACCTAAGTGCAAGTTGTACTTGCCTGGGCCTTTCCCGACTAAGCCGACTTCTGACAACATCGCGCGACCACAGCCATTAGGGCAGCCAGTTACGCGGAAGATAACACTGTCTTCTTCTAACCCGTGCTTGGCAAGCAAGCCTTCTAGCTCGGTAACAGCATCTGGCAGGTAACGCTCAGCTTCTGCCATAGCCAGTGGACAAGTTGGCAATGCAACACAAGCCATTGAGTCTAGACGCTGGTTAGAAATTGATGGAGCTATTAGTCCATGTTCCCGAGCCAAGGCTTCTACTTTGTCTTTCTCCTGGGGTGGAACACCAGCAATGATCAGATTTTGGTTTGCGGTTAATCGGAAATCCCCTTTATGGATTTTGGCAATTTCTGCACAGCCCGTTTTCAGCGTTTTACCCGGGTAATCTAAAATACGACCGTTCTCAATGAATACCGTAAGGTGGTATTTACCATCAATACCCTCTACCCAGCCAAAGCGGTCACCTCGGTCAGTAAACTCGTAAGGACGACTATCCTGGAAAGTCACGCCCGCGCGTTTTTCAACTTCAGCTTTAAAGTTGTCTACGCCAACACGCTCTAGGGTGTATTTGGTTTTTGCATTTTTACGATTAACACGGTTACCCCAGTCACGCTGTGTGGTTACCACCGCCGCGGCAACATCTAGCGTATTTTCAAGTGGAATAAATCCAAAGTCAGAGGCTTTGCGCGGGTACGTGCTCTTGTCGCCGTGAGTCATTGCAAGGCCACCGCCAACAAGTACGTTAAAACCAACTAGCTGACCATTTTCTGCAATCGCCACAAAATTCAGGTCGTTCGCGTGAACATCTACGTCGTTTTGCGGAGGAATAACCACGGTAGTTTTAAACTTACGCGGCAGATAGTTATCACCTAAAATAGGCTCAACAGGTTTTTCAGTAGTCTCAACCTTTTCACCGTCTAACCAGATTTCAGCATAAGCGCGAGTCTTAGGAAGTAAGTGTTCACTTATCTTTTTCGCCCATTCAAATGCCTGAAGGTGAAGCTCGGATTCAACTGGGTTAGATGTACATAGTACGTTTCTATTTACATCGCCCGCTGTTGCAATAGAGTCGATGCCAGCTTTATTTAGCATTTGGTGCATAGACTTAATCTTAGGCTTTAACACACCGTGAAACTGAAATGTTTGACGAGTGGTTAAACGAATACTGCCGTACATAGTGTGGTCAGCGGCAAACTTATCGATCGCTAACCATTGGTCAGGCGTGATAACGCCGCCCGGTAATCGAGCGCGCAGCATCACATTGTGAAGTGGCTCTAGTTTCTGTTTTGCACGTTCAGCCCGAATGTCACGGTCGTCTTGCTGGTACATACCGTGGAAGCGAATAAGCTGGAAGTTATCAGCTGTGAAGCCACCGGTAAGATCATCTTTAAGATCGGTAGTGATGGTACCGCGCAAATTATTACTCTCGCGCTTTAGACGCTCGTTGTCAGCCAGTTTGCCCTCAACGATAAATGGTGATTTTTCGTTACTCATTAATAGACATCCTTCTGATAACGTTTCGCTTTACGTAACTCTACAACATAGGCTTTTGCATCGGCTTCAGATTTACCGCCGTGCTCTTGCACAATACTAATAAGGGCATTTTCAACATCTTTAGCCATGTGCATTGCATCGCCACACACATAGAAGTGTGCGCCCTGCTCTAGCCATTCGTACACTTCTTTACCGTTTTCTAATAAGCGGTGCTGAACATATACTTTTTCTTCTTGGTCACGAGAAAATGCCAGCGTAATTTTATCTAGTAGACCTTCTTTAACGTAGCCTTGCCACTCTACCTGGTATAGGAAATCTTGGGTGAAATGTGGGTTACCGAAGAACAGCCAATTTTTACCTTCAGCGCCTTGCACATCACGCTCTTGCATGAAAGATCTGAACGGCGCAATACCTGTACCCGGGCCTACCATGATCACTGGCGTGTTAGGGTCTGCTGGTAAACGGAAGTTATCATTGTTTTCAACGAAGACTTCTACCTCACCATTTTCTTCTAAATATTCGCACAAGAAGCCAGACGCACCACCTTGATGACGGTGACCAAACGCTTCATAGTCAACGTGAGCTACAGTGAGATGTACTTCTTCTTCCACCTCAGCCTGGCTTGATGCGATAGAGTACAAACGAGGTGTTAATGGACGCAATGCATCTACTAGCTGCTGTTCAGACAATCTACCTGGGTGGTCGCGCACAATATCGATGATTTGACGTTCAGCCATATAAGTACGCAGCTGCGCCTTATCTTCCATCAAAGCAGCTAATGATTCAGAACCTGTTGCAGCCTGATATGACTTAATAAAGTTAGGGTAACTTAACGTTAATTCAAGTTTAGACGTTAAGGCTTCAGTTAACGACATTGACGCATCACCTACAGATACTTCAGCATTACCATCTAACGACAAAATGCTAATAAGCTCTGATACCAAAGAAGCAGCGTTCTTGAACCAAACACCTAGCGCATCACCTGGCTTGTAGGTAATGCCGCTATCTTCAAGGCTAATTTCGATGTGACGGATATCTTTAACTGAATCGCGCCCCGTAATCTTCTGTGCGTCGATTAACGTTGCTTTGAACGGTGCTTTTTTGGTGTAAGTTTGTGCTGCTACGCCTTGTACTGCTGCACCAGTTTGCGCCGCTACCGCAGTCTGTGGGGCAGCGCTAAAATCATCTTTTAATGATTCAATAAGCTTGTTTAGCCATGCTTCGGCCTCAGCTTCATAATCAACATCACAATCCAAACGCTCAACGATAGACTTACCGCCAAGCTTACCTAAACGCTCATCAAAGTCTTTACCCGTTTGGCAGAAAAACTCGTAACTGCTATCGCCTAATCCCAACACCGCGTATTTGGTACTTGCCAGCTTAGGTGCTTTTTTGCCAGCCAAGAATTCATGTAGCTCAATAGCATCGTCTGGTGCATCACCTTCACCATGGGTACTAACAAATACCGCAACGTGAGTTTCTGCTTTCAAGTTACGTGGCTTGTAATCTGCCATGCTAACCAGCTTGCTATTAAAGCCCGCTTCTTCTGCTTTCGCTTGACACTGTGCTGCAACACCTTTTGCATTACCGGTTTGTGAACCGTACAAAATAGTAAGCGTTGGCGCGTCACCCGCTACTGCAGGCGCGCTTTGTAACATTGGGGCAACCGAACCGCCTTGTGCAGCCGCCATGCCTGCCGCATAGCCACTTACCCAAGTAAGTTGATCACGATTTAAGCCTGCAATGGCTTGCGTAATCGCATTCCACTGCTGTTCGTTTAATACCGCGCCTGGCGCTGAGTTCGAATTAGAATCTTGTGACATAGTCTTTTAGCCTTTTATCAATGGCGCTAAGGCTAACGGCTTTCTACAAGAAGAGAAAAGAATAAATGAAACTTTTTTATTACTGAAAGTGCTAATGACTGTGTGAATAGGTAATAACGCGCGTAAACATTTTCCTTGGAAATTAAAAAAGGCGTGAACTGCACAAGCAGCCACGCCTTTAAAAACAGATAGTTAGTGCTTAAAAATGAAGTTCTAAGCCTGCGAATACACCGTCAAATTCCATGTCAGCATAAACATCGTCAAGGTCTTCAATATCAACTGTTACGTTTCTGTAACCAACTTGAAGGGTCATATCGACGGCTAAGCTCTCAATAAATGAATATTGAACCGCAGCTTGATAGTCGCTTAGCTCGTGATCATCGAATGACAAATAGCTGCCTTCAAAATATGCAGACAATCCAGTAAATGGAAGACCCAGCTGTACTTTTGAATACGCCATTGGAACAATACCAGAGAACTCTGCAGAGCCACTCGTGTCGCTATCACGCTCTACAACGCTTAGTGCTCCGTCGATATACTTTGCATTTATACCCAAATCAAAGCTGACTAAATCATTGTCGAATAGCTCGTAATATAAAATGAAATCCGTTGTATCAATTTCAATGTCCGTATTTACAACAGCATCATTTCGAAATAATTCATCATCAAAAGTAAATTCGGATTGAAGCGCTGTAGTCCCAGAATTCTCTAACGTAGTGTGATTCACTTTCACGTTCGGTAAAAAAGGCACAGGATGTTCAAAGGCAATATATAACGCCGTATTGGTTTCATCGTCAAAATTGAAATCAGCGGTGTTATTGTTATCAGCAAAACCACCTTGTGTATCGGTTTGCCACATTTGTGCACCAACATACACGCCAGCAATAGTGTCTGCGTGAGATGAAACTGAAAATAATGCGCATCCCAATGCGGCAGCGATAAGACCCTTTTTCATTAATTATCCTTGATTAAGAAGTTCTGATATTTCAATTAAAGCAGCGTTTGCACGAGAAATATAGTTAGCCATAACTAAAGAGTGATTAGCTAACATACCAAAGCCACTGCCGTTTAAAATCATCGGACTGAATACAGACTGTTGTGTTGCTTCCAGTTCGCGAATAATCTGCTGAAGACTTACTAAAGCATTTTTATCTTCTAGCACATCAATAAATTCAATTTCTACGGCTTTAAGAAAGTGCAGTAAAGCCCATGTTGCACCGCGCGCTTCATAAAAATTGTCATCGAGTTTCCACCAGCTAGTCTGAACAACACGTTGGTTAGTGCTTGGAGTAGATTGCTTTGCATTTGCATCTCCAGCTAAATCCGTATTAATCCTAGCAGACCCTACGCTGGCACTGAGTCTTTGTGAATAGCTACCCAACCGTTTTTCGACCTGTTTCAGCCATTCGCGCAAATTATCTGCACGGGTGTAAAACTGGCTATCGGAGTTTCGCGTATTTGCCAGTTCGTCGCGATATTTTTTCAATAATTCAATACCTTCGGCGTAGCTCGATTCAGACGAAGGCAATGCCCAGCTTTTGTGGTCCATATTAAACTTGGGGTGGGCTTTGGTGAGGTAAGGGTTTTCAATTGATTGAGATTGAGAACGGCTGAAATCTTTACGCATAGAAAGAGCCAGATCACGCACCATTTCCAGTGCACCAAACTCCCACGCTGGCATATTGTCTAGAAAAATTCCGGGAGGAAGAACATCATTTGAAAGGTAGCCACCAGGCTTATCTAGTAAAGTCTCTGAAACATCAATCATGGTGGTAGTTAATGTGTAACCCGCAATGCTTGTTGGGTTCTCTACAGGTGAATTCTGCTCCAAGCGTTTTCTTACATCGAACGTATCTGGCGACAAACTCCAATACCACCCGATTAACCAGAAAAGTAAAAAGATCACCACAGCGACAATCGCTATCCGTTTTGAGTTAATAGATTGTCTCATATAAACACCAACCTTCCTTTTTAAATAACAAATAGCCGACAGTGGTCAGCTATTTGAAACAACTAATATTACGTGAAAAATGCGAAACCTTTATGACGGTTACCGTTATAACACCACCTTTTACTACGTTAACACAATTTAAATTTATTTATGTTAATTATAAAGTATGGCGCATGTTTACGTCATTTTGTCGCTCATAAGCAGCAGATTTACGATTTTTAAGAGCATATAGGGCAATACCGATTAGTATAATTGGCCAGAAAGCACTGACACCCAATACGAGCAAAGCCAAAAAGCCTGCACCTAAAGCTAAAAGAATCGTCCCCATAACGCTTATAGCAACAACAAAGCCCACTATGGCAAGGGCAACACCGATTAACGAAAGCACTGCCACGTTTTCCCAAGGACTTAGCAACTCGTCAGATATAACAAGGTGCATGCCTAGCCAGCTATCTACAAGGCTTCCCAAGCAATTCACCAAAATAATGGCGATAACTAACGCAATTAAAAAGTTTTTCATTACACTAATCTCGGTAATAGAATAACGGCAGCCACATAGGCCACTAGTGTAATGGGGGTGGCGATGAATAAGCCCGCTACCGCTGCCGCTCTTACCCATACTGCATCAATATCAAAATAACGTGCAACCCCTGCACACACACCTGAAATAATGCCAGAATCAAGGTCTCTATAAATTCGTTTCTGTGATGGTACTTTCATCATTTTCTCCAAAATGTTTCTTCGATATCTACAATATAAGTTGGCGGCACCCAAGGTCGCTTAAGCGACCTTTTTCTTCTTAAGTTCTGCCAGTTCTTTTTCGATCGCTTCGTTTGCTTCCATCGCATCGAACTCGGCCTGCAAAGATGTTGCTTCATTCGACTTTGCTAGGTCGTACGCATCCACTTGCGCTTCCAGATGGTCAATGCGCTGCTCGTAGCTTTCGAAACGCATCATTGCGTCATCGATTTTGCCCTCGTGATCAGCTTGCTTCACTTTCAAGCGTGTTTGCGCTGAATGTTTGCGCTGAACTAAGGTTTTTTGCTTAGCTTTGGCTTCAGCCAACTTACTGTTCAAGCGAGCAGTATCGCCTTGAATCTTTTCGATACTTTCCGCAAGGTGCGCTTCCTGCTCTTCAAGAGACGCAAGTTTAGACACATATTTTTGCTTCTCTATAAGCGCCGCTTTTGCCAATGACTCTTTTTCGTTGTTCATTGCAATTTGTGCTTTGTGCTGCCACCCTTCTACTTCTTTATTTGCTGCTGCGATATGACGCGCTAAGGTTTTTTGCTGTGCAATAAAGCGCGCCGCGTCAGTGCGAACTTCAACCAGGGTTTCTTCCATTTCTTGAATAATCAAACGAATGATTTTTTCAGGATCTTCAGCTTTATCTAACATCGCGTTGATGTTTGCTTGAACAATATCGTTAATGCGTGAAAACATACCCATGATTCTTTCTCCGTTAAAAGTGGTGTTGTAGTTCCCAGCATTTATTCTTAAGTTCACACACTGCTGGTTACCGCTGACTGAGTTCTCCTCAACACTTTTAGTATTACAATGACCATGCCATTTATTTAAAGTATTGATAAGTATAGACTTATTTAAAAATAACAGCCTGACAATTTGTACACTTTAATAGCAGATACGATAAATTAGTGTATTTAACTAACTGAATTGTTAAATTGACCACTTCTAATCGTCAGCATTCAATCTTTAACATTTCAAACATGCTTACATCGTGATTTAAGCAAAAAAAAGCGCCTTTCGGCGCTTCTGCTAATTAACAATATTTATCTAGTCTGCATCTTCTTCTGTTGAACTACCGTCTGAAGTAGCGGCAGCCACTAAATCAGTCACACTGACCTTACCGCTTCCTCGTTCTTCTTGTGGGCTAAGTTCAAAGTGATAAGTTGCGTTTGCTACTGCTTGATATACGTCAGCCTTAATCTCTTGAGATGTGCTGGCGACTGCATTAGTAACTACATTGGTCAAAAACGATTGAAGCACTGACTCTTCTGCATTTGCTACGCTGCTTGCCATGCTTGCTGTCAGTAAAGTTGCTGCGATTAGTGAAGTTTTCATGATATCCCTCTAAATTTAGTCAGTGCAACAACACACCGTTGTTGCGATACTTAGAGGATTGCGAGAGCTGTGCCAACTCCTTAAAAACAACTTAAGCAGCTGATATATATAAACTTTAAGAAAAGCTCGCGTAAACGCGAGCCTTTAATGAAATTGAACAAACATTAAACTTTGGTCAAAAATACTAAGTTATTAGTCTTTTTGACTATTGTACTCAGCAACTTCTTTTTGCGCGCTCTCTACGGCATCTAATGCATTAAGAAGTAAATTAGGATCTGGATTCTTACCCGTACCATTTTGACTTAAATATCTACGCCAAATACGTCCACCCGCTTGCCCTTGATAAAGGCCCAATATATGCCGTGCAGCATGCCAGGGTTTAAAATACGGGTCGTCTTGGCGTTCAATGTATTGCTGCATTTGAAGCACTATCTCACGTCGCGACAAACTCTGAGCATTAGTATCGCCAAATATGTCTTTATCAACGGTAGACATGATATACGGGTTTGCGTAAACCTCGCGTCCTACCATTACACCGTCAACGTTCTCTAACTGTTGCTGAGTTTCAGCAAGTGTTTTAATACCGCCGTTAATACTAATAGATAACTCAGGGCGCGCCTGTTTAAGCCTGTGAACCCGAGGGTAATTCAAAGGCGGAATTTCACGATTTTCTTTTGGGCTTAAACCTTGTAGCCACGCTTTCCTTGCGTGAACAATAAAGGTATCGCATCCGGCATCTGCCACGGTATCGATGAAACGAGCGAAGTCTTCATCTTCGTCCATATCATCAATGCCAATACGGCACTTTACCGTAACGGGAATATCTACCGTTGCCTGCATAGCCTTAACGCAGCTGGCTACCACTTCAGGTTGCGCCATTAAACACGCACCAAAACTGCCATTTTTAACTCTATCACTTGGGCAGCCTACGTTTATGTTGACTTCATCGTAGCCGCGCTCTTGTGATAATTCAGCACACTTGGCCATGTCAGACGGATCACTGCCTCCCAATTGAACCGCCACAGGGTGTTCTTCTTGGTTATAACCAAGGTAATCGCCTTTACCGTAAATGATCGCGCCCGTTGTTACCATTTCGGTATAAAGCAGCGTATGCTTAGACATTAATCGTAAAAAGTAGCGACAATGGCGGTCTGTCCAATCCAGCATTGGAGCGACAGAGAATTTACGATTTAATGGGATGATAGACACGACAATAACCTCAAAAACAATTGGTACCTTTAGACCTCGCTTACACGAGAGCGGCGTATAGTACCTATGTTCAATAAAAAAACAATGTTGCTTTCTATTATTTAAGAGGCTTAATCGCCCCTCATAAAAGCAGCCTGATTTGCCATACCTTTATTTGATAATCATGAATAAGTTAACTTACTGAAAAGAAAATGTTTTTGCTTAAGGCGTTTTTACAGATATTCGCCATTATTATGCTTTTTGCGTATTTCCAAGTTAGCGATTAGTCGCTATTGTATAAAGCAACAATAAAAATTATTAGCACAGACAAAAATGTGATAGCAGTATGTAGGTATGTACAATCCTAAACACTGCACCTTCCGGAGACACTTTATGGCGGACAAGAAGCCGAAGGATCAGCACGCGCAAGACGTTTCTAAAACAGAAAGCGCTCCTCAACCCGCTGATGAGCTTGCACAACTTAGAGAAATACTATTCGGTCAAACAAACCGTGCTTTTCGAGCAGATCTTTCTGCCCTAGAATCACGGGTGAACGACAGTTTTACAAAACTAAACGCACATCTTGATGACCAGTTCAATGATATACGTAAGCTTATCGATCAGCAGATCACCGAACTTTCAAACCAGTTAGCCAGTGCCAATGACAACCATAGTAATGTGCAAGAGCAGTTACAGCACACTACAGATAAGCTACAAAGTGAATTAGAAATAGCCGAAACTGCTGCCAAGAATGACAACGACGCGCTAGAGGCGCATGTAGTTAAAGAACTGGAGTCACTGGACAACTTGTTTAGCAAACGTCATCAAGAGTTGTTAGAAAAGCTACAGCAGGTTACTAGCGAACTTTCAGAGAGTAAAACCGACAGGAAAACACTGGCAAACTTACTTTCAACCATGGCAACCAACCTCGCGACCGATCATTAATTAATGAGTGACAAGGTGCCGCCGTCTGAAATGCCGGACAGCTCTCTTGAAAAAGTCAGAGAGCTGCTTATTGGTCGGGATGACAAGTTCGTTCAAGAGCAGCTGCAGCGCGATGCCAAAGGCATCGTGACTAATGTTGTCTCCGAAGCGCTGTTTGATCGAGAAACAAAAGATGGTTCGGTTAACAAGGTACTCGTTCCCCTTGTAGAAAAGTCGCTGCACCGTTCTATAGAAGCCAATAGCGAAAAGATTGTCGGCACACTTTATCCGTTAGTCGGCACGCTGGTAAGAAAGGCGGTGTCTTCATTTCTTGTAGAATTTGTCGAGCGCACAAACGCGCTAATTGAAAATAGCTTCAGCCCTAAAAGTGTATCGTGGCGTTTCAAGGCATGGCAATCTGGGGTCGGATACTCAGAATACGTTGCGTCGCAAATTTACCAATATCAAGTTCAACAACTTCTTGTCATACATCGTGAAACCGGCACCCTACTGCATAGTATTTCATCTGATCCAGAAAAAGAAAAAGATGCTGACCTAATTTCATCAATGCTGGTAGCCATTAATGACTTTGTTGCCGACGCTTTTGGTGTTACCGCTACCGAGTCTGACAACGAGTTGGGCGAGATAAAAACCGAAGACTTCACGCTATTAATTAAAATTGGACCGCAAGCTCTGCTTGTTGCAGCTGTTACTGGGAGCATCCCGCCAGAGGTACGCGGAAAACTGCAACAAGCTCTAGAGGAGTTTCACCAATTTTATCAGCAGCCGTTAATTCATTACGATGGTGACAACGCTCCGTTTGATGGTTGTGAGGCTATTCTTTCTGATTGCTTGATCAGTGAAAGAAAAGAAGGTGAAGGTAAAAAATCAAAACGCATAGTAGGCGCTGCGGTGATAGTAGTTATCTTTGCCGCACTAGCAATATTGTCGTTTATGCGATTGTCACTTAGTATTTTAAAAAGTGATTTGCACGAGCTTACTCCTCCCCCAGGTATCATAGTAACAGACACCTATATTTCTAACGGCAACGTGCACGCCAAAGTGCTGCGCGACCCCGTAGCCATCAACATAGAAGAATGGCTAAATGAAAGTGCCATTGATGCGGACAAAGTCACCATTATTGAGGAGCCATTTGTTTCTTTAAAACCGAGTGTAGTCGAGCGCAAACTTGAGAGGCTAATTGACGACTATCCACTTAGTGAATCAGAAAGCATTTCAGTTGAAAAAGGTGATAATCGCCGCTTTGTTATCTCAGGCACCGTATTTACTCCTACCGCAGTTAACCTTACTCAGCAAATAAGCGCGATACCAGGTATTTCAGCGATTACCGTTGATACAAATACACTTGATGTACAAGCGGCTTATGAAGTCGATGATGCAGTCCTTCAAAAAGCTGCGTTAAATCGACTAGTTAACAAGGTTTCTTCACAAAATGTACTTTTTGCTACTAACCAAGAAGCGCTTTCTGAAGTACAGTTAGCAAAACTAGAAGCACTTGCAAACGACATAAAACAATTACTAACGTTTGCAGACAAGACAAGTACTGTGGTTAGTATTGTCGTGATGGGCGCCAGCGACAATTCAGGGTCAAGCGCCCGCAACCGCGCTTTGAGCCAAAAAAGAGCAGAGAATGTTGT
Source organism: Alteromonas marina (assembly GCF_000808575.1). Classification (GTDB taxonomy): domain Bacteria; phylum Pseudomonadota; class Gammaproteobacteria; order Enterobacterales; family Alteromonadaceae; genus Alteromonas; species Alteromonas marina_A. The sequence goes on from NZ_JWLW01000002.1 coordinate 23,800, forward strand.
GAATTCATTAATTTCACTAGGCATAGAAAGTGATATTCTTATACCCGTAAGCTTAGGAGAGCTACCATTGCAGAAAGCATCAATGGGGCGTTCAGTTATGTTGAATGTTTTAATATCCAGTGAGCAATAGTAAGGAAGCTATACGGTGATACAGAAAAAAGTTTGTATTTTAGGGCCCACTGGGGTTGGCAAAACAAGCCTAGTAAAGCAATTCGTTGAAGGTATTTTCTCTGAAAAGTACAAAACGACTATTGGCGTTAAAATTGACAAAAAACAAGTCAATAAAGAAGGCCGAGGCGTTCAGCTTCTGCTATGGGATTTAGAAGGCATCGATAGATACTGTGGTTTTAATCCCCGCTACCTTCGTGGGGCTAGTGCCTATATTATCGTGGTTGACCAGACTCGCTCTCAATCTTTGCTTGAGGGAATAGAAATTCTCGACCTTGCCAGAGAGCATTATCCCGACATTCCCGCATTTTTTGTTGTAAATAAAACCGATCTTCCTACAAGCTGGCATTGGAGTGAAGAAGAGTTAAATAACTACGCACAGAGGTTTGCTTCACTTACCAAAACAAGTGCGAAAACCGGTGAAAACGTAGAAAAGTTGTTCAGTACAATAGCGTTTTGGTAGGAGAATGGCATGGATATCCATTTGTTGAATGCGTTGGGCATAACTAACTGTGCGTTGTTTAAATATAACCCCGAAGATGACATCACGTGTTTAACACCGGAACTTCCATGGTTGGCAGACGTGGTTTCACTTGACGACAACAACAAACTGCAAAGAAAGCACATACCCTCTATTTTTTTAGACGACTTCTTTATTGACGTTGATGAAGTATGGAAAGGCGACACCTCGTTTACACTTTCTTCAGGCTTTTGGACCGAGCAAACCGAAGATGAAGTTTTGCGTCTTGAAGCCTTGGCTATAAATAGCGCATCAGGCTCTCGCTATCTTGTAGTGAAGAACGTTGAAGAGCAGTTCGACGAAAAACAACAAACGCTGCAAGCTGCTAGAGAATTACTGCTAAGCCACCATGAAATTGTGGGGCAGCACGAATATATTAGGCATAGATTGAATAGTGTACTGCGCAAGAATACCCGCCTGCAAAAGTTAGTACCGCCCATCCAGCAAGCTATTCATAATATAGAAACTGGCGTTGTTATTTTAGATAGCGAGGGCGCGTTAATTCTCGACAACAAAGCTTCTCACAGACTGCTTCTTTGCAATAGCACTACCCCAAGCTCTATTCGCATAGGAGAACTGATAGAAGACATTGATGCTCCATCGACTTTCCTGCCTGCATTAGTTCAACGAAAAGCGCCGTGGCAGGGAGAGATATACTGGCAACCGGTAGATGATTATAAAGTTTGGCTTCAGGTAACAATCCATCCGGTACTGCATGGAGATGAACTCACTCACTGGGTTTACTTGTTTACCGATATTACGCACATACACAATAGAGAAGAAAGCGTATTGACTGCAAGCGGCATGGATTCACTAACAAAAGTGGCCAACCGCAATTTATTTACCGATACGGTAAGGCGACTAGTACAAGAAGACACCCCGTTTAAGTTATTTATTATTGATATCTGTGACTTTAAAAAGATAAACGAAACACTTAGCTATCAATCCGGGGACGAAATATTAAAGTCTTTTGCATTACGCCTACAGACCTTTATTGGTAACAGCGGGTTTATTGCAAGGATAGGCAGCAACGAGTTCGCGCTTGTAAAACGACTAGATACCTTTACAGATGTAAATGGCGCTGACTACGTCCACCAGCTGCAGAGCAAAGTAACTCAGACATACACCGTACTTAACGGTAGCGAGCCAAATTTAGGCGTAAATATTGGCGAAGCAAGTTTTCCTGAACACTGTTCTTCAGCGGAAACGTTACTTCAGTGTGCAGATATTGCTCTTCAAGCGGCTAAATATCAAGGTCGAAATGTTGCGCTGGTATACAGTGACGAATTGCACAAGCAGCATCATGCCATTCACGAGCTTGAAACAGAGCTTCGCAATGCCATTAAAAATAATGAACTTAAACTATTCTTACAGCCCATTGTCGACCTATCTTCTGGGAAAGTAGTGAAATGTGAAGCACTGGCAAGATGGATAACACCTGAGGGTAAGTTTATTTCACCGGAAATATTCATCCCTCTAGCGGAAAAAAGCGAGCTCATTTTCCCTTTTGGCGAGTGGCTTATAAATGAAGCTTGTGATGCCATTGAAGCGCTAAAGGCATCTAATTTGGATATTAGATTGGCAATTAATATATCGGGCCGTCAAGTATCAGATTTAGCCCTACTTACACAAATAAAAAATGCGCTAGAGGATCACCAGCTACCTGGGTCCAATCTGTCTATAGAATTAACAGAGAGCGTTTTTGTCGAGAGCCTAGACACAGTGTCTGTCTTGCTTAATGAGCTAAGAGCTATGGGTATAACTGTGTCGATTGACGATTTCGGTACAGGTTTTAGTTCACTTGTTTATCTAAAGAAACTGCCAATTGATGAACTTAAAATTGATCGCTCTTTTGTGAGTGAACTTGAGAACAACACCGACGACCAGGCAATTGTGCAGGCTATTCTTGGGTTGGCAAGTAATTTGAACATCAAAATTATCGCCGAAGGCATTGAAACTCAACAGCAGCAGCAATTTTTACAAAACCATCACTGCACATACGGACAAGGTTATTTATATCAGCGTCCTGTGGAGATTTCTGAATTTATCTCGCTTGCACAGAAGCTCAGGTAAGCTCAGGGCCTTCTTTTTTTACAAACAAAAAAGCCGGAGCAATTTCCGGCTTTCTTCCACCTACACTTGGCGCTTAAATCAAGCCCATATGCCCAGCATGAAACTCTAAATGTTCTTCAATAAATGATGCAATAAAGAAATAACTGTGGTCATAACCTTCATGCATATTGAGCGTAAGTTGCGTATCTGATTGCTGCGCAGCATGAACCAGAGACTGAGGCTTTAGCTGTTCGTGCAAGAACTCATCCTTTGTTCCCTGCTCAACCAACAAAGGCACGCTATGGGTTTTGCTCGCTAATAGCAGAGATGCGTCGTAATCTTTCCACGTTGTCTTGTCTTCACCCAAGTAACGCCCTAATGCTTTCTCACCCCAAGGACAATCTGACGGATTTGATATAGGGCTAAATGCCGATACCGATACAAATTTATTGGGGTTTCGCATACCAATGACGAGCGCGCCATGCCCGCCCATTGAATGTCCGCTAATCGCACGCTCTTTGGTTACGGGGAATTCGCTTTCGATAAGCGCTGGCAGTTCATCAACAATGTAGCTATACATGTTGTAGTGTTTGTTCCACGGAGCTTGAGTTGCGTCTACATAAAAGCCAGCTCCTAAACCGAAATCGTAAGACCCTTCTTCATCATCTGCTACACCATCACCACGAGGAGAAGTATCCGGTGCAACAATGGCCATACCCAATTCTGCTGCAAGCTTCATTGCCCCCGCTTTCTGCATAAAGTTTTGGTCGGTACAGGTTAGCCCTGATAGCCAATATAATACCGGCACCGGCTTTTCTTTAGAGGCAAATGGGGGAAGAAAAATTGCGAAAGTCATATCGCATTGAGTGGATTCCGCTTTGTGGGTATAGCGCAAATGCTGTCCCCCAAATGCTTTATTTTCGCCAATAAGCTCCATTTCAGCTCCTTAAATTCATAAATTTGCACCTTTATTGTGGAATCAGTAAAGGCTCTATCGGATTTTAGATCAAGTTCGTTTACACTAAGCCCCTAATTTTTGAGGTAAGTACAATGGTAAAAGCCCTGTTGCATCATATTGTTGGCACTATTTCGGTTATCTGCTATTTCCTGAATACAGTTTTGTGGTCAACGCCTATATTCATACTAGCAATTTTTAAGTTAATCCCTTTTGCCCCATGGCGTCGCTTCATCTCCTATTTGCTTGATGCATGTGCCACTGCGTGGATTGGTGTTAATAATCTTAATCAGCGCATAAGTGGGCGTACCAAGTGGCAAGTTAACGGACTTGAAAAGCTTACTCGAGATGACTGGTACCTCGTTGTTGCTAATCATCAATCTTGGGTCGATATCCTCGTTCTTCAACGTGTTTTTAATCGAAAGATACCTTTCTTAAAGTTTTTTCTTAAAAAAGAACTGATCTATGTACCAATACTAGGCCTTGCTTGGTGGGCGCTGGACTTCCCATTTATGCGCCGTTATTCAAAATCATTTTTGGCTAAGAACCCTCATTTAAAAGGGAAGGATATGGAAACCACACGCAAAGCGTGTGAAAAATTCCGGAATAAACCAGTAAGCATAATGAATTTCGTTGAAGGTACCCGTTTCACGCAGGCAAAGCACGATAAACAAGCTTCACCTTTCAATCACTTACTAAAACCAAAAGCAGGCGGCGTTGCTTTTGTTTTATCGGCCATGGGAGAGCATTTACATAAGCTTATCGATGTAACCATAGACTATCCGAACGGCGTACCATCTTACTGGGACTTCGTATGCGGTAAAGTACGCGACATTCGGGTGAACATTAAGGTTATGCCTATCAAAGACATTATGGAAAATGGGGTATTTAACAACAGTTATTTTGACGACCCACAAGTTCGTGCCCGTTTTCAAGCATGGCTCAATGAGCAATGGCACGCCAAAGATCAACTATTAGATTCACTTAACGCAACTCAGAAACCATTATGATACGTGTAGTACTCGCGCCCTTTATTTTTATATTGCACACCACGCTGCAAATTCTTAATCTCGCCCTATGGGGCGGCCTTATCATTGTTTTAGGCTTGGTAAAACTGCTGTTACCAAATGGAAAAATACGGACTGCATGGAACAAAGTAATGCATGCGCTTATGTTTAGCTTTGGCCGTATTAGCGTGATATTGATTAGGTTGTTCAATAAAGTTGATATTGAGTGTTCGGTTCACGGTGAGCTTTCAAAGAACAGTTGGTATTTGATTATCGCCAACCATCTGAGTTATTTAGATATTATTCTGCTCATCGAGTTCGCCACACACCGCATTCCAGCACCAAAATTCTTTCTTAAAAAAGAGCTTATATGGCTGCCATTTGTAGGACTTGGAGCATGGGCTCTCGATATGCCATTTATGCATAGATACACCCGTGCCTATCTAGAAAAACACCCAGACAAGAAAGGTAAAGATTTAGAGACGACTAAAGCCTATTGTGAGAAATTCCGAACGGTTCCGACTACCGTAATAAACTTCGTTGAAGGAACCCGCTTTACTACGCAAAAACACTTGTCTAAGCAAAGCCCGTACGAAAATCTACTTCCACCAAAAGCCGGTGGGGTCTCTTTTACACTGTCTGCTATGGGTGAACTCTTTACTAATGTGTTAGATATCTCGCTGCTTTACCCGGAAAATAGACGTCACCCGATGATGGCAATGCTTAGCGGTCAAATGACTAAAATCGTCATCGACGTGAACGTAACTCCTGTACCCGAGCTGCAACAAGAATCAGAACGCACTGAGTCTGAGTTTCGTCTTTATTTTCAAAATTGGTTAAATGGTCTATGGGAAAATAAAGACAACCGTATTAAGAAACTGTTGGAGTCGTAAATAATGGAAGTTAGTGCTTCAGTACGCGATCACTTCATACATTTGGTAAAAGACATTTTTCCAAATTTAACCACCGAAGATCCGCTTTACAGTGTCATTGCACTTGGGTCTATTTTGTTCGTTGCCGCACTTATTTACATTGTAGCGCGCCTGTTAGTGCGCCCTCAAATTGCTAACTGGGTGTATAAGTCGAACAATAAGTGGGATAACGCGCTGCAAGAACATGGCTTCTTTAGACGCTTAATGCACCTCTTCCCTGCTCTCTTTATTTACATTGCCACCCCGGTACTTATTGATAACGAAGCTGTGATGCACGGAATGGTGATTAAAAGTGCTCAATTGTACATGCTGTATAGCGGGTTATTGGCCCTGTACGCCATGCTGAGCACGGTAGAAGACGTATACAATGCATCTGCGCTTTCACGGCGCGCACCAATAACAGGCTTCATTCAGGTTACTAAGTTAGCATTTGCTATTGTCACCATACTATTAAGTATTTCCTTAATTGTAGACAGAAGCCCACTACTTATTGTGTCTGGCTTGACCGCCATTGCCGCTGTTTTACTATTGATATTTAGAGACACCATTCTAGGCTTTGTTGCCGGCATTCAAATAGCCGCTAACCGCATGTTTAATACGGGCGACTGGATTGCCATGCCTAAGTATGAAGTAGATGGTGAAATACTCGAGATAGGCCTTACCAACGTCAAAGTACAGAACTGGGATAAAACCATTTCTACGCTGCCGACTTACAGCCTCACTACAGAAGCAGTTAAGAACTGGCGCGGTATGCAAGAGTCTGGCGGACGCAGAATTAAGCGCGCCATTTATATTGATGTGCACTCTATTAAGCTTTGTGACAACGATATGCTAGAGCGCTTTTCGAAAATTCGCTATATCAACGAATATATCGATAAGAAAAAAAATGAGCTCCGCGCTTATCACCGAGATTACTCCATTGATGAGTCGGATCTGCTAAACAGCCGCCGCCTTACCAACATCGGCACTTTTAGAGCTTACTTAGAGGCTTACCTGCGCAAGCACCCGGATATTAACCAAGAACTAACCCTAATGGTTAGGCAGCTACCGCCTAACGAGCTTGGTTTACCTTTAGAAATTTACTGCTTCAGTGCACAAAAGGAATGGGTGAGGTACGAAAAAGTGCAGGCGGATATTTTCGACCACGTTATGGCTATGCTGGATTTGTTCGACTTACGCGCATATCAACGTGATGGACATTTGTCATTGCTTGCTCATCGTGAACACAGCGCTTATGGAAACAGTAACGAAAGTCATAGTACGCAAAAAGATGCTCAGGAAAAGAGCGAGTCTAATCAAAAAAGTAACGACGAATAAAAAGACTCAACATTAAGGCTTAATTTACGCGAAAAAAAACCGGCTGATATAGCCGGTTTTTTTAATGCTTATCGCTTAAGCCAATGCGTAGGCCATCAGTAAGCAAAGTACTAAACCTGTAACGCCAAAAAAACCGTACTCGATTTTTTCCTGCATACCTTCAGCACCTGCTTTAGCAGTCATAAAGCCCATAACGATGCTGCTTAGCCCTAGCGTAAAGGCAATTAGCGCAACACCAAACATAATTGCATTAATCCAATCAGCCATTGTGATAACCCCTTAAAAATATTAGCGGTATTATGCACCAATAAATAAGATTTAACCATGCTTGGATTGGCTTTAATGTACCGCTATTGGTATTAATTGATCTTAGTCAAAACTACTAATTAGTTGGTAATCTCACTAAATAGTGTATTTAACAGAGCATAAAGAAATCACCAAATATAACTAACTATTTGAAAGATATAAACTTTAAATATTGGCAAGGCCATTGCTCTACCTTAGGTATAACAGCGAGTATCGTTAACGTCTATCTGACAGTGACACTACAACGCATTGCAGTTTGCTTCGAGCACTTTCGTTAACGCGTCACACGTAAATTAAGGAATGAACAATGTCTAAGAAACTATTACTTTCAGTTACCCTTACCAGTGCTTTAATGAGCGGCCATGCATTTGCGCATGACAGCAGCTATCAAAACAACAGTTGTGACATGGAGCTTGATGGTCATATTCAATATTACCAAGGTGATCTAACGGTACAGATGGACAATGGCTCAGTGATGACGATTGACTCCCATCACAATATGACCATTAACGGCGAATCAGTATCGCTTGACAGCGAACAACAGCGCTGGGTAAGTGAATATTACAACAACATTGATATTGCCATCCCTATGACCTTGAATATCGCCAGTGAAGGGCTGCAAATTGCCAACGTGGCAGTAACTGAAGTATTTACTGAACTGTTAGGCGGCGATCAAATGGGTGACGATTTTCGTGAACTGTTCGACTCCCTTGAGACCAAACTAAACACTTCATTCTATGATGACGCAGGGAATATTCGCGTTGATTCAACTAAATTCGATGAGCCAGGTTGGTTTGACGAAAGCTGGGAGCAAGAATTCGAAGCACAAATTGAGTCTTTAATCAGTGAGTCTATGGGTAGAATACTTATTGCCGTAGGAACACAAATGTTGTGGGAAGGCGGTGATATGTCTGAGTTTGAGCAAAAGATGGAGCGCTGGGGTGAAGATTTAGAATATCGCTTAGAAAGCCAAGCGGCTGCGCTAGAAGAAAAAGGTGATGCATTGTGTAAGGTACTAAAAAAAGCGGATTATGCCGAAGGCAAGATGCAGGCATCCATATCGGGGCTAGATGACTTGAACCTGCTAGATATTGATCAAGACAACCACCATGACCACAACGACGAAATGAAAATGTAGTTGGAGCATTTAGCTAACTAAACGCGCAAAACGAAACGACTTACTACTCTAACCACTCACCTTAGAAAACCGACTGTAACCCAGTCGGTTTTTCATTTTTTCAGTTAACGACAACCGCCCTCCAATTAATGTACTCTTAAGCCCTAAACAAAGGGGTATTTAATCGATGACTCAAAATGTAGTAATTAGTGGCTACGGCTGGTTAGCCAGCTATGTGGGCAAAGCACTTTCAGGTAAGGTCAATATTGTTGGCACCACTCGAAGCCAACAGAAACGTCTCGCGTTACAAGACCAAGGTATCACCGCAATTGAATATGCCCTGGGCGAAGATACATCAGCGCTTTGTAACCATTTGCCAAACGCTACCTTGTTGCTAAATATTCCCCCTGGCAGGAGAAACAAAGATCTCGCGTCATACACCAACAATATGCTGCAGTTGATAGACGCAGCCATCAGCGTAAAGGTGGCGCATATCGTGTTTATCAGCACCACGTCGGTTTACGGCGATGCAACAAATGAGGTAGTGTCCGAAGTCAGCACTACACAGCCGCAAACAGCCTCGGCCAAAGCCCACGTGACTATTGAAGACTATTTATTGTCTAAGCGAGGTCAGGTTGATATCAGTATTGTTCGCCTAGCCGGTTTAGTAGGCCCAGACCGTCACCCCGCCCGCTCGTTAAGTGGAAAACAGTTAGATGCAGGAAATAAGCGAATAAACCTTGTACATGTGTACGATATTGTATCTGCGCTGACGACCATCATTTGTGGCAAGCCGCTTAACGATGTTATTCACCTTTGCAGCTTGTCTCATCCTAAGCGCGGTATTTATTACGTGGATGCAGCGAAGGCGATGGATATTGATGCTCCTCGCTTTTCTGATACTGAAGCGGAACCTGCTGGCAAAGTGATTGACGCCGCACAAAGCTGGGCAAGGCTAAATATTACACCAGAGTATAGCGACCCCTATCTCATGTTTTAGGCTTTCACTTAGTGAAAATACATACTCTGACATAAACAAAAACGGCAAGCTTTAGGCTTGCCGTTTTTAAGTTGAGCTCACTGCTAGCTCACGTCATTGCTTGTAAAACCTGACTATCCGAATAGGCTCAACCCGAAGTATTTTACCGCTACCGTGTTTACAAAAATCACGAGTAAAATAAGCGGAATAAAGGTTTTAAGCGAAATATCCACGTACTTTTCAAACCAGCTGCCTTTGTAACCACTGCTGCCCTCTTCCAAAGAAGCATTGAAGTTTGCACTCTTCCAACGATAAATAACAAACAAACAAATTAGCAAGCCGTTTAAAGGCAAAATCGTGTCGTAGAACACATCGTAAATGACATCAAATAGTGATTTATCTGCGCCAGCGTAGTGCATAAAGGACGTAAGCATATCAACTTTACCGAATGACAACGCACTTAGGATGGCTAGCAAAATCATAATGCTTCCTAGCGACCCAAGCGCCCATTTACGGCTTACACCTTTTTCATCCATAAGCGCCGCAACAGGTACTTCAAAAATAGACACTAGCGACGTAATTGCCGCAAAGAACACTAATAAGAAAAACAAGCTAGCGACAATCGATGCGCCCATATATCCAATAGAGTCTTGTAATGCTAGAAAGATACTAGGCAGATAAGTAAAAATCATGCCCACTGACGATTCACTTAAATCATCAGGGTTAATGTCTGGGTTAAAAGAGAAGATGGCAGGAAGGATCATCAAACCCGCTGTGAACGCCACGGCCGTGTCTGTTAACGCCACCAGCTTGGCAGCGCTCGGTACATCTGCACGCTTATCAATGTAGCTACCGTAGGTAATAAGAATACCCATACCCAAAGATAGAGAGAAAAAGGCCTGCGATAGCGCACCATTCACCACTTCAGCAGTAATTTTTGAAAACTCAGGAACGATGTAGAACTCAACACCAGCCATCGCATTTTCGCGAGTTAATACGAAGATAACGAGACCGATTAGCATCACGAAAAGCGCAGGCATGAGCAGCTTTGCCGCTTTTTCTATCCCTTCTTTTACACCGCCTTGAAGGATGAGGTAGACCACACCAACAACGGCTGCCATGTATACAAAGATGGCTTCTGAGTTAATAAACAGCCCAAAGGTTTCTGGGTTAGCTAACTTATCTAGATTCCCGCTTACTGCTTCGAACAAATAGCCGAAAAGCCACACGGTAATAACCATGTAGAAAACGGCAATCATGAATGGCGTAGCAATAGCTAGCCACCCGGCGACTTTCCATTTCTTTTCATTACCGCTTATATCACTGTATGCACCAAGCGGGTCTTTTTTAGCATGGCGACCAACTGACATTTCCGCCAACATTACTGGTAAACAAATGGCAAAAACGAAAATAGCGTACATTAAAAGAAATGCACCACCGCCATTTTTAGCTGCACCGACAGGAAACCCCACCAAATTACCTATGCCTACCGCAGAACCTGCAGCAGCCAAAATAAAACCTATGCGCGATCCGAACTGTTCTCTGGCCCCGCTCATATCCCTTCCTCTTGTTGAGTTATTGTTATAGCAGTTCGCCGTATCACGCCTTGTGATACACAAACACGTCGTGTACTCACAATTCATGTTGGTTGTCGTTACTTACTATTTGTAAGGATCAAGCCGAGCAAACTGGTATTATTTATTATCAGGATGGCGTTTATTGTTATGACTCACGTGTGGCGTCAACGCGTTGTATTGCTACCTCTATGGGCTTATCAATACGCTGCACCATTCCCAAAATAGCATGGTAACAGCAGTGAAATGAAAAGTCTTGATGTTGAACTTGCTGAAATGATGTTAGACCGTATCACCAAGTTACCACTTCGCCATTCCAGTCGATAAAATGACAAGATTGGTCTCGATTAAGCGCCGAAAGGTGGTGAATGAGCTGTTTAGCGGTAAACTCAGGCGTGAACAGTTTCTTGGCGGCGACGTTCTTTTGAAAAGGCTTAGAAAGCCCCGTATCAACCGTCCCTGGGTGATAACAAACAAGCATGACATCTTTCAATCTACGCTTGTATTCTACCGACGCTGTTTTAACCAACATGTTAAGCGCCGCTTTCGACGCGCGGTAGCCGTACCACCCGCCAAGTCCATTATCTGAAATACTCCCTACTCTCGCGCTTAAGCAAACAAGGGTTGACCCTTCTTTACTCATAATATTCACCAAATGCTTGAGCCACATTGCGGGAATAATGCTGTTAGTCGAAAAATAAGCCGCTAAGGCCTGCTCGCTGACATCTTCCAAACGTTTCTCAGGATGAATGCCATCGCTTTCGCGGTGTAGAAAGCCTGTTGTGATAACTACCGTAGTTAACACAACCTGCTGTTCAGCCAGCTGTTCAACAAATTCGCTAATGTGCCTATCGTCCTGTTCGGCCAGCTGATGATAGGTAACATCCCCAGAATGATTGGTGTCAGATAACGGGGCGCGACTAACCGCAAATACCCTAGCACCTTCACTGCTATATTGCTCAATAAGCGCAGACGCAATACCGCCCGACGCGCCCACTATTAGGACGTTATTTTTCACTGGCTTCCCCTGGTATGCAGCGATCGCACTGGCGTTTTTTACCTGTTAACAGATATGAAATGGTGTATCTATGCTTTGCGAATACATTGTAGAAAGCATCGGCCACATGACGAATAACAGGCCAGCGAAGTGGTGCATATAGCCAACCCATGCCCACAGCTTTCCATGCTTCATGAGTGACATCAAGGCCAGTTATCAAGGTCCCGTCATCACGAAGTCCGTGAATTCTTGCATTGAGTGTATGCCAATCCATGGTTGGATAACGGCTCGAAAAATCGGGGGCCTGAATATCTACCAATGTTAATTTGTTGTGCTTGTCTCTTTTTCTTAAATGACCCATTTCAGCGATACACAACGGACAATACCCGTCATAAAAAATAATCACGACTGAATACCTCTGCCAAATTTTGAACACGCTTAATCGCATTCTTACCAGTTGCAAACTGCTTAAAAGAAAGCAGATAAGCTCACATGTTAAAACCTTTCTCTTAGCTCGCACGTTATTCTTATTTAATATTCGTTTATACGATAAAAAAACACGCTTGGATGACTTGTGTTGTGACCTACCCGCACCCACACTACAGACAAAGATTAAGAGAGGTTTTTACTATGGCAAATTTACAAGTCGCCACGTTGGCAGGCGGATGCTTTTGGTGTATCGAATCAGCGTTTAATAGCGTTGAAGGCGTAGAAAAAGCAATTTCTGGCTATGCTGGAGGCGAAAAGGCCGATCCAACCTATGAAGAGGTATGCAAAGGAAATACTGGCCATGCTGAAGTGGTACAAGTGACGTTTGATGCCGATAGCATTAGCTACCGAGAGATACTAGAAATTTTCTTTGCGCTGCATAACCCTACACAGCTGAATAGACAGGGCAATGATGTAGGCACACAGTATCGCAGCGCGGTTTTCTATCACGACGATACACAAAAAGCTGAAGCAGAAAAAATTATCGCAGAAATTACAGAAGAAGAGATTTGGCCCGATCCCGTAGTGACTGAAATAGTAGCAGTAAATAACTACTACGACGCCGAAGACTACCACCAAGATTACTTCAAAAATAATCCACAGAACCAGTATTGCTCTATGGTCGTGGCGCCTAAGCTTGCGAAGTTCAAAAAAACCTTCGCTTCTCGACTTCGCAGCGACGCATAGATAAAACAGCGATATTAAGCGCACTATCAATAGCGTTAGCCAACAATAAAAAGGGTTGCTTAAAAGCAACCCTTTTGTTTTTCAATCTATTCGTTTTCTTATTATTCAAACCAAACGCTGTTAATTTCTAGTGGAAATAATAAAGGCGCTAAGTCTTCATAACGCGTCTTATGCGCTTCACACGTCGCGTTTTTAAGGTAGTTTTTCTCCCAAGGATCGTTAATGATCCACAAGGTATTTTCAATGGTCACTAGTCCTTCCATCGACGAATTATCCATTGTGTATTGTTCGCAACTCTGGTCGCCGGCAACGTCGAAGGTAATAGGGATACGCTTTGTTGGCTTATTGCCACTCACATCAATTACCCACAGTTCATTGTCGTTTCTTGCTGCGCCGAACAAATAGGATGCGCCCGTTGAATGAGTATATAACGCCAGTCCATTGATAGGGTGATTACCTGAAGTAAACGAAGGAAGTTGAAGGTTAGGCTCGCTCACTGTGGCAAAATCATTCGACGAGAAAAAGTCTTCATCAACAGCCAATGTAAAAATTCTTGGCTGTCCTGCTTTATCTTTCTCTAGCGCCAAATATAAGGTGCCGTCGTCAGCCATAGTAAGACCTTCAATACCATCGTTTGGGAAGTTACCTACTTCGAACTCTTGCGGAAACTGGAGTGGGCGCACATCCGACATTTCAACCGAGCCATTATCTTTTCGTGTCAATTTTACCAACAAGGTGGGGTAATCGGTTGACCCTGTTTCCTCGTATTTGGTTTCACAGCGAGGGCTTAATGCGCCAGTACGGGTAGCATCTTCGGTAACCGTATAAATTACGTTAGTGTCCCTGGGGTCTACGGCTAACGCTTCTAAATCAGGTTGCTCACTCAAATAGCTATAAAAGCAGCTTCGGCGCACGGTAGTGGAAAATGAAAAGCGTTCGCTCGATGCGCTTAGTGTTGCGGTATCTGGTGAAATGCTATGAAGTTTCAACTGTTGAGTGTTATCAGCGCTAGCATCTGCGATAGTGACAAGTTGACCGTCTAGCACCACTAACCCAGAGGTTTGAGGATCAAACATAACCTTGCCTTTTTCATCAAGAATCCATTTACCCACAGTGACTTCGGTTAAGTCTTGAGGTTCAGGAGTAATAACAACGTCTTTCGGCTCGCTACAGGCGCTTATCAGTAAAGTGGTTAGCACAGCACTGGTTAAATATTTTAGCATAGTGTGAAGTCCTCTCTCCGTTGATTAAGACGAGAGCAAAAGGTAAAACTGAAAAAATTGTAAGGGAGTATATCGAGCATACCGTTTATTCACAAAAAAGAGTAAGGTTATGCGATAGACATCCGGTTTGCTGAGTACATATATGATTAAGCAACGTTAAATAGTCGTGCTGTCATCATGTTTTCAAATAATGTGCAGCATTTTTGTACCATTCATTATTAACACGCTACGTGTATTAATATCGATAAAAATTGAAGGAGAGCGTCATTTCTACGCAGCACTTGCCCCAAGTTATTGCAGGTCCAATAGTAAGAAAGGTGACATCTACAGAATGTCATATTTGGGTAGTAACCAGTAACGCCGATTCACCTGCGTTAAATTTATCTGCAAATGAAAACATCATCGACGGCAATTGTCAGCGCGAAACCGTACGGGTAGGTAAGTACGCATTTATACACTTGCTCTCTTTCACTGCGTCAGAACCCTTCGAAGATACTGCGAGGATAGGTTACGCGCTATCTTTTAACGACGACAAACAGCAGGCTTCATGGGAAGATGAACAACGCGGGCTTCTTTACGATGGGCAGTCTTCCTTAAGTTTCCACTACACTGAGACTCCCGAGACCATATTGCACGGCTCATGCCGTAAGCCTCACTTTCAAAGTGATGATGCCCTAGCACAAGTGGATGTACTCCATAAAAATGCGTTCAAAATGCAAAATGATTTTCCCGATCTTCTGTTGATGACGGGCGATCAAATTTATGCTGATGATGTCGCAGGTCCTATGCTTAAAGCCATACATAGCGTGATTGACCGTTTAGGCCTTTATCATGAAGCACTGGAAGGGGCAGTAGTAACCAACACTAATGAACTTGCCACACATGAATATGGGTATTACGAACGAGAGCAGCTTCTTCCTCAAATTGCGACCAATACGGTACTGTCTTCAATTTTCTTTGGTGCTAAGAAAAAACCGGTATTCACATCGGTAAACGCGCAAAACCACTTGATCGGCAGTGCGGAGATCTTCGCTATGTATTTACTGGTGTGGTCCGACGCGCTTTGGGCTGATATCAATATAGATAAAGATGGGATCCCCCAAAAATACCATGCTATCTTCGACAAAGAACACGAGGCGCTTAACGGCTTCGTAAAACAACTTCCGCAAGTACGTAGAGCGCTGGCGCACATTCCTACCTATATGATCTTCGACGATCACGACGTTACCGACGACTGGAACTTAACCCGGGGATGGGAACAAGAAGTCTACGGCAATCCTTTATCGAAACGCATGATCGGCAATGCGCTCATTGGCTATTTGCTTTGCCAAGGCTGGGGAAATGCACCAAAAAAAGTAGCGCCATTAATTGCTAAAGTACAAGAATCAATGGGAGAAAGCGGTTTAAACTCGCACGACGAAATCATTGATGATCTGTTGGCTTTTGATCAGTGGCATTACCGTTTAGATACCACACCACCTATTGAGGTTTTAGACACCCGCACGCAGCGTTGGCGCAGTGAATCGAATATGAACAAGCCCTCGGGGCTAATGGACTGGGAAGCACTGTGTGATTTCCAACACTCTATAATCGGAAAAGAATCTGTCATCGTTGTCTCTGCCGCTCCCATTTATGGCGTAAAGGTTATCGAAGCCATTCAAAAGGTGTTTACGTTTTTTGGCAAGGCGCTTACTGTTGATGCTGAGAACTGGATGGCCCACAAAGGCACCGCGAACGTTATACTAAACATATTCAGGCATTACAAAACGCCCCCCGATTTCATCATTCTATCTGGCGATGTGCACTATTCCTTTGTATACGATGTACGCCTGCGCTTTAGGCGCAACAGCCCCCACATTACCCAGTTCACCTGCAGCGGATTAAAAAACGCCTTTCCGGATGGATTGATCAAATGGCTAGATAGATTAAACCGCGTGCTTTATCGCTCCAAATCGCCCCTCAACCTTTTCACAAGACGTCGAAATATGTCAGTAAAAGCGAGAGAACCAAGTTTGGGCTATGGCGAATTATTCAACGGTTGCGCCATTGGTGTATTAAAAATTTCACAGAAAAACACCGATGTTCAGTGCAAAGCTTTGTTGAGCAACGGTAAAGAGGTAGAATTCCCAGCTTCTAAAGACGATTAGTTCAAAAGAGGTATCTAATGAGTGATAGCGCACTGTCCATCGGATTATTTTACGGCTCAACAACCTGCTATACCGAAATGGCAGCAGAAAAAATCCAAGCGCAGCTCAATAGCCTTTTTGATGAAGACATCGTTGATCTTCACAACATTAAAGACGTTAACCTAACGCGCACAGCCGAATACGACATTATCATTTTTGGTATTTCGACTTGGGACTTCGGTGAGCTGCAGGAAGACTGGGAGTCTCATTGGGAAGAAGTGCACGGCTTGGACTTGGCGGGGAAAACTATCGCTCTATTCGGACTCGGCGATCAACTTGGTTACGGAGAATGGTTTCAAGATGCACTAGGTATGCTGCACGATGCAGTATTGCCATCGGGCTGTAAGATCGTGGGTTATTGGCCAAACGAAGGCTACGAGTTTACCGCATCAAAAGCTTTGACCGAAGATAAGACCCAGTTTGTAGGTTTATCTCTTGATGATGAAAACCAATACGATAAAACAGACGCACGCATCGAAGCATGGTGTGAACAGTTATTGGTCTCGATGGCTTAACGCCTATTAAATTCGGATGTCAGTGTTGGAAAGTAAAGGCCGTATTCATCAGCAGTTTTATCGCAACGGCCCAAGCCACAGGGACGGCGCTGATGTTTCATTTCAAGATATTCGCAAGCTGTTTAATTTCGCGACGATCACCGTTGGTAGATGGGTGACGGCTGAAGAACAACAGATCGCTGCCAACCTGTTTTTCGATGCACTTTACGATCTAGTCGCGATCTTAAATATCAATGAACAGGTGTTGTCGCTGAACGGATCCCTGTCACTGGCTTTTGGCAGCGGTGGTCAAAAGCATAGTAGTGCCCATTACAACAGCGCCAAACGACAGCTTGCGCTTGCAAAAAACGCGGGCGCTGGCGCATTGGCTCACGAGTGGTTTCACGCCTTCGATCATTATATTGCACCACGGATGTTCAGCGGCATTGCTGCCGGTAGCTTTGCTACGCAAGCCTGGCTCGATAACGCGCCTATGAACGATCATCCATTGAATCAAAAATTGAGCGATTGCTTCTCGTTGTTATTCTTAAATGATCAAAAAAGACCAAATGAGTACTTTGTGCGATCCGTAGAAGCTGATCGCGCGCTAAAAATGTATTATTATGCTATGCCTCAGGAGATGGCTGCCCGTGCATTTGAGGCCTGCATTCAAGATCACGAGATCAAAAATGCGTTTTTGGTGCAAGGTACAAAAAAGTCAACGGAAGCTAGACTTGGCATTTATCCTCATGGTAACTTGCGTACATCACTCAATCAGGCATTGATGTTGTATTTTTACCAATTAGGTGTCGCTATTTCACACAAACAAACCTAGTTTGTTGTTTTATTACTGTGAAACTGAGTATTTTTTCAACAACAAGTGTTAATGAGCACACTGTTTTTGTACAAAACCCTGTATATTTTTGTAACAAGCAGTATACTAAAGCGCTCGAACGTAACAGAAGAAAGAAGACGAGATGAAAAGAAAGAAGCATACCTCGGCTGAAGACGAGGCTCAGATTGATATGACCCCCATGTTGGACATCGTGTTCATCATGTTGATTTTCTTCATCGTAACGACCTCGTTCGTGAAAGAGAAAGGTTTAGACGTAAACCGTCCAGAAGATAATCAAGCTAAAAACGATAAGCCTTCAAAAGCGCTTTCTATTCGTATTGATGCTGATGGCACAATCATGATGGGCGGCCGTGAGGTTGATATTCGTCGTGTGGTAGCTAACACACAAACATACCTAGCGGAAAACAACACGGATTCAGCTGCTATCCAAGCTCACGAAGACAGCGAGCACGGTACTGTGGTAGAAGTTATGAACCAAGTTAAAATTGCAGGTATCGATAAAGTATCTGTTCTGGTTAAGAAGAAAAGCTAAAGCGTTTCATTAACTAGACAAAACTTTACAAAAGCCACCTTCGGGTGGCTTTTTTCGTATAAGGTCTTATACCAAAGTATCTCTTGTGCTATCGCATGAATTTTGTTCAGATCGTACCATTCGGTGTGTCTGGAAAATCCATGTTGAAGCTCGGTTCCAGACTCGGATGTCACTGGAGCCATTATGCACAAAAAAATACTCTATACTGCTGTAGTTGCAGCGGTTATGTCAGCACCACAGGTGTCTGCCGCCAAAATTGAATTAAGTGAAGCGTTTGAATATAACGCATTCATTTTCGACAGCTTTACCGGCAAATCTTCCGATGTCGAAGGAAGGTTAGCAGTAGGCGGTAAGATGGACGTAACTGATTTCAATGTTGGCTTGTTGTTATCGCCAGGTATGTCTGATTCTGCGCTTGCCGTAGGCGGTAACCTTCATTTCACACGCGGTGATGTTCACGGTGGTTCAACTACCGTGTCAGGTATGGTGTTTGGTTCTGAACTCACATTCGATAAAGCGGTTAACGCCGAGCAGACCGTAAATCTCATCAATTCGACGGTGAAATCTGGCGGTATCTCATCGAAAGGTGATGTCAAGCTAGGTAACTCAAACGTTGTATCAGGTGATGTGTACGCCAATACTGTGAAACTTGGTGGGCCTAATAGTGTTTACGACAGTGTGAGCAACCCTGCTTTATATGGCTCCCAAGTTGAAAACGGGAACGTATTTGCCGAATCTAACGTTGAACTTGATAGCAGCGAAATTAACGGTACCGTAACGCTTAACGATGTTAACAATTACGCCGCTATTAACGGTTCGACAGCTTCATCTGTTAAACAAGGCAGCGTGAGAAAGGCTGACGTTAATAATATTGACTTCAATGCGATTGCTGCCGAGGTTACGGCCCAGTCTCAGGAATTTGCGTCAATGTCGGTGAATGGCACAACAAAATTATCGTGCACTGACGCTAAAGATTCGGACCAAGCTGTTGCATGTACCGACACTAGCAAGGATGTATTAAATACCATCACCTTCTCTGGCTCTGATGATGTCAATTTTTACAATATTGATGCCAGTTGGTTCAGTGCGGCTGATAAACGCATTGTTTATGATTTCTCAACCACCAGCTACAACATCATCAACGTGTACGGTAAATCAGTTGAGTTATTTAACACAGGCTTCTTTAATACGGCCTTTACACAGGAAAATGAATATTTCAGAGAAAATGGTCAGTACAGAGACAACGACAACAATGTAGGTCAGCGTCATGACGGCCTTTATACCAACAACATCTTGTTTAATTTTGTTGATGCTGATTTTCTTACACTACATAGCGTGGGTGTTAAAGGTAGTGTACTGGCGCCATATGCAGAGCTAAGTTTCTACAATGGTCATGTGGATGGAAACGTCATTGCTAATCGTTTGGAAACGCCGTTTAAGGAACTGATTAATGACGATGGTGAAACCTACGTTGCACCAACAGGCCAAATAAACAACTATCAGTTCGGCGCCATTAACGTAAGTGAACCAGCCTCAATCGCTCTTTTATTTGGCGCTGGATGTTTTATGCTAGCTAGACGTAGAAAAGCGAACTAACGCTTTAAAAGAGAGTAAATCTTCATCCAAAAGCGGCTTTATAGTGCAAAGCCGCTTAATCTTGGCGAAGACAGCAACAGCTCATCGCTTGTTACACCGCCGCCTTGCCCTTCTCGCCACCTAACCTGAATACCCGCTTCAAATGCTTGGTACTCAACCGCAAATGCTTTTCCCATGTACCCAGCCACAATCCAGTTGTGATTGATTCGATACTGACCTTCAGCCATAAGATTTCCGCTTAAACCCGTATCTGAGCTTTCACCAAGGGTCGCGTTCTCGTCTGCCGTTGGAAATGCACCTCCAATCGGAAAGCGCAGATCGTCGTCTTGTTCTACACGTGAAAGCGCAAGCGAACTTCGAAGTTTAATTTGCCAGTTTAGCGCCTCAAGCGTTAACAGCTCTGAATAGCCCCCAATGCTGACAAACTGACTGGGGCTAAAGTAGCCTCCATTGCCAACCGTAAAGCCACTTAAATTTTTATCGTAGCTTGTATAGCTCAAGAATGGCCCTACACGCCAGTAATCGAGCTTTGGAGATATCATGGTAGCAATATCGTAACTCACATCACCCCGTAGAGAGAGCGCGCTATTATCGGCAACCTGCTCGCCTTCTAAGCGACTAATCTGAGCAGTACCTGCAACAGACCAGTTGTCGGCCACTGCATGCGCTACTAACCCTCTTATGCCACTTTCTATCACGTAGCCCCAAGGTTTCGCGTGGTCAGCATTGAAGGTTCCAGTTTGGCTTAATAAACTGTCTTCTTTTGCCTTTCTAAATAAGGTTGCAGCTACCGTTGTACTGGTAAGAAATTTGGTTGCAGATATTTGCCCGGTTACTTTAGCGCTAACGGGTTGATCGAACATGGCATATTCAAGATTAGCGTAAAAATTGAAATCAGGTGCCTGATAATGCGCTTCGGCGCGAAGCCCCTTATCTTTAAAGCCGCTTATTCCCGAAAATGCTCCACTCAATTGGTTGTTACCAAACCAGTCGCCAACTTGAGGGCGACCGCTGTAGAATTGCTTATAGTCGAGTGATACTTGCCACAGCCAGTTTCCATAACCGCTGCCAATACCAATATATTGCGACAGAACATCGAAATTACCGAGCCCCTCACTTCCGCTTCGACTGCGAGTATTAATACCGTAGACTGCACTTAGGCCATCTTTTGTTTGTGCTGTAACTCCCCTCGCATCGCGATTTTGATAGGCTAGCCAAAACTGTTTTCTGGGCCAGGCGTTACGTGTGGTGCGTTCTTGCAATATGCTTTTTACCGCACTGTATCTCAGCGCCAATCGGTTCAGTGTGGCTTCGTCGTTTTGATTAATTGTAACCAATTCATTGGCAATTACCGCATCGGTTGGCGTCTTCGCTAGCACTCGCTCGAACGCTGCAGTAGCGGTTGTGGTGTCTTGTATCTCTTTAGCAGCCCACCCAATTAGTGCTTGCTCATCTACACTTAACGGTCTCAAACGGGCAAGAGCTTCGCCTGACTCAATACTTTGCTTATAGCGACGTGTATCATAAAACTGAGCCTGTCGGCTAGCCAGACCATCAGCACAGCGTCGAATGAAAACTTCGGTATTGATACTACATGCTAGGTCGAAAGCGCGCTTCTTTGCAGTGTCGCTGCTCTGCGCGCTAAGTGACAAATACCTGCCTTCATAATCGTTCACCAAACTAAATAGCGCATCGGCAAAGTCGTAATTATTCAAGTCATATTGTTGCCATGCCGCGCCCTGCAGCACTTCTTTCACGTAGCCGCTGTTATCAGATTTGAGAAACTGCTCCAGCGTTGTCGTATCCCGCAGAGACAATGCCTGCTGCAGCTTAATACCAGTGACACTGTTAAGGCCTTGCTGAGCAGATTGTTTATCGATATCCCGAACTGCCGATTGTAAGGCCTGAGAGAATTGCTGCGTTGCCATTTCTAACATACCTTTATCAATGGCGGTCCACCCCATAAGCAAGTAAAAATCAGTACGCTTAATTTGATTGCTCAATGCAATAAGCGTTTCTACTTTTTGCTTCGGCGTATTTGCTCTGGCTTTCGGCGTTAACTGAGCAAATTGTTCGAGCGGGAGGGCTTTAGAAGCGGGCTTATCTGGCTGCTTTTTTAAAGCCTGAAGCGATTCTGTTGATTCTGAAACCACAGGCTTGATAGTACCTTTTAAGCGGCCGTTTATTCTGTTTAGTTCGGTTTCAACTTCTTGTGGTACCTGCCACGCAGGGTAACGAGCTTTTAAGCGCGTAAACTCTTCATTGGCTTGCTGAATCTGTCGCTCATTAATATGGTACCAAAGCCCTGTTAAATCTGGCTGTTCTTGTTTTGCAGGTAATATACCCAGATCTTTTTCTTTGTACGTTGTTTTAGCTTGTCCGTATGCCTGCACCGATACAAGTGACGTGGCCAAAGCGCCTAGTGCCAGATACAAAGACGTGCGAGTAAACCGAGTTTTCACGATGCGTTATCCAAAACTGCTAGCATAGAAAGCAGCGTTAAACTTGCCGAGTAATAATCCATGTTTCGATTGATCTCAGGCCACTCTGGCCTTTGCTTTTCTTCTGATTTCATCAAGCTGTTTACGGCCACCTGCACTGAACGCATTCCCTTAGACATTTCGTACTCAGCGGTTTCCTCGTTTAACAGGTTGATGGTAGCTGGCGTAGGCGTTATCGCCCACCATGCATAGTAGGGAGAGAGTAGCTTCTCAGTTAACCTAGCGTTTTGGCGAAAACGCGGGGACCATACAAGCTGAAGCGGTATTCGGATCGCATTAAAACCAAACTCGGGCGATATCACATTATCTAAACTTAACGCACCAATTTTACTGTTATCGGACTCAGCACTATTAGGGGTGAAACGCACCCAATCACTGGGCAATTGGTAGGTAGAAAACTGCATATTCGACAGCAAGGTCAAGCCCGACTCGAACAGGCTTTCCCAACGTGACGGTGTATCCGACAGCGAAGACAGGTCAGTTATGGCGGGAAAAACCCAATAGGACAGATTCAGCTGAAGGCTGGCATTTCCGGTTTGGTCAGATGCAAATCCGTATTCCCCTGGCAAGAGCACTACACTGTTATTATTCACCACCAGAAGTTTCTGCTCTACAGCACGTACAATATTCCTGGCGTCCTCCTCATACTTACCAACGCCCCACTTTTCACTTGCACGCAATAATGCCCAGGCAATAAGAATCTCACCATCAGAGGCATTATTAGGGTCATCAATACAAGAGGATGAATTATCCACACAAGGTCGGTAGCGCCAGCTAAATAGCCCGTCTTCGCGCATGAGCGTACGTTGGGTCCAGTGCCATAATGCATCAAAGGTGTCTTTATCGTTGGCGGCGACGGCAAAGAGCATACCGTACCCTTGCCCTTCACTGTGAGACACATCATCATTTCCCGTGTCTACTACGCGCCCACCGTCAACAAACAATGCCTTATACGCTATGTACTGGGACTTGAATTCGCTATCTTCCTTGTTAGAGCACGACACTAGAAGGAATAAAACACCTATCACTAGCGTCGCCCTTGTTGCGTAATGCAGATTTACCATGAGTCTTGTACTTGTTTATTTCTGCGTTTAAGCAACAAATAGATAAGCAGGCTGACAACAAATACCACAAATACAAAGCCGATTAACCAATACCACGGGTTGTTAGACAGCCATAGTCGTAAATGCAGCCAGCTGTCGTCGGCTTCACCCACTTCATATTTATCGCTTACCTGCATGATGAGTGATGGCGAAAGACCATCTTTCCATGCGAAGAAATCTCCTGCCATCTGCCCCCACATCGACAAACTAACCAGGTCCTCGACTCTAGCTTGAAGAAGTTCTGGCGTCTGTGCTGCAATAATGAACAAGGTATCGGTTTGTGACGAAACTGGGTTTACCTGTGCAGTAAGCACAGCTTGCTCGCCTAAGTCGCTTTCTTGAACGGTATGGCCGTCTACACGCATTTCTTTGAAAGACTGATCGTCAGTCAGGTTTCTTACGCGATTGTAAAGATTGTTCTGTAACCGATAAGACCAGCGTTTCGTGGCCTCAATGGCCGTACTGAATTCAGCCTGCTCAATATTCGTTAAGCTTTCAGGGGTGCCTAGAACAAACACAGAACCTTCGGTTGTAATGTCGTTTCCAGTTGCTATTTTCACATTTAGTAAAGGCACTTGAGCTACTTGCGCTAATTTTGCTGAAAGAGTCAACGCTGTATCTAAGTAGTCATCTGAAGGAATCGCAATGGTTGACGTTGGGGCTGACTTAAAGCGCACAAACGGGTAAGCCGTTTCTGAAAGCAAAACAAGGCTGGGCTGAACTGCCACGTTTCCTGCATCAGGGAGCTTTATAGCCGAAGAATCATCAAGTTGGAATACGAGGTGGGAACCAGGTATATCATCACACGGCACGCCTGCCAATGGCGCTCTCATGGTTACCGCAAAGTCTAAATTATTCGTCCCGCCTTTGAAGAACCGTGCAGGTATTCTTAGCTGATAGTCTCGGTAGGATTGTCCGTTAATATTATTAAGAGACAAACCGTGTACAAGTTCGTCATTCACGCTTACATTCATAACCGACCCTGGCCCAAAACCTGCGCCATATCCAAAGTCTAAGAGCAAGCTCACGCTCGCGTTCTCAGGTACATAAAAATCTGCAGGCAATCTGAATGACACCCGTTTGGTGAAGTTCCCCTCATCCCTAAATTGAGTGGTCGCCACACCAAAGTCTTGGAATGTGTAGTGATTGTCAGGGTTTAGAATGCGATGACGCTGCAGCGTTTCCGCCTGCATTTGTGACTGTGAAAGTACGGTGACTTGTGAAATAGGGTTAATCGCATCGTCCATTACCGCCAAGGCTTTCGCTGCTTCAAGTACTTCATCTTGCGTAGTACCGCTGACAATAAGGCGGTAGCTAGCCGGTACAATAACCTTGCTGTCCTTAACGAACGCTGGGGTGCGCTGTGCTTTTAGAAACGCGCCATCAATGTCGTTAATCACTTCGTCAGATAGCACAGGTGATAACGCGTCGACTGTACCAACTAGAATATGAACAGGCTGCTTTTGCTTGGCTTTCAAATACCACGCAGCACGCTCGTAGCGAGCAACATTTTGGTCGTTCCAAAAACTATTTTCTGTGTCTTCTAGCTGGGGCAAAACGTAACCATCATCAAAGCTGTCATGCTCGATAATAAGCGGCTGATATTGATTCCTAAGAGACAGGGCTTGCGCAACAATGGGAAGTGTCTGATATTTAATTTGCTCATCAGCTTCTCGCGCCGTGTAAAGCTGAACGTTTCGCTGTCCGCCAATTCCTGGATTAAAGAATCCGCTCAGCTCATCTAATGTGAAGCGCTTTTCATTCACCGACGTCGCAATTTTTAGCGTTGAATTGTATGCATTAATTTCGCTCCACAACTCAGGTGCACTGCCGTCAACACATTGCTCGGCGTAGTGCTGACTTACCGCTAGTGTCAGAGAGTTAAACCCGGCTCGCCATAATGAAGTAGGGATCGCAATTTCAGATACGAGAGAAGGTCTGTCTGGGTCGAACGCAATCTGTCCAATGGTCGCATTATTAAATCTCACATACAGCTTAGAACGCTTTTTGATTAACGCCTGCGAGCTAACCACTTCTAATGTTAATAACGCGCTATCTACATCAGTGACTGAGCTCAGGGGGATTGATATATCAATAGAGGCGGATTTTCCCAACAACCGCACGGTACTTTCACCGCCAAAGAAGTCAGTTAATCGGTACGTGTCGGTTTGCGCCGCCAGGGTAAAAGGCATGCACAAGCACACGATAAACAAAAGGTATTTTTTTATCATTGTTTTTCCTTTGGCAGTTTAACAAGCAAGCCTAATTTCATAGCGAATTTCCCAATCAATACAAGCAAATGCAATAAAACAGGCTTTAACCCAACTTTCAATACATGTTTTGCGCCGAACCAGTAAGAAATAGCTCTAGTTCTTCTTCGTTGAAACGACATCCAGCGCAGACTATCGCACAGTGAATAAGCGACGACTTCGTTTTCCTGTTCTTCGGTTTGAGGCATAAAGCGTACACGGAGCATTTTTGACTTACTATCGTAATGCAGCACATTTATAGGAATATGTACGTTTCTACTTAGTGCGTGGCTCCATGAGGTTAATATCGCCCCCTCGGGCACGTAAGCGCCTTCTCCCTTTAATCGAAGCCGAGCCCCGCCAAGCGACATGTCTACTAAATCACCCACCCATCCTTGACCGTTCTCACTCTTGATAACCACACTATTGGTAGCGGGCAAGCGTGCCTGGCTACGAACTTGCTTTCTTTCTAATAATACACTGAGTACAGACAGCAGTAATATTAAATTGAACACGTTCCAAAGCATTACCACTACAGTTAATTCTCGGGTGATCGGCTCAGTGATAAATTTATAAACACCAGAGCCTAGTGCGAAAGTGATGACCAGAATAAGCCAATAAAAGACGGTTGAAAGTGGCGACACAAATGTCTTTTCCAGACTTTCTCCTTTGGGCGTTACAACGAAAGAAGGAGCACGAGGTTTTAGGAAGACTTTTACCAAGGCATTCAACGTAAAAGCACATTGTAATATTTCATATAATTCTGAGACCAACGGCCACCGCGTTCGACCAAAAAGCATGGTTGATATCATGTAGGTAGCGATAACGTGAGGTATAGTGAAGGCAAAAATTTCAAGTAATGACGCGTGATACACCTGAAGCCCAAAAACCAAGTATGCCAGCGGCATTAGCAAGAAAATAATACGGGCGAAAGGAAACAGCCAAAACATGATTGAACTCATGTAACCCACCCGCTGGTACCATTTCAGGCCTTCCGCTTTGAATGGTTTTTTTAGTAATAAAATTTGCGTCATTCCCTGCGCCCAACGCATACGTTGCTGAATGAATGCATCAAATGTTTCAGGGGCGAGTCCGCTTACCATTGGCCGATCAACATATACTGATTCATAGCCCATTTTATGCAAATCAAGCGCAGTTTCCGCATCCTCTGTAATAGAATCGCCCGAGATCCCACCCACCAAGTCAAGATGCTTCCTTCGCATTAAAGCAGCTGAACCGCAAAAGAATGAGCTCCCCCAATAATCTAGCCCCTTTTGGATGGTGCCATAGAACATGTCATTTTCAGACGGCATACGGGTAAATGCCGAGAAATAGTTTCGCTCTACAGGATCGGGATTAGCCATAAAATGAGGGGTTTGGACCAAGAACACTTTTTCATTTCTAAGCATCCAAGGAACAGTTCTATCTAGAAAATCTGAAGTGGGCACATGATCTGCGTCAAGAATTACAATTAAATCACCCGTAGTGTTTTGTATTGCGCTATTAACATTACCCGCCTTGGCGAATTCATTTTTTTCACGCGTGTGATACGTAACACCAAGGCGCGAACAAAGCGCTTGGAGGTCCTGTCTTCGCTGCTTTGCTGAGGCCGCTGAAACCGGATTATCTGCATTGATTTTTTGATCTGTTCCGCCGTCGTCAAGCAAATGGATGTAAAGCTTATCCTTTGGATAATCCAGCATTTGTGCGGCACGAATTGTGACCTCTAGTATCTCTTCATCTTCGTTATAACTTGGGATCATTACGTCAACGCTCGGCAACGTAGATTTGTCTACGCCTTCCAATGTCAGAAGAGGACGACTTAAAGGAAAAGCATTCACGATTGCGCCCAATACGGAAGTTATCCCAGCGTAAATTTCTGCGCCAAACAATAGCCAAACTGCAATCATTGAAAGCACATCAGAATACGTGAGCGTGTAAATACCACGCCATAATAAATACCTCACGCTAAGTGCTATAGCGAGAACGAGCGCAAGTACTCTGAATAAGTTCTGGTATTTTTGAGAATGCCTCGCTTCTTTACTGCAAAGCGATATGAAAATGAGAATAGTAATGGAAGCTAGGAGTTGCCCGAGTGCATCCATCGGAGCCAAAAGTAGCGCCCCAAGAAAGAGCGACGCTACTAGTAGAACAGCAGTAAGGTGTGACGTGTAGTGATGTTTATGTGTTTGCGAATGATCCAACGTTGCGATCCAGTATGTGTATGTGCGTTACACTTGCATAGTTCGCCCTGTTGATTAAGGTCATCTTTCCGTCTGCGATCTCTACCTCATGATTGCTCTTGTAAAACAAACTAGAGATATGATCTCTGCGCTTTCTGTCGCTCTTAGATACTAAGAACCACGCTGGGTACGTCGCAATTCCGAAAGCGGCGACCGCACTTAGAACATAGAAAACGACTGGCGACATAGACGGTGCTAAATACAGGGAAAATAAAAACATAGCCATGCTCAATACCGTAAATATACCAGTAATTTTACGTAAACGTATAACTTTAATAAGTTTATTCTCTGCATCAAGTAGCAGGTTGAGACGTTTCTTCCACAGTTTTTCAGTTTCTAGACTTGTTCGAGTCTCAACTAGACGAGGTTGCTCGCTTGCCGAGACAGCATTGCGAAAATGCCTTGCGCGCTCAAATACGTTAACCGCAGTGCCTTTGTCTATCGCACTTTGAAACGATTGCTCAAGCAAGTCAGACTGATTAGATTGTTGTGTATTTTCCACTAATTTCACTGCGCATACTCCCCTCATTACTACACGTCGAGTTTACTTCCACATATTCAGAGGAAAAATTGCTGAAACCATACTTACTGATAGGAAATGATACGCTTATATTAGGAATATGATATTGAACTTTAGCCCATTGAACTTTGGTATCCCCCTTTAAAAACGCGGCATAGAGAAACAAAACAGAAAATTAACTGACCATTTGGTTAAGTAATTTCAAGTATTCTAAACGCAAAAACACGTTCTTTTTTGAGCAAAAAGAGAGGAGAGTTAGACTAATTGATAAGATAAGGGTATTGAACGGTATATTTATGGCTTGCGAAGCTTACTAATAATGCTGATCAAGTTGCTTACGTTGAATACTGTGCCAAAAATACTGCCTACAGATATGGCGTACAGCAGCCCCAAAGTTTCAGCTAGAAGAAAGACTTTTCTAATAGTATGTGTGTTGCGAATAACCAGTGATCCCACTGTAAAAAAAAGTGACGACGCATAGGCAATGAAAATGATCCAGCTGTGATCTAGTACAAACCATTCATAAGCCAGAAAGCCTAAATTCACCGTAACAAAGAAAAATAAAATAGCGTTGCTTCTGTGTTTGATAGCAATGAAGTTACGAACGCTGGCAAGTAGAGTACCGATGCCTGCGGCCATAGCGTCTAGCATAAAAAAGTGCACGCTAAGTGCGCTTAAGGCAAAGGCAGAAATAAGCAAATATCTGTCTACATTGGTTTGGCGATACCCAATAAAATTCAATACAACGGCTATCGCGCCAAAGCCTTCTGCGATTATGTTCATTTATATAAGCTCATTCAAAATTTAAGGTAAAAGGGCTGACAAAGGGCTTTGTATTCAATTGTGTAATTGCCCTGCGCGTCTCTAATCGTTAATGTCGTCTTACTCGCCTCTTCAGTAATTACCCCGACATTTTCAATTGGCGAAAGTGTGGAAGTTAACGCTAGTTTTCTAAAGTGGAATGCACAAAGGTAAGGAGCGCTTTTAGATTCATGCTTGACGTAAAGCTGCTTTTCCAACACCAAGCCATAGGAAGCGGCGATCTGAATTATCCTTGCTTCTAGCGAAAAAGGATAAACGCAATACAAATGCCCGTTTAATTCAAGCATTTCTTGGCTGACCTCAAAAAACTCTTCTGCACTAAGCGCCAAAGTCTGTCTTGCCAAATTTCGAGATTGGCTCTGCTGGTTGTAAGCATTTGAACGTTTGGCGGGCGAATCGAAGTAAGGCGGATTTGAAATGACGACATCGTACAGATAGGGCGATGTAAAACTATTTACATCACAACAGCGGGCAAATAATTGGTTAGCCCACTTTGAATTTTTAAAATTCAACGCGGCCTGCGCCGTTGCATCTTCATCAATTTCTATCGCATCTATTCGAACGGCTCTCTGATTGTCAACACGCTGTTCATCGGCACTACTATGAAAACTATGCTCCGACTTTTGCGCCATCATCAGCGCAAGAATGCCACTACCCGTTCCAATATCTAGAATATGCGTCGCCGGACCTGGCTCAGCCCAACTTCCTAAAATCAGGCTGTCGGTGTTCACTTTCATGGCGCACTTGTCTTGCGCTACTGTGAATTGTTTACAGCGGAACATAAGAAAGTCGTATTACCTAATGCGTTAGAAGGCGCGCATTTTATACCAAGTCGGGTTGTGCTTCACGTTAACGTTGTGACATTTACTACGAGCGCTTATTTCCAGCGCTGCAGCGACATCATGTTTCTAGCCACGTCAACGGCATGAACGGGGCGGTATTTCTTTAGCGGCCCTTTCATAATACTTTGCCAAATAGGCGCGGTTTTCTGCGCTATATCTTCCAACGTTCGAGATTCATCGCGCTCGCCCAACAGTAATGAAGGACGCACTGCAGAGGCATGGGGTAATTGCGGCATTCGCATGATCGCGTTTTCTAGCTCACCTTTTACGCGCAAATAAAAGTTACTGCTTTTAGCATCAGCGCCAACCGAAGATATCCATACAAAGCTGTCTGCGCGCTGTGCACGGGTAAGCTGTGCGGCAACATGAACATATTCAAAATCAACGCGGCGAAACGCTTGTTTCGATCCCGCCTTTTTAAGTGTGGTGCCCAGACAACAGTACACATGATTTACGCTAAAGTAGCCTTGATAGTCCTGTAGATTGTCGAAGTCGATAACTACAGGTTTTAGGCGATTGTGAGGGTCGTTAAACATACTGGAGGAGAGCGGTTTTCTGACTAAGCAGGTTACCTCATTGTACCGTCTATCCTGTAACAGCATATTTACAAGCGTTCGTCCCACTAAACCTGTCGCTCCTAGCACCATTGCGGATTTCATATGTCGCACCTTGTATCATAAATTGATATAACTACAATCAAACCTTCGACAGTCAAATATGCAGATAAAAATGAAAAAAGCCCTTTTAATTGGAGCCGCTATGCTCTCTACTGCTTTAAACGCTGAAACGCTCACTATTGAGCGTATTTTCTCTTCTCCTTCACTCGATGGCAACGCACCCCGTTCGTTAAAAGTATCACCTGACGGTCAACGGGTAACATTTCTTAAAGGTAAGCAAACCGACTACGAGCGCCTAGATCTATGGGAATACCATATTGAAAGTGGCCAAACTCGCATGCTTTTCGACTCAAACGACCTACAAAGCGGCGAAGAGGTGCTTTCTGATGAAGAGAAAGCGCGACGCGAGCGTATGCGTTTATCTGGCAGCGGTATTGTAAGCTACCAGTGGTCGGACGATGGTAAAGCATTACTTTTCCCATTAGGTGGCGATGTGTTTTATCACAAGCTGGGCGAAAAAGGGGCGAAGCAACTTTTAGATACTGACGCTTTTGAAACTGATATTAAATTATCACCAAAAGGTAACTACATCTCTTTTATTCGCGACCAGAACCTTTATGTAAAACACATTGAATCGGGTAAAGAAACGGCAATTACCAAAGAAGGTGGCGACAACATTAAATTTGGTATGGCCGAATTTGTGGCGCAAGAAGAAATGGGCCGTATGACCGGATACTGGTGGTCGCCAGATGAAACTAAAATCGCTTTTACCAAAGTTGATGAAAGCCCGGTAGATGTGATCACGCGTTCTGAAATCTATGCTGACGACATCAAACTTATCGAACAAAAATACCCGAAAGCGGGTACGCCAAACGTATTGGTGGAACTTGCTGTTCAAGACATCAACTCTGGCGATCGCACCTGGGTTGATTTAGGTAAAGACAAAGACATTTATTTTGCCCGCGGTAAGTGGATGCCAAATAGCACCACCTTTACCTACCAGTGGCAGACTCGCGACCAGCAAACACTGGAGCTTCGCGCGTTCGACCTTAACAGTAAAAAAGAAAACGTGCTGCTTACAGAATCAAGCAACACGTGGGTAAACCTGCACAACGACCTTTACTTCCTAAAAGACAAAGGCCAATTTATTTGGGCGTCTGAGCGTGACGGTTTTAAACACCTTTACCTATTTAACAACAGCGGCAAGCTGGTTAAGCAATTAACCAAAGGCGACTGGGTAGTGGACAGCGTTGAAGCTATTGATACTGCAAACAACCGTTTGTATTTCTCTGGCCGCAAAGACACGCCACTAGAAAGCCATGTTTACAGCGTGCCATTAGATGGCGGCGAGATTTCGCGTATCACTGAACTAGGCGCGTATCACAGCGCGGCATTCAGTAAAGATGCCTCAATCTTTATCGACCGTTTCTCAACCATTAACTCTCCTGCACAAGTTAGCCTGAATAGTGCCACCGGCGAGCGAATTACCTGGCTTGAAGAAAATAAAGTTGAAGAAGGCCACCCTCTGCACGCTTACATGGATAGCTGGACGGCACCTGAGTTTGGTGACATCACTACAAAAGATGGCGCAACCCTTAAGTATCGAATTTACACGCCTGACAGTGCCAAGCAAAATCCTAAACAGAAGCACCCTGTTATTGTTTACCTTTACGGCGGCCCGCACGCACAGGTTGTAACAAACAGTTGGGCGGGTAACCGTGGTTTGCTATTCCAACACTGGGTTGACCAAGGTTATGTGGTATTTACGCTAGATAACCGCGGCTCTAATTATCGCGGCAAAGGCTTTGAAGATCCTATTTATAAAAAAATGGGCTTTATTGAAGTAGACGATCAGGTTGCAGGCGTTGAGTTTTTGCGCACACTTCCTTTCGTTGATGCTGAGCGTATTGGTGTTCATGGCCACAGCTATGGCGGCTACATGACGCTAATGACCATGTTCAAAGCGGGCGATTACTTCGCAGCGGGCGTGTCAGGTGCGCCGGTTACCGACTGGCGCCTATACGATACCCACTACACTGAACGCTACATGGGCAACCCAAATACGGATGACGATGCTTACACTGCGTCATCAGTATTCCCTTACGCAAAAGATCTGAAGGGCGACCTTTTGATTTACCACGGCATGGCAGATGACAACGTGTTGTTTACCCATTCAACAATGCTCTACAAGCACCTTCAAGACTTGGCAATTCCATTTGAAACTATGGATTACCCGGGCAAGAAACACAGCATCCGTGGTAAGCAAACGGGCATTCACTTATATAAAACGATAACTAACTTTTTCAATAGAACGATTAAGTGGCAATAAGTAAATGAAATATAAGGGTATAAAGAGAACTTATCTTTATACCCTTTTTTTTGGTTATTAAACTTTATAATAATTTTTTGCTACAAGGTTTGTTAAATTTTTTTTCATAGTGTAGGTTCAAAAACGAGCATTTTGCTTACCCACCACACAAAAACAATCAAAAAGGTGGGAATGAACAACAGGTGAAATAGAGTGGTACCTATGAAAAATAATAAATTTACCCCTTCTTTAATCGCTGCTGGTTTGGCACTTTCAAGCTTCGGCGCTCTTGCAGACAACGACCGTTATATTATTCAAGTAGACAACAACGCCAAAGGCATTGTCAAAGCACTTGCAAAACAGTCTGGTGCAGAAATACACGTTGATGCCGATGGCTTTATTGCTGCAACCTTCAGCGGTAAGTCATTAGATGACGTTAAAGGCTTACTCAACAATCCACATGTAAAACTGGTTGAGGCTGACCAAAAGCGTATACCACTGGCCTTATTTAACGATGACGCTGGCGACCCAACGCAAACTCAATTAACTCCGTACGCAGTTTATCAATCACAGGCTGACCAAGTTGTATTTGATAGCAACGCAGGCATGAAAGTGTGTGTCATCGACTCGGGGCTAGATTCCTCGAATGCTGATTTTAATTGGTCTGCAATTACCGGTGACAACGATATTGGCACAGGTAACTGGTTTGAAAATGGCGGCCCACACGGCACGCATGTGGCGGGAACCATCGGCGCCGCCGATAACGGCTTTGGTGTAGTTGGCATGGCACCAGGTGTTGATATGCACATCATCAAAGTATTTAACGCTTCTGGCTGGGGCTATTCATCAGATCTAGCGCAAGCAGCTCAGCTTTGTTCTCAAGCTGGTGCCAATATTATCAACATGAGCCTTGGTGGCGGCGGTGCAAACTCTACAGAAGAAAATGCGTTTAAAGACTTCGTTGCGGCAGGCGGTCTGGCTGTGGCTGCAGCAGGTAATGATGGTAATAGCGTGCGTTCTTATCCGGCTGGATACTCGTCTGTGATGATGATTGGTGCTAACGACGCCGATAATAATATTGCTGATTTCTCTCAGTATCCGTCGTGCACCACAGGTCGTGGTAAACGCGTTACTACCGACGAGACCATCTGTGTAGAAGTCACCGCAGGTGGTGTAGATACTCTATCTACCTATCCAGCAGGTGGAGCTTCACTTTCTTCAATGAGTGCTGACGGTGTCGGCTTTGCTTCATCAGCGATGGAAAATACCGGTACGGCATCAGCTGCAACCTACTTCCTAGGTCTAGGCGACGCAGTAGATACCGGCGCAGCAGGCAAAGTTTGTGTTATCGACCGTGGTAGCGTGTCATTCTACGACAAAGTTAACAACTGTGAATTATCAGGTGGTATTGGTGCTGTTATTGTAAATAACGAGCCGGGCATGCTTTACGGCACCCTAGGTGATACTAACAATACATCTATCCCTGCTGTAGGTGCTGCATTTGAAGATAGAAGCGCATTAGTTGCAGCATCTACCATTGATATCTCTATTGGCGCAAGCGACTACGGCTACATGAGCGGTACTTCAATGGCGACACCAGCCGTTGCAGGTATTGCGGCACTGGTATGGTCAAATCACCCAACTTGTACAGGTGAAGAGATCCGAAGCGCACTGAAAGCTACGGCGATGGATGCAGGTGCAGCGGGCAAAGACGACTTCTTTGGTTATGGTATCGCCCAAGCGGCTGATATGAATGCTTACCTTACGCAAAATGGCTGCGCCGGAGGCAACGGCGGTGGTACTGGCGGTGGCGGTACTGGTGGCACAGGTGAATTAACTCTTACTGCCACCGGCTATAAAGTAAAAGGTGCACAACGTGTGGATCTTTCTTGGGCTGACGCTACGTCATCAAATGTTGACGTATATCGCGACGGCACTGTAATTGCTACCACGGCTAACGATGGCGCTTATACTGATGCGCTTAGCTCTAAAGGCGGTGCTACTTACAGTTACCAAGTATGTGAAGCTGGCACTACGACTTGTTCAGCAAGTGTTAGTGTGGTTTTCTAAGGTTTTAGCGGGTTATGTTTCCGACATGAATTTGCAATGATTCGCAAAAAGATTGTCTGAATCTTAAAGCAAGAAACTAAAAAAGCGGGCAGTTCACACTGCCCGCTTTCTTTTTATTAACCGTAATCTAGGTAAGCAATTGCGCTTAGCTAAACATCTGGGTTGCTAGGTTTTGCTGTACCGCCTGAGCAGACGATGCACTTAGCTCAATCTCAATAGGATCGGCTTTGCCCGACAGCCAAATTTTAAGCTCGGCGTCAGTATCAAAATGCCCTGCTGTCTCAACGATAAACTGCGTAATCGATTTGTAAGGAATAGAGTGATAGTTCACTTTGCGCCCGGTAAGGCCTTGCTTATCAATAAGGATTAGGCGCTTGTTAGTGAATACACTTAAATCGCGCACTAGCTTAAACGCAGAGGTAACGGTTTCGTTAACAGCAAGTATAGGCGTAAGCTCTTCTTGCACATCTGAAGCGCTAGTCTCGCTTGCATTACCCATGATGGTATCAAATAAACCCATGACTTTTCCTTTTAGGCAGAGGCAAGTTTAACTCGCCATTGAACTCTATGCGCCAGTGGCTTGGGTTTATCCAAAGCAAAGCCTTGACCGAAATCTACTTTAAGCTCTCGTAAAACTTCGGCGGTCGCGTTATCGACCACAAACTCTGCCACGGTCTGTTTACCCATACTGTGCGCGATATTATTTATCGCAGTTACTGTAGCATGATCGATAGGATCGTGAACGATATTTCGCACAAAGGAGCCGTCGATCTTAACGTAATCAACATCTAGGTTTTTCAGGTAGGTGAACGAGGACATACCTGCACCAAAGTCGTCTAAGGCAAAGCTACACCCCAAATCGCGTAGTGTAGAAATGAAATGTTTAGCAGCGCTTAAGTTAGTTACCGCTGTTGTTTCTGTAATCTCAAAACAAATTTTCTCAGCAGGTACAGAAGTACTTTGCATACGCTTGGCAATCTTATGCAGCGCATGAAAACGTTCGCTTGAGAAAACTTCAAGACCAATTTTTACCTGCTCGGCAACCGACTGCGCTTTGGAAATACATGCAGCGCGTTCATCGTTTTGGATAAAAACACCAGCTGAAACAAATAAAAAGGTGAGAAAAAGAAACAAAACCGTAGGTAAGGCGTAAATACGATGGTTGTGTTTGCTTAACATGTGCCTGTCTCCGGTAACTTGCGCCGGTATACTAAAGAAGGTTTATGAAATAAATATGAATTGTCTTATGGGTATAGGCTCTGGCGTTATCTAATAGTATCTGGCACTGTAAGGCTTCCGATTTCCTTTTAGTGCGTAAAAGCCCTTGTCGGCGCTAACCCATTAAAAACTCAAAATGAAAAGAGCGTTACGTAATGAGTATTTCCCCAAATTTCGAAGATATAAAACAAGCCTATGAACGAATAAAAGGCGACGTAAAGAAAACGCCAATTGTTGAATCTTCGTTGCTCAACAAATGGATGGGCAACCGCATTCTGTTTAAAGCGGAGTGCTTACAGACCATTGGGGCATTCAAAATTCGCGGCGCCATGAATTTTTTAGCCCGCTTGAGAGAGGAAGGTCGTTTACCGAAGCATGTAGTTGCCAATAGTTCTGGAAATCATGCACAGGCGGTAGCCTATGCAGCAGCTCACTTTGGTATTAAGGCCACTATTTTCGCGAGCGAGACCATTTCGCCGATTAAAGCTGCTGCTACGCAAAGCTATGGTGCTGAATTAAAACTATTTCCTACCCGTCCAGAAGCAGATGCGGCTGTCGAGCAAGCATCAAAAGCACCAGACACTGTCTGGATACCGCCGTTTAACCACAAAGATATTGTGGCAGGACAAGGCACGGCAACGTTAGAAGCGCTTAATGAAATTGGTGAGGTGGATGCTGTCTTTGCGCCCTGCGGAGGCGGAGGGTTATTGTCGGGCTCATTGCTTGCAACTCGCGCACTACAGCCAAATGCATTGGTCATTGGCGCTGAGCCTGCCGAGGCGAATGATGCCTCTATGTCGTTGCAAGCTGGTGAGATCATTGCCTTAGACTATGCACCAAATACCTTAGCAGACGGCGCTGCCACGCCTTCTGTTGGCGATGTTACGTTCCCTATATTGCAAGAAATAGATGATTTCTATGAAGTGGACGAGCTGCAAATTGCTTATTGGACCCAATGGCTACATCATTTATTAAAGCTTCACATAGAGCCCACATGTGCGATGACCATGGCTGCAGTAGCGGCTTGGGCTGCCAACACCCCGCCTGGGCAAACGGCTCTTGTTATATTGAGTGGTGGAAACATAAGTCAGGCGAGTATGGCTAAGATTTGGGAGAGAGATTTTTTGCTGCAGCCTCCTATCCTTGACCTTGATGACGAAGATGAACTTGAAGAAACTGAGCGTGTTGAGGCATAGCGTTTTGTTAGCGCGCAGCTATCGAAATTTGGACAACTCGGTATAAGAACAAAGAATAAAACAGAAATAAAAAAGGCAGAAACTCACTATGAACTCTACATTGTCGGCACTGACATTTAAAAAGCACTCGCTTTCAAAATTGCTAACCGCAACGTTTGCAACAGCGGCAACGTTAGGTGCTATGACCACCACGCTTACGGTAGATGCTGCAACGCTAGTCGAGAACGTAAAAGGCTATACGTTAAATGAAAGTGGCAAACTGATTACGTTTAAAAACCTTGTCATTGATGAAGGCAAAGTAGTTGCATTAGATATCGACAAAGATAACACGCCTGTCGATAGCACTATTGATGGCAAAGGCAAAGTCATGCTACCCGGGCTTATCGACGCTCACGGGCATTTGCTTGGCTTAGGCGCAAACTTGTTGGAAGTCGATTTGCGAGAAAGTAGCAGTGCACAAGACGCGGCCAAGACAGTTGCCGAATACGCCTTTGCAAATGGGCAACAAGCTTGGATTACCGGGCGCGGTTGGAACCAGGAATTGTGGTCTGACAGAGCGTTTCCAACAGCGGCTGATCTAGATAAAGTAATTTCTGACCGACCTGTGGCACTAGCTCGCGTAGACAGCCACGCTACCTGGGTGAACAGTAAAGCGATGGAAATTGCGGGTATAACTAAAGACACCCCATCGCCTGCAGGGGGCGAAATCATTAAAGACGCTGACGGTAATCCTACCGGTGTTTTCATTGATAATGCATCTCAATTAATAGAAGCGCACTTGCCTAAAGCAAGCAACGCTATTTACGAGCAGCAATTACATGCAGCAGGTGAGCACTTACTAGCAAATGGCGTTACGTCAATGCACGATGCTGGCATAGACAGAGACGTTTACGATTTCTATTTAAAAGAAGCGGTAGAAGGTGACTTGCCTGTGCGTATTTATGCCATGGTGAGTGCGACGGATCCTGAATTAAGCACCATGCTAGGCAATGGCACTATTCGCGATAAAGACGACTTTTTATATATTCGTTCAGTTAAAGCTTATGGCGATGGCGCACTAGGTAGCCGAGGCGCAGCATTGCTTGAACCTTATTCAGATGCGCCGCATCAACATGGATTGCTGTTAACTCAACCAGAAGATATGACCCAACTGTTTACTACGGTAATTGGTGCGGGCTTCCAGCTTAACTACCATGCCATTGGTGATAAGGCTAACCATGTTGCACTGAACGAGTTTGAAACCACGTTTAAGAGTATTGGCGGCAGCGAACTGCGCAACCGCATTGAGCATGCACAGGTCATTGCGCCTGACGACCTAGCCCGCTTTTCTTCGCTAAAGGTGTTACCTTCCATGCAGCCTACTCACGCCACCAGCGATAAGAACATGGCGGAAGATCGTTTAGGAAAAGATCGTATGAAAGGCGCTTACGCATGGAAAACGCTACTCGATTCAGGTATTGCACTGCCTTTAGGCTCTGATTTCCCTGTTGAGCTTGCTAACCCATTTTACGGCCTTCACGCTGCGGTTACGCGACAAGACAGAAACAATCAACCCGTAAAAGGTTGGTATGCCCACGAAGCGTTAACCATTGAACAAGCCTTTAAAGGGTTTACTTTAGATGCAGCCTACGCAGGGCACATGGAAGATACCTTAGGCACACTAACGCCAGGAAAATGGGCAGACTTTATCTTGGTCGACCAAGATATTTTTACCATCGATGCCAAAGACATTTGGAAAACCGAAGTACACGCTACTTATGTGGCTGGAGAAGAAGTTTTTTCTAAATGAGTAGCGAAAACAAGAGCCTGTTAAGCAAAGGGATTGGCGGCATTGGCGCTTCCCTTTTGGTGCTAAATGGCCTTATTGGGGCGGGTATTTTTGCTTTGCCCGCTAAAATGGCCGCTGAGCTCGGCGCTTTCAGCCCTTACATCTTTTTGATTTTTGGCGCGCTAATGCTGGCCATTGTGTGGTGTTTTGGGCAGCTAGCGGCGCTGTACCAAGAAACCGGTGGACCTGTGGTGTACGCCCAGAAAGGCTTTGGCGACGCAGCGGCGTTTCAAACTGGCTTTATTTACTACTTGGCTCGCGCAACGGCGATTGCCGCCAACATGCACGTGTTATTGCTATACGCCGGCTATGTGTGGCCCGAACTAAATGCGGGAATAGGCAAATCATTCGCTATTATCGCGCTTACCACAGCACTAATCGTAGTGAATATTGTCGGCCTTAAGGCCGCCATGCGTTCACTCGATACTATCTCGGTGCTAAAACTGCTGCCTTTTGTGGCGCTTATTGCGGTTGGTTACTGGCAGCTCGATTTTTCTACTGCGCTAACACGTTCTTCGGAAACCGTTGTACCGGCGTTTGACACCATATCTGCTGGTGCCCTACTTACGCTTTACGCCTTTATTGGTTTTGAAACGGTAGTGGTCACAAGCGGCGAGACCAGTTCGCCGAAAAAAACCATACCTCGGGCATTAATGCTTACGGTTTCAGGTATTGCCATATTTTACTTTTGCGTGCAGTGGCTTTATTGGCACACAGTAGGGCCTGCAGAGCCGGATAGCGCACCGCTTATCGCACTCGCCAATATGATATTTGGCGAAACTGGGGCGCTTATAATGACGCTTACCGCCGTTGTATCGGTTGCCGGTAACTTACTGGCAAATATGATTTCTACGTCTCGGCTTACGTTCTCTATGGCGCAGCAGTCACTTATTCCAGGTAAGCTCGGACAGAAGTTAGGCGAGATTCACACATCCTTTGCTACCCCAGCAGTTTCCATATCAATACTGGGAATATTTGCAGGAGCTATGGCACTTAGCGGTAGCTTTGTGTGGCTGGCTATTTCAAGCGTGCTTGCACGGCTAGTGGTTTACGCCGTGTGTGTAGTGGTGCTGATGAAAGCTCAGCGGGCTTCCTTGCAAGGGGCTTCCTTGCAGAGCGCTTCTTCACAAAGCAGCATGCTGCAAGATACTTCTGAGAAAGGCGCTTACCTTAAAGGTTCTGAAGGCAAATTTTCCAGCCCTGTAAACCTGTTTCGACGTCTGATACCCTTTGTAGCACTAGCGGTTTGCGCATGGTCTATTGCACAGTCGTCAACCAACGCATGGCTATTTTTACTGGGTGAATTGGTAGTTGGCGCACTGCTCTATTTTTTTTATTTCGCTCAAAGCAACAAAGAAACAAAAGGTTAAACCGTGGAAATTCAAGTTATACCCGTTACGCCCTTTGCTCAAAACTGTTCTTTAATTTGGGACTCATCCACTAACAAAGGCGCGTTTGTCGACCCGGGCGGCGACATTGAAAAGTTGATTGAAGCCGCATCGAATAAAGGCGTGAGTATAGAGAAAATTATACTCACTCATGGGCACTTAGATCATGTAGGTGGTACTGTCGCCATCGCAGAGCATTATGGTGTACCCATTGTTGGGCCGCATATTGGCGATAAATTCTGGTTAGATGCACTTATGCAGCAAAGCCAGATGTTTGGCTTTCCACCGGCCCAGCCATTTGCTCCTAATGAGTGGTTAAACGACAACGATACCATTTCAGTGGGCAATTTAACGCTAGAAGTGCTGCATTGCCCGGGTCATACGCCTGGACATGTAGTATTGGTAGAACGCTCAAGCAATCGGGTTATTGTTGGGGATGTCATTTTCGCAGGCTCTATTGGCAGAACTGATTTTCCGCAAGGTAACCATCAGCAATTAATCGACTCGATCAAGCAGAAGATTATGGTGCTGCCGGATGATATGACGATTTACCCGGGTCACGGGCCAACCACAACGGTTGCGACCGAAAAGGCTACGAATCCTTATGTTTCGGGCCAATTCGGATAAAACCTCACGTTGTATTAGCGGTTGAAGAACAAAAAGGCGAGGTGCGTTGAACAAGCTTTTGCTTGTTTCGCCCTCGCCTTTCGCTTATTTAAAGCTTGCTATGCATTTGCTTAACGCAATGCCTAAAAAGCGTTATTAAGTAACGCTTATTCGTATGCACCGCTAGCATAATGCAACTCATAGCTGTGGCTATAAATTTCAAGGATGTTGCCAAACGGGTCTTCCATGTAAATCATGCGGTAAGGCTTTTCACCCGGATAGTAATAACGCGGCGCCTTCATTCTCTTTTTCCCCCCAGCAGCGACAATCTTTTCAGCCAAGCCTTCTACATCTGGGTCTTGAACACAGAAATGAAAGATACCGGTTTTCCAATATTCAAAGTTGTTTTCTGGGTTCTCTTGGTTGCTGAACTCAAAAATTTCAACACCAACACGATCACCTGTTGAAAGGTGAGCAATGCGGAATTTCCC
Source organism: Alteromonas marina (assembly GCF_000808575.1). Classification (GTDB taxonomy): domain Bacteria; phylum Pseudomonadota; class Gammaproteobacteria; order Enterobacterales; family Alteromonadaceae; genus Alteromonas; species Alteromonas marina_A. The sequence continues at coordinate 65,789 of NZ_JWLW01000002.1, forward strand.
CCAACCTGGACCAAATACATCGGTACACATTTCACCAATGGCCGAGTCATCTTCAACAATCTCGGTTGGCTTCATGATGAGGTACCAGCCAAGTACTTCGGTATAAAATTTCACGGCAGCTTCTAAGTCAGGTACTGAAATTCCAATATGAGAAAACGTACGTGGATACGGTGTTTTTACTGCTTCAGTCATCACTTACTCCTATGTAGTGCAAGTTATCAAAATGGCTTAAGCGGCGGCCTTTTCAAGAAGGCCAACTCGAACACCGCTTAAGTGAATGTGCATACATAGTAGCTAGACAAAGATTAAACATGAAATTATGATATTTTTTAAATTTAATAATTTTAAATTATAGAAAAATGATAAACCCTATTTGGCTAGACACCTTTATCACGTTAGTAGAAACGGGGAACTTTACGCGCACCGCAGAGCAACGATTTATGACGCAGCCAGGCGTAAGTCAGCACCTTAAGAAACTGGAAGAGGTATGTCAGTGTGAATTAGTCGTCCGTTTAGGCAAGGGCATTCAGCTAACTGAACAGGGCCAGCGTGTGTACCACTATGCCAAGGACAAGCAGGAAAAAGAGCAAGATTTTATTGCCAGCTTAAAGTTTGACGCCCCTTTTGAAGGTAAGTGCATAGTGGCCTGCTCAGGCGCGATTGCTCAGCGTATTTACCCTGCTCTGCTGGCACTGCAAAAGCAGCATAGCGCGCTTAATATTCACGTGGAAGTCGCACCTCGTCGTACTATTTTGTCAGGCATTGCGAACAATACGCTGGAGCTTGGCATTGTGACAAACCAGCCAGAGAGCGAAGATATACATAGTGAGTATTTAGGCGAAGAAGCATTGGGGCTTATTCTACCGCGTAGCCTACCTGATGCGCTTGCTGCGCAGATTCCTGAGTTATCTGAAAACGCACAGGGTTTTATTTCGGATTCAGGTTCAGGTTCGGGTTCGGGTTCGGGTTCGGGTTCGGGTTCGGGTTCGGGTTCGGGTTCGGGAGCAAAAGTAGCAAGCGTATCTGGAAAAGCAAAGAGCAAAACTGATGATGCTAGTTCGTTAAAAGACATCCTTAACCATCTAGGGCTTATTAATCACCCTGATGCTATGCACTACTTGCAGCGCTATTTTAACGATTGCGGAGAAGCTGAGTTAGCCAACATTAATCCGAATAAGCTACCTCATACCGGCTACATCAACCAACTTTCGCAAATTCTGCTGCCGGTAAGCGAAGGGTTAGGATACACTGTGCTACCCACTAGCACACTAGACTTTGTGTCTTTTGCCGACAAACTTACTGTCTACAAAGCAAAAAATGAAGTAACCGAGCCCCTATACAGTGTTCAAACACCCCACAGCGCTCTACCCGCCCGCTACCAAGCAGTTAAACAAGCCATCACCCAAGTATTGGGTTAAAAATGGGTTCAGAGTACATTATCGATCAAGCTAACCTGAGTATTGGGGTCAGAGTACATTATTACGCTGGGTTACTAACTCAGCGCCGAGCTTTTTGAGAGCGGGGCAATTAAAGTTACTCTGACCCCACAATTCGTGATTAGTCGTGAAGCGATGGATCTGGTGCAACCATTTCGGCTTCTTTTTTGTGTTCAGGGACATCCACTTTACCCGAGGCTATGACTTCGCCTTCCTGCCATAACTTCCACTCGCCCCGTTCGTAGATATCCCACTGTTCATCGTTTGTTAGCGGTTCAGTAGCAATAATGCTCACTACATCTTTTGGCGTGGTTTCAGCTGCAAAATCAATTTCCACCTCTACATCACTCAAACAAGCGGGGCCAAAAGGTGCTCTGCGGGTAATGCTAGCTAACTTTGTACTACAGAAGGTAAATAACCAGTCGCCATTGCTCAGTAAGCAATTGAATACACCTTGCTGAGCGTACTCCTTTGCAAGTGAAACTAACTTTTCAGCTAACTGCTCAGGCATAGCGTCTCGAGGGAGGTTTTGCCTAACGTTATTCATAATATCGCAGAAAAGCTCTTCGCTATCGGTATCCCCAACTGCTTCGTAAACACCCGTCCGGCGCGAGAAATTAGGTAGTTGTCCGTTGTGCGCAAACACCCAGTATCGCCCCCACAGTTCGCGAGTAAAGGGATGCGTGTTAGCTAAGTTAATGTTACCCACATTAGCCTGACGAATATGGCAAATCGCATTCTTGCTTTTTATAGGCAACTTCGAAACAAAGTCTGCGATGGGTGATGTGGCGCAAGGCTCGGGATCGTGAAACATACGCACGCCCTTCCCTTCATAAAAAGCAACGCCCCAGCCGTCTTTATGCGGCCCTGTTTCACCACCGCGGCGAGTCAGCCCGGTAAAACTAAAACATAGGTCAGTAGGAGTGTTCGCACTCATGCCTAAAAGTTCACACACAACGTTTATCACCTATAGCAGTTATTTCATTAAGTATGTCGAGAATACGCAAGCACTCGAGCCGAATCAATTCGACATTGGTCCGTAATAAAGGAGAAGCGGCAGACTTTACAACTCATTCACCTTTTTAAAGCCAATGACCTTCATATCACTTTATTTTAATTGAATTGCGTAAAAACGTCCGTTTTATGTTTACCTCCCCTTTCATTTGCGATAAATAATAATGATAATCAATTACAAACAAACTATTCTTTCATATATATGATGCGCTACCACTCTTTCTCGATTTATTCGCACTTCGTCATTGTTATGTGTTCGATGTTATTACCTTACACTTCTTTTGCTAACGAGGTTTCGCCTTCAACTCATATCGCTAACACTGGGAACTACGAGGTAAATCAAACCTTTAAGCATTTATTAAGCGAACATCAAATCGTGGCAATTGGTGATATACACGGCTCCGCAGCACCGACCGAGCTCTTAATCAACGCTCTGTCTGATCGTGATATATTTGAGAGTGTCAACGTTATTGTGACTGAGTTCGGTAATAGCCATTACCAGCCCGAGTTGGATGATTATCTGCTTAACCCCAATACAAAGGTTTCACTGCAAGAGTTAGAGCCTTTGTGGCAGGACAGTATTTATTTTATGGCGTGGCAATATGAGCATTACCGACATTTTGTGCAGACACTAAGGTTACTCAATGCATCGTCAAACCATAAAGTGCGCATAGCTCTAGCTGAACCAGAGTTTAAATGGGAAGGATTGAGCAAAGAGCAATGGCAGTCTCTCACCAAAACACGCATTGTTAACTATGAAAAAACTGTGAAGCAGATAGCTGAACAAAAAGATAAAGCGATTCTTCTGTTTGGCGCAATGCATACATTAAAGCAACCGGTGTCGTTAAAGCGCGGGGAAGCAATCAATGAGTTTGTGCCCTTTACTTCTAAGCTTAAGGACCTAAATATTGCGACAATATGGACCCATTTTTCTACATCGACAATACCTGACATTTCTACTCCTACGCTCGTTTTGCTTAACGAAAAGAATGAATTGAACTCCCCTTTATCCAGCGTTTCAGCACGATTTGCAGACGGCACAAATCAAAAGCTTTCAGACGTTGCTGACGCATACTATTACCCAGGCCCTTTGGACCGACATGCGCCAGTGCCTTTACGTATTAAACGAGACAGCCAGTGGCACCACGAGATGAATCGACGCGCCGCAATAGTTGACGAACGAGTCTCAGCACAAATCGCTAAGCAATTAGCTGAATGGCAAGCCAAAACCGACTAGCAATACGAAATTATGGGGAGGCGCTTTTTGCCTGCATGGTGACGGGTGCTCTGTTGGAGAGCAGCAGGTAAACCATGCTGGCGATGATTAACCCTACAAACCATGCGTAGGCGTAAAGCGTATCGAAAACGGCTGGCACGCTTTCTACAAACCCTGCCGCGTGCATAAAGCCAGGAATATTAGGCAAAATACCAATAACAAGTGCAGTCACCCCCGCCATGTTCCAACCGTTGTTCGCGCAATATTCGCCAGTGTGTTGAAATAGCGCATCTATGTTTAAGGTCGATTTTCTTAAGATAAAATAGTCGGCAATTAGAATACCCGCGATAGGGCCAAGTAGCGCAGAATATCCCGTAAGCCAAGTAAATAAATAGCCACCCGCGGTTTCAAGCAGCTTCCAGGGGAAGATAGCGACGCCGATACCAGCGGTTATATAGCCACCCATTTTGAAGCTTATTTTTGAAGGCGCCATATTCGAAAAACCATAGGCTGGGGCTACCATGTTAGCGGCTAAATTTGTGGTTAACGTGGCAAGTGCTAACGCAGCAAGCGCCAACACAACCCCCATGCCGCCCATTCGACCGGCAAGTGCCACAGGGTCCCAAATAGCTTCACCGTAAATGGTTACGGTTGCTGACGTTACCGCTACACCGATAAAGGCAAACAGCGCCATAGGTAACGGCAAACCAATAGCTTGGCCTAACATTTGGTCTTTTTGTGATTTTGCAAAACGCGTGAAATCGGGAATGTTCAACGCCATGGTTGCCCAGAAGCCCACCATGGAGGTTAAGCCCGCGAAGAAGGCTGTCCAAAACTGCCCTTCTTTGGCTCCACCTTCAACAAACTGAGACGGCGTTGACAACATTTCGCCAAACCCACCAGCATTAACGTATGCCCAACCAAGAAGCGCTAAGCCCATTAAGATCAAAAATGGTGCAGCAAAAGTTTCAAGCCAACGAATAGATTCGGTGCCGTGTTTTATAAAAACCAAATGCATCGCCCAGAAAGCGAAGAAGCACAGAGTTTGTGTGATATCGATACCTAAAAATGGTAGTGCCTGCCCCACAAATGCGTCGCCGCTCACGCTATTTAAAATAACGTAAATGGCACTGCCGCCTACCCATGTGTTAATTCCAAACCAGCCACATGCAACAAGCCCTCGGGCCAAAGCAGGAATTTTCGCGCCTTTGGTGCCAAATGCGCTACGTAATAATACGGGAAAAGGTAAGCCGTATTTTGCACCTGCATGACCAATTAGCATCATAGGTACAAGCACGATGATGTTGCCCAACAGTACGGTGATAACCGCTTGATACCAATTCATGCCTTCTGATACCAGACCGGCAGATAAGAGGTAAGTAGGTACACAAACCACCATCGCAACCCATAATGCCGCATAGTCTTTCCACACCCAGGTTCTGGTTTCCGCGTTGGTTGGCGCTAAATCTTCATTCCATAAATCGCCATCGTAATGGGAAGGTTTTGTCATGGTCTGATTGTTGGTGTTATCCACGATCTATTTCCTTATTGGGTTTGCTATTACTTGTTGCTTCTTTTTACACAGCGTCATGCTCGGCAAAGCGGTAGGTTAAAAAATGCATCAGCGCTCTCAACGGCGTAACGATTAGATTAGAGGCTCGCTGCTAACCTTTATTGGGGCTTGCTGATCTTTGGTGTACAACAAAGGTCAACAGCCCCTAGCAAAAAAGAAAAGCAAAAATACTGCCGCTTCGCGCGCTTTGTTAACGCAAAACCTAAATACCGTTTTGCTACGTCGGTATTTAGGTTAGCTACGCACGTTTCTTTTTAGAAGTAGGTAATACGCTTTATATTGTTAAATAAAGCGCAACTACGCTAATTAGAAATTACGTCTTACCGTTACGCCATACGTCCTAGGCTTCGCATAGGAAATCTGGCTGGTTCCATAAAAACCAGTTACGTCAAAGCCAATTAGTTCATGGTCTGAGTCAAACAGGTTATCTATATAAGCCGCTATTAGCCATTTGTCCTCAGCGTCTACCCAGGTTAAACGAGTATCAGCCGTGGCATATCTATCAATTTCATGAGCGGTAAAATTCCGCGCATTATGAAAGGTTTCCGACTGATAATTGGCTGACAGTTGGGCTGCCATATTGCCGTCGAAGGCGTCCCAGTTATAGCGAAGCATGGCAGACGCTTGATACTCTGGTGTAAATGGCGGTGTTGTATCAGCAAAGTACCCAGAAGCCACTTCTAAGTCTTCAACCACTGCATCGGTATATGAAAAGTTAACCATTACATCTAAGCTGTCTGTCGGGGTTAAGAACACTTCTAATTCAACGCCGCTAAATGAGGCTTCTTCGTTTGACACCACCCCCGCATTATTCACCCACGAAAACGACTGGTAATCGCTGTAGTCATAATAAAAAACATTGGCATTAAAAACGCCGCTTCCCTGCATAAAACTGTGCTTTAAACCCGCTTCATACGCAGTAAGCTCTTCAGGTTCGTATAAGCTGAAACCTCCTTGAAGCGGGGCATTGAAACTCCCCGCTTTTACGCCCCGATTGATGCCTGCATAGTACAAGCTATTACCCACACTGTATTCCAGCTGTAGCTTGGCCGACCACAGGTTTTGATCGTTAGAATCGACCAAAGTTTCTAAAGATGTTGTTGTGGTATCAATTTCAATGACGCGGTCGTTAGTATTCTCGTTTTGATACACATTACCCACAAAGTCTTTATCTTCACGGGTATAGCGTAAGCCACCAACCAGAACAAGGTCGTCAGTCAAGCTATAGTCTATTTGCCCAAATACAGAATAAGACTCGGTTTCAAGAAACACTAAAGTGTTATTTTCTTCACCGCCCAAGAAAAAGGTGGTGGGTGAACCCGCCAAGCCTTGGCTATAGTCTGTATCGATAGACAGATAATAAAGCCCCCCAACCCATTTCAAGTCAGCAGTTTCACCAGAAAAGCGAAACTCTTGGCTAAACTGCTCTATGGTGCTGTTGGACTGGAAAATAAGTTCGGGTGACGCGGTTTGGTCGGAGTCGAGGCCAACGGTACGTTTAAATTCTTTATAATCAGACATGGCGAAGAAATCGAATTCTTCGAAGGCATAGTCTAATGTTGCTGCAAGCCCTTTCGATTTGATTTTGTTTTGATCATCAAAAGCGAAGTCTTTATTTACTTTATTACCCGAACCATCAGGGTCGAAGTTACCGTTGAAGTCGCCGCCTTGCACAGGACGGAAAGGGTCGCCATTGAAGTTGCCGTCTACGCACACACCAGATTGAATAGTGTCACAGCCTAGCGGGTCGTCAGCAGCATAAATAACGTCAATTACATTGCCGTCGGCATCTTTTACTTCTGTGGTATTGACCACCTGATAAGGGCCTTCACTTTTGGTTGTATCAGACCAGTTACCGCTTAGTAGCAGCGAGCCTTCCTCACCAATATCAAACAGCAGTTGAGCACGAAATGCTTTGGTATCATCGTTGTACCCATCTTCCCCGCCTCCCACAGAGCCTAAACGGGTATCGGGTGCAGCACCGTCTTCATAAATATTCTCTAGTATCTCACCTTGTTGATTGGTAAACCCAGAAAAGCGACCATAAATGCCGTCTGCTATTTCGCCTGATATCGCCCCTTCGAAGCGGTATTGTTCGAAACGTGCGGCAGTAAATTCCGCGTAGCCTTCTGTATCTGCAGTAGGCTTGGCGGTGACCGTATTAACCAGTCCGCCTGTGGCATTTCTTCCGAATAATGTTCCCTGTGGGCCTTTAAGAATTTCGATGCGAGCCACATCGAATAAACCAAAGGTTTGTGCTTGGGTACTGGCTAAATAGCCACCGTCAACGTATACCGCCACCGGCGCTTCCGCCAAGTCAGCGTAATCGTTTTGCACCACGCCTCGAATATTGAAAATAGCACGCTGACCACCGATATCACCGGCCAACGATACGCCAGGGGTAAACGCGATAAGCTCAGTACTGCTTTCAAGGCCAAGCGCCTCTAATTGTTCACCAGAAAACGCAGTAATAGCGATCCCTACATCGCTTATATTCTCGTTGCGCTTTTGCGCGGTAACTTCAATACTTTCCCAAACATTCTCTGCAGCAAAGGCCGCTGGCGTACTTAACGCCATAGCTACGGTTAACGCCAGCAGACGCTTGTGTGTGTTTAACGTATGCATGTTTTACTCTCGTTTATAGTTCTTTTTAACAAGCCTTGCGGCGGTGTTGTCCCGATATTTTTATAAGAGTAACGGTCGACGTGAACTGCATATCGATTGCCACTGGGGTGCAAACCTAAGGCAGGACTGGAGAGGAACTGCCAAAGGCTTGCGGTTTTAAATTGTTATTATTGATGGCTCATGGCTGAGCCTAAATCTCTGTTCTTTTACCTGCTGCGAGCAACTATTTGTCATAAAGGCATAATAGTTACCTGGCGTGAGTAAAGTACTTATGGTCATTTATGGTTAATCAAGGTCAATACGCCATGACATTAACTTGGAAATGAAAAGCTCACTCCTTCTCGAATGCTGCTTGAAGGCCAACGTTGAGTAATGGTTTTGCGTTTGGTGTAAAAGCGTACGCCATCCGGGCCGTATGCGTGAAGGTCACCAAAGAGTGAGCGCTTCCAACCACCAAAGCTGTGATAAGACACGGGCACTGGCAGCGGTACGTTTATGCCTACCATGCCCACTTGGATATTGTCTGAGAAGTAGCGGGCAGCCTCGCCATCTCGGGTGAAAATACACGTACCATTGCCGTATTCGTGGCTGTCAATAAGCTGCATGGCTTGTTCCATGCTTTTAACGCGCATAACTTGTAGTACAGGGCCAAAAATCTCAGCTTTGTAGCTGGCCATTTCCGGCGTAACCTTGTCGATAAGCGTTGCACCTAAGAAGAACCCCGTTTCGTAGCCTTTTACGCTAGGGTTTCTGCCATCAACGACTACATCAGCCCCTTGCTCAGCCGCATTGGTTATGTAGCCTTCTACTTTCTCTTTGTGCTGAAGTGTAATAAGCGGGCCGAAATCGTTAGTCGCATCGTCAAAAGACCCTACTTTTAAGCTTTCCATGGCTGATTGCATTTTATCTACAATTTCATCTGCCACTTTGTCACCTACGGCAACCACGACCGATAATGCCATGCAGCGCTCGCCTGACGAGCCAAAAGCAGCACCTAAAAGCTGATTCACTGCGTTGTCGATGTCGGCATCGGGCATCACAATAGCGTGGTTTTTAGCGCCACCTAATGCTTGGCAGCGCTTGCCATTAGCATTGGCTTTCGAATAGATGTATTCGGCGATGGGCGTTGAACCCACAAAACTCACCGCTTTAATGCGCTCGTCATCTAGTATTTGAGCAACCGCTTCTTTGTCGCCATTTATAACGTTAAAAACGCCGTCGGGTAGCCCTGCTTCTTTGAGTAGCTTGGCTAAGTAAATGGCGCAGCTTGGATCTCGCTCAGAGGGTTTTAAAACAAAGGTGTTGCCGCATACAATGGCAAGCGGAAACATCCAAAGGGGCACCATGGCCGGAAAGTTAAATGGTGTAATTCCCGCCACCACGCCAAGAGGCTGAAACTCGCTCCAAGAGTCTATGCTTGGCCCAACATTTTTACTGTGCTCGCCCTTTAACAACTGGGGTGCACCACAGGCAAACTCAACATTCTCGATACCGCGCTGTAATTCGCCTGCCGCGTCGTGGCTTATCTTGCCGTGCTCCGCACCAATTAAAGCAATAACTTTATCGGCATGCTCTTCAAGTAAGCTTTTAAATTTGAACATAACGCGAGCGCGCTTACTCACTGGCGTATTACGCCACTCAACAAACGCATTTTGCGCGCTGACGATAGCGTCGTTTACCGTCGCTTTTGACGCCAGTAAAACCAGTTTTTCTGCCTCGCCCGTCGCGGGGTTATAAACATCTTGCATGCGCCCCTTTGGGGTACAGGTTTCACCGTTAATAAAGTGGCCTACTACTTTCATTATTTGTCTAATCCTTTAATTATGCGTCTTTGCACGCGCTGTGATAGCCGCGCTGATAATATAAAAGCGCGTCGGCTTCTGGGTCTTGCTTGATATCCACCACCTGGCAAAAAATAACGTCGTGAGTGGCCACACTTTTAACGTCTGTAATTATGCAATCGAAGCTTACTGCAGCATCGGCAAGTCTTGGGCAGCCGGTCGTCGATTCAACCCAATCACCAATTTCAAAGCGTTCGTTCATGGGCGCTTTACCACCGAATGTGTTTGAAATTAACTGATGCTGTGAGGTAAGGGTGTTGATAACCAAATGCGTGCTGTTTTTGAAAACCTGATGTACAGACGCACCGCGATTCAAACAAACCAGCAAAGTTGCAGGAGTATCGCTTACACTACATACGGCGGTCGCCGTAAAGCCTGCACGCCCTTCTGGGCCAATGGTTGTAACGACGTTTACCGCTGCCGCTAAACTCGACATACCTTCTCGATAAGCTTCGGGAGTTACCGGGGGAAGCACTTCTGTTACTGCGTTTTTTATTGCTGTAATAGTCATACAAATATCCTTTAAGTTGGCGTTACACGATTTGGCAGGCTTGCTCGAAACTTAAACGAGGCAAGCGTTTATGTAATTTCTCTTTATCGCCGTAGCCAATGTTCAGTAAGAAATTCACCTTCCACGTGCTATCTGAAAAGAAAGTCTCGTTGAGTAATGTGGGGTTGAAACCAGACATGGCGCCAGCGTCAAGGCCTAAGGCACGAACGGCGCTTATTAAGTAAGCCCCTTGCATAGAGCTATTGCGCATGGCAGTCTCATTGGCCGCTTCCGGGCTTGAAGTAAACCAGCTTTTCGCATCTGCATAAGGGAATAACATAGGAAGCTCTTCGTAGAACTCTTCGTCGTAGGCCACTATAACCGTACAAGGTGCAGTCATGGTTTGCTCAACGTTACCGCTTGAAAGGCAAGGTTTAAGTTTTTCTCTCCCTTCAGCTGAGGTAATGAAAACAAATCGCGCTGGGCTACAATTCGCCGATGTCGAGCCTACTTTTACTAAGTCGTACAGCTGTTTCAACACGTCTTCTGAAATAGGTTTGTCGTGCCATTTGGTGTGGGTATGCGCATCGGTAAAGAGTTGGGCTAGCCCAGCCTCGTCAAGCGGGCTAGTTGCTTTAAACTCTGTATTTTGTGTATCAGTCATTTTTAATTCATTCCAGTTTTATCAAATCTTTTAAACACTGCGCTATGTTTTCGGTTTTTTGCGCTTAGCGCTTTTTTAGCCATCACGTCATTGAGGCTGTAGCTTTGCAGCTTGTTTACAATGCATACGCCTCATCAGCTATAAAACACTCTAAAGCCTGATTCAGTGTCATGGGTACTTTAGGCCACTTGCCTCAAATACCCTCGCAGCAGTTCATTAAACGCAATTGGGTTTGTGATGCTTGATGCATGCCCGCCGTATTCCATCACCGACAATTCGGCGTTGGGCATAGCTTCAGCCAACATCAGTGAACGCTGCCACGGCACCAAGGTGTCGTCTTTGTTGGCAAGCGCTAGCGTTGGCGTGGTGATGGTGTGCAAACTTTTATCGATATCGAACGCACTAAGGGCACCAATGCGGGCAAACAGATTGTTTACGTCTGGGAAGTGGTTGAGTGAATGGGCCTCTTCCTCTTCCAAGTGGGCAGCATTTGCGGCTATCCAATCAGGCGGAAACAGCAGCAGCGCCTGAAGTTGCAGATACATGTCTTTTCTGTCTGCGGCCAATAATGCTTTGCGTATGTTAAAGCAGCGCAATGTGTGCGGATTTGCACTGCTCCATGCGTTTACCAGTACTAAACTTTGTAAAAGCTCAGGTTTAGATAGCGCAAGCTGAAGCCCTACCAAACCGCCCAACGCGTGACCAACAAAATGGCACGCTTGCACTTCGAGTTTATTAAGTAATGCAGCGAGTTCATCCGCCATATGTGAAATGCTGTAATTCTCTGGCAAGTCACCCACACTTTTATTCGTGCCATAGTGATCGTAAATAATCACTCTGTAGTCTTGGATAAAGTCAGCCAGTTGAGGCTGCCAAAATTTTGCTGCCCCGCCCAGTCCAGAACTAAACACAATCGTGGGGGCGTCAGGCGACGTCAAACCGTGAATCTCGTAATGTAACTTGTTGCCCACTTCACCGTTCATTTCGCCGCTCATGTGGGCGTAGCCTGCCTGCGCATCAGAATGCATAAAGCTCACCTATATAAAACCAATGGGCGCAGTTCGCGGGTAGTCCAAACATAACCGTCTACTCAATGTGCGCTACAGATGCGATTTCAATTAAGGCCTCTGGTTTTACCAGCCCAACTTTAATGCAGTAACGCGCCGGTTTTTCACCTGGAAAGTATTCGGCGTACACCTTGTTTACCGCGGCATAGTCATCCCAATCGGTAATAAAAATTGAGTTAAAGGTGACGTCATCCATAGTGCCGCCCGCTTCTTCGATAACACTTTTAATCGTTTCTAAAACGTGGCGCGTTTGTGCCTCAGCATCGCCCACGTGGACTACGTCGTTGTTTTCATCAAACGGTAAGGTACCTGACACATACAGAATATTGTCAGCCATAGAGCCTGGAACAAAAGGGGCTATTGGCGTTGATGTACCTGCTGGAATAATGGCTTTCTTTGGCATGTTCTTATCCTTTTCATTGCGCTTTCTATGCATTGCTGCCTAGCGCCTATAAGTGGTTTACTTCAATTCGTGCTAACTGATTTATCGTGTTGTTTTTGTCTGTGTGGCTAGTAGAAGCTAAGAAGAAAGCGCCTAATTCGCTCCATCAAACACTTCACAGAACTGCGCGGTGGTAGACACCCACCCGAAAAACGTTTGAATATTAAAAAGTGACGCCTCGTGAATATCCGGTGGACCAGCTTGATATGCGGCATCAGCCAACACCACACCAAAATATTCCAGGTGAAAGCCATCGCGCAGCGTGGATTCCACACACACATTGGTTGCAATGCCCGTAAACACTAAGTTGCGAATACCGCGGGCTCGCAGCATGCTGTCTAGATTGGTGTTATAAAAACCGCTGTAACGTGTTTTAGGGATAACGATATCGTCGGCTTGAGGCTTTAATGCGTCTACGAGTGCATAGTCCCAAGTGCCTTTGGCAAGCAAACTGCCCTTAAGCTCTGGTTGTTTACGCATGGTTTTAAGGGCATTAGATTTATACCAGTTCGGCGAACCTGGGCCGCCCGCCTCTTTATAGTCGGCATCCCATCCATTTTGTAAGAACACCACCGGCATACCAACAGCCCGCGCCGTTTCCAGCACTTTAATGGTATTCTCAATGACTGGTGCCGTGGTAGACACATCAAAACCCGCTTTATCTAAGTAACCGTTTTTACTGGCATAAGCGTTTTGCAAATCCACCACAATTACAGCAGTTTCCGCAGGGTTTAACGTCAACGGTTCAGGCTTAGCTGGTAGTACGGGCTGCCCTGTTTGGCGCGCTTGAAAGCACCCTGACACTTCAAATACTTCACCGGCAGACATTAGGCGGCTCCCGATGTTTCAAGTAGATGCTGACGGGACTTCATTAACGGCTGAATTTTAGTGCCGAAATCATCCATACCTTTAAGGAAGTCATCAAAGGTAAGCAGTACACCTTCACAGCCTGGCACCGTCGCTATTTCATCAAGCATAGAAGCGACTGATTCGTAAGAACCAACAAGGGTACCCATATTCAGGTTTACTGCTGAGGTTGGGTTGGTCATGTCTCGGATGTTAGTGTCTTTACCCGATTTCTTATCAGCAGCTCCTTGCGTTGCCATCCAGTCCAACGCTGACTGATCTTTGCCGTCTTTATAGCTTTCCCATTTCGCCATGGCGGCTTCATCCGTCTCATCGGCAATAACCATGATAAGTACCGCTGAACCTACGCTGCGACCGTGTTTTTCAGCCGCTTCAGTTAAGCGCGCTGCGGTTGGTGCAAAAGCGGTAGGTGTATTTACGCCTTTACCAAAGCAGAAATTATAGTCGGCATGACGCGCCGAGAAATCCATGCCTGCTGCGCTTTGACCGGCACAGATAAGTGGAATTTTTCGCTGTGGCTTGGGCAACATTCGGCAATCATCCATTTGGAAATGCTCGCCTTTAAAATCGCTTTTTCCGGTTTCCCATAATTCTTTGACTACCTGAATGTATTCATCCAAATACTCATAGCGGTTACCGAAAAATTCATCGCCCGGCCACATACCCATTTGTGAGTATTCAGGGCGTTGCCAGCCAGTGACTAGGTTTACGCCAAAACGTCCGTTAGAGATAGAATCGATGGTACTGGCCATGCGCGCCATGATTGCAGGCGGCAAGACTAGTGTGGCAGCCGTGGCATATAGTTGAATTTTTGAGGTAACTGCGGCAAGGCCTGCCATTAACGTAAACGACTCTAAGTTGTAGTCCCAAAATTCGGTTTCACCGCCAAACCCTCGTAGCTTGATCATAGAGAGCGCAAAATCCATATCGTACTTTTCAGCCTTCATTACAATCTCTTTGTTGAGATCGAAGGAAGGTTTGAACTGAGGCGAATTTTTAGAAATTAACCAGCCGTTGTTACCAATTGGAATAAATACACCTATATCCATGTTGTTCCCTCTGCTTGTTTGCGTTTTAAGCGGTTTACCCCGCTTTTTTAAGGTTGCCGAATTCAAAACATTGAAGTGGCGGTATACATAGTGAACAGCATAAAGCAGGCCAATTTATTAAATCTCTAATTTTCAACAACTTAAGAGTTATCGAAATTTAAATTAGACCCTTTGGTTCAATTTGGAACATCCAGTCCAGTGCAACTGAACTTAATTGGTGCATATTTGTGCAAATGGGTTTATAGGTGAGAAAACTGCGCGTAAACTATGCGCTAGATTGTAGAAATCCGGTTAAGAAGAATCGAGTAGTGAGCAAATCTGAAGACCAAGTAAATACAAAAACAGTAAGAGCATTTAGCCCTAAAACCCAAAAGCGGCGAGAAAAGGCGCTTCAAGAAAAGCGCACACGTATTATGGATGCAGCGCTATCTTTGTTTGCAAAAAACGGCGTTAACGGCACAACGGTAGAGCAAGTTTCTGAGTTAGCGAATGTCTCAAAAAGTAATTTATTGTATTACTTTAAAAGTAAAGAGGGTTTGTACTTATCGGTTATTACCCACCTTTTAGATGTGTGGTTAACGCCTCTTCAGAGCTTTTCAGCAGAACAAGACCCTATAGAAACCCTGAGCGACTACATTAAAGTAAAACTTGAAATGTCGAGGGACAATCCCGCTGAATCTAAGCTTTTTTGTATGGAAGTGGTACAAGGTGCCCCTCTTTTAATAAAGGAATTAGAAACGCCGCTCAAAACACTGCTGGACGCGAAAAGCGCCGTCATTATCGAATGGATTGAAGCGGGTAAGCTAAAGCCTGTTGATCCTATACACTTGATATTCAGCATTTGGGCCATTACTCAGCATTACGCCGATTTCAGCGTGCAGATCAAAGCCGTAACTGGTAAAGATTTAAGCGATCCCGCTTTCTTCGAGAGCACGCTAAGCGACATCCAGCACATTATTTTAGGCGGGCTAAAGCCAGCGTAATACTTGATGCATGAGTTGCCACGGGCGTGGAATAAATTTGAGGGAGGGTCTTTTGGCGCTCTCGCATGTGGAGCGCATTAACCGCTCTTACAATGGTAATAGTGACGAACTTTCTTTTAAAAAACCTTCCAGTCGCTCGACATGGGTAATAGCCACGCCCCCGTAGCGCTTTTCAATCAACTTTAGAGCATACAGCTTAGTTAACGATTTATGTGCGGTAAGTACGGTAACGCCCAACCTTTCAGCATAATCGCTTTGCCTTAAGGGTATAAAGACGTGCTTAGATGTAAGATACGATTGATAAATTAGCTTAGCTAACTGGACGTGAGTAGGTAAACGTCGAATATCATCCAACCTTTCCAGCGCCGAATGAAGCTTTATTGCCAGTGAACGGGTGATGAATTCTGTAATCGCTGGGTGTTGGCTTGTGAGAGAACGATAAGCAGGTTCAGGGATTTGTAAAACTTTACATTCCGTTAGCGCTTCAGCGTGATGCGTTCTTGCAAGTGATGCATATAATGTGAACTCGCCAAACGTATCTCCTCGTCGCAATACAGTAGTAATTTGATAACTGCCGTCCAGGCCATAATTACCAATCTTTACTTCTCCTGATACCACAAGAGACAACCCTTTGTTTTTAATTCCCCTTTCGTGGATGGTCGAAGTAGCCGCATAGGTTCTTAGCGTTCCAAAGGGCAAACAAAGCTCGACGTATTCGTCAGGCATAATGGTTTGCTGTATGCCGTGAATGTAAGACATGACATTCAAATCTATACAAGTATATATTCTCGCATGTTAACGCAATGTAAATTCACTCTCAACAATCTCTCGGTGGGAGTTATTACATGGGTTATCAATGGGCAATTTTAGCGGTTTTTATCACGTTTGCTTTGCTGGAAGCGAAGAACGGTAAGCTATTTAAAAAAGCGACAGAAGTGAGCGATGATGGAAAAGTAGAGCTCATAGGTACGTTACTCTTATTTATTGTAACTCAGCCACTGGTTCTATTTTGTTCTGCAACAATGATGGCACTAGCATTTCCCCAATATCAGGGAATACTTGTAGATTCCCCTATTCTCTTGCACATAGCGCTACTTTTGATTTTCGATGACATGATGCAATATTGGTGGCATAGGCTTTCACATTCCACTCGATTTCTTTACAACTTACATAGAGCCCACCATAACGCTAAGTACATGAGCGTTCGCATTATTTACAGAAATAACTTTTTCTATTACCTGTTTATGCCTTCGCTATGGTTTTCCGGTGCACTAATTTACCTAGGATTGGGTTGGACCTATGCCTTTTACTTGGTGATTAAACTTACCGTTATCACTGGCGCCCACGCGGAGTGGAAATGGGATAAGAGACTTTACAATATTCGGTGGTTACATCCTGTAGCCTGGGTAATTGAACGCACGATATCAACGCCTTCAACACATAGTGCGCATCACGGATTAAAAGCCGATGACGGCGTGACCAACTATAAAGGTAATTATGGAAACCTGTTGTTCTTCTGGGATGTACTATTTGGAACCGCTAAAATCACCAGACAGTATCCTGCACAATACGGTATTGAGGGTATGTTTTACGCCAACTGGAAAGAACAGCTTATTTGGCCGCTTTATAAAACACCGCGAAAGCCTAGAGTAGTGCGAAGTCCATCGACGAAAGTGAACGACGCTAGCCAACCTTTGATACCGAACACAAAACAAATACCTACGGGTGAAACAATTGAAAGTAAAGCCTAGCGCATTGATACGCAGCAAGTGGGTTCGTGCTAGAATAGGGTCTTAATTTAGAACAAGCAGCGGCACTTTATGAATCAACAACCTAATAATCCCTTACATGGCTTAACGCTAGAGAAAATCGTCACGCAACTTCACGAGCGTTACGGATGGGATGGATTGTATTACCGCATCAAAGTGAACTGCTTTAATAACGATCCTTCGATTAAATCGTCACTTAAGTTTCTTAGAAAAACCCAATGGGCGCGAGATAAAGTAGAGCAGCTTTATATACAGACGTTTAGTAATAATGCCTCAAATGGTGAATCTTAAAGCCATTTGAGCTGCAAAAACTTGAAACCGGTTTCCACAAAAACGATTCAAGTGGGTCTGAGCCGCTTGGGACATTAGACAAATAAACCAAGCATTAGTACGAGAAAAAGCCCAATAAAACCTATTAGGGTGGCCATACACGTCCAAGACACAAACGTGTCTTTCACAGAAATATCAAAATAACGGTTTACGATCCAAAACCCCGTATCGTTCACGTGAGACATGGCCGTAGCGCCTGCCGCTATTGCAATTGTCATCAGGGCGAGTACTGATGGTGAAAACGCCAGTTCCTGCACTACAGGGCCCATTAAACCAGCAGCCGTTAACATGGCCACCGTAGCCGAGCCCTGAATAATTCTGACTGAAATTGCGATAAGAAACCCGGCTGCCAATGGTGGGAGCGGCGATAATGCGACAACATCGGCGAAGACCTGCCCCGCCCCAGAATCGATGAGCACTTGTTTAAACATGCCACCCGCGCCTGTCACCAGTATGACTAAGGCAACCGGCTCTAACCCTCTTGATGCAATGTTTCTAATTTGTTCGCTTGATAAGCCTTGCTTCTTCCCTAGCACTTTAAAACAAGCAATGGTTGCAATGGTCAGGGCGATAAAGGGATGCCCAATAAATAGCAACGCCTCCTTCAAGACACCTTCGGAAAGCGTAAACTTTGCCAACGTACCCACCAGAATAGCCACTAGCGGAAATGTCAGTAGCGCCGCAACTGAACCAAAGCTGGGGAGTTCCATTGGCTTTTTATGTGAAGCTTCAATGATATGGTTTGGGACAGGTACGTGCAGGCGTTTCGCTAAAAATGTTGCGTAAATTGGGCCGGCTAAACAGGCGCAAGGAATACCAACGATAAAGCCGAACAAAATGACTAAGCCGATATCCGCCCCTAAAATTGAAGCTACCGCTACAGGTCCTGGTGTTGGAGGAATAAAAGCGTGAGTGACAGCGAGTCCTGCTGTGAGCGGGATTCCGTAATAAATAAGCGACTTTCCTGATTTCTTTGCTAACGAATAAATAAGAGGCATTAATATGATAAGCCCCACTTCAAAGAAGACAGGTATAGCAACAAGAAACCCCGTTAACACAACCGCCCACTGACTATTCTTATCACCAAATTTATTGTTGATAGTTTGCGAAAGCCTATCAATGCCGCCGGATTCTTCTAAGAATTGCCCGAACATAGCACCAAGACCAACAATGGTCGCTACAAATCCCAGCGTGTTGCCCATGCCTGACTGCATGGAAGCCAGTACGTCGGCCGCTTGCATTCCCGTACCCAGGCCAACAAACGCTGCTGCCACAAGGATAGCGATAAAAGCATGAACTTTTCTAACTACAACTAAATATGTGAGAAGCACAATGCTACAAATGGCGACAAAAAGAAGGGAAAAAGTATCGGTCATACGTGCTCTCTGGTACCTGTTAGTGACATTGTCTTCATGTCGACGAAGCCATAATACGGAAATCACCCGCTACCTTTACAAGCTAAGTTGAAAAACCCAGCCAATGTTAAATATTTATTAATACAAGATAGCTATCTGGTAACACTATTATAATCACCCCTTGAACGCAACCGGTTTCCAAACTAATATTTATGAGTAAGATGGAGACCAAATAACTCGCTCTTGATGTACTCCTGAATTTTAATGTAAGAGATAAGCTTATGACCCATTGCCATGTATTTTTCGTTTCGGGAGTTTCAGGGACGGGAAAATCGACATTGAGCCAGCATTTAGCCCAACGTTTTGACATGCCTTTCGAAGAAGGAGATCGTTACCATAGCGAGGCAAACGTAGAGAAAATGTCTTCAGGTATACCACTGCAGGATGCAGACAGATGGGAGTGGTTAATTACGTTAAACATGATTGCCAAGCAACACATTCACGCCGGCCGGAACGTGGTTATAAGCTGTTCAGCGCTGCGCTCAGCCTATCGTGACGTGCTAACCAAAGATATCGCGCCTCACTGCCACTTTATTTACCTTCATGCGTCACAGTCTGTGCTTAGTGCGCGATTAAAACAACGGGAGCATTTTTTTAACGGTGATGCTATGCTCGAAAGCCAGTTTGCAGCCTTAGAGCTGCCTTCTAAAGACAACGCATTCATTATTGATGTTACACAAACTTTCGAGTGTGTTTCTCAGCAGGCGGAAGACTTTATACGCCCTTTGATATCGAATTAAACATCACGACATTAACACTCACTTCCGCGCGGATTAGCGGACCTAGCAGCACATAAAAAGATCGAAGAATGAGTAAGGTAAAAAAGTCACGCACAAAAATATCAGACGTAGCCAATCATTTGGGGGTTCACAAAACTACCGTATCTCGCGCGCTTAATAATTCTAGTGGCATTTCTAAATCACTCGCCCTTAAGATCAAAAATGCAGCGCGAGAGCTAAACTATATTCCGAACCGCGCCGCCCAGTCATTATGCTCAGACAATAATAGAACCATCGCGTTATTGCTTCCGTCTTTTGGAAACAATGTGTTTAACGATGTGATGTTAGGCGTAAAGGCCGTTGCCGACAAAGCCAATTATGCACTGATGATTGGCGACTCGACCTATACCGAGCTTGGCGAGGAACGTACTGTCGAATCTTACATTCAACAGAACGTGAGTGGCTTCATTCTTACTTCGACGCGCCATACAGAAGAAACGAGAAAAATGCTGCTAGCCACAGGGACGCCTGTGGCCGAAATTATGGATATTTCTAGTGAGCCCTTTGATATTAACTATGGGGTAAATAACGAATTAGCAGCCCAATCTATGACCCAACATCTCATCGATAAAGGGCGCCGCAACATTGCTTTTTGCTCTTTGTTTTTAGATTGGCGCGCAATATTGAGAAAACAGGGCTGGGCAACCGCACTGGACAATGCTGAGTTGTCCGCCGAGCGATATGTTTCTTCTAGAGCCGACGCCACATTTCAAGCTGGTGCTGAGCTTCTTTCAGAAACACTGCATAAATGGCCGGATACTGATGCGCTATTTTTTGTGAGTGACGAGCTTGCTGCTGGCGCGGTGATGGAATGTAATAGACGAGGTATCAAGCCTGGTAAGGATATTGATATCTGCGGTTTCAACGACTTGAGTTTTGCGCGCTCAATTTACCCTGCCCTAACCACCGTATCAGTCCCGCGCCGTAAGATGGCAGAAATGGCAGCTGAATCATTGATATCGCTAATAGAGGGCGAAGACGTTGAACAAGCGAGCCAAGTTCTACCCTTTGAGCTTAAAATACGAGAAACCGCTTAGTAGACGTTTGGCAGCTTTAGCCCCTAGACTTGGTGCTCGTAAACCTGCGTTTCCTAACCTATTGTCTTTGAAGTTAGTCCTCAAAAACCCAGTGATAGTGCCATTTTAACGAAATTGCAGGGTCGTAAAGAAAACTCCCCTGCACACTCGCTCGATATTAAAGTGTAACCAATACTATTTAGGCATCAGTATAGAGTGTAGTTATCCACTTCTCTTCATTGATGAAATTCCAGCTCCAGTCGGCCCACTTATCGTCTAAGCCCATCGATTTAACTTCATCGAGGGTTTTGCCGTCTTGCTTAAGTGCCTTAACGTAGCTGAACGTTTCAGAGATCATAGCTAAAAATGCGCTGTATTCTTGCTTGTTACTGATGTCGCCGTGGCCAGGAATAATAACGGTTTCATCGTCTATTTTAGCAAGCAGCTGTTTTACTGAGTCCATATAGCCTTCCACATTACCGCCAGCACCTTGGTCGATGTAGGGAAAGCGACCATTAAAGAACAAGTCGCCGGTGTGCATAACGTTGGGTTGCTCGAACCACACTACGCTATCGCCGTCGGTGTGGCCTACTGCTAAGTGCATCACGTGAAGGGTTTCACCATTGAAGTAAATTTTTATTCCGTCTTCATAGGTGATAGTTGGCAGCGCTTCCGGTTTTATCTTTTCATCGTTAGCTAGGCGAACACGCACATTTTCGTGTGCCAGAATGGTCGCGCCTTTATGGCTGTGGAAAAACGCATTAGAGCCTGTGTGGTCGCCGTGATAATGTGTGTTTATCACATACTTTGGCTTGTCACTCCCGAGCTCACCAAGCTGGGCCGCTATCTTTTCTGCAAGCGGCGCAAATTGATCGTCGATGATCAAAACACCGTCTTCCCCAGCAGATACGCCGATATTTCCACCTGCACCTGTAAGCATGTGCACTGAGCCTTTTATCGCTGTCGCTTTAACTTCGACATCGGCAAATCTATCTTGTGCATTTGCGGGATTAATCGTTGAATAAACCAAAGGGCTCGAAGCAATAAACGCAGCCAAAATGTGTGCGCTAAGACGAGGTGCAGTTTTCATTATTATTTCCTTGTAAGAAGCCTGTTTATTAAAGACCTCTTACACTATGACCTAATTTCACAATTAGATCATTTTTTCATCATCGGGAATATTGCCAACATAAGCAAAACGGGTGAGTGTTTCTCCGTCTTTTTCAACCGACTCAACAAACATATCTAGGGGACGAACCCAAAGCGCTTTTTCGCCGTAGCATGGGCGGTATACCACTAGCTTACTTTCATCTTCTGAATGCGTCGCCACTTCGTATACATCGTATAAATTACCTTTGTAATGTTTGTAGCGACCAGGGGTTTTAAGTTCTTTCGAGTCCATAACGTCCTTCATTAAAGTGGGAAAAAATAGTAAGGGTTAGCCAACCGCTTTCATTTGCCAAAGATTAAATGGTCTTAGAAACTAAACTCTGTGGGATTGGCCTTTAATCGGGTAATACAAAACTGTCAGTCTATCGCATAGTATCAGTGCGTTAAGTATAACAAGTGGTTAGATTGAGGCTACTCATGTTAGTACTTAACAAGTGAGCTTATTGGCTAAATCGGTTCAAAAGGTAACACCAATTGCTGTGTTGATTGATCGGCAGCAAGACCTATATGAACGCCAACAAGACGAATACCCCGCCCTGTTGCTCGTTCGAAGGCTTCCTGCATTAACGTGCGAAAATACGCTTCATCAAGCGTGGCACAGCGGTGCTCTACCGTAGTTAGTTGGAAGTCGTTAAACTTAAGCTTAACGCCCTGCGTGCGAATACGTACAGGCTTACCCGTTCGCTTCTTGTGATTTTCCATTCGCTCTTGAAGCTTTTCAAATAAATGTGGCAAGAAGTCAATGCACTGCTCGAAGGTGTGGATGTCTTCGCTTAACGTACGCTCCACACCAATAGACTTGCGTTCACGAGATACCGATAGTTCACGTTCATCAATACCGTGAGCTCGCTCCCACAGCACACTGCCAAATTTACCCAGCTCTTTTTGAATGCGCTCAAAAGGGTATTGGCGAACATCGTCGCAGGTATTAAGCCCCATACGCTGAAGCTTTTGCATGGTGACTTTGCCTACGCCCGGTATTTTCTTTAGTGGCATTTCGCGTACAAACTCATCGAGCTTATCAGGAGTAATAACACAAATTCCATCGGGCTTATTTTCATCGCTCGCCACTTTTGCCACAAACTTACAAGGCGCAACACCTGCTGAAGCTGTAAGCCCAAGTTCATTTTTAATGCGTTCACGTATTTCTTCAGCAATTAACGTGGCGCTGCCACCGCAAAATTCACTGTTAGTCACATCTAGGTAGGCTTCATCTAATGATAAAGGCTCAATGAGGTCGGTATAATCAGCAAATATCTTACGTATTTTTTGCGACTCGGCAGCGTACACATCCATGCGCCCTTTTACGAGGGTCAAGTTTGGGCATAGCTTTAAAGCATACGCTGTAGCCATAGCTGAGCGCACACCAAATTTTCGGGCGGGATAGTTACAGGTAGAAATAACCCCTCGACGGTCGGCACTGCCGCCTATCGCAATGGGAATATCGCGCAAGGCTGGGTTGTCGCGCATTTCAACTGCGGCGTAAAAACAATCCATGTCGACGTGGATAATTTTTCGCATTACGTGCCTTTGTTCTTTACGTGCTTACGCAAAACTGTATAAAAAGACAGTATATTATTATTAGTGCCGAATTACACTATTTCGTTGTGATCTCCCAAAAAATTGATGGCTCGGCTAGCTACATTTCAACCAATGTCACAGTGTGAGCGAATTTATCGAAACAACGTCAATAGATCTCAATATTAAAGAACGTAATAGATATGCCCACAAAAAAAGCGCTGTCGATTAGTATCAAACAGCGCTTTTAAACCTTAAACCAACGGTGGGTTAAGCATTACAAAATTTGGTTCTGCTTCCACTCGTTTAGTTTTTTCTGGCGGGCTTCTTCTTTTTCCATTCGTGACTTTTTACGGTCACACGGTTCTGGACAGTCACAGGCTTTTTCTATGCCTAGTGCACCTAAGCCACCACAGCTTCCAGAAATTGATTTTTTCTGAAAAAGGTAGCCTACGGCCATAGCCAGTACCATTGTGAGAAAGAAACCAAAAGCAAGAATGAATGTAGACATTGCTACCCCCTAATTATGAACTGTGACCAGTTTATCAAATTCTGGCGATGCATACTCTTCAAATCCGTCTTCTGTGCGACGAATGAGGAATACAGCGAGTTGTTCTTGCTCAGCAACCGCTATCGCTTGTTCCCATCCCATTACATTGAACGCCGTAGCCAAACCATCTGACGTCATTGAAGAAGGATGAACAACAGTAACCGAAACCAGGTTATGTGAGATAGGTTTGCCCGTTGTGGGGTCGATTAAGTGCGAATAACGAACGCCGTCTTCTTCGTAATAGTTGCGGTAGTCACCCGATGTAGCAACCGCATTTTCCCCTATTGAGACAACTTTTTGAACAGCGCGTTCAGTGGTAACTGGCTTTTCAATGGCAATCAGCCACTCACTGCCGTCGCCGCGTTCCCCTTTCACGCGCATTTCACCGCCTATTTCTACAAGGTAGTTTTCAATGCCATGCTTTTCAAGGATCTCTGCCACTTCATCGACGCCAAAGCCTTTAGCAATAGTCGACAAGTCGACATAAAGCATTGGGTGACTTTTCTTTAATCCTGTAGGCGTGGTTGACAGCTTCTTATAACCCACATATTCGCGAATATCGTCGATGTCTGTCTGGCTTGGTACTTTTTCAGGGCGTTTAGTTGGGCCAAACCCCCACAAATTAACCAATGGGCCAACGGTAACATCAAGTACTCCGCCACTAAGGTTAGCCAAGCGTAATGCCTCATTTACCACGGTTAGGGTATCAGGCGACACAGCAAAGTTGTCGGTATAGCGATATTGATTAAACCTTGATAGTTCTGACGTTGGGTCGTAAGTAGACATCATCTTGTTTACCTCAACAAGACGGGCGTCTATTTCAGCTTGTAAGCCTTCCACCGGCGCTTCTGCTACAAGATATTTTATATTGTAGGTTGTGCCCATTGTTTGCCCTTGAAGGTGCACTACAGGCGTTTTTTCGTCGCTACAGCTTGCGAGAAGTAGAATACCTACCGCAACAAAGGCGAGGAATATTCGAATAGCAAATCGAATCACGATGTTGTCCTTAGCTAATATGCACAAAACGAAACGGGTATTATGTGCATTATGCGTTTTGCTTCAACGAAAAAGGGGCTTACGCCCCTTTTAATATGCTTGAGTTTTTAAGCGAGTAGCTTAGCCACCGAAGTCATCTAGCATGATGTTTTCGTCCTCAACACCTAAATCTTTAAGCATGTTGATTACGGCCGCGTTCATCATAGGTGGTCCACACATGTAGAACTCACAGTCTTCTGGTGCAGGGTGATCTTTCAAGTAGTTCTCAAGAAGTACTTGGTGAATGAACCCTGTGTAACCTTCCCAGTTGTCCTCTGGCTGAGGATCAGAAAGTGCTACGTGCCACTCAAAGTTATCGTTTTCTGCTGCTAGCTCGTCGAAGTCTTCTGTATAGAACATTTCACGAAGTGAACGTGCACCGTACCAGAAGCTCATCTTACGCTTAGACTTAAGGCGACGAAGCTGATCGAAGATGTGTGAACGCATTGGGGCCATACCAGCACCACCACCTACGAATACCATTTCGTTGTCAGTTTCTTTCGCGAAGAATTCACCGAATGGACCAGAGATAGTCGCTTTGTCACCTTCTTTCAGGCTCCAAATATACGATGACATTTTACCCGCAGGTAGGCTTAGGTTATTAGGTGGCGGCGTAGCAATACGCACGTTCAACATAATAATGCCTTCTTCTTCTGGGTAGTTCGCCATTGAGTAAGCACGAATAGTCTCTTCGTCTACTTTAGACTCGATGTCGAAGAAGCCAAAACGCTCCCAGTCACCGCGGTATTCTTCAGGAATATCGAACTCTTTGTACTTAACGTGGTGCGCTGGCGCTTCAATCTGAATGTAGCCACCTGCACGGAAAGGTACGCTTTCACCGTTAGGAATTTTAAGCTTCAGTTCTTTGATGAAGGTTGCTTTGTTATCGTTAGAGATAACTTCACAATCCCACTTCTTAACACCAAATACCGACTCTTCTAGCTCGATTTCCATGTCTTGCTTAATAGCAACCTGACATGAAAGACGGCAGCCTTCGCGTGCTTCACCTTTTGTGATGTGGTCTAGTTCAGTTGGAAGGATTTCACCACCACCTGAGTGTACATCTACACGACACTGGCCACATGAGCCACCGCCACCACACGCAGACGATACGAAGTAACCTGCGTCAGCTAGTGCACCAAGAAGTTTGCCACCCGGTGCAGTTTTGATTGCCTTATCTGGGTCACCATTGATAGTGATAGTAACATCACCACTTGGCACCAATTTAGACTTGGCAAACATGATAATAAATACCAACGCTAGAACGATGGCAATGAACATGCCTACGCCTAGATATATTTCTACATTATTCATTTATATGCTCCCGAGCTCTATTACAGCTGAATACCAGTGAATGACTGGAAGCCAAGTGCCATTAGGCCAGCGATCATGAATACAGAACCAAGACCACGAACACCATCAGGCATGTCAGCATACTTCAGCTTTTCACGCACTGCCGCTAGCAATACAATTGCTAGTGCCCAGCCCATACCACTACCTACGCCGTATACGATACTTTCAGTGAAGTTGTATTCACGCTGTACCGCGAACGCCACACCACCGAAGATTGCACAGTTAACGGTAATTAGCGGAAGGAAGATTCCTAATGCGTTGTAAAGCGCAGGGAAGAACTTGTCTAAGCTCATCTCTAGAATCTGTACCAACGCCGCGATAACACCGATAAACGTTAGGAAGTTAAGGAAGCTTAGGTCAGCTTCTGGGAAACCTGCCCATGCTAGTGCGCCTGGAGCAAGAATGTTTACATAAATAACTTGGTTAACGGGTACAGAGATACCTAGTACCACGATAACTGCAACACCAAGACCCATAGCAGTTTTAACTTTCTTAGATACCGCTAGGAATGTACACATACCCAAGAAAAGTGATAACGCCATGTTCTCAACGAAAATTGAGCGAACAAATAACGACAAATAATGTTCCATGACTTACTCCTTAGGCTCTACTTGCTCTGGACGGATAGTACGGATAAACCAAATCATACCGCCGATTAAGAAGAATGAGCTGAATGGTAGGATTAACAAACCGTTACCCTGATACCAGCCACCGTTTTGAACCAGTGGAAGGATTTCGAAACCTAAAATAGTACCGAAACCAAATAGCTCTTTAATTGTACCAATAACAATTAGAATGAAAGAGTAACCCAAGCCGTTACCAATACCATCAAGGAAGCTCATCAGAGGTGGGCTCTTCATGGCGTAAGCTTCAGCACGACCCATTACGATACAGTTAGTAATAATCAGACCAACGAATACCGACAGCTGCTTCGATATTTCATACGAATACGCTTTCAGAATTTGGTCAACAACGATTACCAACGATGCAATGATGGTCATCTGGATAATAATTCGAACGCTAGATGGGATCTGGTTACGAATTAGTGAAATAAACAAGTTTGAGAACGCTACAACGCTTGTAAGCGCAAGCGACATTACCAATGCTGTTTCCAGCTTAGTAGTAATTGCCAGTGCTGAACAGATACCCAATACCTGTAGGGCGATCGGGTTGTTGTCCAGGATTGGCCCAAAGAGGGCCTTTTTCATTTCTTTAGTATCTGCCATGAGACTTCCCTTATGAACGCCATGCTTGGTTCTTCAGGAACTGGCCGAAGCCTTGCTCGCCTACCCAGTAACGAATAGTGTTTTCAACACCGTTGCTGGTTAGGGTTGCACCTGAAAGCGCATCGATAGTGTGAGGATTGCTAGGGTTAGCATTTTTCACTACGCGAATAGCAACTTCGCCATTTTCGTAAAGCTCTTTGCCGTCCCATTTGTCCTGCCAAGCAGGGTTTTGCACTTCACCACCTAGTCCTGGCGTTTCTTTTTGCTGATAGTAAATAAGCTCGCGAACCGTTTGGCCGTCTGCGTCTACCGCTAAGAAACCGTACATAAGATCCCAAAGGCCGCTGCCGTGCACAGGAAGGATGATACGAGATACATCACCTGCGTCGTCGCGAACTAAGTAAACACTTGCCACGTTAGGGCGGCGTTGAAAACCAACATTGCTGTTAGTTACCTTAGTGCTGTACTCAGTTTCTTTGGCTGCTTTATACATATCGTAATCTGGCTTAGGCGCTTCTACGAAAGTACCTTCGTCAAGATTTACATAACGCTGCTCTACTCGCTCGCTGTACGTGCTTTCAATTGCGCTATTGCTCATGCCCATTTCATAAAGGCCTGCAGCATTAAGAATGTTGCTCTTTTTATCTAGAGCTGCGTTTGTTTGTTGTAGAGAGCGAAGGCCAACAGCCGCGCCAGAAACAACAATTGAACAAACTAAACATACGGCAACAACAATACCTACCGTTTTGCCTAAAGATTCTTTCTTAGCCGACACGTGCTACCCTCCGCTTGATATTGCTTTGTGCGACGAAATAGTCGAACAGTGGCGCCCACAAGTTAGCAAATAGAATTGCTAGCATTACACCTTCAGGGAAGGCTGGGTTTAGGACGCGGATTAGTACCGTCATGAAACCAATGAAGATACCGTAAGCCCACTTACCTTGGTTTGTGAACGACGCAGAAACTGGGTCTGTCGCCATAAAGAACATACCAAAAGCAAGACCACCAACAACAAAGTGCCAATGAGCAGGCATTGCAAACATAGGGTTAGTATCGCTGCCGATTAGGTTTAGCAAAGTTGCGAAGAACGCCACACCAACTGCTACACCAGCAACAATGCGCCAGCTTGCTATACGCATGTACATGATGAACAAGCCACCAAGAATAATAGCAAGGGTGGACACCTCACCCGCTGAACCTGAAATAGTACCGATGAAGCTGTTCATCCACTGATCCATGTTCGCGTAATCAAGGTTGCCAGAAGCCGCTTGGCTTAGAGACGTTGCACCAGAATAGCCATCTGCCGCTACCCATACTTGGTCACCTGAAATTTGTGCAGGATACGCAAAGTAAAGGAATGCACGACCAGACAATGCTGGGTTAAGGAAGTTACGACCTGTACCACCGAATACTTCTTTAGCAATTACAACACCGAAGGTAATACCTAGTGCAACTTGCCATAGAGGAATAGTAGCTGGAAGTGTTAGTGCAAACAGTACCGATGTAACGAAGAAACCTTCGTTAACTTCGTGCTTGCGCACAGACGCGAACAATACTTCCCAGAAACCACCTACCGCGAACGTAACCGCGTAGATTGGCAGCCAGAAACATGCGCCATAGAAGAATAGACCTAGTGTACCCGCATTTGCCAAGTCACCGCCAAGGGCAGCGAATAGGCCTGCTTGCCACGTATCAGGTAGTGTTCCTGCGCCAGCAGCAATAGCTTCTTGCGCTTGGAAACCAATGTTATACATACCAAAGAACATAGCTGGGAATGTTGCCATCCATACCATGATCATGATGCGCTTAAGGTCAATGCTGTCACGCACGTGCGTGTTAGCTTTGTTTACTTTACCTGGGGTGTAGAAAATGGTCGCCGCAGCTTCGTAAAGCGCATACCACTTTTCATGCTTACCACCTGGTTCGAAGTTTGGTTCGATTTTTTCTAAATACGCTTTTAAACCCATGACTTAACCCTCTTTCTCTATCGTGGTCAAACAGTCGCGTAAGATAGGAGCGTAGTTGTATTTGCCAGGGCATACATAAGTACACAATGCCAAATCTTCTTCGTCCAGCTCTAAGCAACCCAACGTCTGAGCACCGTCAGTATCACCAGAAATCAGGTCCCTAAGCAGAAGCGTAGGAATGATATCTAGGGGCATAACGCGTTCGTAATTACCAATTGGAACCATAGAACGTTCAGAACCATTGGTAGTTGTTGTCATATCAAATTTCTTGCTGCCACTTAGGTGACCTAAGTAAGCACGAGTCACTGAGTGCTTATCTGAACCTGGAGTGATCCAGCCAAATAGCTTTTTCTCGCGACCTTCTTTTAGTAGTGAAACTTGGGTGTGGAAACGGCCAAGGAAACCGTGAACGCCCATCGCTGTCGTACCGTTAAGTACAGAACCAGAGATAACACGTACTTCACCGTCTACTTGCTCGTTAGCAGTAAGCTCGGTCAAGTCTGCGCCAATTACAGTGCGCACTAGGCGTGGGTTGGTTGCAGCAGGACCTGCAAGTGAAATAACACGACGGTTATCTAGCTCGCCAGAGGTCAGCAACGCACCAATAGCCATTACGTCTTGGTAGTTGATGTGCCAAACCGTTTTGTTCATGCCAGCAGAATCAAGGAAGTGGATGTGAGTACCCGGTAGGCCCGCAGGGTGAGGACCGCCAAATTCTTCAACATCAACTGCCGCATCGCCAGTAGCAACAGAAGCACCTGCCGCTTTACAAACGTAAGTCTTGCCACCGCTCAATTGCGTTATTGCTTTAAGACCATTTACGAAATCGTCTTGGCGCTCAGCAATAATCACTGCAGGATCTGCTGCTAGTGGATTGGTATCCATTGCTGTAACGAAAATTGAACTTGGAACAGAGTCTAGCTTAGGAGATTTGCTAAATGGACGTGTACGGAACGCTGTCCACATGCCTGACTCTACAAGGATTGACTGAAGCTGCTCGCGTGTTGCGCTCGCGATCTGGTCAGCTGCAATTTTATCAAATGTCACAGCATCGCTGCCGTTCACTTTGATAACTACAGACTGAAGAACACGTTTTGCACCACGGTTAACCTCTACCACTTCACCCGCTGCTGGGGCAGTGAATTTAACGCCAGGATTCTTTTTATCTTCAAAAAGAACCTGACCTTTCTTCACTACATCGCCAACTTGGACGTGCATGGTAGGGCGCATACCCACATATTCTTCTCCCAGAATGGCAACGCGCGTTGCAGCAGATGCATCAGCAATCTCCTGCTTTGGCGCTCCCTCAATTGGGAGGTCGAGACCTTTCTTGATTTTTATCATATGTAATCGCACTACTCTAATAGAAATACCCTTTTGCATGACCGCAGAAAACCTGCCTGTCAGCATGCAAAAGCGCACTATTAACAGGTGTAGAACACCTTTTCGTTGTTGATTGATGGAACTTGCTGCAATTGCTACGGTCAGCCTGTTATGAAGCCGTAACGCATAATTCCTTTTTGCGGACGCTTACTCGCCCTTTCTTTATAGACCACCAGCAGAAATTCACACTTATTATTATTGTTGTGTTGCTGCAATCGCCACTGCCGTTTTGGTAGAGGCAGAAAAGACCCCTACTTAATTTCGGGATTTTAGCATTAACCCATACGTTTGTGCCACGCTATTTCAAGATAAAGGCAAATTTTTCTACAATTTAATGTAAACCTTTGGTCTTATTCATTTACATTTTGCGAATCCATACGCCGTATCAACTTGTAATCAGGTACAAAAAAGCCGTCAAATCAGACGGCTTTTGCGCATATAAGCATTAGGTTAATTAATGGTAAGTTTAGGTTTTACCAATTAACCATTGGGTCAACTTCACTGTCGTAATCAACGCTTGAAATGTCGAAACCGAACAGTTTTAAGAACTCATGGTTGTAACCTTTGTAGTCACTTAAGTCATGAAAGTTCTCTTGTGTCACTTGATCCCAAAGCGCCTTAATTTTTGCCTGTGTTGCATCGTTAGTCTCTTTTCCATCCATGCGATAGCGATTTGCTTCATCTAACGTTGGTGTATTGCCGAACAGGCACTGTGTGAACAAGCCGTGAATCTGCTCAATGCACCCTTCGTGGGTGCCTTCCTCTTTCATCACTTTGTAAATAAGTGAAATATACAGAGGCATTACAGGAATGGCTGAGCTTGCCTGCGTTACTAGTGCTTTCAACGAGCTCACATTGGCTTGCACAAGCAAATCACTGTTTTTACCAATAATGGCTGCGGCAGCGCGATCTAGGTCTTCTTTCGCTTTACCAATCGTCGCCTGACCATAAATAGGCCATGTTAGTTCTTTACCGATATAGGTATATGCGGTAGTTTTACAGCCCTCAGCAAGCACATCGGCTTCACGCAAAAAGTCCATCCAGCGTTCCCAATCTTCACCGCCCATCACTTTGATGGTGTTAAGGATTTCTTCGTCGTTGGCTGGCTCTAGCGATACTTCATGCACTTTGTCTTTATCAGTATCGTAGGTTTTCGTAGTGTACGCCTGCCCTACAGGCTTAAGCGTAGATTTATACGTCACGCCTGTTTCTGGGTCGGTTCTACGCGGGGATGCAAGGCTATAAATAACCAAATCAACCTTGCCCATTTCAGCTTTGATTTTTTCGATGGTTTCATTTTTGATTTCATCAGAAAACGCATCGCCATTAATAGTTTCTGCATACAAGCCTTTTGCTTTGGCTTTTTCGTGGAATGCAGCGGTGTTGTACCAACCGGCAGTACCCGTTTTGCGTTCCGTTGGTGCTTTTTCAAAACACACACCCAGCGTTTTAGCGCCATAGCCGAACGCAGAAGTAATGCGTGATGCTAAGCCGTATCCCGTTGAGCTACCAATTACCAAAACATTTTTTGGGCCTTCGCCTAAGTCGCCTTTTGCTTCTACATAAGCAATTTGTTCGTCAACCGCCGTTGCACAGCCAACAGGGTGCGCGTTTGTACAAATGAAGCCTCTCACTTTAGGCTTGATAACCATAATAATTTTCCTTATTTGAGCGTGGGGCTATTGTAATGCCGAAGCCACTGATAACAACTCGGAGCAGATGAAACCTAGCATATCGCAAACGCAAGGCGACACCAATGAAACAACGTGCCAAATTTAGTTTTACTATGTATTTACGAGAAAAGAGAGAGAAGAAAACAGATAGGAGAAAGAAACATTAGGCCATATCGCTAAATTTAACGAAGTGCGGGCTAGTTTTTAAAACGTTATGAACTATGAATAAGAAAAGATGGAACACAGGTGTACAGAACTGCACACCTGTGAACAACACATTAACCTAGAACGTCTAGAAGCTCTACGTCAAAGATAAGCGTGCTGTATGGTGCAATAGCTGCGCCCGCACCTTGCTCACCGTAAGCAAGATCATGTGGCACGTATAAACGGTACTTAGCACCTACTTTCATAAGTTGAAGTGCTTCAGTCCAACCTTTAATAACGCCGCCTACTGGGAATTCAGCTGGCTGGCCGCGCTCGTAAGAGCTGTCAAAAGTGGTACCGTTGATAAGTGTACCGTGGTAGTGAACACGTACAGTGCTAGCCGCAACTGGCGTTTCACCGTCACCTTCAGTGATAACTTCGTACTGAAGACCAGATTCAGTAACGGTTACTTCGTCACGCTTCGCATTTTCTTCAAGGTACTTTGTGCCTTCTTCAATAACCGCTTTGCTCGCTTCTTCTTTAGCCGCTTGCATACGCTTGTGAATTTCGCCAAACGCATCACGTAGTGTGTCGTTATCAACCTGAGGCGCTTGACCTGCGAAGGCGTCTTTTAGGCCAGCTACAACAGCGTCAATCGCTAGTCCGTCAAACGGATTTGATTGTAATTGTTGACCCATTTGAAAACCAATGCCGTAACTTGCTTGGGTTTCTACTGTATTGAATGTATCAGTCACAAGAACTCCTGAAATTAAATTACAAATGCAGTACAAATTTCAAACAAAACGCATGTCGCGAGAATGTTTCTGCATTTTCCGGTGCAAGAGTG
This sequence comes from Alteromonas marina, assembly GCF_000808575.1. Classification (GTDB taxonomy): domain Bacteria; phylum Pseudomonadota; class Gammaproteobacteria; order Enterobacterales; family Alteromonadaceae; genus Alteromonas; species Alteromonas marina_A. Next base: position 99,231 of record NZ_JWLW01000002.1, read on the forward strand.
TATCACACCACAAAATATCTTGCTTTGAGCAATGTTAACTGGGGTGCAAAAGTATCAAAATGTTGTAAATTATAACCGAAAGTGGTTAGACAAGTCGCAAAGGACACAGTATGGTTAAGGCCATATATTTAGGAGGATAGCATGCAAACACACTACGATGCTGAACTGAAAGATACCGTTCGATACCTAGGTAAGACCCTTGGTGAAACAATCAAAAATCAATTGGGTCAAGAGTGGCTAGACCGTATTGAAAAGATTCGTAAAGGCGGCCGAGCTTCTTATCAGGGCGACGCTACCTGTAGCGAAGAACTGAAAGAAACTTTCAAAACAATGTCTGACAGCGATTTGCTTACTGTTGGCCGTGCATTCGCACAATTCTTGAATTTGGGCAACATTGCTGAGCAAGAATACAATGCGGCAATGAATGTTGATGCATCGATAGATGCACTGTTCAAACACCTAGATAAAGCTGAATTAACAGCTGAAAAAGTGCAGGATGCGGTTGCAAAACTGAACATCGATCTTGTACTGACCGCGCACCCTACTGAAGTTACGCGCCGTACACTTATCCACAAACATAAAGAATTGGCGAACTGCCTTCAGGCCATTCACCAAGAATCGCTTAATGACGTTGAGCGTAAAAAAATTGAAACCCGCATTGCCGACCTTATTGCACAGGCTTGGCACACTGAAGAAATTCGTTCTGTACGCCCTACACCTGTTGATGAGGCGCGCTGGGGCTTCTCGGTTATTGAAAACTCATTGTGGGAAGCGGTACCTGATTTCATGCGCGAGCTTGACGGCCGTTTAAATGAAGATTATGAGGTTTCACTGCCGCTAGATGCTTCTCCTGTTCAATTTAGTTCTTGGATGGGCGGCGACAGAGACGGTAACCCATTTGTAACGTCAAAAGTGACTGAGCAAGTACTCTTACTTGCCAGAAAGCGTGCAGCCAAACTTTTCGCTATTGATCTTGATCGCTTACAAGTTGAGCTTTCAATGTACGACTGCAACGACGCGTTACGCGAAAAAGTCGGCGACGCCAACGAGCCATACCGCGCCCTTCTTCGTCCACTCGTTGACAAGTTCATCGCAACCCGCGATGGCATTAGCGACTACTTAGCAGGTAAGAACCCAGATACTTCAAACTGGATAGAAAGCGACGATGAGCTAATCGAGCCGTTAATGCTTTGCTACCAGTCATTGTTAGACTGCGGTATGCAGGTCGTGGCAAACGGACTGTTACTAGACACTATTCGCCGTGCTCGAGTATTCGGTATTCACCTTCTGCGCCTTGATGTACGTCAGGACTCTGAGCGTCACGCAGACGTCTTTAGCGAACTCACTCGCTATCTTGGTCTTGGTGATTATGCTCAGTGGAGCGAAGCCGACAAGCAAGCTTTCTTATTACGCGAGCTTGGCTCAAAACGCCCGCTTTTCCCTGCGCAATGGGACGCGTCTGACGACGTGAAAGAAGTGCTTGATACCTGTAAAGTAATTGCGAAGCACAGCAAGCACGGCTTTGGTATTTATATCATCTCTATGGCCAGTGAGCCGTCAGATGTCATGGCCGTACAGCTTCTACTTCAAGAAAGTGGTGTAGATTGGCCTATGCCAGTGGCACCATTGTTCGAAACGCTAGACGATTTGAACAACTCACCTGACGTAATGCGTAAATTGTTGTCTATCGACTGGTATCGCGGTTACGTGAAGGGCCGTCAATTCGTTATGATCGGTTACTCTGATTCAGCGAAAGACGCTGGTGCATTGGCTGCTGGCTGGGCACAGTATCAGTCGCAAGAAGCATTGGTTGCCATTGCTGATGAGTTTGACGTAAGCCTGACCCTATTCCACGGACGTGGCGGTACAATTGGCCGCGGTGGATTGCCAGCACACGCGGCTATTTACTCACAACCTCCTGGCTCACTAGAAGGCGGTTTCCGCGTAACAGAACAAGGCGAAACTATTCGCTATAAATTCGGTATGCCTAAGCTGGCTAAACGCAGCTTGGGTATTTACGCTAGCGCTATAATTGAAGCCATGTTATTCCCGCCTCCGGCACCAAAAGAAGAGTGGCGAGAGCTTATAACTGCAATGGCAGCCCAAGGTCGCGACAACTACCGTGCAACCGTGCGTCACGATAAAGAATTCGTACCTTACTTCCGTGTAGCAACGCCAGAGCAAGAATTAGGCAAACTCCCACTAGGTAGCCGACCTGCGAAGCGTAAGCCTCAAGGCGGTATTGAGAGCCTACGTGCGATTCCATGGATATTTGCTTGGGCACAAACCCGTTTGGTACTGCCAAGCTGGCTAGGCGTTATGCGTGCTATTGATAGCGTGAAGACCCCTGAGAATGAGAAAGTCGTTAACGAGATGTTCAGCGAATGGCCATTCTACCGTTCACGTCTTTCTATGCTAGACATGGTGTTCCATAAAGCTGACCCACGTATTAGCGAAGCTTATGACGAGCGCTTGGTACCAAAAGAGCTTAAACACTTTGGTGAAGCATTACGTAGCGAGCTTAAAGAAAGCATCTCGTCACTCTTGGCTATCACAGGCGATGACGACATTATGAAGAACGACCCGCAGGGTAAAGAGTCGATGGAGATCCGTGCAGGATACCTTCAGCCACTTCATTACCTGCAAATTGAGCTTCTAGATCGTATCCGTAAAGCCGGTGACGATGCACAGAACACCAGCCTAGAACGCGCCATGATGGTAACCATTGCAGGTATTGCAATTGGGATGCGTAACACAGGTTAACTCGCTAAATTTATGAAAAATAAAAGCCCGCTGCGGGGTACGTAGCGGGCTTTTTTGTGCTTATACCAGTCCGAATTTAGTACAGAAGTTTTAATTTCACTAGTTAGTAATACCAAATACGCATATTATTAATCACGCGGCTTCTATCATATTTTAAAGGAATAAAAATGCGTATATCTCTACTGTTATTATTCGTTGCGCTGTTCTCGATCAATAGCCACTCCATCGCCGGTACACTGGAACTACCTACTGGATTATGGGAAGGCATTAGTGAAGATGATATGACTTTCCGTCTACTTCAAATAAATGAAAGTGGCGAACACCACTTTTATGAAGTAGCTATCGCTGGGGGCTTAAAAAGAGTTCGCCGCACTCCATTCACTAATGACGACATTAGTTGTGTAGAGAATAGATGCACTATTAAAACAGTCATTGAAGGCGACGTGACGCGCGCAATCACTGTGTCGCCTTATCTGGATACAGGTCTCAATGTACTGGAGTCGAGCTATAGAGGTGAAGAGCATTATATTTCTGAAACGTATCAACTTATAAGGCAAGACGCAAAATCAACACCACGTAAGTTTGTCGAAAACCGTAAACAGATAATACTTGATGCAGAACAGCGTGATACTCCCCCTCCCTTTGGTACATGGATTGGTGTGATGCACTATTTAGAAAGGCCAGAGCTTGCATTGCTAGAATTAAACGAAAACGAACCTGGTTCTCTTCGCGTTTACAGAAAAGGGGAAAAGGCGTTTAGTGAACTACAATCACTATTTTCTGCCGACGAGATAAGTATAGATGAGCGAATCATCGAGATTGATGGGTCACATACAACGTTCGCATCGAAGATAATCCTGTTCGTTGAAACTGACTACAGAATTTCTGGATACACCTATGCAGTTCACAAGGGCTATCCAATGGCGCTAAGTAAAATAACACTGCACCGAATAGAGCCATCTCAGCCGTAGTAACAGACTGCTCTTTTCTAAAAAACTTAAGTGATTAGGCTATTAGGGCGCTCGGAGTTGACGGGGCTTTGATAAGTAGGCTCTCCTGTGCCAAGGATGCCGTGGCAAAGCCTACAAAGACGCAACAAAAAAGGCTGGATACGTAAGGTCGTAACAGACTGCTCTTTTCAAAAAACTTAAGTGATTAGGCTATTGGGGCGTTTGGAGTTGGCGGGGCTTTGATAAGTAGGCTCTCCACCGCATGGATGCGGTGGCGAAGCCTACAGGGAAGTATTCACGGCGTGCCTACGTTCAAAGGCCCGCCAATGACACTCACCGATTAGCCGTTTACGAAGTCTACGCCTAGCTTGATGTCGCCACGTAGGCCTTCAAGCATGTCGTTTTTCGCTTTTTCTTCGAATGCGCTTAGCTCGCCGTATGGCAAGATTTCTTCAACACCGTTTGCGCCAAGACGTACAGGGTGTGCAAAGAATGCTGCGTCGTCGCTGTCGTCAGTTTGTACATAAGTGTACTCAACAACGTTCTCGCCTTGCATTGCTGCAACAAGAGATAGACAGAAACGTGCCGCTGCTTGACCCATTGATAGGGTTGCAGAACCGCCGCCCGCTTTAGCTTCAACCACTTCAGTACCCGCGTTTTGGATACGAGTAGTTAGGCTAGCAACTTCTTCGTCTGTGAACTCTACGCCTTCAACTTGTGAAAGTAGAGGAAGGATAGTTGTACCAGAGTGACCGCCGATTACCGGTACGTGCACAGAAGATACGTCTACACCTTTAAGTTCAGCAACAAAGGTTTCAGCACGGATAACGTCTAGTGTCGTTACACCGAAAAGCTTGTTCTTGTCGTAAACGCCTTTTGCTTTTAGCGTTTCAGCTGCAATAGCAACAGTAGTGTTAACTGGGTTAGTGATGATACCAACACACGCGTTCGGGCAGTTATCAGCTACACCTTCGATTAGGTTTTTAACAATGCCGGCGTTGATGTTGAACAGATCAGAACGATCCATACCTGGCTTACGAGGCATACCCGCTGGAATTAGAACAACGTCTGCTCCAGTTAGTGCATCAGCTAGGTCATCTTTACCGTGACCGGTTACTTTTACCGCAGTGGGGATGTGGCTCAAATCAACGGCAACACCAGGAACAACTGGCGCTACGTCGTAAAGCGCTAAATCTGAACCTGCTGGCAATTGTGTTTTCAACAACAAAGACAGCGCCTGACCAATACCACCGGCAGCACCTAACACGGCTACTTTCATACCATTTCTCCTATGGGATTACTTCACGTATTTAAACGGAACGTCACACTAATGCAACGCGGGGGAAAACTCAATCACCGGATCGTCTTATTAACGTTATTTATGGCGATTTTATCTCGATATTCATTATCATGAATGATTATGCAAAGAAATTGCGCAAAGTCTACCTGTACGGCACAATATACGCATACTAAATATAATTCCTAACGATAATCCTTAAAAAGAAAAGAGCGCTAATGGCAAACGCAAAACAAGAGCAACTCATCAAAGCTTTTAAAGAAATTCTTAAAGCAGAAAGTTATGGTTCGCAAGGCGAGATTGTTGATGCTTTAAAAGCACAAGGTTTCGACAACATCAGCCAATCTAAAATCTCTAGAATGCTAAGCAAATTCGGCGCGGTACGCACGCGAAATGCCCGAGGTGATATGGTGTATTGCTTGCCTCCAGAGCTAGGTATGCCTACGGCTAAAAGCCCTCTTAAACAGCTGGTACTGGATATCGTTCACAACAATGTAATGGTAATCATAAGAACCAGCCCTGGTGCTGCGCAGCTTATTGCGCGCTTGCTTGACTCATTGAGTAAAAAGGACGGGGTTTTGGGCACCATTGCAGGTGACGACACTATTTTCATCGCGCCAGCGGATGTAACAAGAATTGAAGAGCTAAGGCAACGCGTTGAAGATTTATTCGAAAATGTCTAGGTAGTTCGTCAAGAACTCGGTAACCGAAAACAAGAAACCGCATACATGATGCGGTTTCCAACTAGCTCCTAAGCGAATGCTTCCTTAAGACAGTAATTTGATAAGCGCATCTGCAGTTGGGCGTGATGACGGTGGGTTCTGTCCTGTCACCAGTAAACCATCAGTACACACTTTTACGGCGAAATCGTCTGCACTTTCATATTTACCGCCCTTTTTCACTAGCTCGTCTTCAACTAGGTATGGAACAACATCGGTAAGCTCCATTGCTGCTTCTTCGCTATTGGAGAAGCCTGTCACAGCTTTTCCGTCCACCAAGTACTTGCCATCTGGAGTTTTCACATCTTTAAGCACAATTGGCGCATGACACACGGCACCAACAGGTTTGTTTGCCGCAATTGTGTCTTCAATAAGTTTGATTGAGTGAGCGTTATCTGACAGATCCCACAAAGGACCATGACCACCTGGATAGAATATGGCGTCGAACTCATCTGCGCGTACATCTTCAAGCGGTATAGTTGAGGCAACGGCGCTACGCGCTACCTCATCTTTTGTGTACCGGATAGCGTCATCTGTCATGGCGTCATCCGTCAAACTGTTGGGGTCAATAGGCACCTGTCCCCCCATAGGCGAAGTTAGCGTTAAGGTGTAGCCTGCATCTTTAAACGCATAGTAAGGTGCGGCAAACTCCTCTAGCCACATACCGGTTTTCTTGCCCGTATCGCCCATTAGCTCATGTGATGTCATTACCATTAATACATGTTTGGACATTATTCCTCCTTGCTTGGTTATTTAAATCTCGTGCAAGTTGGTTCGCATAAAGAGAAGCGTTAGATCAGTTTTTGGGAAAATCTTAATAAATTGAAAAGCGGAGTTATTGAATTTTAGGCATAAAAAAGTGCCACCCCCGATTAAGGAAAGTGGCACCTAACACTACAATTGGTTCACACCATTGGATTAGAAGCTGTACTTAACACCAACTCGGATTTGCCATAATGATTGCTCATTAAAGAATCCATTTTGATTAGTATTACCTTCAAAGAACTCGTTGTACGTATATGTACCATCGCTATTTAGCGATGCATCAAGTACAGGAGCTGAAACGAATGGACCAATTTTACGAACGCCCCAATCATCATTTAAGAAGTTACCAACGTTCTTAAGAATGAAGTATGCACTTGCGCGATGACCTTTCATGAAACCAGGAAGTTGCTGGTCAATACGGAAGTCAACTCGAGAATACCATTCAGCATTTTCAGAGTTACGCTCAAGGATTTCGCCGCGAGCAAAACCACCTTCATCGATGAATGAGTTGAATGCACCTAAGTCGAAGCCTTCTGCATACGTCACGTTTGGATCGTCAACTTCTGGGATGTAAAGAAGTGCATTGTTTGTTCTAAACTGCGCGTCGCCGATTGTGATACCGTCAAAGGTGTACGAGAATGGACGACCTTGCTGGCGAGATCCGAATAGCGAGAAGCTTGTTTTGTAACCGTCAACAATTTCAGTCGAATAACGCAAGTTAAACGTAAAGCGATGTGGCACTTCGTAGTTCGAAGTTGCGATACCAGGGTTTAACGGATCTGATGAAGCAAAATTAGTAAAGTTCGAGAACGCTACTGAACTTGCCATTGGTGTCACGTCTTCAGAGCGGTTGTATGCGTAACCGAATGAAGCATCTAAACCAAAGTCATATTCTTTTTGAACAGCAAAAGAGATAGTGGTCGACTTGCCATCTTCACGAGCATTGGTAAGTACTAAGTCACTCTTACGGAAGTTACGGAAAACAGCGTCGCCGTCGCCATCAGTTCCAACTTGGATATAGTCGTAGATAGGTCGACCGTCAGCTGCAAAAGTAACGTTTTCTGTGTCCCAACCAACATTTATGATTTGTGCACTATCTTGCTTCTTGTTGTGAAGAATATCTGCTTGGAATACATAATCGCTGTCTGTTACCCAAGTGAAACCAAGATTGAACTTCCATTCGCTAGGAATCTCAAAATCAGGGTCTACGGCATTCGTTGAAGGCTCATTACCCAAAGATGGATCTGCATCAGCAACTTCATCAAACATCTCTTGAAGTGGTGAGTAAATTAGGCGACCACCATTAACCAGTGGAACCGTGTTACCGTTCTCATCGAACAACTCAAAATCACTGCGATAAGTATCAATATTTGTAATACCGTCGTTAGAGAATGAGTTTGATAGCCAAACGTTAGGGTTACCACCAGAGTATAGGCCGACACCACCACGTACTTCCATGTTGTCATTCAATGTATAGTTGAAGCCAAAGCGAGGCTGCAATAAATCAATTCCATCGAATGTTGAAGTGTTGTCATAACCATAGCGTTGAGCAAACACTTCATTGCGCTTAGGCTTGTCATCACTGCTGTATTTGTCATAACGAAGACCGAACAACAAAGTTAGGTCATCAAGGACCCACTCGTCTTGAACATAAAGCGTGTTCGTTTCATAAGAGAATCGTTGCGCTGCGTCCTGAGGATCATTTGTGCCAGCAGAGTTGTTGTAGTAAATGTCGTCAGCCAAACCAGCTTCGAAATCATCAATAGTTTCGAAACGGTATTCACCAATGGTATGTTGCATGAACAAGTTAAATGCTTCTAGCTCTTCATACTCATAACCAAATGTAATTGTATGATTATCTAGGTAGTACGTACCAGCGAACTTGGCAGTTGTGCTATTCCAATCCATTTCGTTAGATTGACGAGAGTCATCTGGACCGAAAAAGACGTCTGCACCGTTTACTCTGTCGATGCGAATTTCACCAAAGCCACTATCAGCATCTAGTGAACTTTGACGATTTGTAAGCTTTATACGACCTAAGCGAACCTCAGTAGAGAAATCGTCTGTCCAGTCTGAGTACAATGAAGCAACTGTTGAATTAAGCTTTGCACCAACTTCATAGAAATGGCTATCTAAAGATAGAGCTGTCGAGTAGTCATCAGATTGGTCGATTCTGAAGCCATCATTGTAGTTATAAACTAGTGATGCGCGGTGAGCGTCGTTAATGTTCCAATCAAGCTTAACAAGTACTTTCTCGTCTTCCACAGGCATTGAGCCAGGCGTACCGCCGATATCGTAGTCGTAAACACGTGATGCAATTTCACGAATACGATCAATATCTTCTTGAGATACTTGGTTACCTAGCGGACCATAAGAGAAGATTTGAGCGCCTTCAAGTTTTTCATAAGCACCAAAGAAGAAAAGTTCATCTTTTATTAGTGGGAGTCCAACATTTACACCATAGCGCTTTTCAGTAAAGTCGCCTGTATCAACGTCTGTATCTTCAACTTTATCACCCATGAATGAATCACTGGTGTAGTCATAGAAAGCACTACCGTGAACTTCATTTGTCCCCGATTTTGTAACTGCGTTGATGTTACACGCGGTAAAACCACCATACTGTACATCAAACGGAGCAAGCTCAACGGTTACTTGGTCAATTGCATCGAAAGAGAATGGCATTCTAACAGTCGGGTAACCATTTTGGTTCAAACCGAAGCTGTCGTTCATACGAACACCATCGACAGTTAATGCACTGAAACGTGGGTTACCACCACCACAGATGATCGCTTCTTCACCGTCGCTTTCTGAAATGCTAATACGAGGGTCTACACGAACAATATCTTTTAAGTCACGGTTTGCAGAGGGAGCAGACTCAAGATCTTCTAGGTTGAATGTTGACGCAGGACTTTTTTGGCCGAATACGTCGTAACCCATTTGAGAAGCTGTAACTTGAATTCTTTCAACGTCAGCTTCGGCAGTTAGCGCTAAATTAATAACTAAAGGCTCACCTAGTTGCAGATAAACATCACTTATGACTTTATCATCAAACTTATCTGAATCAAATTCAACAGTATAAGGACCACCTACGCGTAGACCTTGAGAGCTAAATTGTCCTGCACTGTTAACTTGAACGGTTTTTCTAGCGCCAGTGGGGACGTGGGTAATAATAACTGTAGTTCCTGCTGCTGGAGCTCCTGCTGGACCAACTAGGCTACCTTTAATTGCTGAAGACGTTTCTTGCGCCATTACAGCGGTAGACAACCCGATGGACAGCGCAACAGCAGCCGCAATACGGCTGAATTTAGCTGGAGAGTTCATGTGTGTTTCCCTTTTTGTTTAAAATACTTTTTTATGGACTTGCGCAGGGCGTTGTCCCTATCAAGACCACTTACTATTCTAGTACCGCGAGAAATTGTTATCGAGGTTCATGTCAAATTTATTACAGTTTTACATTTTTGTTTAACACCAATTGCCCGACGCTAGTGACTTTGCAAAAAATTACTTGACCATATGGTCAAGTTAATTTACTTGTTATTATTGTTGTCTATCTGCAGCAATTGGACAGTTGTATTCTTGGCAGATGTGCGACTAATAAACAGCGTTTAATAAAAATCAGGTTTACCTATAAAAATAAACACTATTTCAATAACTTAACACCTTAAAATAAATTTACCTATTGCAATAAATAACCTTAACTGATGAAATCCCCACATAAATCGTTAATTCATTTGGTCGTTTTTTTGGCGAATTTTAGAATTGTTGCCTCCGGAAAGTGGATATTATTTGTCATCGTCGCTATCGCGTGCGGTACTTTTAGCTATTTACAAAAAAACAATGTTTATAATGACATCACCCCACAAACCGGTCAATTTTTATACTGTGAAACTAAATTAAGTGCGAATAGCGACATTTTTTCAGTGTACGTTACCGATGGTCGCATTGCTGAAATGGCAAGAGATAGATTGTGCGCTGACAGCACAACAAAGAGGCAATTCGGCGAAGTTAAAATTATCATCGGTCAAAGCGACTACGACACGTTTCGCTACATCAACCACGGCGTTGTTGACCTTGCATTAGTGAAAAAGAACGTGGTCGACGCGTTTGGCGCTGACCAAATATATGGGCTGTCTAAAGTGGCATCGCACCCTAATTACAGCGCCTTTTTCATTGCGTTACGCGAACGCCCGCAATTAAGTAAAGAATACTTGCTTGGTAAAAAAATTGGTTTATTAGATTACCCCAGTAGTCGCTCAGGCCACATTGTACCCAAAACTATTCTACAAAATTTAGGGTTAAGCGACACAAACGTATCAATTGTATATTACAGTTCCCACCAAGAGCTTCGCAGAGCACTGTTAGCAGGTGAGGTTGACATTATTTCGTCTTATTGGGCTGAAGATGACAGTGATCGCTTTTCAAGAAATTACGCAACACCGTTACAAGAAAGCATAGGTGGAATGCAGTGGTACCTGAAAATGCAGACACAAAACACCGATTTGTTCTGTGCTATGCAGTCTGTTGTACATGAAATAGCAATGGCTCACCCGCGACCATATTACAAAAATATTACACTTGAAGCGGGGTGTAACAAATGATCAAACCTAAGTTCAAATCGCCTGCATGCATAACGTTAAACTGGGCACTGCTATTTCTGTGCTTACAGACTATCGCGCTCATTGGCCAGTACTTTTCATTTAAAGCTGATATTCATGAAGCGCAAGATAAAGTCGAACGTCGTATAAGCCTAGACAGCGCATTTCTAGATGTGGGCAATGAAACGCTTAATACGCCGGTCAATCAGCATGCTATCTATAGCTATTTAGATAGATTAAATAGCGAACTAATCAAAGAAGGCTATCCTATTTTAGTGAGCCATATTCAGGAAATCAGCATTCAATCTCAAGATTTCACACAATACCCTAACGTGACATCTACCTTACTGATAAATGCAGAGCAGCGTATTGTAGTTGAGATGCGCAGTAAGTCGTCATGGAGTGGAGTAGGATTTAGTTTTATAGCATTGCTCTGCTCACTTTTACTACTTCCAGTATTTTCTATTGCAACGAAAAAGCGTAAGAAAGTGTCGGCTGTTGAAGAAGAATCGCTGCCGCCAACACCGAAGCTCATTATTAATCTCAAAGATAAAACACTTTCAAACGGTGTTGATGACAAGGTGGTTGCACTACAGAATAAGCCATTATGTTTCTATACTGCTTTAGTTAAGTTTTGTATTGAGTACCCTAATCAGCCGCTTCCTCCGCATAAAGATGTACCACATGAACTTATGATTCTTGCTAACAAGAGCTTTGGTAGACTGATTGAACTTGGGCATACTAAACGCAAAAGGCCAGACTTCAATGCGAATTTAGACAAAACCTTGAGCGAGATCCGTGCAGCCCTTGATGAAGTGTTTGCCGGATTCACTGAAGAAAAAGAAATATACTATCCACCTCGGGCTCAGGGCGAGGGCTCTCGCTCTAAGCAGCACTCGTATGCGTTACCGAGTATAAAGGACGACGATATAGAGATAATTGGTAGCTAGCGATATTTTGACTTGTTCAGTTAAAAACTGACCAATTGGAGAACTTTTTCGTATTTTATGCGAGTTTTAAAAACAGCCCGCAATACCTTGAAAACACAATAAAGTTCTAGCAAAGACCGCGCCCAAAAGTGATAACTTGTGAATATAACATTGATTCGCGAGGCCTAAACGCGTATCTTTGCACCAACAAAACCAGCTTTATAGTACTATGCAATCGCCACTAATTATTGCCATTTCTGGAGCTTCCGGCTCTGGGAAGTCTCTTTTTACAAAAAATTTGTTTAACGGCTTCAGTGCTCAAGGCCGCCCTGTTCAAGTGCTGCGTGAAGATCACTATTACCGCGCACAAGATCATCTTCCCATGGAACAACGTGAGAAGAATAACTACGATCATCCAAATGCGTTTGAACATGAGTTATTGAAAGCACACCTGCAAGCATTGCGTGACGGTCAACCTATCGACTACCCACACTACTGCTATAAAACGCATACGCGTTTACCGGAGACGGAGCGCCTAAACCCCGCCCCAGTCATCATTCTTGAAGGCATTATGTTGCTTGCTCGAACAGACTTGTTACCCTTGTACGACGTGAAAATTTTCATCGACACTCCTCTTGATATTTGTTTGATGCGCCGGATGATGCGCGACCTTAAAGAACGCGGTCGTAGCATTGAATCTGTGGCCAAGCAGTACGAAGAAACTGTGAAGCCTATGTATCATCAATTTATCGAACCTAGCCGCTTCACTGCCGACGTAGTAGTGACGCAAGGTGGCAAAAACCAAATTGCATTAGATGTGATCAAATCACACATTCAGCAAGCGCTTCTTTAAGGGAACATTACTATGGTAGGTTTACTGGGCATTGCAGTCCTTCTGGGTATTGCTTTCGCGTTATCATCGGCGAAACGTAGTATAAATTGGCGCACCGTTGGCGGCGCATTTGCTATTCAAGCATCAGTTGGCGCGTTTGTCCTGTATTCTGAAACAGGTAAAGAAGTATTGTTGGGTGCAACCAAGTTTGTTGCCAACATCATTGCTTACAGCCAAGAGGGCATAAACTTTCTGTTTGGCCCTATTGGCGACAAGTCAATTGCATTCATTTTTGCCTTCAATGTACTCCCTGTTATTGTCTTTTTCTCTGCCCTTATCGCGGTTCTCTATCACCTCAAAGTGATGGGTGTCATCATCAAAGTAATCGGTGGTTTCTTACAAAAGACGCTGGGTACCAGTCGCCCTGAATCCATGTCTTCGGCTGCCAACATTTTTGTCGGTCAAACCGAAGCGCCTTTAGTGGTTCGTCCTTTCATCCCACACATGACAAGCTCTGAGCTGTTTGCCATTATGGTAGGCGGGCTAGCGTCAATTGCAGGTTCTGTGATGGCTGGTTATGCCGGTATGGGCGTTGACCTTAAATACCTACTGGCGGCAAGTTTTATGGCTGCGCCAGGTGGCTTGTTGATGGCAAAAATCATCTTGCCTGAAACCAGTAAACCCAATGAAGATTTACATGACGTAGATGCGGAAGATACCGGCTACGCCAATGTTTTTGATGCTGCAGCCAGTGGCGCAGCGTCAGGCATGCAGCTTGCGTTAAACGTAGGTGCAATGCTACTCGCTTTCATAGCATTAATTGCCATGTTCAACGGCCTTATTGGCTGGACAGCAGAGCTATTTGGCTATGAAAACGTTACGTTTGAAGGGATCCTGGGTTATGTACTTCAACCTCTTGCATGGGCAATCGGCGTACCATGGGAGGAAGCGCAACTTGCAGGCAGCTTTATTGGTCAGAAAATGGTAGTTAACGAATTTGTTGCCTACCTAAATTTCTTGGAGAACCAATCGCAGCTATCTGAAGCATCTCAGGCCATTATCACCTTTGCACTTTGTGGTTTTGCAAACTTCTCTTCTATCGCTATTTTGATGGGTGGAATTGGTGCTATGGCACCAACACGCAGAAAAGAAATTGCGAGACTGGGGTTAAAAGCTGTTATTGCTGCAACGTTATCTAACTTAATGAGTGCCGCGCTAGCGGGCTTTTACCTCTCTCTTGGTTAAATTTCATTAATTTGGACCAGTTGGTCAATATTTTACTAGACTAACCGGTCAGGTTTCTGTAGATTACGCGCAAATTCCTCGCGGGGTTGATTTATGTCAATTTCTGCGACTTTTTTCTGTAGCCCGTCTACCTTTATAATGCCGCAGTCAAAATATACGGGATAAAGTTATGCAATTAGTTGCTGTTGATTACCAAGCGGAAAACGCACAAGAAGAATTCGTGAAGTCACTTCGCGAGACAGGGTTCGGTGTTTTAAAAAATCACCCTATCCAACAGTCATTAGTTCAAGGTATTTACGACAATTGGCAGGGCTTCTTCGACAGTGAAGAGAAGAACGATTACCTGTACAACAAGGGTAAACAAGACGGATTTTTCCCTCAGAGCGTTTCTGAGGTAGCCAAAGGCTTTACGAAAAAAGATATTAAAGAGTATTACCACTTCTATCCGTGGGGTCAGTGTCCAGAAGCACTACACCCGCAGATTTCTCAGTACTATGGGGAAGCAAATACACTAGCGAAAGAGCTATTGGGTTGGATAGAAAAACATTCTCCTTCAGAGGTGAGCGATAAGTACAGTCAACCGCTAGGTGACATGATCAAAGATTCTGATCAAACCTTGCTACGTATACTGCACTACCCACCACTAAAAGGTGATGAAGAAGTAGACGCAATTCGCGCAGCTGCTCACGAAGATATTAATTTGATTACTATCTTGCCTGCAGCCAACGAGCCTGGATTGCAAGTACAAGCTAAAGACGGTAGTTGGATTGAAGTTCCTTGTGATTTCGGGAACTTGATTGTGAATATTGGCGACATGCTTCAAGAAGCATCAGGCGGATACTTCCCATCAACTACGCATAGGGTTGTAAACCCAGATGGTGCTGACATGACGAAATCTCGTATCTCATTGCCACTGTTCTTACACCCTAGACCAGATGTTGTTCTTTCAGAACGTCATACCGCAGGGTCATACCTGCAAGAGCGCCTTCGTGAGCTGGGCGTTATATAAATTAAGTTCCTTTTGTAGTGTTATTCTTTTGCCGCAGCTAGTCTGCGGCTTTTTTTTAACTGCTCGCCAATGTTGCCAGCTTCGACGAATAGCGCTGCTTTTCCTGTTCATTTGGTGAATGTCTCACTGCCCTTTCTAGATAACGCTGTGCTTCGCTGGCATCACCTAATTCATGATATGCTTTGGCCATACCGAACAGAATCTCGTGACGAACGCTATCGAGTTTTAACCCTCGTTCATAATGCGTTATCGCAACTTCAATATTGCCAGACTCAAAAGCCTGCTCCCCTAATATATAATGATAGAAAGGGTTACTTTTTCTCTTCTTTTCAACCATTTGTGTAATAAGCAGTGCTTCCTCACGTCTATCTTGGTGAGTGTAGAGAATAGATAAGTTTTCCCATGCAGTAAGGTTTTCATCATTGAGCGACAGTGCATGTTTGTAAGTCAACTCTGCTTGGTCATAAGCATCGACCATTCTATATAGCACACCTAAATTCACCCAGCTTTGCTGTAATTCGGGAGATAACCTAGCGGCTGCACGAAAATAGCTGTAAGCACGAGTGTAGCTATTAGCTACCAGTGCATCTGCCCCCTTATTGTTGTAGTACATAGATACTATTTTGTTTTTTGTCACAGGCCTGCGGGGAAAATAATTTCGCAGCATTTGCGGGTCAAAATCCACGTCTGCCCATGTCCCTCCGACTAATGCTATTTGGCTGTCACTAGGCATTGAGATACGCATGTTAATATGCCCGTTTAGTAAGCTATATCCTTCTCTTCGCGTCCAGTATTCCGGAATATCTACCTCGTAGAAAGTTGCGTCTAAACCTACATGCTCTGCCAGCGCGTACGTCATAATTGATAAAGATAAACAGTTTGCTGCTCGGTTATTAAACGTTGAATCCGCAGTAGTATTTGCACTATTGCGATATAGCATGCCGTAATCTGAATGATCGAAGATTGCTTTCACAAGTCCTTTAACATTTTTCTTAGAAATGCTTTTGACATATACCGCTTTTTCAGCAAAAAGCTGAGCGTCTTCACCTAAACGAAAAATTTCATCGATGGTCTCTACGGGAAACAAATGGTAGGACGGGAAGAGGTTGTCGTTTAATAAAGTAGGAGACGATACTGTATGTTTACTTTCGGTAGACTGGCAAGCGCCGAGTAAGCTACAAAATAGTAGCAAGAAAACTATTCGAGTATTCATATTAAGGCACCTTTTCTAGTTACTCGATAGTTTAAAACTATAGCACCAAAGTATTTTTTTACATTTTATTTACAAATTAATTGAACGTACTTTCGCCGCAGAAAACAGTAACAATAGAGCTTACTGGCAGGCCTAACCACTCTCTTCCAATCGTTGCTGATTGTCTCTTTATTGGTATTACATAAAGTTAATCATCAAGTTACAGGATAGCGCCGTAACGACTTCCAAATCAGTAACTTTCGCTAGATAGTAAGCAATACGAAGGATAGTGAATTTCACTTAATGCTAATTTACATGTTGAAGGAAATACTATGAAAAAAGTGATGATAAACGACGCGCAAGTTATCGAAGCTGATGTGGTGACCAGCAACGGCGTTATTCATGTTATCGATTCAGTATTACTTCCCGCCGATGTAAAGGCGTCACTGTAATTTATCCGACAAAAATGTAAATGAAGAGCATAGACCAACGATGCTTGGTCTTTGCCCTCTAGTTTAAACATAGATCTCTTCCAACAATTCCCGCGTAAAAAAAGGCAATTCAACAGAACACTTTAAATGACCTTGTCAAAACCTAAGAATGGAAAATAGATAAAGTCCATCAACTCGATGTCACTAGACTTATAAATATCAAAGGTCTATCACTAAACCAGAGAAGGAGTTCAAATGTTTGCGGTTTACACATACAGTATTGCTGGGCTACTAGTCATTAGTTTGACTGTGTTTGTTCAAAACATCGTAGCCGCTGTTGCACATAGAAAGCAGTCTCACTACATTCCTGGCAAAGTCAGTGAAGAATTAAGCCATGATAGCTTTGTATTTAGAAGCCACAGAACCTTTCATAATTCGCTTGAAAATATTCATCAATTTGCTCTGCCCGCCCTACTTTGCATGTTCCTTGGAGCGCAAACAGACGTGCTCGCCATTTTGGTCTGGGCATTCGCAGTAAGTCGTATCATTCATATGGCGCTTTACTATGCTGTTGCCACGGAAAAGAACCCTAGCCCAAGAAGCTATTTTTACATGATAGGCGCGCTTTGCACGCTTGGCGTTTATGGGCTCGCGTTTATTAATCTATTTATCTAAAGCAACAATTCGTCGTGAAAACTGAATAGATGCGTTCTTTTCTAGAAAAAAGCTGCAGGGGATTAAAGTTTTTTGAGAAAAGGCAGATAAATCAGAAGTTAAACTCAGCGCTTAAATATTACACTTTTGATTAATGTTCTTTTCTTGATTCAGGCGTATTCTTACTATTTGAAAACTCGACCATGCCCATGTGTTTAGGAGATCCAGTGTATATTGACCAAGTCGGCGGTCGTACGTTAGCTGATTGCAACGTATTGATAGTCGATGACCAAGCTAGCAGCAGACTCGTATTAGAAACTTTACTCGAAGAAACAGTAAATTGTTTTTCTGTTGACTCTGGTAAACAGGCTATCGAGTATTGCAAGCACAACACGCCTGACTTGATCCTCATGGATGTTTCCATGCCAGAAATGGACGGACACCATACCACTGCGCAGCTTCGCGCCACCCCCTCTTGCGAACATATACCGGTCATTTTTGTAACGTCTTCTTCAACTGAAGAGGAAGAATCACGCTGTTGGGCATCGGGTTGTGTGGACTTTGTAGTAAAGCCTGTCAACGCCTGTACGCTGCGCAATCGTGTTAAGTCACATATTCACCACAAACTTAGAAGCGATTTCTTAGAAACGCTGATTTATCTCGACAAACTGACCGGGGCCTACAACAGGCACTATTTGGATGACTTTTTACCCCGACTTGTAAGAGACAGCGAGCGTAACGCTTCTCCCTTGTCTCTTGTTATCTTTGATGTTGATCACTTCAAACTGTTTAACGATATGTATGGACATTTAGATGGCGATAGCTGTTTATGGAAGGTCAGCAAAACGATAAGTGACGAACTCCTTCGACCTATGGACAAGTTAGTTAGAATTGGTGGTGAAGAGTTCTTAGTGATTTTGCCAGGCACTGACGGGGAGGGTGCAGTAGCTGTCGCCGAACGTTTATTGCAAACCGTTTACGACCTCAACATTATCCATAGTTCGTCTGAGTATGGGCGTGTAACACTAAGTGCTGGCTTAGCGATAAAAAACGCCAACGATGATAAAACGATTGATTTCGTAATGCTTGAGGCGGATAAAAACTTGTATTCAGCTAAAACCTCTGGCAGAAATCGGTTAGTATCCCCTTCACTCTCGTCTGCAAAAAAAGAAAAGACCATCGGCTCTTCACAACCACAGAAAACTGTCTAGCTATCGCCTAATTGAATGCGTCCAACAGCCCCAGTGTGAATTAAGCAGTCCAGCGTGGCTTCTCTAGTTATACCTAATTCAGTCAATTGAGCTAGGAAGAGCTGCAGTGTAGCCAACGCATCATCTAGCGCATTATGCTCATAAAAAGCAGGAAGGCCCAAGCGTTGGCGGCAGACACTTAGCGTAGCGCTATTACTTGGCAAAACTTGATGCTGCTTATTTAGCTGATATAGCGCAAGCTGCAGGGTATCAATGTAAAGCACATTTATCTTTGGTGCGCCGCACTGTTTAAAAGCTCTGTTTAACGCCGTTAAGTCTAGCCTAGCGTTGTGAAAAATAAGTACGTGTTGTTGAAATAAGGGTGCGAGTGCATCAATTGCCTGCGCTAGGTTTTCTCCTTTTTGCAAAACATCAAGGGTTAACCCATGAATCACCGGGCTTTGCCCTAAATCTGCGGTTGTATTAATGACATGATAGCCGCAAGAAGACAAATCAATACGACTACCTATACCACTCACATAACCCACGGAAGTAATTTGCGTTTTAGAAGGGTTTAGAGACGTAAGCTCCAAATCAACTGCGGTGAACGATGTTTTATAAACGTCAAAATTGCTAAAGCACTGCTTCAGCTTAGCTTTGCTAGAGAGCGCCTGTGAGCATGCCTTAATCCACTCTTTAATCATATCGGTTAACTTACGCCGCCAGAAAACTTCATCACCATAGCTTGATTGGTTCTCTCTATCGCTTTAAATGCCGCTTTAAGCTGATGTTTCTCAATTGAGGACAAGCTGGATATCGACACTCGGTTGTCGGTAACTTTGTTTTCAAGTTGATGGCGCCAGCGCAGGCGGTTCAGGAAAAGCCAAATATCGCGAAGATTTGTTGCATCACGCTTCGATAGTTGAGAGCGTTCAGACAGAGCTTCCAGACGAGCAAGTGTATTAGGTAAAGTCACGCCATCGGCTAAAGCGTAAATTCGGGCGATATTATTAATTAAAGCGACAGCACGGGTTTTAAGATCGATAAGGTCTTTTTGTTTTCTACCCTTTTCATAAACAAACTTCTGAAACATGGAAAGCGGCACAGATATTTCATTACTATGCCTGGCAAGTGCTGCTAAAAACATGTTTTGCTGCATCAAAGGCGCACGCCGTTTTTGAAGGTGCTTGAATAAGCTTATATCTCCCGCTGCACATCGAACATCAAGAAAAATATTAAAATGCATAATCGCATCTTTGGTGGGCGCTTTTACCCATTGTTTCGCCTCTTCAAGAGCCTCATCCAATGACAACCTAAGCTTGGGGTTACTGGCCATAATATTGCCATCGCACAGCTTAATACCGCACTTCGCTAACCCGTTGCATACGTACTGAGCCATATTTGAAAAGTATGCGGATTGCGCTTCGGAAGGTCGTTCTGCAAGAAGCAAGCCGTTGTCTTGATCTGAGCCCATAGTTTGGTCTTCTCTAGCTTGCGAGCCATACACCAACCACGCAAACATCATGGGAGCTTTACCGTTAGCTTGTTGGAAAAAACCAATGAGTTTTCTGGTCATAATATCGGTTGCTTGTGACAGTATTTTTCCAGCAATATCGTAATCACCCGCTTTTTTCGCGTGAGCAGAGAAATAGTGAGGCAGTTGCCACGAGAGGCGAGTGAGTTCATATAAGTTCTCGGCTTTGCTTAGTTCACCAATTATAAACAGTACGTTCCCCCGCTGATGACGAATAATATCGCTGGCCGTTACCATTCCAAGCGGCACTTGCGTTTGGTTGTCGATAACAGGCAAATGATGAATATTTTTTTCTGTCATTAGCGCTAATGCATCAAAAAGCGTTCTGTTTCCCATAATTTGGGCGGGGTTAGCCGTCATTATCTGACTAACAGGGAGATGAGTGTCTAAAGATGCCGCAACTACTCTCGACCTTAAGTCACGATCAGTAATAATGCCTATAAGCTTCTCTTCTTGCGTAACCAACAAAGAAGAAACTTTTTGCGACGTCATTAACTGAGCAGCAACCGTAATGGGTGTTTGAGCATCAACGGAAACCGGGGCTTTTTCGATAGCATCAGTAAGGCCTTTGTAGAGCCACATTGAATTACTATCTGCTATAGCGTGATTTTGAAGTGCATTATTTCTAAGCCCATCAAAAAAGTGCCGTATTACTGGGATCTCTAGTAAAGGCTCAATGGCTAGCGCATCGAAACAATAGACCAACCCAGGGCTGTCGACCGTTATGCTTAGTGGGAAATTGCTCTTTTCTATTATATTCGTATAACCGAAATAGTCCCCATCACTCAAGTGGCGCGTGGGAGCATCGGAATCTTTCACAGAAAACTGTCCACTTTGAATAAGAAACAGCGACACCTTATCTTTGAAAACATCGTTAACATTTTCATTAGTTAAATAGATAAGTTCTGTGTGCTTTACCAACGCGTGTTTCTGATCATAATCTAGTAGTTCAAAAGGCGCTGATGTATTGAGAAAGTCTTCAACTTGCTTAGCCATTGCAGTCATAGAAATTGTCCGGTACACAAAAAGAAAAAACCAACCTACTCACTTTCGCCAGTAGATTGGTTTTATTTTGCTAAAGCCTATCTTTAGGCAACATTAGCTTAGTGCGCTGATGCTTCACCCGCTCCCTTAGGATAACGAATGCTTTCAACCAGTTCTTGGATTTCTTCTGGCGCTTCATCTGTTGCTTTGAACACAAGGAAAGCCACAATGAAGTTCACCATCATACCCAAAGTACCAATGCCTTCAGGAGAGATACCAAACCACCAGTTGTCAGGCGTATTAGCCGCTGGGTTTACAAACTTAAAGTAAATAATGTAAGCCGCAGTAAACGCGATACCTGAAATCATCCCAGCAATAGCACCTTTATCGTTCATACGCTTGCTAAAGATACCCATGATAATTGCCGGGAAGAAACTCGACGCCGCCAAGCCGAAGGCAAATGCCACCACCTGCGCCACAAATCCAGGTGGATTAATACCGAAGTAACCCGCTATCACTATCGCCACACCAGCAGCCAGTCGCGCATACATAAGCTCGGCTTTATCGGTAATATTCGGCATAAAGTTCCGCTTCAGTAAGTCGTGTGATACAGAGGTTGAAATAACCAGCAGCAAGCCCGCTGAAGTAGAAAGGGCTGCTGCCACACCACCCGCGGCAACGAGTGCAATAACCCACGCTGGCAGGTTTGCAATTTCAGGGTTAGCCAATACCATGATGTCGCGGTCAACTTTCATTTCGTTGCGCTCATCACCCGAATAGAACATCTTGCCATCACCGTTCTTATCTTCATATGAGATAAGGCCAGTTTGTTCCCAGTTTTTAATCCACGACGGCGCTTCTTCATAGCTGGTACCCGTCATTTCAGGGCCGTTAATGGTTTCGATCATATTCACACGGGCAAACGCTGCTAACGACGGTGCTGTAGTGTAAAGAATGGCGATAAATGCTAAGGCATAGCCGGCAGATTTACGTGCATCGTGAACTTTAGGCACAGTGAAGAAGCGAACAATAACGTGTGGAAGACCCGCAGTCCCCACCATTAGTGCAAAGGTGATAAAGAATACATCGATAGTACTTTTCGTTCCTGACGTATATTCATTGAACCCGAGTTCGACGGATAAATTATCGAGTTTCTGCAGCATATGCATCCCCGAACCGTCAGCTAAAGTTGCCCCAAAGCCAGTTTGTGGCAGGATGTGTCCTGTTACCATCATTGAGATAAACACGGCAGGCACTATGTAAGCGAATATCATTACGCAATATTGCGCTACTTGAGTATAAGTGATGCCTTTCATACCGCCAAGCACGGTGTAGAAAAACACAATAACCATGCCGATAACTACGCCAGACACAATATCCACTTCTAAGAAGCGGCTGAATACCACGCCTACGCCACGCATTTGGCCTGCTACATAGGTGAAGCAAACGAAGATGGCACAAAATACCGCAACCGTACGTGCGGTTTGTGAGTAGTAGCGATCGCCAATAAAGTCAGGTACCGTAAACTTGCCAAACTTACGTAGGTAAGGTGCTAAACAAAGTGCAAGTAGAACGTAGCCGCCGGTCCAGCCCATAAGGTATACCGCACCATCGTAGCCCATGAATGAGATAAGGCCCGCCATAGAGATAAACGATGCAGCCGACATCCAGTCTGCCGCCGTAGCCATACCGTTCATAACAGGCGGTACGCCACCACCTGCTACATAAAAGTCATTTGTCGACCCGGCGCGGGCCCAAATTGCAATTGCAATATACAGCGCGAACGACGCGCCAACGATAATGAATGTTAAAGCTTGAACGTCCATGATTTACTCCTCATCTACGCCGTAGCGTTTGTCCATGGCGTTCATCTTCGCCATATAGACAAAGATCAATGCAACAAATACGTAAATTGAGCCCTGTTGTGCAAACCAGAAGCCTAATTTAAAGCCAAAAAACTGAATTTCATTTAAGATATCGACAAACAGTATGCCGGCACCAAATGATACGATGAACCAAACGACTAAAAGCTTAGCGAGGAGTGCTAGGTTTTCACTCCAGTAGGCTTTTTTGTCCTCTTCGTTTCTAAATGCCATTGTTTCACCCTCATGTCAGGTTAACTAGTTGTTATGATTTTACAATTCCCTAACGCTCGGCTTTGTTAACGTTATTGCTGCGTTTGGAAGTTTTGCACAAAGCAGAAACCAAGCAGCAAAAGTCAAGCATCTAGGAGGTCAGCTACTACTCTAGACCTGAGGTGTGAATTTCAAAATGAGACCATGGTCGTAGGTAGACCATGGTCGAAATGATTATAATATCGGCACAGTTGTTAAAACTAGGTTAAAGGAAGATTATGGTTTTTGGTTGGGTAACACTTGCAGTCTTGTACCTCTTTTTGCTGTTTTCACTGGCAAGTTGGGGAGAGAAGAATTCGCCTACAGCAAGAGCATTAACTTCCCATCCCGCCATTTATTCATTGGCCCTGGCAATCTATTGTACCGCTTGGACGTTTTTTGGCATGGTGGGGCAAGCAAGCAGAGATACATGGATTTATCTGCCAATTATGCTTGGCCCTATCCTAGTGTATGTGCTGGGATACAAATTTATTTATAAGCTGACATTAGTCAGTAAAAAGCAGCATATTACTACCATCTCCGACTTTATTGCCTCTCGTTACGGAAAGCGACAAACCGTTGCCCTGGTAGTAACCCTGATTGCATTACTCGCCACCATCCCCTATATCGCGCTCCAATTAAAAGCGGTTGGCGCAACCTTTCAACTGTTAACTCAGCAACCCAACAGTAATGGAATTATCATTGCAGCCACGGGCTTTATCGCTGTTTTTGCGATCTATTTTGGTACACGCCAAACCGACGTTACAGAATACAGACGTGGTCTAATGCTAGCCATAGCTTTTGAGTCAACCATTAAGCTACTTGCCTTAGTGTTAGTCGCCATTGTCGGCTATAGCGCTTGGAAACGCACGCAATCAGGGGCATTCTTTGAGAGCTTCACGAATGAGGTAGCACTTGCGCAATTTGGCTCATTTAGCTTCATCGCACAAACGATTATGGCTGCGGCAGCCATTGTTTGCTTACCTCGTCAGTTTCATGTAGCCATTATTGATAACTTGAGCTTAGGCCATTTACGCACAGCGCGCTGGCTGTTTCCGCTGTACCTCACCATTATTTCTGCTGTTATTCCTGTTATCGCTATTGCGGGTAAAGCCATTTTTGCAGGTCAAGGCATTGAGCCCGATTCGTATGTTTTATCACTCGCTATGTTTTCTGAGTCAGCATTGCTTCAGGTCATAGTTTTTGTGGGAGGGCTTTCTGCGGCCACCGCTATGATTATTGTCGCCACGTTAACGCTAAGTACCATGCTTACTAATGACGTAATATTGCCCCGTATTCTTGCATTTTCCGGCAATACTGATGATAAAAAAGACGTATCGAAAAGAATCCGCCTTATCCGCCGTATCGTTATTGCCTTCATTTTATTAATGGCCTTTTTATACCACCAGCAAATGACCAGCAGTCGGTCTCTTCACTCTATTGGTCTTATTGCGTTTTCTCTTGTAATACAGCTAATGCCTGCCATTGTTGGCGGCCTTTATTGGAAACGCGCTCACGCCCATGGTGTCTACGCAGGCCTAATGGTAGGGCTTGTTATCTGGGTGCTGTGGTTAGTGCTTCCCATTGTGAGTGAACAAGTGTCTCAGATGGAACAAAACGAGCTTATTAGTCAAGGCGCCATGATTAGCTTGGCAGCAAATAGCTTTGTCTACATTCTATTTTCCCACTTTGCGCCACAGCGCCTCATTGACAGAATGCAAGCAGAAGCGTTTGTTTCACCCGCTATATCTGGTACTAATACGGTTAAATCACAAGCGACTAATGTCACCGTGTCTGACCTTATCACCCTGCTTTCAACCTTTATGGGAACAGGCCGCTGTGATCAACTTCTTACTCAATATCAGCAGTTAAATAATTGCCAGCTAAATCATACTGATACGCCTGATGAGTCTTTTTTATCCTTTTGTGAAAGGGCTCTCGGTGGTGTGATTGGAGCATCGAGCGCGAAGGTATTACTAGACAGTGCGCTGCGCGGTAAAAAAATGGATTTCACAGAAGTTATTAACTTCTTCGACGATACCACGCAAGCGATGCAATTTAATATGACAGCACTATTAACCTCGCTTGAAAACATGGATCAGGGAATTAGCGTGGTAGATAAACATTTGAATTTGGTCGCTTGGAATAAACGCTACGCCAACCTCTATCCCTACCCAGACAACTTACTTGCTGTGGGCACGCCCATTGAAAAGCTCATTCGATACAACGCGTCGCAAGGCGAGTTTGGAACTCTCGATGTCGATGCTGAAGTAGAAAAACGTTTGGCGCACTTGCGATCCGGCATGCCCCATCGCTTTACTCGTCAGCGCAAAGATGGTCGGGTCATTGAAATGGTAGGTAATCCGCTACCTGGCGGCGGTTTTGTAACAAGCTTCAACGACATCACCGGGCACGTGGAAATTCAGCAAGCGTTAGAAGAGTCGAATATCGATCTAGAAGCCCGTATTAAGAAACGCACCGAAGAAGTGCACTCCATTAACGCTGAGCTTCGACTTGAAATAGAGCGCCGCTCAGAGGCCGAGAAAGAATTGATAAGAGCACGAAAAGCCGCAGAAGACGCCAACGCCAGTAAAACTCGTTTCTTAGCCCTTGCCAGTCATGACGTACTGCAGCCACTTAATGCAGCTAAGCTCTATGTAAGTGCGTTGGAAGAGCAGGAACTCTCTGATCAGGCCCAAGCTATTATTCAAAAGCTTGGCCATAGCGTTACGTCGAGTGAAACCCTTATCGGCACCTTGTTAGATATCGCGCGTTTAGATCAAGGTGAAATGAAGCCCGACATTGAATCTATCGATGTTCGTGTCCTACTCTCTCCGCTTGTTGATGAAATGGCCATGCGAGCCCGCGAGAAAGGACTGGCCTTCAAAGCCATCATTCGCCCTTGCTGGGTTAAAGCTGACAAAACGTATTTATACCGAATAACCCAGAATTTGCTATCAAATGCTGTGAAGTACACTGAAATGGGTCGAGTTTTATTTGTCGTAAAACCGGTGAAAGAAACCGTCTATTTCAAGGTTATCGACACAGGTATTGGTATATCAAATGATAAAAAAGACAGCATATTCGGCGACTTTTTCCGCGCGAACGAAAGTAAAGAACATGGCTTAGGTCTAGGCTTGGGTGTTGTGCGCCGCTTAAGTTTGCAGTTAAACAGTGATATTAGCGTTAACTCGAAAGTTGGAAAGGGAAGCTGTTTTTCATTTTCGCTTACCAAAGCTGAGCCCAAACTGGTATCTAATGTTATTGCAAAACCACGCAGCACTACATTTACTGGAATGAATGTACTCTGTGTGGACGACCAACGGGAAAATTTGGACGCCATGCAAACCTTGTTACAAAAATGGGGAGTGAACGTTTTCTTAGCGAATAACTGGGATGATGCACTGAAGGTCTGTGAGGTTATCCAGCCTCAAATTTTACTAATGGATTATCAGCTAAGCCACGATAGCGAGAAAAACGGGCTGGCGCTGATTGAAGAAATAAGGCATCGATTAAACATCGTAGTGCCGGCAGCGCTGATAACAGCAACACCAGATGAGAGCTTAGTTACACAATGCAAAGCACAAGGCGTTAACTTTCTAGCCAAGCCGCTAAAACCAGCGAAGCTTCGTGCGCTACTTCAAAGTATGACTCGCTACATCAGGGAGGCGAAAAACGTGTAGCTAGTAGCTCGCTGCAGGTTTTTCGCTATATGTGTAAGGAAAGACGTCTAGAGTAAGTCGTCGTGTGGTTTACTCTCTTCAATTTTAACCACCGGCGTTTCTACGCTCGACTTTGCCACCACTTTTCCCATTGCTCCCCACTTCTCTTTAGGGTTTAGCAAAACAGGACGGGTTAAAATTAGGTTATTAGGATACATGAGGGTTTCACGCTCAGCGGTAAGCAAGCGGGTACTAAACGGCCCTACATCGGCAATCACACCTTCAATGAAGTTATCGCCGTCGAGAATGCGCACATAATTACCTCTGCGATACGCTACGTTTGTAAGCAAAATAAAGTACGCAGTGATGTTACTGATGAGTGACCAACTAGCAAAAAGCGCAACACCGGTTACAGTGATGATAGAAGTGGAAAGCACTAAGAGCCCAGAAAAATCGATCCCCCATGCTAGCAACAACAAGGCTAATGATACTGTAGCAACAATAACCCGTGCAGCAAAAAGCCCTTTAATAGCACTATTTGATTTTAGCTTTGACTTTGCGATGTTGGTTTCTAATTTTGGCAGCAACTTACGAGACATCGCCAAATAAATTAGTAAAACCAAACCACTCCACACGACATTTGACTGGTACTGAGTTAACCACGCCAAAAAACCATGCCACCACTCATTCATTCACTCTTTCCTTACTGTTTTTATAACGCATATTAATCTCTTTAATTGTTTTTACTTAAAGAAGGCCAAAGCGCTCTAATGCTAACGTGAATAACAGACAAGTTCATGCATTAAAAGCAATCGACACAACAAGAATTATTCGTAAGACACTCCCTATCACTTCTATTAGTATGCGCGCAAAAATGACTTGTCTAATTAATAATCACGTTCTAACGTATTAGATTGTAATCACGTTCAAACGTGGTAAATGACACGTCTATTTAATGACAGAACAAACTATAAACTACAGGCTTTTTCATAATGCGCATCGCTATTCTTTCAAGAAATCCACGTCTTTACTCTACTTCACGCTTGGTGGAAGCTGGGCAGGCCCGCGGGCATCAAGTTGACGTTATCGACACTATGCACTGTTACATGGATATCACGAGCGCGCGACCGTCTGTTCGCTATAATGGTAAAAAACTGCCTTACTATGATGCAGTGATCCCTCGAATAGGTGCGTCTGTTAGCTTTTACGGCACATCAGTCGTTCGCCAATTTGAAATGATGGGCACATACAGCCTTAACGAGTCAGTTGCTATCAGCCGTTCTCGAGATAAATTGCGTTCGTTGCAGCTTTTATCACGTAAAGGCATCGGTATGCCGAGAACAGGCTTCGCACACCACCCTGACAAAATCGACGATGTTATTAAGACGGTTGGCGGCGCCCCAGTGGTTATTAAGTTACTTGAAGGCACGCAAGGTATTGGCGTGGTATTGGCAGACACGCAAAAAGCAGCAGAGTCGATCATTGAAGCCTTTATGGGTCTTAACGCCAGTATTTTAGTGCAAGAGTTCATTAAAGAAGCGGGCGGTGCAGATATTCGTTGCTTTGTGGTAGGTGGAAAAGTTGTAGCAGCGATGAAGCGCCAAGCAGCACCTGGGGAATTCCGCTCTAACCTTCACCGTGGCGGTCAGGCAAGTTTAGTTCGCCTAAGTCCAGCGGAACGCAAAACAGCGGTAGATGCGGCTAAAACGATGGGACTAAATTGTTGTGGCGTGGATATTCTTCGCTCCAACAACGGCCCTGTTGTAATGGAAGTAAACTCTTCGCCGGGCTTAGAAGGTATCGAGAAAGCAACCAACAAAGACGTTGCCAGCATGATTATTGAGTTCATTGAAAAGAGTGCCGAGCCGCATAAAACGAAAACCCGTGGAAAAGGCTAACCCTTTTAACCTATGCAATAACGTAATTATAGGAAAACGTTAGTGGTAAATGATGTTTTAAAAATTGGGGGTGAAAGTATTGCTCCTGGCGAAACAAAAAAGATTGAGCTAGAAATGCCGCCGCTCTACACGGCCACCAATATGAGCATTCCCGTTTATGTAAAACGAGGAAAGCGGCCTGGACCTGTTATGTTCGTTAGCGCTGCCATTCATGGTGACGAGTTAAATGGTATTGAAATTGTTGGGCGACTTATCCGCTCAAAGGCTATTGAACGCTTAAGAGGCACCTTGATAGCTGTACCAATGGTTAATGTATATGGCGTGCTCAATCAATCTCGTTATTTACCCGACAGACGAGATTTAAACCGCAGTTTTCCCGGCAGTAAAAAAGGTTCGCTTGCCGGTAGGTTAGCCAACTTGTTTTTCAAAGAGGTGGTGAGTAAGTGCGACGTAGGCATTGATCTTCATACTGGAGCTATACATCGCAGTAATTTACCGCAAATTCGCGCAGACCTAGACGACCCAGAAGTACTAGAAATGGCCAAGGCATTCGGCGTACCTGTGCTGCTCAATGCTGAATTACGCGATGGTTCTTTGCGAGAATCTGCCAGTGAAAGTGGCGTTAAAATTTTACTTTACGAAGCAGGCCAGGCATTGCGATACGACGAATTTTCTATTCGAGCGGGCGTAAGAGGCATTATTAATACCATGCGCCACTTGGGAATGCTGAATAAAAGTAGAAGCAAAGGCCATAGTATTGAGCGCTTTATTGCAAGGCAAAGTGGGTGGGTTCGCGCGCCTGAGAGCGGTTTTGTGACTCACTTGGCTCAGCTTGGTGACCACGTAGAAAAAGGTGATAAACTGGCTATTATTGCCGATCCGTTTGGCAACTATTTAGACAGCCTTGAGAGCCCAGCTGAAGGGGTTGTTATTGGTAAACAAAACATTCCGCTTACCCAAGAAGGTGAAGCCGTTTACCACATTGCATACTTCTCAGAGCCTGATACTGTTGCGGAACATGTAGAACTATTACAAGACAATTTATTACCACCAGAACAGGGGCCTGTTCTTTAACATTGGTAGAAAAACTGATGAACAATAAGAAAATTGTTGGTGCGGTAGAACTGTGCGATTTACCTAAACTTGCTATCTCCGATTTAAACGTGCGTGTGGATACCGGAGCAGCGACTTCTTCGCTTCATGTAGACAATATTGAAGAGTTCGAACAAGACGGTGAACTATGGATTAAATTTGATATTCACCCAGACATTCACAATGTTGAGCGTGTGGTGCGCCGAGAAGCGCGCGTTGAAGGACAAAAGCGCGTGAAGAGTTCAACGGCTACACTTGAGAAGCGCTATGTTATAATTACGCCTATAATAATGGACGGGTACCAGTGGGATATTCAATTAACCCTTACGGATCGCTCTGAAATGACCTATTTAATGCTGCTGGGAAGAGAAGCAATGAGTGGTCAATTTATTGTAGACCCCGAGCACGACTTTTTGCTTACGGGGAAAGATTAACATTACAAGTTAGCCATAAGGGAAATGTTAGCTGGATCCTTTGGGCAACTTGCAGTATGGCATGCGTTTAGTGCATGAAAAATACAATATGGACGTTACGAAAAAAGCCCGAATTATTGCCGCTTTGCTGTTGAGTGTAGTTACACCATTGAGTGCTCATACTCAGCAGATAAACACAAACGAGGTAAGTACTGACTTACCTCACACCGTTCTCCGCCTGCCAAATATTCATCCTGGGCGAGATGCCGTATACGCCTACGCTAAACGTCTTCTCACAGAATCGCTGCGCGTTACTGAACCTCAATACGGCTCTTTTGAACTGATTGTCAGCGACCAAGAAACGGCGCAAGAACGTCAACTACGCAGCCTTGAACACCACATGCTAGACGTGACGTGGAGCGTTACCTCAACAGAGCGTGAACGTCAGTTCCTGCCCATTCGCATTCCCATTATGGCGGGTCTTTTAGGTAAGCGTGCACTGCTGGTCAGAGAAGGCGATACGCGACTTAAAGAAGTAAAGTCATTAAACGCTTTACGAGCATACCGAGCGGTTTTGGGCTACGACTGGCCCGATACGAAGATTTTTCGCGCAAACGATATCCCGGTGTTGGAAACGACCTACCGGGCGTCATTTCGAATTGTGTCGGAAGGCTTCGCTGATATGTTTCCAAGAAGTGTTGTGGAAATTAAAGAAGAGCTCGCTGACAAGGCGCTCTCACGCGGTCTGACTATCGACGATCACCTTATCATTTCATACCCGAGCCCCATCTTTTTCTTTGTAGGAAGCGACAATCAGGCATTAGCCGGGCGGATAGCTGAAGGTCTGTTAAGGCTCTTCGAAACGGGTAAGTTTCAGGAGCTACTGTTAGCTCATGATAACTTTAGAGAAGGTATGGCACTTACCGAAGGGCGAACGGTTATTGAAATTGACAACCCTTTGCTAAGTGAACAAAGCCGCTTGGCATTAGAAAAGTTCTTACCGGAATTTGCTATCTCAGAAGCCGTGCTTAAGTTCGACGCTACTGAACCGGCGGCTCCAACTCAAGTTGTGAAGCAATAAGTACCGCTTGTGTGCGGTTGTTTATGCCCAACTTTTTAAAGATAGCAGTAACATGCGCTTTAACCGTGGCCTCTGCGATATCTAAATTAAAGCCAATTTGCTTGTTAAGCAAGCCGTCTCGCATGTAACAAAGCACCTTGTATTGCGAAGGTGTTAGCGAGGCAACTTTGTCCGCTAATTCAGAGAACTCTTCATTCACCTCATCAACGTCTTCACTTAAGTTATCAGGTAGCCATACATCGCCATCCAGAATTGCTTCTACGGCGTTTGCAATATCTTGCGCACTGGCAGTTTTTGGGATGAATCCTAGCGCGCCCACGCTAATAATCTTTGAAATAAGTGTGGTGTCTTCTGTGCCAGAGACTACGGCAACAGGAAGTTCAGGAAAGAGTTTACGAATATGCAGTAAGCCAAATAAATCGTTGCTACCCGGCATGTGTAAATCTAGCAGCAATAAGTCGATATCCTCATTATTGAGAATATCGACCGTTGTATTCAGGTCTCCCGCCTCTTTGAGGGTTAAGGCTGGAAGTGACAACGACAACGCGCCTCTTAGTGCATCGCGATACAGCGGATGATCATCTGCGATTAGAAGGGTTATCATTGTCTATATCCTTAGTTTCTACTTATTTAGACGTTCCTCTATCAGTGTATCAACAACCGATGGATCCGCCAACGTAGATGTGTCACCTAATTGCTCATGCTCATTGGCGGCAATCTTACGCAAAATACGGCGCATAATTTTACCAGAGCGGGTTTTAGGTAATCCGCGAGACCATTGGATCATATCAGGTGTAGCAATCGGGCTTAGCTCTTGACGCACCCACGCCTTAAGCTCTTTAGTAAGGGCTTCATCTGCTTCAACCCCTTCATTTGGTGTTACATAAACATAGATCCCCTGCCCTTTAATGTCATGTGGGAAACCAACAACGGCAGCCTCGGCCACTTTAGGGTGGGCAACAAGTGCACTTTCAATCTCAGCGGTACCCAAGCGGTGACCCGATACGTTCAATACGTCATCCACACGACCGGTGATCCAGTAGAAGCCATCTTCGTCACGACGTGCGCCGTCGCCCGTGAAGTACACGCCTTTGTATGCGCTGAAGTAGGTGTTAATAAAGCGTTGGTGATCGCCGTAAACCGTGCGCGCTTGACTTGGCCAGCTGTCTTTAATTACTAGGTTACCTTCTGCTTCCCCTTCAAGCTCATTG
The DNA here is from genome assembly GCF_000808575.1 of Alteromonas marina. Classification (GTDB taxonomy): domain Bacteria; phylum Pseudomonadota; class Gammaproteobacteria; order Enterobacterales; family Alteromonadaceae; genus Alteromonas; species Alteromonas marina_A. The sequence goes on from NZ_JWLW01000002.1 coordinate 131,791, forward strand.
CCGTCTGCGTCAAATAGCGCAGGCTGTATTCCGAAAAACGGACGCGTTGCTGAACCTGGTTTTAATTCTGTGGCGCCTGGCAGCGGTAAAATCATGTGTCCGCCGGTTTCAGTCTGCCACCATGTATCAATGATAGGGCAACGACCTTCGCCAATAACACGGTGATACCACTCCCATGCTTCTGGGTTAATTGGCTCACCTACCGTTCCGAGCAAGCGTAGCGAAGATAAATCGCATCCCTCAGCCGGCACATCACCGTGTGCCATCAACGCACGAATAGCAGTTGGCGCGGTATAAAGACTATTTACTTTGTATTTTTCTACCACCTGCGCAATACGCTTAACGTCAGGATAAGTCGGTACACCCTCAAAAAACACTTGTGATGCAGCATTTACCATAGGGCCATAAACCATGTAGCTGTGACCTGTGATCCAACCAACATCGGCCGTACACCAGTAAACGTCATCGTCTTTGTAATCGAAAGCATATTTGAAGGTCATAGCGGAATATAGTAGATAACCGCCTGTGGTGTGCACTACGCCTTTTGGTGTGCCCGTAGACCCCGATGTATATAAGATGAAAAGCGGGTCTTCTGCGTTCATTACTTCGGGCTCACACTGGGCAGACATACCATCTACAGCCTCATGCCACCACACATCGTGCTTCGCATTCCAGTCCACGTCGCCGCCTGTTAATTTATGTACCAAAACATGTGTAATAGACGGGCAGGCATCATCGGCTAACGCTTTATCCACATTTGCTTTAAGCGGGATACTTCTTCCAGCACGACGGCCCTCATCGGCAGTAATTACCACTTTTGCACTACTGTCGTTAATACGGTCGGCTATGGCGTTAGGCGAGAACCCACCAAAAATGACCGAATGTACCGCACCAATGCGTGCACATGCCAACATAGCGTAGGCAGCCTCGGGTACCATTGGCATATATATGGCGACACGATCGCCTTTGGCTACCCCCATCTCTTTAAGCGCATTCGCTAATTTACATACTTCATAATGAACTTGTTGATATGTCACATCTTGACTATCTTCTGGTGAGTCGCCTTCCCAGTGAAAGGCAACTTTTGTGGCATTATCAGCTAGGTGGCGGTCAATACAGTTATAGCTGGCGTTTAACTCTCCATCTTCGAACCATTTGATAGACACATCTTTTTCACCAAACATGGTGTTTTTAATTTTGGTTGGTTTTTGATACCACTCAAGCATGGACGCGTGTTCAGCCCAGAATTTTTCGGGCTGCTCTACTGACTGCTTGTACATCTCGTCATACTGCGTTGCAGTCAAGTGAGTAGATTGAAGAATGTTCTCAGGCACAGGGTAAGTTTTGCTGGCGGTCATAAAGATTGCCTCCAATATCAATAATGTAAAATTCTTGTTGTATGGTGAAACACTCTAGCTATTCACCCGCAAAGCAAAATGAGACTTTGGTCTTAGCAGCCTACAACTAAGGTGCTAGTTAAAAAGTTAGACTAAAAGCATTACGACTATAGTCTTATGCGACCATCGGCTTATTTAAATTTGAGATAATAAGTACACAATCAACAATGTTAACGTTGAATTTACATTTATTTAACCACTTTTTTGGAACAGACACGATGAAAGCTAAAATAAAAAATACGGCTACCGCAGTAGCGCTGTGCCTGGCGGCTACCGGCGGCGCAGCACAAGCAGCAACAATCGGCGACACTAGTGTGAAATTCACGGGTTATATTAAAGTTGACGCAATGGTAAGTGACTATTCAGATGGCACCATTGCCTCGGGTAGCGTAGGTCGAGATTTTTATATACCTTCACTAACCCCCGTTGGTGGCGTTGACGAAGACCCTCAGTTTGACGCTCACATCAGAACCTCACGATTCCGCTTTGCCACTTCAACACCCACTGCCGAAGGTGACACTATTAATGGTGTATTCGAACTCGACTTCGTTGTAACGAGCGGCGGTGATGAACGAATTAGTAACTCCTATGTTCCTCGTGTTCGTCACGCTTACCTTACCTACAAAAACTGGTTGGTCGGTCAAACATGGACAACTTTTATGGACGTAGGCTCATTGCCAGAATCACTTGATTTCATTGGGACTACTGACGGGATCACGTTTGGTCGCCAAGTGATGGTGAGATATACCAATGGCGGGCTGCAGATAGCACTCGAAAACCCGGAATCAACCATTACTCCGTTCGGTGGGGGTAGCAGGATCACAAGTGATGACAGCAGCGTTCCAGATTTTGTAGCTGCCTATACGTCAAAGTATGACTGGGGTTATGTAAAAGTTGCGGGCTTATTAAGACAGTTGTCTTACGATAATGCCGCTGGCATTGATGCGGACGAAACCAGCTTTGGTGTATCGGTAACCGGTAAATACAATTTGTCTAATGGCGACGATATTCGCTTCACGTTTAACACGGGTAAAGGTTTAGGCAGATACTCTGCGCTTAACGCAGTTAATGGTGCAGTACTTACCGAAAGCGGCGACCTTGAAGCCATAGACTCAACAGGTTACGGCATTGCGTATCGTCACAAGTGGAGTGAAAAAGCGCGCAGTAGCATCATGTTCTCGGCGTTTGAAGCAGACAATGATGTATCACTAACAGGTTTAGCTACCACTGAAAGCACTTATAGCACACGTGTAAACTACTTGTACTCGCCAACTAAAGCGCTAACCGTTGGTGCTGAATACGCTTTCGCAAAGCGTGAGATTGAAGCCGGCCTTGAGGGCGACATGAACCGCTTCCAAGTTTCAGCAAAATACGCATTCTAATACATGCACTAAGTTAAAAAAGAGAAACGGCACTGAGCTCATCAGCGCCGTTTTTTTTGTGCATACAGAAAATAGAATGGCGCGCTACGTTAGCTACATAGTGGTGAAGATAATACCCAAAGGCATAATAAAGAATAAGCCACCGATATAAGCTGCGCCGTACATTTTCCGCTCTGCCGCTATCACTGATAATTGATAAGACAAATTGAGCGGAATATTACGCAATAAAGGCAGACCGTAAATAAGCGTAACGCCCAGAACGTTATAAATCAGGTGCACAAGCGCTATTTGTAGTGCAAATCCACTATTAACCCCCACTACACCCAACGCTGCGATAAGCGCAGTGATACATGTGCCTATATTCGCGCCCAATGTGAACGGATAGATATCCTTAGCTTTTAAAATTCCACTACCAACCAAAGGCACCATGAGCGATGTAGTAGTTGACGAGGATTGCACTAGCACTGTCATCACAGCACCCGACGCTATTCCAGAGAGCGGTCCTTTTCCTATGCTGGTATGCAATAGCGCCTTTGCCTTGCCCACCATAAGTGATTTCATAATTTTACCCATGTAGGTAATTGAAAACATAATAAGGCCAATGCCAAGAATTATTTTCGCTACGCCCGGATAAATAGAAGGTAAAAAGAAGAATGCTTGTGTAACTAAGTCTGTTACCGGTTGCGTCATCGCTTTAATAGGATTAACACCAGACACACCGATGGCTTCACCAGTATGGAGAAGCGCCACCAATTGGGCACTTAAAAACTCCAAAATACCAAACGCCATTTCAAGAGGTAAGAAAATTAGTACCGAAAGTACATTGAAGAAGTCATGAATAGTGGCCGCATTGAAGGCTCGTTGAAACTCATCTTTTTTTGCAACATGACCAAGGCTCACCAGGGTGTTGGTAATACTGGTCCCAATGTTGGCACCCATCATCATGGGTATAGCGATAGTTATGGGTAAACCACCCGCTACCATTCCGACAATAATAGAGGTAACCGTACTTGAAGACTGAATAAGTGCGGTACACACCATGCCAATAATCAATCCCATGACAGGATTAGAAGCAAAACTAAAAAGAGATTTCGCGTGGTCGCCAGTAGCAAATTTGAATCCGCTGCCAATCATGCTGACAGCTAATAACATCACATAGACTAACAAGGCTAAAAGAAGCCACTTACGCCAGTTTTGTACTTTTTCTAGCACGCTGTTCTGGGCTAGTTGAGGGTCAATCATTGACATAATACGCACAAATTCATACTTGAAAAACTCATAATATGACGTGCGTATTACACAAAAATGACGGGGGTGAAGTGCTACCCCGCCATTCTTAGGAAGAAAAAATTCGCTTAGAAGCCTAAAGGATACTGCCTTAGTACACCGTGAATGTCGTCTAATGTTTCCTTCGAAAGTGAAATATCAAACGCGTCTATATTTTCTTTAAGTTGAGGCACAGTGGTAGCACCAATAATTGTTGAGGTAACACCAGGCACTTGCTTACACCACGCCAACGCGAGCTGCGAAGGTGTTATTCCTACGTTTTCTGCAATCTTCATATATTCAGCTGTAGCTGCCTGCGCTGGCGCTTTATCTCTAAATAACCCCATACGCTGAGCTAGTGTCCAACGACTACCTTCCGGTCTGGCTCCATCCTGATACTTACCACTTAACATACCCGTTGCTAGCGGTGACCACGGTAAATACGCAATATTCTCTAGCTCACACATTTCGATTAAATATGGCCAGTCTTTCGCATGGAGCAAACTGAATTCATTTTGAATAGAAACAGGTAGCGGCATATCCAGCTCTTTGCAAAGTGTAAGAAAGGCGTGAATGCCCCAAGGCGTGTCATCTGACAGCCCCCAGTGTCTAATTTTCCCTTCATCCAACGCGCGCTTAATGCCTAAAAGGATATCACGCATACCATCCAGTTCTTTCTCTCGACTGGTTTTGGTTGGATCAGCACCATCCGGCCAATGCTTACCGAAATGTGGTGTTACTCTGTTTGGCCAATGTAGCTGGTAAACGTCGATATAATCGGTCTTTAAGCGCTCTAATGAATAGGTGAGTGCGTTTGCGATAGCGTCAGCTGTAATGGGCCCTGCATTGCGAATGTATTTTAAGCCACTGCCGGCGATTTTAGTCATTAATACAATATCAGAGCGCTTTGCTTCATTTCGCGAGATCCAATTGCCGATAATGCGCTCTGTATCACCGTACGTATCGACATTGGGAGGAACGGGATACATTTCCGCGGTATCTAAAAAGTTAACGCCTTTATCAAGGGCGTAAGCTATTTGTTCATCTGCATCTTGCTGAGTGTTTTGAATGCCCCATGTCATTGTTCCTAAACAGATGTCTGACACCTGTAGGTCGCTATTTCCTAAGCGGTTAAACTTCATCTTTGCTTCTACCTTGGCTTATACCTTGTTAATGCAATAGTGAGTCGGCCGCTTTAGAAAATCTACTTACTTTTAGCTTTTAAATGAAAGCTATGAGACTTTCTTATTGGCCAACTCGGCTTCTACGCTGGCGAGCCGCGCCTCAATATCTCTTTTCGACTCGACCATTTCATTTGCCAGCTCTGCGAGTGACTTTAACTCTGCAAACCCTAACTTTCTGGTATCAATCACTTGATACTGACGCTTGCAGCGATAAAAGAAAGTGAGAAAGTTAACAAATGCACGATGAAATGTCGCAAAACTCTTGATTAGCACCAGAATTAAAACGACAGACGTAAGCGCGGCAATACTTAAGCTGTAAATACGCACTTGCGCCTCTTGTTGTTCAATTACCGGCTGCAATGCAGCGTCAACGGCTTTCAATTGAGTTTCAACATTATGGGCGTTTTGTCTAAATTCCCTACGGAGCCCCTCATTGTGGGTTACTCCATAGATCGTGAATGCGTCAATTAACTGTAAAAGCGCTTCTCTGTACTGGACCAAGGTGCCTTTTAGTAAAGCGGTGCCTCCACGTTCTGACATTAAACGCTCACTTAACGTCATCATCTGCTTCGCATACGTTCCTTCTTGGCTAATCTGGAAGTTACGCGTAGAAAGTTGAATACGGGTTAACAGCTCATTTACTTGGGGGCTTCGTGCCAGCTCACCTTCATTAAGTGCATTTTCTAACTCGGTAATACGCGCTCTCAAACCATCGTTTTGCGTTAACCCAATTCGCTCTTGCAGTGACACCACTTGTCGAAATGTACCGCTATAAGCTTCCATAGAAGACGACAAGCTTTCAACGTCAGCCACGGGTAGTCGATATTCGTCAAACAGGGGGACAATAGACGATAGCCGACCTTGAAACTCATAGGCTTGCTGAAGGAACTTATCGAAATAAACCGTCTCGTGGCGAAGAAGAAAATCTTTTTCGTGTCGTCGCATTTGCAGCAGATCTTGCCCCATCCGCAATAACACATCACGCTGCTGGTGTAACCCAATAAGTCGCTGTGTAAAATAATGCTGGCTAACCACCAATACGCCCATGCCGATTACACAAACAAGTGTCATTAATACTAGACGAGATTTAATAGAATCGAATTTCATGACAAGCTCCTCTGGGGAGAAAAGCGGGCACCAGCTACATAACCAAAAGCTAATAAACCCTTAAAACACATCAACATACGTCATCAATATAGATCGTTCGCAGGTACTTTATTATTAAACCTTTGTAGCATTTTTGAGCATTCCTTTAACTAAAATAATCTCACAATTAGGGTGAAACCCCTATGTTATGCACCTTTTCAAAAAGCCACTATTAAGGCGTACCTTGCTGCGATGACGTAATCCGATATACGCCGCGTAACAATATATAACTGGCTTTCTGTTATATACAACGCGTTCAATCGTGCTGATGACAATATTGATAACGATATTCTCTGTAGTACCAAAGAAAACCGCAGCCTCTAGAATTTGGAGAAGAATATGAAGAAGTTCGCCCTATCTACCTTAGCTGCTGCAATGCTTGCAAGCCCTTCAGCTCAAACGCTAGCTGATGCTTACATCGGCTCTCAAATGGCCGATAAACTAGTGTCTTTGTCCCCTACAGAATCATTAATGGCAGTAGTGACCTATGATCAAATGTCACCTCTTGCCGAGTCTCAAATAACGCAACTATTGAATTTGGGTATTACCGAAGGCGTTCAATTTAAAAACTTACCTATTATTGGGGTAGTGGCGACTAAGTCACAAATTGAAGCCATTGCACAATTCGACGGCGTACGTTCAGTATTCGCTAACCGTGAAATGAGTCTTTTCAACGCAGACGCACGGGAAATAACAGGTGTAGCTGATTTACAGGGCGAGGCATTTGCATCGCGCAACGACGTTGAATTTACCGGTAAAGGCTCAACTATTTTAGTCATCGACTCTGGTATTGATGCGTCGCACCAGGATCATTTCTTCGGTGACACTGTGGTTGATAACGTGCAAGCAATTCTAAATCCTGGCGCGCTGTCGATTGTTGGTATAACCGGCCCTACATTATCAAACCAGGTTAATACAGACTTAAACTCAGGCCACGGTACTCACGTAACGGGCACTATTGCTGGTACTGGCGCCATGTCTGGCGGCAAGCACCGCGGCGCAGCACCCGACGCAGATATTATTGGTTATGGCTCGGGTGCAGCTGTACTGCTACTTGACACCATCGGCGGTTTTGATTACGCAATTAGCAAGCAATACACCTTCGATAACCCTATCAAGGTCATCAGTAATTCATGGGGCTCTAGCGGCAAGTATGAACCACTTGGCCCGGTATCATTAGCAAGCTACAAAGCGCACACAATGGGAATGCTAAGTGTTTTCGCCGCGGGTAATAGCGGCCCTGGTGAAGACTCGCATAATCCATACGCACAAATTCCTTGGGGTATTTCTGTGGGTGCGGGCGATAAGTTTGGCAAGCTTGCAGATTTCTCTTCTCGCGGTCTTAAAGGCGAGTCTGGCGACTTTACTATGCCCGACGGCACTGAGTGGACGTATACAAACGACGTAACCGTTGTAGCTCCTGGTGTAGATATTATCTCTACACGTGCTGTTTTAAATGCCGCAGCGAACGGCGGTGATGGGGATATAGGTGTTATTGAGCCGCAGAACCTACCTTTTTATACCATGATTTCTGGTACTTCTATGGCTACACCGCATGTGTCAGGAATTATTGCGTTGATGCTGGAAGCCAATCCAAACCTTGATAACTTAACCATCAAACGCTTGCTTCAAGAAACTGCCACAAATATGCCTGGTTACGAGCGTTGGGAAGTGGGTGCGGGTTATGTTAATGCACGCTCTGCGGTTGCTGCTGCGCTACTTGAAGATATGGACCATAAGGTGACGGTTAATAACCTTGACTCTAAGACCTTTAAAGCCAACGCTTTAGTGACCACCAGCGACCGTGTAGAAAACTTCGATGTTTTTTACTCACCAGTAGGCGCACCTGAAGTCATTGAGTTTGAAGTAGGCACGGAAGAAGTACTTGTAAAGGCCTCTGCCGACAGTTTCGCAAATCTGACCAAACTTGTGCTAGTTGCGCCAGACGGCACTGAGTATCGTGGCAACCTCACTACGCCAGTACTGACTACTACCATGCGTGTCGCTGCACCTGCAATGCCTGGCACATGGGGCGTATACGTTTATGGTTTAACATCACTCTCTGGCGTAGAAGCTGATCCATTGGGTTTAACTAACGGCCCAGGTTTACCTGAAACATTTAACGTTACTGTGTCGTTTGAAAATAGCGGCGGCTTTGAAGGTATGGACGATGTTGAAGGTCATCCTCAGCAAAATGCCATTGAGTTCGCTGTTAGTGAGCGCCTAATGGACGCCATCAACAGCCGTGGCTTTTCACCAGATGCTCGCCTGAAACGCAAAGATTTTGCCCGCTATGCAGTAATGGGAGGGGCTGTAAGACAGTACCGTGACCTGCTAAACGAAGAACGCCCAAACATTGGTTCAGTACCTGGGTTTGACAAGGCATTCATCGAGTCAGTAATGGTTAATGGTGGCGCGCTTAAAGATAAGCTTCGCACACAAGCACCTATATTAAGAAGTGTAAACGGCAGCGCAGACCCATTTGCAAGTGTTACCAAGTTAGACATTGCGTATTCACTTGTTCAAATGTTAGGTCTTGAGGAAGCGGCACTTAGCTTTGACCCAAGCGCCGACATCGTTGTTGACTACAATGGCGAGCAAATTGTGCTAAAAGACCAAGACAGTATTCCGGCTGATATGAAGGGCTACGTTCAATTAGCACTTACCTTGTCGTTGATTAACGCAGAGTTTGGTGTAGAGCAAAGTCCATTCAGCATCACGCCTACTATCACTGCGAGCTTCGCGCCAGATACGGTTATAACCAGAGCGCATTACGCTGTATTAGCTTCGCGCTTCTTTGTTCAGTATTTCGAATAAAATCGCAAACCACTGAAAACGGTGCCATTATATTAATTGATAATGGCACCATTTTAGGTTAAATTTTAACCAATACTGAAAGAGGTCATCCTATGATGTTTACTGCGATGAAATTCAGACAACTTACCACCGTTGTTGCCACCACAGCCCTACTTTTGTTTTCCACTGCACAAGCACAGGTAGTCACGCCTGCAACTCTCACTGTCGACGACAATAAGATTCAGGCCAAACTGACGCTAAGCAGCTTAATTGAAGTAGATTTAACTGTAGAGTTCGAAAACAGTATTGGCCTTAATGCTAACAATATTGACATTACCGCTGAGTTGCTTGACCCCACAGATTTGACCATTACAGACCGCCTGCCCTCAACATTAACAAGCGCTGTTTCGGGTTTCCCGGTTCTTGTGTCAATCTCTCCGAAAGCTAACGCCGGTTTTGGTTTTGAAGGTTTAGCGACGGTTGAGCTTTACACCAAAGCTATTCACTACACGCCAACCATTCCATGGCGTTTGTTTACGTCTCACGACGGTGGCGAATTTGAAGATATAACCGTACTCATGTCATCAGGTAGTATCCGCGCGCGTGGCAGCACAGGTCAATTTTCTGATTTCATTATCTTACTAGACAATCGCCCGTCAGCTTCTGTTATCGATGACAAAGTTGCTTCTTTAAGCTCGATAGTAAATGGTAACCGCGATAAAATTTCGGCGCTACTAGAAACAGCTATAGACAGTGGAATAAACGATGTCCAGTCGGCATTGACGGTAAACGATGACGATGCGGCACTGGTTGCTGTAGATAGCCTTATATCGCTTATTGATAATGCGTCTGGCAGTGAAATTGCAGATGTGTGGCGCTCAAGTGGTGATGTTGTGAATGTGAAAGGTTTACTACTTACTCAACTACAAACATTACGCTTTAGCTTAAGAACATTATAAGTCATAGACCAACAGTCTCTGACAAGTTTAATTGCGTTGAAATCGACGCAATTAAACTGGCGCTTGGCGTGCACTGATAAGAAAAAGTTCGCTCATTTGTGTGATTTTATACAAATAGATGGAAAGAGATGGCACCAGTGACGCGACGAGGAATATGCCATGCCGTTAAAAATAGCCTTTACAGAATATAACGGAAGCGTAAGTGAGCACTTGCTCTTTGAAGGTCGAGAGTATCAAGTCGGTCGCGCTGAAAGCGCAGACATCGTTATTCCCCACCCCCAAGTTTCTCGCTCTCATATTGTATTACGAGCAAACAAACAAGCTGACAACGATCACGTTTGGCAGCTTAATGACATGAGCTCTACAGGGTGCTTCAGTGCGGGAATTCAAATAAAGCACCTGACGCTAGACAAACCACATGTATTACAGCTTGGTCCAGTACCCTGTGAATTTACTCCCCTTGCACTCAATAATGTGGTTAGGCTTGATAGCCAACGGGAGTGGAGAAAGCAACAACTAAAGCAGTACCAAACGCAGCTTCAACAGTGTAATAGCAGTACTGCTCTTATTAACTTTGCCAGAGAATGTTTAATCCAATCATTAGGGTGTGAACGTGCATCACTCATTTTGTTTGATAAAATAAATAACTATCAACTCGGGGTGGGCTATGAAAGCTGGATGCAAGGTGAGGACTTTACCGGTAGCCGTACCATTATCAACCAATGCATACAAGCAAATGCTGTTCGTGCCATTGGCAATATTGTTTGCGAAAAATCGTTAAACAACCAGCATAGTATAATCAGTCACGGTATTCAGGCTGCCATCTGTGTACCTGTTTGTATTGATGAAAAGCCCGTTGGCGTATTGTACGCAGACTCGACGCTGGGACGCCGTTACTTTACTCAAACGGACATAGATTTTGCCACTTCTTTAGCTAATATGATTTCGATGCGTTTGTTATTCCACACAATTGAGCATAAACTTTCACTCATAAGCTAAAATAAAAATAACAACAACAATTTAGTAACGCAATTCGTCTATTCGATTGCGTCGCTGTAGTGATTAGTGAAGTGTGGAGAAGGCTTTGAACAGGCCAGATGTATTCTCGTCGCAAAACAATTCCCTTAAAACTGAAGCTTTAGCTTTAGGGCCAAATATTGCGCCAAATTCACGCTTAGCCAACCGTTTTCGTATTATTGAGCGATTAGGCGCAGGCGCTCAAGCTTGTGTTTATAGCGCTATTGACGAATTACTTGATGTAAAAGTCGCGCTTAAAGTAATAGAAGGTGGAGCCAGCGACCCGGTAAAAATGCAAACCATCCGCAATGAAGTTAACATTGCGAGGCAACTACAACACCCCAACATCATCCGCGTTCATGACGTTTTCTCTGATGGAGATACCGCCTTTTTTACAATGGCGTTTATTGAAGGTGAGCCCCTTTATTTGCGCCTTCAACAACCAGTTTGCAAAGCAGAATTTGATAAATGGCAAGAACAACTCATCGAAGCCTTACTCGCTTGTAAAGCTGTTGGTATAAAGCATGGCGACATAAAGCCCGACAATATTCTTATTGACCACAACGCAGACATTAAGCTTATTGACTTCGGTATTGGTCAAAGCGCCGCCTCTGGCGCTCAAACGAGCGGGCACCAACGCTATACCGCTCCTGAAGTCATCCAAACAGGAAAAGCGAGCGAGCACTCTGACACCTACAGCTTAGGAAGAGTGTTAGAAGATATGCTGGGCTGTGTCCAAAAGGAAGGACTCGGCTTTTCTCATTTCCTGTGGACGAAAAAACGTAAAGCTTGTATTGATCAGTTAACACACCATTTACCCGCGAAGAGACTCTCTTTGGAGCAGGCGCTTAACATCAGCTCATCAGGCGATAATGGCAGTGCTAATGTAACTTACAAAACCCTTGTCACCTTTTCCGCCATTGCCATATTGGTACTTGTTATTAGCGCCAGTATTTTTTCTTACTCTGGGTATCAAAAAACGCAAACCAGACTGCCCTCTGACACTCCTATTCAGCTACTCGTACTCAATGACCCTCAATATCCACTTTTAGATACGATAAACACGTTGCTGCGCTACCCCCTGTCTACTCACCCTCACATTGTGTTAGATGATAAAGCGCAAACCCAAACATTGGTGTCAAACTTAGCGTTATCCCCATTTAATAACGACAATGACAGAGTAGACTTAGCGGCTTCCACGTCAGTAAACAGCGTATTATTACTTGATGCTACGCCTACTAGTAGCGATAGTTACTTACTTCACGCCAGTGTTCTTAGTATGCCCGCTAACGAACCTATATTTACCGTGTCTCATAATGTAAATGCAAACACCCTGTCCGATGATTTAAGTGTGTTTGCCAACAAGCTTATTCAATCGTTATTTGACGCTATCGAAACGCAATCGCCTCAACCACTTCCTGACTTACGCTACCTCGATGCCTTGGATACCGCTTGGCAAAAGGGAGAAGCGCTAAATAGCGCAGACACCGTTGAGGCGATTATAGCGACCACACCGGACTATCCGGGTGGATGGGTGGCAAAGGCTCGAAACGATTTAAATACGGGCGATTATGACGGTGCCAGGCAAGCGCTAGAAACTTTATTCCAACTCTCTGATTTGGCAGTGTATTGGCGTTTACAAGGCGAGCTACTAAGAGCAGAGCTAAACGAAGATCTGTCTCTTGCTCAACAATCAATAGATGCGCTTGTTTCTCAGTTCCCTGACAGACCAGACTTGCTGTCGATGCGTGCAGACATATATCAGTGGGCTGGCGAAGATGCCAAAGCAATGTCCGACTACAAAGCTGCTTTAGCCCTTCGCCCCAATAATGGACAGCTTTGGTTTGAACTTGCTCGTCTGCAAATAATTAATGGAGACATTGAAACTGCCACCAGCGACTCCTTAACTCGTGCACTCGTAGCGTTTCGCCAAGCAAAGAATCCCCAAGGTGAGAGTTTAGTACTTAACGCTTTTGGTATTGCTTACTTACGTACAGCTGACAATGTGGCTGCAGCGCAGTATTTTGAAGACGCACTAGCATTGCGTGATGCAAAAACGCAGCCTTCTCAGCGGGCTAAAACATTAGCCAACCTTGCCATTGCCACCTCTCTAACAGGCGACTACGCCACCGCAGAGGCGTCATTAGAAGAAGCGGTAAAACTACTCCACGATTTAGGTGACTTGGCACAAGAAGCCCATGTAAACGATACACTAGGTTTTATGTTTGAAGAACGAGGCCAGTTCGCAAGGGCGTTAGAGTACTACAAACGCGGTCTTGATATTCGTGTACAAACCGATGACAAAGTGCTTCAGCCGCAAAGTATGAGCAATGTGGCCTATATGCATTTTCTAATTGGAGATATCTCTCTTGCCGAGATTTACTGGCAGCAGGCGAAAATGCTATTTGAAAGAAATGGGGACGAGTCTCACTTACTTCGAACCCATCAAAACCTTGCACAGTTGAGTTTGGTAAAAGGGGACAAAAATACTGCTTCTCAATATTTAAGTACCGTAGACAAAAAACTTGGAAATCAGCATAACCAAGAGAGAATGATAAACCACCTGCTATTCAGCTACTTAAACTTTGCAAATGGAAACTTGACCGAAGCCACGCAGCACGCCGCTGACGCAAGGCGCTTAGCTTTGGCTTCTGAAGATGCCAGAGCAAAAACCGAGGTATTACTATGGCAGGGAGAGATGTGTTTACTTACCGCAAACTGGTTATGCCTAGAAAACAGTCTTGAAACCGTTACGCCTACCATTAGCGAAGAGCGCCACGAGCAATTTGCCGTTTATCAATGGTTAACATTGGGATTGAAGCATTATAAAGGCACAATAAATAACGAACGTGACGAGATCTACACTACACTTGTCGATAAAACCAACGTGCCGGTCATCACTGAAATTAAAATTCTGCTCGACATGCAGCAGCGACTTTCTTTGAATGAGAATAGCAGCGCCATGGAGAAGCTTGGCTCGCTCATTAAACCAACCTACTACCAGCCTTACCTGCAGTGGCTATACATAAAGGCATCGCTAGGTGAAGAAGAGTCCATCGAAAAGTTAAAGCAAAAATTAGCGTTATATCCTACCTACTGGCGGAACCACCTTTACTATCGCGCCATACCGGGTAAAGAAGACACGGTGGATGACTTAACATCCAAATGGCTATCTCAATTACCTGAGCAACAGGTTGGAGACTACAGGAACGCCTATTTTGACTGACTTAGCCACCGAGATAGAGAACATTAAAGCGTTACAGGCGACACTTCAGGCTCGTTTAGATGCCGACCAGGAGGTTTTGCAACAGCTCGCAAAACGATTGTGGGCTCAACAAGAATCAGAAAAAGCGAAGCTTTCTCGTGAATTACATGATGGGATTGGTCAGCTGCTCACAGGGCTGACACGAAGACTGCAAGCATTATCAACCTCTTCGCCTGAGCTTGAAGCACTACACGGCATCGCTGAAATGGCGTTAAATGATGTCAGACAATTATCGCGGCTAATGAGCCCAACAATCCTTGATGACTTAGGTCTTAAACCAGCACTTAACTGGCTTTGTAGAAATTTGCTTAGTGGTGAAGATATTGAATATCACACCGAAATAACCGTACCGCCTGATCTGCCCAAAGACATAAGCACATTATTATTTAGAATTGCGCAAGAAACGCTGGTTAATGCTATAAAACACAGTGAGGCCACCAACCTTACCTTATCAATTTCTTACCATCATCACGTTATTCGTTTGGATATTCTTGATAATGGTGTAGGGTTTGATAGTAAAGCCATAGAGCCCGGCATTGGCCTTTCTAGTATTCGCGACAGAGCAGAAGCCTTCAATGCGACACTGGAAATAGACTCTGCAGTAGGGCAAGGCACCAGAACAACAGTAACGGTACCCGTATGACAATTCGTGTAGTGCTAGCCGATGACCATGTGCTTATGCGTCAGGGCGTATCTCAAATGCTAAATGCTAACCCAGATATCAGCGTAGTGGGAGAATGCGACGATGGTGTCGCGCTAATTGCTGCTGTGTTAAAGCTCTCGCCAGATGTTATTTTAATGGACATTTCGATGCCACGTATGAGCGGGCTAGTGGCGATTGATAAAATTTTGTCCCAGCGCAGCGACGCGAAAATTCTTGTGTTGTCTATGCACAACGAAGTGGAATACATTGAAGCCATGCGCGATGCTGGCGCAAAAGGCTACATATTAAAAGAATCTTCCGGTGAAAGCCTGGTTGAAGCCATCAAGAAAGTGGCCGCAAACAAAACCTGTTTTCCCGATGAACTAACCCGGTCATCTAGCGATCAATGTCAAAAACACGTATCGCCGCTGAGCGTATTAACTAGAAGAGAGCGAGAAGTTTTTTTCTTAGTTGCTGCAGGCAACACCAGTAAGAAGATTGCTGAGCTCTTAGATATGAGCCTTAAAACTGCAGAAAATCACCGCAGTAATATTTATAAGAAGCTTAATTTAAGCAGTTCGGCAGAACTTATCAGAATGGCAGGAAAAGCAGGTTTATTAGAGTAGTTGGGGTTTATTCTCAGCGTAGAACTCTTTTCCATTTCCCCCTCCTCCCAAATTCCATATTCAGCGAATGCTGGTTGCAGTATTTAACGCGCTAAACAAAAAAGAGGGGTCTTGCTTCAGCCACCCCTCTCTAAAAAGTGTGCGAGGGCCGGTTGTAACATTCAAAACCCGTAGCAGTACACTTGCTCCAGAGGATTCTCCACAAGTGAGCTCCATTAGATTGAACACTGCTCCATTGGACTTTTTTACATTAAAACTAAAAAGAGGGGCCTTGCTTCAGCCCCCCCCTCTCTAAAAAGTGTGCGAGGGCCGGTTGTGGCATTCAAAACCCTCAGCAGCAGGGATGCTGCTGTGGAGCGCCCATGGATGGGTTTACCGCGTGTTTTGAATGTTACAACCGGCCCTCGCCTCAAAGGACTAAAGTTCTGCGTATTGCGTTAGGATAAACGCGGCTTCGCCTCTAGATACCCCATTTTGTGGGTTAAAGAAGGCTTTAAGCGTAGGCTGTAGGTCAAATGGACCTTGCTCTACTTTTACTTCCACCTGCATTAGCCCTGCAGCCAGTGCCTGTTGAACATAGCCGCGATACTCAGGCGCAATTGCATCAGTATCTTCAACTTCCACCGCTTCACCAAGCACAATAGCGATAACCTTTTCAGAGTCAAAGCTGTTCGCGGCATCTTCAAGACCTAATGCTTGAACCATAGAGTACGCCATTTCTTCTTTGCTCACCTGCATGTTGCTACCAAAAAAGTCATCGTCAACTTGCATTACGGGCTGCGTATTCATCTCTAAATCTCCCAACACTGCCCCAGTCGCTGTGGCAGAGTTTACCGCTGCAGCATGCTCAGCACTTACATCGGTATAGTTAACTGTGTTGCCGTCGTTGGTTTGACGAAGGTTTGCACTAAGCGCCAGCGTATCAGCAAGCTCAACACGAGTTAGTGGAGCGTCTGGCGCAAACCCGCTTTCTTTTGCATCCATTAGCTCATTGGCAACAACGTATTCAATGAATGCTTTAGCTGGATGGCCTTGTGCATCGTCAATACCGGTATAACCTGATGTGACTAACAAGCGAATATTCACATCGTTAGTGCCAGGAATGCCCACACCGTTTGTAACACCTAGTGGGTCAACTGACACACCACTAATACTGCCAATACCGCGGCTGTATAGTTTCCATGTACCCGGCATACCTGGTGCAGCTGTGCCAACAGAAGAGCCTAAAACAGGTAGGCCAATGCCAGAGCCGTAACGGTTACCTGCTGGGTCTTCTAGTACGAACGCTGTTGCCGTTTCGATTGACGCGCTCGCCACCACCATAGATACGTCAGACGTTACTTCAAACTCTTCTACAGGTGACTCACCAACGGGTAGGTAAGTCGTAGGTAGCGTAAAGCTATCGCCTTCAGCAACATTAGCAAATGCGTTAAACTCGCGATTTTTCTTCACGGTATCGCCAAATACTTCTTCACCGTTAAGCACTGCAGTTACCGCAGCATAAGCGTTAACATAACCAGCGCCCACTTCCCACTCGTCCATACCAGCCATTGGTGTTGCGGTTTCCTGAAGAATACGCTTTACGTCTTCCCACTGAAGGTTTGGATTCGCTTCTAGCATGAGTGCAACAATACCAGACACATGCGGCGCAGCCATTGATGTGCCGCTAGATACGGTATAAAACGGTAGGTGTTGTGGCTCAATCATTTCCGCGTCGTCAGCTGCACTTAAACCGCCTAAGCTAGACAGTGATGCACGAGCAGAAATAACGTCTACACCTGGCGCTGTTACGGTAGGACGGTCTTCCCACGTGAACACTTCACCATCAACGACCGCTTGACCACCTTTTCCGTCGACACCGCGAGAACTAAAGTCAGCTAGCTCGCCCTGCTTGTTGCCCGCAGCCACTGTAATTACCCAAGGTGCTTTTTTGAAGTTACCGGTAATTGTCGATTCGCCAGGACCTGAGTTACCTGCCGAGAACACGGTAATAATACCGTTGTCTGCCAGTGCTTTAGTCACAACGTTTGTTGGATCATCTGGATTAAATTCTGTACCTACATCGCCAGTGTTACCGAACGAGTTAGAAATAACACGAATGTTGTAATCGAACTGGTGTGTTAACGCGTAGTCGAAGCCACCGATCGTATCTAAAATAAATAGACCTGCGCCCGAACCATAACCAATGATGTCTGCGCCAGGAGCTACACCGGCGTGCAATCCACCACTCTTGGCGCCGTTACCGCCTACTGTGCCAGCTACGTGCGTTCCGTGACCGCCTAGAATATCGGTGTTAGATACATTTTCTTGGTATGTAATCGGTAAAATGCCGCTGTAGCTATTCAAGTTAACCTGCGCTAGAACGTTTTGAACAACGTGATCAGGAAACGCTAAATCGCTGTGTGTACCGTCAACACCCGAGTCATTTACCACAACACCAATGCCTTTACCTGATACTGGCATGCCGTTAATGCGAATATCGCGGTCAGCTTGTAGTGCCTGTACACCCGTAATTTGGGTAGACTCATGGTTTTCTAGTTCTAGTGGGTCGTTGTTCCACACTGACACCACGTCATCGCGCTGATAAAGTGCTTCAACTTGCTGTTTGTTCGCTAGCACACCAACAATAGGCACGTTGCGAAGGCTAACACCGCCAGTGATACCTAACGATTCAAGTGCTGTAATTTGTTCTGTTGTGGCAGGTCCCTTACCTTCAAATGTAACAATTACTTGTTGTAGTTCTAGTGGCGAAGCAGCAAGCGCATCAGCCAATGTTTTATCGAAAGTTTTTGCATTCACCATGCTCGCTGGTAGGGCACAAGCAATAGCTACTGATAATACTGTTTTGTTATTAAGGAACTTCATAATACACCTCTCTTTGAGTACCCATTGAGTATTTAACAACCAAAGAAGCAAAACTATGGGGAGTTCCCCCTATTCGATGTGATTTATAAAAGCGTTGAAAAAACAGAAACTTAAAAAGAAAAAAGCCCTCACAAAAGGAGGGCTAAAAACACCAACTATCGAAAGACATCGCCAAGTTGGAGGGAACGAACGTGGTACAGGAAATAAACCACTCACTCGAAACAAAAAAATCTTACTGTTTGCGCTTTCTGAAAGAAGTAAACGCAAACAAAACTAGCATTGCAGTAGCAAAAGAAGCTGGTTCACTCACGTGTGTTGAGCCATTATTAGATTCAACAGTTTTAACTACTTGAAACAAGCCACCCGCACAGCGGTCGCCACCGTCAAAGAAAACACAGGTGTCTGTTTCGCCTACACCGGCTAAACCTGAGCTAATAGTGAATTCGTAGGGAACGCTTGAATCTTCAATGTAGAACTCAAATCCTTCACCGCTTTCATCACCAAACACACTATCATTTAAATCAACTACTGCAAATTCAGCAATGTCTTCTTTTAATATGTTGTAAGAGACGTTATCGAACTTTAACTGAAAGAAAAACGATAGCAATGTATCCACATTGAACTGGGTTTCGTTTTCATCAAAGGTGATTTGCCCAATTAAGCTGGTTTGGTCAGATTCGTCACCTAACACCAATCGTGTGAAATCATAGGTAATTACGCCAGCGAAAGAAGGCATAGAAAACAGAACGAACACAGCGGCAATTAATGATTTCATAGTAAATCCACTTCTAAATTCTTATGGGTTTAGTATTGAACTTAATGCATTGAATACAAATAGGGAGTTCCCCCTAGTTGTATTCAATGCTATCTAATATGACGTGGTTTAATTAGCGTTTTGTTCGCGTAGTACTTTTGCTAGTTCGTAATTACCTTGCGAAAGAGCGATATCCGCTACCGAATTACCCGCTTTATCCATGTGAGCTGGGTTAGCCCCTTTATCGATAAGCGTATTGATAATTTCTTGTCTATCAAAAAGGCTTGCGAACATTAACGCCGTTTGGCCTTGCTCGTTTTCTTCATCTATATCGCAATCGGCAAAAACCAATTGCTTAGCTACACTGACGTGACCTTTAAATATGGCCCCCATAAGTGCGGTGTTTCCGCGGTTGTCTTCTTGACATGGGTTGGCATTAGCTTCGCTGATAAGAAAGTTCACGGTGTCGGTATGCCCATGGTACGCCGCAAGAATAAGTGCGGTGTAGCCTTTTTCATCGGCCACATTAACATCTAAACCGGCTTGATAAAACGCACTCAGCATGGCGCTATCACCTTCCCGCGCTGCATCAAAATAACGTGCTTTCAAGGTCTCCATATTAGGCCTAGTTGCACTTTGTTGAGTATCAGCTTGAGTGGTTGCGTCACTTACCGCACTAGTATAAAAACTGGTGAAGGTGGCAACGACGAACAGTGCTGCCGTAAGTGTTTGCTTTAAAAAAGACATTGTGCCCCCTTACTGGTAAATCTAAATTTGGTTACTACAAAACTGTTTTCAGTAAAGCTGTTACAGAAAGATTGTTAAAGAAGAATTGTTTGAGAAAAATGGGAGTTACTCAACACTGTGATGTAACTCCCAACCCTATTGCTACTTAGCTTATTGCATTAGCGCGGTTAGGCTTTCAGCAACTTGCTTTGCTTTAGCGGCACGTGCAGCTTGCTGTTCCATTAAGTCTTTCGCCGTTTGACGAACTTTAGACATTGGTGCTTTCGCTAATTTTGCTACACCTGCACCGTAGTCTTTATCAGCGTTGTACATATAAGCACTAATAATGACGCGGATTTCTTCTTCAGGCACCGATGCCAGTGCTCCACCTAAGTTATTAATCAGGTTTTGCTGGCCTTCTTTAGTTAGTTTTCTGAAAAACTCCCCTGCTTGTTTAAAGTTCTGCTCTTTGTAGAACGGAATTTGTTGCGTCATACCTGCAAGCGGTTTGCTTGAGTAACGGAACGCTGGATCTTCGTTAAGATCAAGACGTCGACTTGGCTGATAATTCACGTCGCGCGCAGTGCTAGTCGTTCGAAGCTGACCATGCTGTTCGTGGTTATTAATAACCGCATTTTTAGGTGAATTAACCGGAATGCGGTACGCGTTTACACCTAGGCGATAGCGCTGTGTATCAGCATACGAGAACAAACGACCTTGAAGCATTCTGTCTTCTGACGGCTCAATACCAGGAATTAGATTGCTCGGTGCAAATGCCGCTTGTTCAGTTTCTTCAAAGAAGTTATCTGGTACACGATTAAGCACTAGGCGACCAATCTTTTTAGCCGGCACTAGCGATTCAGGCCAAATCTTAGTGGTATCAAGTGGGTTAAACTCAAAGTCATCCAATTGCTCTGGCTCTAGCTCTTGTAAATAAAGATCCCAAGACGCTGTTTCACCTTTTTCACCAATTCGCGTGTAGATGTCGGTAGTATGCGGCTGCATATCCATTCCCTGCACTTTCATGGCTTCTTCATTAGTAAAGTTCTTTATTGGCTGGTTCGACTTCCACGTGAACTTCACGTACTTGTAATTACCTTCTTCATCAACAAACTTGAAAGCATGTACACCTGAACCATCCATATTTAGATAGCTTGCCGGTGTGCCGTAGTCAGAGAAAAGCATAGTTAACGTGTGCGTTGACTCTGGTACGTGCGAGAAGAAATCAAAAATACGTTTAGGCTCTTGCTTGTTCGTTACCGGCGATGGTTTAAATGCATGCACCATGTCTGGGAACTTAATTGCATCGCGAATAAAGAAGACGGGGAAATTGTTACCGACGAGATCCCAGTTACCTTGCTCAGTGTAAAACTTCACTGCAAAGCCACGCGGGTCGCGCAATGTCTCTGGAGACAAATGGCCATGTACTACCGATGAAAAACGAACAAAAACGTCGGTCTTTTTACCCGCTGATTGAAACGGCGCAGCCAGTGTTTCATCTGACAGGTCGACCAGGTTTTCATAATACCCATAAACGCCTGTACCACGTGCGTGAACAACGCGCTCAGGAATACGCTCGCGGTCAAATGCCGCTAGCTTTTCAATGAGGTGCGAATCTTGTAGTAAAACCGGTCCCCATGGGCCTGCTGTTTGCGAGTTTTGATTATCGCCTACGGGGGCACCATTTTGACGTGTTAGTGTATCGGCGCTTACGCCTAAGGTAAGCATACTGGCAGCTACGCCGCCTAGGACAAACTTAGTTAACGTTGATTTCATTGAGGTTCTCACAGCTGTACTCCCACATGAAGGTTGGTACGAGGTTTAGGGGCTTTGACTTCTACGCAAACTTGGTCGCCATAATAGTTATCAGCGTAATTGCATTGCGTTCGAATGGGTTGATTAGTTGTGGAGGAAACACGGTGGCTATTCGCCGTTGTTAGCTTTTTTAATAGTGCGCTCATTTGGCTCTCCTTCTTAAGTTGAGAGCATTATCATTAATTGAACAAAACTATTAAAACGGGTTAAAACGATTCAAATAATCAATTTATTGGATTGTAAAGATACTAGCTAATCGAGAAAAGGTATGAAAGTAGGTAAATAGTGCGTGACGAAAGAAAGGTTGATAGAAATTTGCAGTTCACACTGGGGGGATAACGGCGCCGTTTTAAAGTAATAAAAATAAATGACGCCAGTTTACTAGATAACCCTTAATATCTGCTCTCTAACCTTCGAGCCATGGCCCGGTTATAGCTAAGGTCTTCGTTGGAGAGTAAATATTCACGAAAAGCGTATTGCCGTCAGGCGAGAAACACGCGCCGGCAAGTTCAGTTTGCGCATGGAGCTTTGCAAAGTTATACACTTCTCCATTTGGTGTAACACCGCGTAAGTGATTATCAACAATGTCGGTATATTGGTCTTCGCACACCAATAGATGCCCGTTTGGACATACGGTTAAGTTATCGCCGAAGTTATATAAGTTCTTGTCTTCGCTTTCTAAAAATAGCTGAAGCTTGTCTTGTTTACCATCAGTAGAAGGAACAAGTTTCATTACTTGACCGAGCTGCTTTTGGCCGCCATTAGTACAGCAAAAATAAAGCTCATCTTCACCCCAATGTATACCTTCACCGCGAGCGAATAAGGCCGCACCTTTCTTGTACCCTCTAGCCCGTAAGTCATCGTTCGGACTTTCCGGGTTGTCTAATGCTATCCACTCAACGTCGAACCACGTCGCCAATGGCATAGTTGTGGAACTCCAGTTACGTGTATCAAACTGAGGTTTGTTTTTTACTACCAGGGCTTCTAACTGGCCGCCAGCTGCCAAGTTAGCGTACTCGTTAGGTACAAAGCGATATAGCAAGCTGTCACCCTGATCTTCAGTCAGGTAAACAATACCGGTTTTGGGGTCGACACATGTCGCTTCATGATTAAAACGACCCATTGCTTTAAGCGGTTTAGCTTCAATGAGTGAGTCAGCGTTTGCGGGTACTTCAAAAATGTAGCCGTGATCTTTGTTTACCACATCACCGTTCGGGCCATGAGGTCGGTCTACGGACTCTTCACACGTTAGCCACGTGCCCCAAGGCGTAATGCCGCCCGAGCAGTTTCTTACCGTTCCAACAAGACTGATAAACTCTCGCTCTACCGTTTTGGTGGTAAGGTTATACACCATGGTTGTGGTGCCGCCTGGTAAAGCAACCCCACTATGATAGTTGTCGTAGGCCAACTCGCTGGTATGCTTTTGAATAGACTGTGGCTGAGCACTTAAATGTTTAGGGTGCAGTTCGTGGTTACGTATAAGCGCCACTTTGTCGCTACTGCCTTCTACAGGCAAACAACCCATACCGTCCGCTCTGTCAGGTACATGCATACCATCAGACATGCTATTTCCAAGGCTTGATATAACCTTATAGCTAAAGCCTTTAGGTAAATCGAGCAGCTTTTGAGGGTCGGCGACTAGTGCACCATAGCCTTCACTAATCGGCATAGACGCCAAATTTATTTTCTTACCAAAAGCACTGGTCGCTAGGCCACCAAATGCCAAAGAGCCTACTAAAAATTGACGTCGTGTAATCATAAAAATCTCTTACTGCGCTAAATGTAAATATCATCGCTTGGTATTGTTATATTATAACAGCACGAGATCAGCAAACTAGCAAGAATGCTTTCTGTTAAAGCGACAAAAAGCGGTAAAAACACGCTTAAGACTAAGCAATACGATAAACGCTATTTGCAGGCGTTGTTTTAACATTAGGGAAGCTTTGTATTTTTTTGAAGGCCTTCCCAATGCGCTTGTGGTTCTGGCCTTGAGAAGTAATAGCCTTGGAATTTTTCACAGCCTTTAGCTTTCAGATAGTTTAACTGCTCTTCGCTTTCTACACCTTCGGCAATGCAGGAAACGTTAAGCGCTCTTGCCATTTCAATAATAGCGTCAACAATCTGCGCGGCTTTTCCGTCAGAGTCCTTTCCTATGTCGTCCACAAAATATTTATCTATCTTGAGTTCGCTGATAGGAAGCACTTTGAGATATGCAAGACTGGAATAACCGGTACCAAAATCATCAATTGAAAAACGAAAACCGAACTTCGCCAGTTCAAGCATGGTTTCTTTAACCAATTCAATATCTACGACTAAAGCGGTTTCAGTTAGCTCTAGCATTAACATATTAGGCGGTATGCCAAACTGATTTACGCGAGAAAGAAGCGTGTTAACAAAGTCAGGCATAACAATTTGTCTAGCGCTGATATTGATCGCAATACTGGTATTTAAGCCGTTCTTCATGAAGCTACTAATTACGTTCAGCGCTTTTCGTAAAACGATGTCACCTATTTCGCAGATGGCATAGCTCTCTTCGGCAATAGGAATAAATTCGCCAGGGCTTACCGGACCAAACTCTTTCGAGTACCACCGCACTAGAGCCTCGAAAGAAGAGACAGTTCCATCATGGGTAACTTGGGGCTGAAGCACGATTGACAATTCATCGTGTTCTATCGCCTGCTCAAGCTTAGATTTTATGTCTAGGTATCGATCAAACTCTTTAAAACCCTCTTCTGATATATGGCATAGCCCAAAAGGTGCTGATCGTTTAGCCCGTTTAACCGCTTGTTCAATTACATTAATAATCGACTCGAAACTTTGACCTTGTGGGTTAAAAACAGCACTTCCCAGCGATGCGGTTAGAGACCATTTAACGGAGTTTAACATAATATCGAAGTGACGAGGGTTGAGCAGCGCACTTTCCACTAAGCTCGAATAAAACTTGTGGAGTTCTTCTTTTCTGTAGGTTTTCTTCGACAACACAACAAAGCTATCGCCACCATACTTAAATATCTCATAGTCGTGTCCGATAACGAAAAGCAACTGCTCAGCGACTTTTCTTATGGCGTAGTTACCATTACCGAAGCCAAATCGAGTGTTGATTTGGGCCATGTTGTCGATATCTAGCAGCAGAATATGTATGTATTCTTGATTCATTGATGCGCGCAGCATCAAATCTTTAAAACGCTGATGAAACCACTGCTGATTTCGAAGATGAGTAACCGGGTCGGTGTAAGCAAGGTTATAAATGGTATCCTGCGCCTCTATACGTTCACTGATATCTCTAATAACCCCAATAAAGCCCCTCTCACCTAAGTCGCAGCTTTCAGTTAATGATAGTTCCATCTGAAAAATGTCGCCGTTTTTGCGTTTAGCTGGAAGCTGACGACCCACACCGATAATTTTGCCTACTCCCGACTCCATATAATTACGCATGTAGTAATCATGATTAGAGGCGTAAGGCTCTGGCATTAACATCTCAACGGAGTGACCGAGTAACTCACCTCGCGTATAGCCAAACATTTTAAGTGCAACGTCGTTACAGTGTGTAATGGTGCCTTTTGCATCAATACTAAATACGGCGTCATTAATGTTGTTTAATATACTTTGAATTCTTTTGGCGCGATCTTCATTAAGAATCAGCGCCGTTTTATATTCGGTAATATCTTCAAACGCACCAAACAGCCGTTTAACTGCGCCGTTCTTATAAAACTCAGCCTTACCAGAAGCTCTTACCCACCTTACTGAACCAGATGTATCAATGATTTGGCACTGAATGTCATAGGGCTGCTGACTATTGCGTAGATTTTCAAATGCACGTGTAATTTCGGCTGTATAATCAGTGACGATGAAGTCGATAGCTTTTTGAAAATTGATCTCACTATCTATTGGCAGGCCATGGATGCGATAGGTTTCCGGTGACCATATCAACTTTTCAGTTTCAGGGTAAAACTCCCATGACCCTGTTTTCGACATACGACTTATCTCATCAATAAGCGACAAGTTGCGTGCTGTTTTTATCGCAAAAAAATCCTTTTGAAGCTGCGTAAAAAACAGCTTCGCTTGAAGTGAAAATACTTGTAGCCACTCAGTGATGTCTTTTTTCGGCGTTTTAAATATAGCGACGAGTACACCAATATCACGACTTCTTTCATTAATAAGTCCTGCGCCCAAATACCCTTGAGCCCCAAGCGCTTCAAGGGTGTTATCGGCGGGAAAATACTCGCAAACGTTTGACTCATAGCCACATGGCCCAGTTAACAAAACACTTTCACAAGGAGAGCCTTTAAGCTCATATTCTATTTCTGCAATCGGTGAGTGATGAGACAGCCCTATGAGTACGGAAATGCTATCTTTTTTCTTGACGCCCAAGTAGAGATAGTCAGCCTGAAGTAGCTCGTTAAACGCTTTTAAATCTTGCTCGTAGGCACTACGATTTTCCAAAATAATTGTGCTGAACTCTGATTCATTTAGGACTGACTCGAATGACATTACTTTATACAACCTTAATGTAACACTAAACTGAAGCTTGCCACTTCGCACTAACGAAAGAAAGACATGACAATGATAAATTTCAGATTTATTAATACCGAAGCTTAGCTCAACTTTCGATTAAAGCTACTCACTAGCCTTATCTATGTTAAACAAGTACTCGCTAAATCCCGCCATAACCATAAAATGAATGCGGTGCCGGAGCCGCTGACACAAAAGGTAGGATGGCTTTACGGCGTGTTTCTACCTATCACAAGCTTTCGTTTTACGGCGTCCCCCCTCTCCTACAGAGTCTTATTTTACGCATAGTAAGGGAGTGAGTGTATGCCCTCTGAAACCCTACACCGCATGGATGCGGTGTAGGAGCCCCCATGGATGGGTTCACGGCGTGTTACTTCTTCTCCCCCTCAAACTTTTTGCTATGCCGCTCAAGGAGGGAGTGAAGCCCCATCAAAAACTCTCAGCAGCAGGGACGCTGCTGCGAAGCCGCCATGGATGGCTTCACGGCGTGTTTTTAATGGGGCTTCACTCCCGACCTAAAATCGCAGGCATAAAAAAAGCGCACCTAAGTGCTAATGCCGATCAGTTAAGAATTTAATGATCGGTTGACCGATCTTTTTAAGGCTTCAAAATCCGGTATCAGGTAACTGATATCGGATTTTTTTATGGACGTTTCTCAAGCTTTAGACATCATCAATACTGTTAAGCAGCCACAAGCTAAAGCGCTGTCTGACCTCATTCCATTAGAGTTGATTGAACAAGCTTATCAGATGTCTGATACAGTTACCTTGCGCCAACGTAAGTTGTCGCTTGAATCACTGGTATGGTTACTTGTAGGCATGGCGCTGTACAATGACAAGTCGATATCTGATGTTGTAAACCAGCTCGATATTGTTGATCGCGAGGGTAAGCCTTTTGTGGCGAAAAGTGCGTTAACGCAGCGTCGTAAAACCTTGGGGGAAAGTGGTGCAAAGGCGGTGTATCAGCACATGACGGCGCACTGGCTCAGACAGGCAAACTTACCTCAGTGGAATGGGCTGACGCTGTTAGGCGTTGATGGTGTCGTCTGGCGTACCGAAGATTCGCCGGAAAATGCCGACGCGTTTTCACGCCAAAAGGATTCTCTTTACCCGCAAGTAAGAATGGTTTGTCAGATGGAGCTAAGTACCCACCTGATGACGGGAAGCGCGTTTGATAGTTACGCCGTCAACGAAATGAGGCTGGCCGAACAGCTTATCGAAACTACCCCAGATAATAGTGTCACCCTGTTCGATAAAGGGTTTTACTCCCTGGGCCTATTACATCAATGGCAGCTCGAAGGGGAAAACCGTCACTGGCTTATTCCTGTTAAAAAGAACCTGCAATATCAAGAAATTCGCTCCTTGGGACGCAACGACAAGTTGGTAATGTTAAGCAGTAACCCTCGCTCTAGGAAGTTATGGCCGGGATTACCCGATACCCTGACCGCTCGTATTGTGAGCCGAAAAATCAAAGGTAAAACCTATGAAGTGCTTACGTCAATGACTGATGCCATGCGTTACCCTGCAGCTGATATCGCTGACTTATATGGGCATCGCTGGGAGATTGAGCTGGGCTACAGGGAGCAAAAACAATACATGCTGGGAAACCGTCTGACCCTGCGCAGTCGCCTTCCTGAATTAGTGAAGCAGGAACTGTGGGGCGTATTGCTGACCTACAATCTAGTGCGATACCAGATGGTTCAGATGTGCTTTAACCTTAAAGGAAACTACCTGCCTTACCAGCTTAGTTTTAATGGTGCACTGGCTCAGGTGACGTCGCTGCTGGTCGGTCTGCCTTATTCAACGCCCGGCGCAATTCCAAGGCAGTATAAATACCTGCATAAAATGGCTGAGAATCTTATTCTGGCTCCACGGCGAGAACGCAACTTCCCCCGAACAGTTAAGAAGAGACCACAGCGATACAGCAGAAAGAAAAATGCCGCTCACCTTAAGTGAACGGCATTACACCTAAGTGCGCTTTTTTGTACCTTGTGTTGCTAAGTCTAGA
>NZ_JWLW01000003.1 GCF_000808575.1 Alteromonas marina
ACCTCAGACTCTGACCCCACTATTTTATTTGAGGTTGCGGAGGCCTTGGGTGAGGAGTCGGTCTAGTGCGTTGGCGAAGTTTTGTTTGTCACGTTGGGAGAAGGCTTTTGGGCCGCCTGTGTGTTCGCCGCTTGAGCGCATGGTATCCATGAAGTCTCGCATACCCAGTATCTGCTTGATAGACGACTTGTCGTATTCTTCACCTCTGTTATTTAACGCAAGCGCATTTTTTGCCAGTACATCAGCAGCTAGTGGAATATCGTTGGTAATAACCAGATCACCCGCTACGCACTTCTCTACTATATAGTCGTCAGCAGCATCAAACCCTGAGGGAACTTGCGTTAAAGTTATGTGCTTGTCTGGTGGCACAGACATAAAATGGTTAGCCACCAAAGACAAAGGCAGCTTGGTACGTCTAGCTGCCTTAAAAAGAATGTCTTTGATCACTGCAGGGCACGCGTCGGCGTCAACCCATATATGCATGGTCGTATCTCGTAACTGTATCCAATTACGCTAGCATACCACCATCTACCACCACTGTCGTGCCAGTCGTGTAGGTTGAAGCGTCTGATACTAAATACAATACTGTGCCCGCCATTTCATCGGGGTCAGCGACACGACCTAGTGGAATAACTTTAAGCGCGTGCTTCAAGATTTGCTCGTTAGTTGTTAACGCTGACGCAAATTTAGTATCGGTTAAACCTGGCAATAATGCGTTTACGCGAATGTTCAAGCTACCGCACTCTTTTGCAAATGACTTAGTCATGCTGATGACCGCAGCTTTCGTAATAGAGTAGATACCCTGCATGTCGCCCGGTGTTATACCGTTTACCGATGCCGTGTTGAGAATGACGCCACCACCCTGCTCTTTCATCATTTTGCCCGCTTCAATCGACATGAAGAAGTAGCCACGAATATTGACGTCTACAGTTTTATTATAGGCGCCAAGGTCAGTATCTAAGATATGCCCAAAGTAAGGATTGGCTGCCGCGTTGTTTACTAGAATATCCAGTTTTCCAAAATCCCGTTTAATGACGTTAAATGCTTCTGTAATTTGCTCCATTTCACCCACGTGACACGCTAGCGCTGTCGCCTTACCACCTGCGTCACGAATTGAAGAAGCCACGGCTTCACAGCCGTCAATTTTGCGGCTTGATACAATTACATGCGCGCCATACTGGGCAAGCAAACGGGCAATAGACTCACCGATACCGCGACTTGCACCTGTAACCAGTGCCACTTTTCCTGTTAAATCAAAAAGGTTCTTCATTGTCATATCCTTAATTCTTGCTGATAAAGTGCTGTGTGCTTAATTTCTCTTATTAACGCTTGTTACGGTGCCTGCTCTAGGCCAACATACCACCGTCGAGTACTACTGACTGACCCGTCATGAATGACGATTCATCACTACACAACCAAGCAATGGCGTTAGCAATCTCTTCTGGTTTACCCAAACGCTTCATTGGATTTGCGCCAATAAGCCCTTTTTGGCCTCTTTCATCCAATTTTGATAAAACGCCTTGCACCATAGGGGTATCTACAAAGCTTGGACAAACAGCGTTAATGCGAATGTTCGCCCTTGCGTATTCCACCGCCGCCGATTTAGTAAGCCCCACTACCCCATGTTTGGAAGCGCTGTAAGCGCTAATCATAGGCGCAGAGCGCAATCCAGCTACAGAGGCAATATTGATGATGTGGCCACCGCCTGTCGCCGTCATATGCTTAAGGGCGTTCTTCATGCAATACCACACGCCAGCTAAGTTGACCTGAATATTCTTCATAAACATGGCGTCATCGACTTCAGTTAGCGGAGCTGGAAAATGGTCGATACCCGCGTTATTAATAATTACGTCAATCTTGTCGTTATGTGAAAGCGCCGTGTCGAACATCGCTTTGACCTGAGCCGGTTCGGTAACATCCACCGCCACCGCATAGGCTTTGTCACCTGAGGCAACAATTTCTTCAGCCAATGTTTTGGCATTACCTTCGTTTAAGTCGGCAATTCCAACAATTGCACCCCGTGCACTTAATACGCGGGCCGATGCAGCGCCTATCCCCGAGCCACCACCAGTAATAAGAATGTGTTTACCTTCAACATTTGCAGCTACATTCATTAGCTGTACTCCAATTTCGTGAACAAGCGCAACGCTGTTAAATAAAGGTCACTGCGCATGCTCTTTGTTTTGAATGATTAAAAATAACTCGCTTTTACGTTGTTACACGTTGCCTCGCGTGAAGAAAGCACTTCAATATCGCGACTGACCAGCGGTAATTCCCAATTTAAGAAGTATTCCGCGGCCGCTAATTTACCTTCATAAAAATCAGCATCTTGCTCGCCTGCACCGTTAGCGAGTGCTTGTTCGGCAACATTTGCCTGGCGCAGCCAAATCCAGCTCACCACACAACTTGAAAATACATTTAAGAAGCAACTCGCATTGGTTAACAAAACTGGTTGCTTATCTGAACGCAGATCTGCCGCTGCTTGTTGGATTAAACCGCCAAGCTGATCTAGATAAGGTTTTAATTTTGCAACCAGCGCCTGTGCTCTTGGCGTTTCTGCGCGCTTCATATCGCTTGTTACACGAGAAAGCAGCACCTGAAGACCTTTGCCGTCGTGCTGCCATAACTTTCTTCCTAGCAGGTCTAACGCCTGAATACCATTTGTGCCCTCGTGAATTGGGTTTAAGCGATTATCTCGCCAGCACTGCTCAACAGGATATTCACGGGTGTAGCCCGCACCACCTAGAATTTGAATAGCCAAATCGTTGGCTTTAGGGCCAAACTCCGAAGGCCATGCTTTGAACACGGGTGTTAAAAGATCTAAAAGCTGAGAAAGCTCGGTGCGCTTTTCGCTGTCAGTTTCTGTCTCCATCTCATCGATGAGCATGCTGCCGTACAAGCAGAGGGACATACCGCCTTCACAGTAGGCCTTTTGCGCTAGCAACATACGTCGCACGTCACCGTGATTGATAATAGGTGTTGGCTCATCTTCTGGTGCGAGATTTGGCGCGGCACGACCTTGTGTACGGTCTTTGGCATATTCTAGTGAGTAACGGTACCCGCGATATCCTATCATGGCAGCACCATAGCCCACGCCAATGCGTGCTTCGTTCATCATCATGAACATGTAGCGCAAACCTTGGTGTGGCTCGCCAATAAGGTAGCCGTGGCAGTCACCATTTTCGCCAAAGGTTAGTGCGGTTGAAGTTGTACCTCGGTAGCCCATTTTGTGGATGAGGCCAGCAAGGGTAACGTCGTTGCGCACATCTGGATTGCCGTCAGCGTCGAGGCGGTATTTAGGTACAGCAAATAAGGAGATGCCTTTTACACCAGCTGGGCCACCTGGAATTTTCGCCAACACCAAATGTACGATGTTGTTAGAAAGCTCATGCTCACCACCTGAGATATAAATCTTGCTGCCTTTGATTCGATACGTACCATCATCTTGCGGCCTTGCAGATGTACGAATATCAGCAAGTGACGAACCGGCATGGGGCTCAGTAAGTGCCATGGTTCCAGTGAAATCACCCGCTAGCATTTTTGATAAAAACGCACTTTTGATATCTTCAGAGGCAAAGTGTTTAATGACATTAGCAGCCGCTGCAGTTAAGAAAGGATAAGCAGTTGACGATGGGTTAGCCGCCAAGAAGTAGCCCGCACAGGCATTCATAACGGTAACAGGAAGCTGCATACCGCCATCTTCAAAATCAAAATGACCCGCGATAAACCCAGACTCTCTATATGTGTCAAAAGCCACTTTTACGTCATCAATCATAGAGACTTTGGTGCCGTCAAAAGTAGGCTCATTTTTATCAGCAACAGCGTTATGAGGAAGAAACAGTTCTTCTGCCATCTTCTCAGCCATGTCGATAACGGCGTTGAAAGTTTCCACATTGTGCTCTTCGAAGCGTGCTTTTTCACATAAGGCAGCGGTATTTAAAACTTCGTACAGCTGAAATTGCATTTCACGGCGGGGAATAAGTTGGTCGGCCATGGTGTACTGTCCTCTACGAATACTTGTTAACACATTGTGTCATATTCGTTATCGTGCCATTATTGTCATTAATGACACAATAATGGTCAATCACGCCAACAATCACTGAACTTTATATTACTTTATAACTCGAATTATTTTTATGAATAACACGAAATTCACCGTGACCGTACTCGGATTTAATCAAGCGTTAGCATCTGCCATTACGGGAGCCCTCGATGTATTTGCTTTCGCAGGTATTAGTTGGCAGCGAATACACAGCTTACCGACCAGCCCACAGTTCAAAGTACAGTTGGCCAGTCACCATGGGCAGCCTATTCTCTGCTCTAATCAGGTAATATTGCAGCCAAATATCGCCATTGAAGATGTGTCGCACACCGACATTCTGTTAATTCCAACAATTGGTGGCGATATTGATGAAGTGCTAGAAAGCACAGCGCCTCTGCTTGTACATATAAGGCGCCTTCAAAAGATGGGGGCCGACATCGCGGCCAATTGCACGGGCACTTTTCTTTTGGCCCAATCCGAACTACTAAACAATAAAACTGCCACCACCCACTGGGGGTATGCAGATAAATTTAAGACCATGTACCCTACCGTAAACTTACAACCCGAGAAAATGGTCACTGAAGACGATACAGTGTTTTGTGCAGGCGGCGGCATGGCGTGGATTGATTTATCTATCTTGTTGATAGAACGCTACTGTGGCCATCAAATTGCCAGTGATACGGCAAAATCCCACGTGTTAGATGTGTCTAGAACGAGCCAAACTGTTTACGCGAGCAGTCGTCAGAGGCATTTTCACTCAGACAAGGACATTAAAGCAGTGCAATCCTTCTTAGAGAAAAACGTGCAGAACAAATTTACGCTCGGCGAATTAGCGCAAAGGCATAATATGACCGAACGTACACTTATACGCCGTTTTAAAAACGCGTGTGATATTACACCAGGTCAGTATTTACAGTCGCTACGCATTGAGCATGCGAGAAAGCTTTTGGAAACCTCCGGGATGCCGTTAGAGCGCTTAATCAGCGCCGTGGGATATGAAGACCTTAGTTCTTTCACACGTCTCTTTAAAAAAACTACTGGATTATCACCATCTCAGTATCGTGCAAAATTCAAGCGCAGCTAGGAACTGGTGGAATGCTTTTATATAAAACGCACCAAAAAATATCTTTGTTCTAAGACAAATGTTCCACGCCTGTGCACAAAGGCGTTTTGAGTACATGCGCTCTAACTAATATTGTGCATTTGCGATGAAAAACGCGTCGTATTGCACAAATTTGAAGTTTTTACGCAAAAGTTTGTGTAAAATGCAGCGCCAAGCATAGATTGTTAATTTTTGTGCTAAAAACACTACAAAAGTATAAATTTAAAATCATCTTGGTGGAAACATGAGAACACACAAAATCGCCACACTAGCGTTAGCCGTTAGTGCTGCGTTCAGCTCTTCAGTTCTTGCACAAGAGGCCGCGACGACAGAAAAAAAAGAAGCCTCACTTGAACAGATTACCGTCACTGCGCAAAAGCGTACTCAGTCAATTCAGGAAGTACCTATTTCTGTTGCGACGCTAAGCGGTGAGAAATTCGAAAGCCTTTTCTCTGGCGGTGAAGATATTCTTGCTCTAGCAGTTCGTGTACCTGGTCTTTATGCTGAGTCATCAAATGGTCGTGTTGCACCGCGTTTTTATATTCGTGGTCTAGGTAACACCGACTTCGACCTTGCTGCATCACAACCTGTTTCTATTATCATGGACGAAGTGGTAATGGAAAACGTGGTACTTAAAAGCTTCCCGCTTTTCGACGTTCAACAAGTTGAAGTACTGCGCGGTCCACAAGGCACATTATTCGGTCGTAACACTACAGCCGGCATAATTAAATTTGACACCGTTAAACCTACACAAGATGTTGAAGGTTATGCGAAAGCTGGCTTTGGTTCATACGGAACTATGAATTTTGAAGGCGCGATTAGCGGCGGTCTTACTGACGAGCTTTCTGCGCGTTTATCGCTACTATCGCAAGAACGCGACGATTACATCGATAATGCCTTCACCGGAGAAAACGATGCCATCGGTGGTTACGACGAAAAAGCCTACCGTCTACAGCTTCTTTGGGAGCCGTCTGCTGACTTTTCTGCTTTGCTAAACGTACACGGCCGCGAGCTTGAAGGTACAGCGTCTATTTTCCGCGCTAACGTGTTTACTAAAGGCAGCAACGAGCTTAACGAAAACTACGATCGCGAAACTGTATTCTATGACGGCGATCTTCAAGGCGACGGCATTGATAACAACCCACAAGAATACGACGGTTTTGGTGCTTCACTTAAATTAGAGTACGATATGGATGAAGTTACATTCACGTCGATCTCAGCCATTGAAACAGCTGAAGGCTCTAGCCTAGGTGACGTTGATGGTGGCTTTAATCGTGCTGACGGCACTTCAGGCCCTGGGTTTATTCCTTTCTCTGCGGTAACGCAAGATAACCTTGACGACCTAGAGCAATACACCCAAGAATTCAGATTTTCAAGCAACACGCGCGATGCTTTGAACTGGCAGCTAGGTGCGTTCTACTATGACGCATCGTTTAACGTTACCAGCATCGACGGATTCTTTGGTGCAACAACCGTATTCCACGAAAACCAAACATGGGCGGTATTCGGTCAGACGTCTTATCAAGTTAACGAAAAACTAAACGTTACGGGCGGTATTCGTTACACCCATGACTCAAAAAGTTTAGTAGTCGGCGATCAAAACGTTGACGGTTTTGCTCTAGTAATTGGCGCTGCTCAAGTTCAAGACTATGAAGACATTGACGTAGATGACGGTCAAACGAGCTTTGAATTAAGCGCAAACTACCGCGTTACTGATGATATGTCTGTTTTTGCTCGCTACGCTAATGGCTTCCGTGCTCAAACAATTCAAGGCCGCGATGTTGCATTCGAGGGCTCGCCTTCCGTTGCAGATGCAGAAACCATCAACTCATTTGAACTTGGTATTAAGTCGGACTTGTTCGATGATTCACTACGTCTAAACGCAGCAGCATTCTACTACACAGTAGATGACATGCAGTTCTCAGCAATCGGTGGTGGCAACAACTTTACTGCGCTTGTAAACGCTGACAAAGGCGAAGCGTATGGTTTTGAAGTAGACGCACAGTGGCTAGCTACTGATGAGCTCACGTTTACAGCAGGTTACAGCTATAACCACACTGAAATTAAAGATGACTCTTTAACTGTTTCACCGTGTGGAACAAGTGCTGCTGATGGATTTACCGGTAACTGTACGGTAACGGACCCTCGTCCAGACGGCTTCGTGGCCTCTATCGACGGTAACCCATTCCCTCAAGCACCAGAGTCTATCTTTAACTTCACAGCACGCTACACCATCCCTATGGGTGATGATGGCGAGTTCTTCGTATTTACTGATTGGGCGTTCCAAGGTGAAACAAACATCTTCCTATACGAAGCGGTTGAGTTCACTACTGACGACAACTTTGAAGGCGGTCTACGTATTGGTTACGAAAACTTCGCGCACAACTACACGGTAGCGCTATTTGGTCGTAACATTACTGACGAAGACAATGTTAAAGGTGCAATCGACTTCAACAACCTTACAGGTATCGTAAATGAGCCGCGCGTTTGGGGTGTTGAGTTCAAGTACACTTACTATTAAGCAAAAATAAGTAGCTACTTTCATTTATTGTGGCTATTGAGATTATCAAAAGCGGTGGCGTTGAAAAACGGCACCGCTTTTTTATGTCTATCATGCAGCCATATGAATATCAGACGTAGGCATTTGCACTAGCTGCTGCAGTTTTCTACAAACCTGCACCCAGCGCGCGACTTTTTGATAGTAGACTTGCTCTATCAATTGCCCTTTTTCATCAAACAGAAAGCTTGCTAACTTTCCTTTGTTACTCGGCATATAAAAGTGGTGCACAGTAAACTGCTTTGATAATGGGGCATGTGCCACTTTTTGATACATACAAAATGGCAATGCGTTAGCGCGCTCATCGCCACCGGTTAGGCGAGTACGGCGTTGAAACGTGTCTGCACCTAAATCAGCCATAATGCCGTGTTTTGAAATAAGTTGATCAACCGCTTTAATGCCTGTTTGCATAATTTTCTCCTAAAGGTTGTGCAAAGTCGCTCAACCAAATAAGACTCAAAATAAACCATACTGATATTTATACAGTATATGTTCATTTGTTTAAAATGCAAACAAAAAAGCCGCTTTTTACGGCGGCTTGTTTTCTTTGGAAATAGTGCGAAGTTAATTGAGAGCGGATTCCAAAAACGCCCATTGGTCTGCATACCCTTCAATTTGCATCCATGTTGGCGTGCCAGCACCGTGACCTGCGCGGGTTTCTACACGAAGTAATACCGGGTTATCACAGCTTTGATCGGCCTGTAGTTGCGCAGCAAACTTGTAGCTATGCCACGGTACAACGCGGTCATCGTGATCGCCTGTTGTTACCAATGTAGCAGGATAACACGTACCAGGCTTGGTGTTGTGAAGTGGCGAATAGGCATAAAGCGCTTCAAATTCTTCTTTATTTTCACTTAACCCATAATCGGAAGACCAGGCTCGCGCATTTGCACTTGGCGTGTGATAGCGAAGCATATCTAATACACCGACTGCTGGTAAAGCGGCAGAGAAGAGATCCGGGCGCTGTGTTAAGGTCGCACCAACAAGCAAACCGCCATTCGAGCCACCTTGAATACCCATTTTCTCAGGCGTAGTGTAGCCACTTTCAACCAAATACTCGCCCGCTGCAATAAAGTCATCAAATACGTTTTGCTTATCTAACTTAGTCCCAGCCTTGTGCCACTGCTGCCCATATTCGCCACCACCACGTAAGTTAGCTATGGCTAGCACATTACCCTGCTCTACCCATACCATGCGTGATACTGAGTAGCGTGGCAGCAGTGAAATATTAAAACCACCATAACCATATAGCAGGGTTTTATTATTGCCATCCAGCTTTAAGCCCTTTTTATGCACAATAAACATGGGCACCTTAGTGCCATCTTTGCTGGTATAAAACACCTGCTTAGTTTCATAATCGTCGTAGTTAATTCCCGTGTCGATTGTTTTGAATAGTGATGATTCGCCACTTTCAACATTATAGGCATATACCTGACCCGGGTTAGTAAACCCAGTAAGTTTATAAAAAGTGGTACCTGCATTTTTACCGCCATAAAAGCCGCTTACGCTACCGATATCGGAAAACGCAATTTCATCGACCTTTTTGCCGCTTAAATCAAAGACACTTACCTGCCCCTTTACGTCTTTTAGATACTGAGCAAAAAGCTTTTCACCTAAAAGTGAGACACTAGACAAGGTATCTGGAGAACTTTCAATTACAGTGTCTGTTGCTTTAACGCTATTATCAAAAGTGACTTTGATAACCTTACCTGTTGGCGCGCCTGCAGTAGACTTAAAAAATAGCGCATTTTGTTGTTCGCCGATTAAATCGTAACGCCCATCCCACTTATCGAAAACGGGAACAAGTTCACTGTTTTCTTTTTCAAGAGATTTAGCGTAGACACCATTAGCCTGGTACCCCTCGAAAACGGATATAAGCAACGTTTTTCCGTCTTGCACAACTGATGGGTATGGGTTCCAAGTGGGTTTATTATCAAAAGCAAAGACCTTTTTATCTGCGCTTTGCTTCGTACCCATAGCGTGAAAATAGATAGATACGGTTTGGCTATCATCGTATTTGCCTGACTCATTTTTAGGATAACGAGAATAGAAAAAACCGCTTTCATCGGGCAACCACGCAATATTTGAAAACTTAATGCCTTCAATGGTGTCGATTAAGTCTGTTTTGCTGCTGGTGTTACGAACGTGGATAGTTTTCCAGTCGGTACCGCCGTCAGACAGCATATAGGCAAGATATGAAGCTTTAGGGCTAAGTTCAGTCGACGCCATTGAAACGGTGCCGTCATCACTCAATGTATTCGGATCGATAAGTACTTGAGGTTCATCGTTCACGCCATCAGCCATATAAAGCACGTATTGATTTTGAAGGCCATTGTTATATGAATAAAACAGCTTGCCGTTTACCATATAAGGAGTTGAATACTTTTCGTAGTCCCAAAGTGCGGTTAAGCGTTCCTTGTAAAGCTCTCTAGAAGATAGTTCGGTCAGATAAGGGCGAGCAAGCGCGTTCTGTGAGTCAACCCAAGCCTTTACTTCTTCGCTCTTTTCTTCCTCTAGCCAGCGGTATGGATCGCTGACTATCGTACCGTGGTAGTTATCTTTGTGTGCCACAGTTTTAGTTTCCGGATAACTCGAGATCTTAGGCATGGAGGCGCTATTTACTTCATTTTGCTTCGATGCGGTTGTTTCGTTTTGCGAACTTGTACATGACCAAGTTAGGCCTGCAGATGCTGCAACCACGGCAGCGTATATCAGCTTTTTCTTCATGTTTTATTCCTTTAAAGAAAAATGCCGGTATTACCCGGCATTATCTTTTTAGCTTTCTGTCGTAACTTCTGCGTGTTTTCGACCTTTAAACACATTTTTAAGGTCGTTTAAAATAAGGTACAAAGCGGGCACTAACAGTAAGGTAATCACCGTGGCAAATAAAATACCAAAGGCTAAAGAAATAGCCATGGGGATCACAACTTGAGCCTGAAGACTACGCTCAAATACGATTGGCATAAGACCCATAAAGGTTGTTAATGAAGTCAAGATGATAGCTCTAAAACGCTGTGTACCAGCGCTAATAGCCGCATCCATAAGCGACATGCCTTCTTTACGTGCGCGGTTAACAAAGTCCACCATAATTAAGCTGTCATTAACTACGACACCCGACAATGCGATAATGCCGCAGAATGAAAGTACGCTTACTGCCATCCCCAGTACTAAATGCCCGACAATAGCACCGACAATACCAAAAGGAATGACTGACATAATAATGAAAGGTTGGCTGTAAGACCTAAGCGGTATGGCAAGTAAGGCATAAATAGCAAACAATGCAAACAAGAGCCCTTGCATCAGGCTTACCATAGCATCAGCTTGCTCTTTTGAGTTGCCTTGAAGCTGAAACTCTACACTTGGATAGCGGGCTAGTAGGTCTGGCATCAAATTTTCAATTACATCGTTGGTGACTTCTGATGGATCGAGCAGAGCTTTATCCACTGCGGCTGTTACCGTTACCGAACGTTTTCCATCGACACGAATAATCGAATCAAACCCCTGACCCACTGTAAATGTTGCCACTTGCTCAAACGGGATTTCTTGGCCGTTAGGTGCTCGAATTCGCATATTTTCAAGGTGTTCTACAGAGCTTCGCTCCGCTTTAGGATAGCGAACCATAACCTTGATTTCTTCATCATCTCGCTGAATACGCTGAACTTCTGCACCGTAAAAACCAAAGCGAACTTGCTGCCCTAGGTCGCGAAGTGAAATACCTAAAGCATCAGCCTGAGGCTTCAATGCTAACTGAATTTCTTCACTGCCGCCTGAGAAAGTATCGTTGATGTCAGTGACGCCTTCGTATTTATCTAACGCCTCTTTTAGCTGGTCACTGATTGCTCGAAGCGCTTTAATATCGCTAGAACTAAACTCAAAGCTAAGGTCAGAGCCGCCCCCAGGCCCTCCCGGTGAACTGATATTGAACGACTTTACCCCAGGAATTTCGGGTAGCTCTTGGCGCCACAAGTCTTGAATCTCAAAATCAGTCAGCGTACGGGTTTCACCCTTGGTAAGCTCCGCAAAAATTTCACCACCTAGATTGCCATTATCAAAGGCGATGGCGTGCTTAATGACATTTTCCCCCGTCTCTTCTGCGACTTTGTCATCCATGCGGTGCATAGCTTCACGAAGTGTAGTTAGTACCTTGTCTCGCTGCTCAAGTGACGAACCAGGCTCTAACTCAAAGCTGGCCATCATAAAGTCACTAGGAATACTCGGGAAGAATACGAAGCGCACGATGCCACCACCGAATAGCCCCACAGTAAGAATAAGCATCGCCAAAAAAACGGCCACTGTAGTGTAGCGATTGCGTATTGCTTTTGCTAAAAACGGCGCATACTTATTATTAATGAATGTCTTTATGCCTTCACTAAAGAAGTCTCGAAACTTTTGGAACGCGTTAGCTTTTTCCGGATCATAAGGCTTAAGCTTCATGTGCACTAAGTGCGCCGGAAGGATTAACTTCGATTCAATAAGCGAGAAAATAAGACAAACGATTACCACCATACCTATGGTTTTCCAGATAATCCCAAATGGCCCTGATACCATAAGCATAGGTGAAAACGCAGCAATAGTGGTTAAGACACCAAAAGTTGCGGGCATAGCAACTTTTTTAACGCCAGCTATAACGTTGTCAGCACTATGCCCTTTTTTATCAATCTCAGAGTAAGCCGATTCACCCATAATAATTGCATCGTCGACCACAATCCCCAGTACAAGAATGAATGCGAATAGACTCAGCATGTTGATGGAAACACCAACCATATCTAAAGGCATTACCAGTAAGGTGCCAAGAAAGCAGACTGGCAAGCCCACAATTACCCAGAACGCGAGCTTAATTTTCAAAAACAGTGAAAGAACTAAGAATACAAGCAGTGCACCGAAAAACATATTTTCAAGCATCATGTTAAGTCGGTCAGCCAAATAGAAAGAGCTATCCCCCCATGTATCGGCAGTGATGTGTGCTGGAAATTCCGATTTTTGACTGTCAATGTAAGCGTTAACTTGCTCTGAAATTTCTAACGCGTTTTGGTCTCCTACTGCTTGTACCCGAAGACTTACCGCTGGTTTATCATCAAAGAGCGCATATTGATTATTCTCAATAAAACCATCGTTGATATAGGCTACGTCACCAAGCGTAACGCGCGTCCCGTTAGCGTTTGTTACAAGAACAATTTGTGAAAAGTCCCAGCCAGTATAGGCCTGCCCTTTTGTTCTAAGCAGTATATCGCCGTTTTCAGTGCGAATTGAGCCACCGGGTAAGTCCACACTGGTTTGACTTAAACGCGCCACCACATCAGCAAACGTAAGATTGTACTTTTGCAAGTCAACTTCAGATAGCTCAACAGAAATTTCATAGTCTCTTGCGCCAACCACCTGAACACTTGAAATACCTGGCAAATTAGCAATGTCGTCGCGTAAGTCTTTAGCAAATTCCTTAAGCTCCCTTTCAGAAGCATCACCGTAGACTGATAGCCATATCACGTCTTGTTGAATCTTTTGACGATAAATAACAGGCTTTTCAGTATCTGCAGGAAAGCTTGGAATAGCGTCTACTTGGACTTTCACTTCATCAAGTAGTGACTGAACATCGTAATCTTCTTCAACTTGTATACTCACTGTTCCCATGCCTTCAACGGCGGTCGAGTTGAGTTGTTTTATGCCTTCTAAATCTTTTATAGCCTCTTCAATTTTAAGGAGTACCCCTTCTTCAACTTCTTGAGGCGCTGCACCCAGATAGGGTACACGAACGCTAATAACGTCTATTTCAAAGCTTGGAAATACTTGTTTTTGTATACTAAAAGCACTGAACAAGCCGCCCACAATAAGCAAAATCATTAGCAAATTTGCTGCTACATTATTGCGTGCAAACCAGGCAATAATGCCTTTATTAGTATCGATGCGACTCATTAGTTTTCACCTTCCGAGCGTTCACTTTCCACCTTTTCAGAGCTATCGGAGATATCCGCTTCGGCAGTATCGGCAAGTACGGGCTCATCACCGGGAAGTCGAACTTTCATCCCGTTATATGGGTTAGGTACAGCACTAGTTACCACTAAGGCTCCCTCAGTTATACCAGAGCGCACGAACACCTCTTTTGCGGTTGTGCGTGCAACCTCTACAGGTTTAATTTTTATTTCGCGGTTGTCGTTAACAGTCAAAACCGTATTGTCTAAACGCAATATACTGCGGGGAAGCACCACAAGCTCTTCGTTTTGACGAGACGTAATTTCAGCTTCAACGAATTGACCAAAACGCAAAGGTGACTTGTGTGAAGACTTCAAGTTGTATGGGTCTCTCACCTCTACAATGGCGTACACTACGCGGCTGCCCGTATCTAATATACCTTCGGAACGCACCAGCTTACCTTCCCAAGTTCGCTTCATCCCCCCTACAGAAGCTGTTAACGTGACCGGAGCACTGTCACTAGACTGCCCCGCAATGTTAATAAACATCAAATCGCTGTCAGTGATAGGCAACCTTACTTCAGCAGTATCGGTTGAATAAATCGTACCAAGCACGGAGCCCATTGCCACAAACTGACCAAGGTCGATATTGCGCTCAACGACAATACCGTTATAAGGGGCGGTAATTTGCGTTCTGGCCAAGTTGCGCTTGGCGCGCTCTAACTTCGCTTCTGCTGCTTTAACGTTTGCTTGTTCTTTTGCCAACTGCGGTTTTCTTAAACCTAACTCTGGAGGAGCTACACTGCTGACCGAACGCCATTCTTGCTCGGCCACTTTACCCCGTGCGATTTCTTCTTGAAGCGCAGCCTGAGCTTGGGCCAGTTCTGCTTCGGCAAGCTTAAGGTCAGTGCGGTAATCATCTTGTTCAAGTGTTGCCAACACGTCGCCTTTCTTAAACGTGCCACCTGCAATAAACACATCAGATAAACTGATCACTTGCCCACTCACTTGCGCACTTAATGCCGTTTTATTTCGTGGGACCACATTACCTTGAGACTTAACGATAAAATTTACTGGTTCTGCAAAGACTTCTTTTGCATCGACAAGGAAAGCAGGGATTTCTACGGGAACTTGCTCGGGAGGCTTGCGAGACTTGATCATAAAGGCAGCCGCGATAAACGCGACCAGCAATATGACTAATGGAAGACCACTTTTCATCAACATGGAGTTTTTCATTTACTATCCCTAGGAACGAAGGCAAGCAGCGTGAATGAGGTTGGCGCAGCGACTCACTGCACGCATCATTAAACACCCGATAACCCACTAAATTCTATTATTATTGTTACAACACTAGTGTACTAATTTTATGTTTTGCATGCCCAATTTAGATTGTTAAATTTTGTGTATATTTATTGTTTTCAATGTGCACACTTAAATCAGCTTTCCTAATATAAAAAATTATCAAAAGAATACAAAGTAAGATTGATAATTATCAGTTTTTCGTTGATTATTTAATCACTCATTGGTTATGAGTTAACCGACGGCTGCTAGTTAAGTGCAGTCTTAACAGATTGTAGCCTCGGAAATGATTTCGCTACGTTGAAGGGAAAACACATTATGAGTCTTAAGAAACAATACCTTAAATCAAAACCTCTGTGCAAAGTGACATTTCGACTTAATGCGGAAGCGGCGAAGGACGCCAAAGAAGCATCGTTGTGCGGAGATTTTACTGACTGGAAGTCACAGCCACTTACGATGAAAAAATTGAAAAGTGGTGATTTCACGTTAACGGTAGATTTGGAGAAAGATCACGAGTACCAGTTCCGTTATCTGCTTGACGGAGAGAAGTGGGAAAACGACTGGGAAGCCGATGCTTATATTCCCTCACCTGTTAGCATTGAAGATAATTCAGTTGTGCGCGTTTAACTCATTGCTTTAAAAATAGAACATGCCTGTAATACCTCTGGGCGTAGAATAACAATTCCCTACAAAAAAGGCTGCAAGAATGCAGCCTTTCGTTTTATTATCGTTTATAGACGCAGATTAAAGAGAGCCTTCCAACTCTGGTAATACGTCAAACAAGTCACCTACTAACCCGTAGTCGGCAACCTGGAAAATTGGCGCTTCTTCGTCTTTGTTGATAGCAACAATAACTTTAGAGTCTTTCATACCCGCAAGGTGCTGAATAGCCCCTGAAATACCAACAGCGATATAAAGTTGAGGCGCAACAATTTTGCCTGTTTGGCCCACCTGCATATCGTTTGGAACAAAGCCAGCATCTACCGCAGCGCGTGATGCACCAATGGCTGCACCAAGCTTGTCTGCAATACCTTCAAGAAGCTTGAAGTTGTCACCGTTTTGCATACCGCGGCCACCTGAAATAACGACTTCTGCAGCAGTAAGTTCAGGACGCTCTGATTCAGTAAGCTCTGCTGAAACGAAGTCAGACTTCTCACTACCTTTAACAACATCAATTGCGGCTACTTCAGCACTACCACCAGTTGCAGCTGCATCGAATGATGCTGCACGAACCGTAATCACCTTTTTTGCGTCAGATGATTGAACGGTAGCAATCGCGTTACCTGCATAAATAGGACGTACAAAAGTATCTTCGCTCTCTACGCCAATAATGTCAGATATTTGAGCAACATCTAACAATGCAGCTACGCGAGGCATAAAGTTTTTACCTGTAGTGGTTGCAGCGGCAACAACATGGCTGTAGTCGCCAGCAAGTTCTACTACTAGGTCA
Source organism: Alteromonas marina (assembly GCF_000808575.1). GTDB lineage: Bacteria > Pseudomonadota > Gammaproteobacteria > Enterobacterales > Alteromonadaceae > Alteromonas > Alteromonas marina_A. The sequence goes on from NZ_JWLW01000003.1 coordinate 16,357, forward strand.
GCCGTATTCTCAGCAAGCTGGTACTTATAAACCGCATTGTCAGCAACAAGTACTTTTGCTACGCCGTCAATTTGCGCTGCTGCTTCAGCTACCGCTTGGCAACCTTCACCCGCTACTAATACATGGATATCACCACCCATTTTTTGTGCGGCGTTTACAAGCTTATGCGTTTCAGTCTTTAAGCTTGCATTGTCGTGTTCTGCATATACGAGTACGCTCATGAGATCACCTTTGCTTCATTCTTTAACTTATCTACCAACTCAGCAACGTCTGCTACTTTAATGCCACCTTCACGCTGAGGCGGAGGTGTAACTTTGAGTACCTTTACGTTTGATTCAAGCGCAACACCAAAGTCTGCCGCAGCTTTAACATCAAGAGGCTTACGCTTTGCTTTCATAATATTTGGAAGCGATGCATAACGCGGTTCATTCAAACGAAGATCTGTCGTTACAACAGCTGGAAGCGAAAGTGCAACCGTTTGAAGGCCACCGTCAATTTCACGTGTTACATTCACCTTCTCGCCATCTACAACCACTTCTGATGCGAAGGTACCTTGAGGCATACCTGTTAGCGCTGCAAGCATCTGACCAGTTTGGTTGTTGTCAGAGTCAATGCTCTGCTTACCAAGAATAACAAGTTGAGGCTGTTCTTCTTCAACCACTTTCGCCAAAAGCTTTGCCACTTGAAGTGAATCAAGATTTTGGTCGGTATCAATTTGGATTCCACGATCAGCACCTAGGGCAAGTGCTGTGCGTATTTGTTCTTGGCAGCTTTTGTCACCAATTGAAACAACAACGATTTCCGTTGCCACGCCTTTTTCTTTTAATCGAACGGCTTCTTCAACAGCAATTTCACAAAAAGGGTTAATGGCCATTTTCGCGTTTGTAAGATCTACGCCTGATTCATCAGCCTTCACTCTTACCTTAACGTTGTAGTCGATCGCGCGTTTGACCGGTACGAGTATTTTCATATTTACCTCAATTGTTGAGTTCGTCAGTGCTAATTACGTTTCATTAATAATTAACTATTAATAATTAAAAACGTATTACTTCACCACGCTTTTTGAAACTTTAACAATGCTTATACGTTAAAAAAGAAACTGTGGAACGTACGTTTTTTAAAGGCTAGCCTTAAAACGACGTTAACACCACGTTTACGAGCAGGTATAATACGCTGCCAGTTAACGTTAACGTAAACTGCTTTGCAATGTACTTACTGTTGACGTAAACGTCAACCTGCATTACCTTGCAAAACGACAATTAATTTACATGTTTTTGACACAAAGCATTATTTGTTTCATCAATAGTGCACTATAAAAATACAAACATAAGGAGCCTCCCGTGGAACGAGAATCGATGGAGTTTGACGTAGTCATCGTCGGTGCCGGCCCAGCTGGATTATCAACTGCTTGCAAGATTATGCAGCTTGCGAATGAAAAAGACCAAGAACTTATGGTTTGTGTGGTCGAAAAGGGCTCCGAGGTAGGTGCACATATTCTCTCAGGCGCGGTATTTGAACCTCGTTCTCTTAACGAACTATTTCCCGATTGGAAAGAAAAAGGTGCGCCACTTAACACCCCGGTAACCGAAGACCACATTTATTTACTTAATGATGAAACGTCAGCTAAGAAGTTACCAAACGGCATTACGCCCAAAACTATGCATAATGACGGTAACTATATCGTATCTATGGGTAATGTTAGTCGTTGGCTAGCAGAACAGGCCGAGCAGCTAGGCGTTGAAGTATTCCCCGGTTTCGCAGCTTCTGAAGTTATTTACAACGAAGACGGTAGTGTTGGCGGCGTACTTACCGGTGACATGGGCGTGAGTGAAAATGGCGAACCGAAAGACGGTTACATGCCGGGTATGGAACTACGTGCCAAATACACGGTGTTTGCAGAAGGCTGTCGCGGACACTTAGGAAAAGAGCTGATTTCACACTTCAAATTAGATGAAGATAGTTCACCGCAACACTACGCCATCGGCTTTAAAGAAATTTGGGATATAGATCCATCTAAGCATCAGCCAGGCCTTGTTGTTCACAGTGCAGGCTGGCCACTTGATGATGCAACAGGTGGTAGCTACCTTTATCACGCTGAAGATAATCAAGTGTTTGTTGGCTTAATCGTCGACCTTAATTACGCCAACCCCTACTTGAGTCCCTTTGACGAATTCCAACGTCTAAAACATCACCCAGTATTTAAACAGTACTTAGAGGGTGGCAAACGTGTTTCTTATGGCGCAAGAGCCATCGCAAAAGGTGGGTTTAATTCGTTACCTAAAATGACCTTTCCTGGCGGTTTGCTAGTTGGCTGTGAGGCGGGCACGCTTAATTTCGCCAAAATAAAAGGCAACCACACGGCAATGAAGTCGGGCATGTTAGCAGCAGAAAGTATTTTCGAAGCAATATCAGAAAATGCTGAAGCGCCTGTAAAAGAGTTAACCAGCTTTACAGAGAAATTCAAATCATCGTGGCTATATGATGAGTTGTTCCGTTCTCGTAACTTCGGCCCCGCTATTCACAAGCTAGGTAATTTCTGGGGCGGAGCTTTCAATACGCTAGAACAAAATTTCTTTAACGGTAATTTGTTCTTCACTATGAAAGATGAACACAAAGATTATGCGCAGCTTAAGGAAGCAAAAGACGCGAAAGAAATTTCTTATCCAAAGCCGGACGGTGTACTCAGCTTTGACAAATTATCTTCCGTATTTTTGTCGAATACGAATCACGAAGAAGACCAGCCTTGTCACTTAAAATTAAAAGATCCGTCTATTCCTTTGCAGGTTAATTTACCTAAATTTGCAGAGCCAGCACAGCGCTACTGCCCTGCTGGTGTATATGAAGTAATTGAAGAGGAAGGTGAAAAACGGTTCCAAATTAATGCACAAAACTGTGTTCACTGTAAAACCTGCGACATAAAAGACCCAAGTCAAAATATTAAATGGGTAGTTCCGGAAGGTGCCGGCGGACCAAATTACCCGAACATGTAATTTAAAGTATTAATTTGCTATTTAACGGATATTTTTAAAAAGCGAGCTTGGCTCGCTTTTTTTTTGTGCTACTTTTAATTATTATCTTAAAAAAATTTAGTACAACGTATTAAGGTTAATTAATGAGCGAATTTTTAGATATTTTAACCCATGGAAGACGTTTACAAGGTGCTGTTAAGGAATTAAGCATAGAAGAGCTTGAACAAGTTCAGGAAAAACTTAGCGGTATAATAGAAAAAAGAAAAGAAAAATTACTAGAACAAGAAAAACTAAAAAAAGAAAAGTTAGAAAAACTTGCTGCTATTAAACAGCAAATGGAAGAAGCTGGTCTAAACGTCGAAGATTTACAAGCTTTAGATACCGGCACAAATAAAAACGTAGGTAAGAAGCGCCCTGTTAAATATAAACTTGTGGATGACAATGGCGAAGAGCATTTGTGGACTGGCATTGGTCGTATGCCACGCGTTTACAAAGATGCACTAGATAGCGGCAAATCACTCAACGATTACGCTATTAATTAATATCACTATTTAACCTGCTAATAAGGTCTGTTTTTACAGGCCTTATTTTGTTTTTAAGACTAAAGCTATGTCTATCAGACAATTATTTATGGGTAACTAAATTGTGAAGTTAAATTATAAACTTTCAAAGCGAGATGCATCATCACCATGGTTAATTTTAATCCATGGGCTTTTCGGTAATGCGGATAATTTAGCCGTTGCTAAACGGCATTTTGAATCGGCTTTTAATATTATAAGTGTAGACCTCCCGGATCACGGTGAGTCTCCATGGACTGAGAGTTTTTCTATGTCAGCTGCCGCAGATGCAATCTACGACATTATGCAATCTTTAAATATTGAAAAGAGCGCTGTATTGGGTCATTCCCTTGGCGGAAAGGTTGCAATGAAGTTGGCTTTAAATCACAACGAAAATATCACACACTTAATTGTAGCTGATATTGCCCCAGTAAGTTATGACCACAGCCACCAAGCGGTATTTGATGGGTTGAATTCTGTTTCTTTGGACACAATTGAAAGTAGAAAGGACGCTGAAAAACAAATGGCTGCCCACGTAAAAGAAATGGGTGTCAGACAGTTTCTGCTTAAAAGCCTTTATCAAGATGAAAGCGGAGCATGGAAGTGGCGGTTTAATGTGAGTGGGCTAATGAAAAGTTACTCGCACATTATTGATTGGGAACAAACAAATCAAACGTACGATGGCATAACCTTATTCATTAAGGGCAGCGAGTCTGACTACATCACACCGGCCTATCGCGATTCGATAGCTCGCTACTTTCCAAATGCGAAAGCGCATATTATTGAAGGTACGGGTCATTGGTTACACGCAGAAAAACCAGCGATATTTAACGGTATTGTAGAGAGAACGCTTAACAAATCGTCATAAAGTGGAACATTTCTCATCAATCAGGATGAGAATGACTATTATTACATATTTTTGAACGTTTTAGGCTCTTACAGGCGTATATACTGTGATATAGTTGCGCCAGAAATTTTTAAGTAACAACACTATGCTTGCAGAAAATTACGAACTCATTGAGTCCATTATGCTGTATGGCGGCTTATCTATTCTTTTTGGATTGATGGGTTTTGCTGTACACGATGTATTACGTAAGAACGATGTTCCACTTATTGGACGAGTGGTTACCTATGGCGTGCTGGGTTTAGGCGCGTTAGGGTTTCTTGCGAAAGGCATTATTGAATGGTTTTGGCTAAGCACAGGCGTTTAATTAGTAACGATTAATAGAGGTTAGATATGGCAAGCGTTGGCCTATTTTTCGGAAGTGACACGGGTAATACCGAACATGTTGCGAAAATGATCCAGAAGGAATTGGGTAAACAGCTAATTGATGTTAAAGACATTGCCAAGAGCAGTAAAGAAGACATCGCTGAATTTGATTTGCTTATCTTTGGTATCCCTACGTGGTACTACGGTGAAGCGCAATGCGATTGGGATGATTTCTTTCCTGAACTAGAGCAAATTGACTTCAACGACAAGTTAGTTGCTATTTTTGGTTGTGGAGACCAAGAAGACTATGCAGAGTACTTCCTAGACGCGATGGGCATGGTACGTGACATCGTTGAAGCCAAAGGCGCTATTTTAGTAGGTCAATGGTCAACTGAAGGCTACGACTTTGAAGCGTCTAAAGGCATGGCTGACGACAATCACTTTGTTGGTTTGGGTATCGACGAAGACCGTCAACCAGAACTAACTGACTCGCGCGTTAAAGCCTGGTGTAAGCAAATTCACGACGAGCTTTGCTTGGCGGAGCTTGCCTAGAATCGCTGGAGTTTACTTAATCTTTACTGTGAAAGCTGTTAAGTAACTGTATATTGAAAAAACCGCTCTATTGGAGCGGTTTTTTGTTTCATAAAGAGCCTTCTTTTAATTTTTTGGCATAGTTTTTCAGCGCCCGCTAAAGCTGAAACCGCTCTACCGCCCTTCGTAAACTCTCTGTTTGCGCATCCAGCATCATAGTTGATTCGTTCGACTGCCTTGTGCTTTGCGCACTTGAATCGGCCAGTGCTACTATTCGGTTTAAGCTTTTCGCTACATCTCCTAACAACACATCTTGTTGTTCAGTGTCTTCAACAATGTGCTCATTAATATCGCTCAAACGCTCAATAATTTCGCGAATGCTATTTACTTGCTCAGATACTTGCTGAGTTATCACTACCCCTTCTTGGGCTTGCTCGCGACCTGCATTGATGGCCTTCACAGCTTGCGCTGCATCTTTTTGTAAATTACCAATCATCTGCTCAATTTCTTCAGTAGAGTCATGTGTACGGTTTGCCAAAGTTCGAACTTCATCCGCCACAACAGCGAAGCCCCTGCCCTGCTCGCCGGCTCTCGCAGCTTCGATAGCGGCATTAAGCGCAAGTAAATTTGTCTGCTCTGCGATGGTTTTAATCACGTCCAAAATACTGCCAATACTCCGTGAGTTATCATCTAAACGTCCGATAACCTGCGCCGACGACTCTGCCTGTTTGGCTTGATTACTTACTTGCTCACTACTTTTTTGAACGAGTTGACCTATATCTGAACTTTGTTTAGTAATTGTGCGTAACGCATCCATCGCTTCATTAATTTGGGCTAGGTTGCTGCGGCTCTTATCCTGAACATTTTTAGTGTTAGTAGAAGTAACGGTTACTTGTTCTCGCTGTTTGTCTACCTCAGATAAACTTTTATTTCCAAGTTCAACACTTTCTTTTGTAATCTCAATTAAACGCTTTTCTTGTTCAAGAATATTACCGACCAACTCTCGTAAGCTATCGGTTAAGCTATTAACTTTTGCTGAAAGCGCAGAGAATTCATCATTGCCTTCTTCTGGTAATTTAGTACTTAAATCGCCTTGGCTTAACAGGCTTAACCCTTTGTTAATTCTACCAAGAGGTTTTGAAATACTCCGCGTAACAATAACAGCAAGGAAGATAGCAGCGGTAAGCCCCAGTACCGCAACAATAATGTTGCGTAGCAAATTTTCTTGCACAGATTCAAGAATAGCATTTTGCCCTTCCAGTGATTGTGCTTGAACGGTATCAAACAGGGTATTAATGTCTGTTAGTGCAGTTTCTAATGCGAGCTTAGCTCGTTTCTGCGCTTTCGCTGCTTTTTCAACCTCTAAGAGTTTTTGACGTTGAAGCGCGATTAAACCGCTCGAGCCATTCACCGCATCTATCAATAAATCGTATTGCTCGTTAAATGCCTCGATTGTGCCACCATCATCAACCCCTGTGGCCAAGCGATTCACATAGTCTTTGTCTACTTGCAGATTACTTAGCTGGTATTCAAGATCCTCAATAATGCTGGCACTTTGCTCTGCGTCATTAGATTCAGCGAGTTCGATAAAGGAGTCGTTCATCGTTAGCAGCTTGTTGTCGATGGCGGTACCTGCACCAATGAGTGTTTCAATACTTGGGTTGTTACTTTCTAGATAAGAAAGATCGAGCATGAGCGCACTCGCTTCATCAGCAATCATCAGAACGTTTTCAAGTTGTGCCGCAAGCGCTTTTTCTATATTCATCCTTTCATCGATTGCAGAATACATTTCAATGCTATCACTGACATACGCAAGACTCACTTCAACGGCATTTTTAGCTACCGAATTGCTAGGCATAAGCGATTTTAATTGCGCAAGGTCATCGGAGAAGGTTGAAGAAAGCGAATTGAACGTTTGCTTATTAGCATCGAGTTCGTTTCTATTTTCTACGTGATAGCCGTTAGCTGTTATCACCGAAAGAGACAATATTTCTGTTTTAACTTTAACCATGCTGGTCTGTACCGGCATTTTTTGTTCTACCACATTTTGCGCAGAATCCTTTATGCCACTGAGACCAAAATAAGAAAGAATACTTGTTAGTAATAGCAAGCAGCCGAATAAGCCGAAGCCTAACGTAATTTTATTTATAATTGTTAACCGCATGGGTACTTCCACTTAAAAACATGCCAAAAACCACAAAATAGAAAGCAACTCTTTAAGTTTAGTTTAACAGGATGTTAATTCAATACATCAAAAGTTTTAATTATTTTGCTTATTTATCTGATAAATCTGACACTTACATTCTGGTCAGGCCACATGCTATGAGGTCTGTACTTGTGCGCGACGTTTTTAGTCAATTTCTACTTGGGCAAATTTTCGTCGAGGAAACAAAGTTTCCACGGTTTTCCTTTTAAATTGTTTCAACTTACCTATAATAACCACCAAACACCTTTTCACTCGTTTTTAGTAGGCTGTAATGGATCAAAATAAAGAATTGAAAAAAGCAGGGCTTAAAGTAACTCTGCCTCGCCTTAAAATTTTACAAATTCTGCAAGAGCCAGAAAACCAACATATCAGCGCTGAAGACGTCTATAAAATCCTTATCGAACAGGGTGAAGAAATTGGTCTTGCTACTGTATATCGCGTTTTAAACCAATTTGATGATGCAGGCATTCTTAATCGCCATCATTTCGAGGGCGGCAAATCTGTTTTTGAGATAAGCCATAAAGATCACCACGACCACCTTGTTTGCTTGAAATGTGGCAAAGTCATCGAGTTTGAGGATGAGATCATCGAAGAACGCCAAGAGATGATAGCTAAGCAACACAAGATGAAACTCACGCATCATAGCCTGTACCTATATGGTGAATGTACAGACGGAAATTGTGACAACATTCCAGAATAAGTAGCTCTATTCTTATCGTAAAAGGCCCGCTATATTAAGCGGGCCTTTTACTGTTAATTACGCTTTAAATTTGTATGCGTGGTAGGCCTTAATTGCTTTTTCCCACACCTCACCCACTTCCCCTGTACCAATAGGTTTTCCGTCTACTTCAACTACCGGTGCTACTTCCTTGCTTGAAGAGGTTAACCATACTTCATCTGCCTCTAGCAACTCAGCTTTGCTAAACCAGGTTTCAGTTACCACCAGGCCGGCGTGTTTAAAAGCCTCAATTGCTATAGCGCGAGTAATACCGGGAAGAAGTTCATGGTTTAATGGCGGCGTAGAAATACATCCGTCTTTCACTATAAATACGTTACATGAGCTCGCCTCGGTTATCATACCTTCGCTGTTATACAAAATAGTTTCGTTAACACCTGCATCAACGCCTGCTTGATAGTGCATTACGTTGCCTAACAAGGATGTTGATTTAATATGACAACGCTGCCACCTTTTATCTTGCTCAAGCGCAACCTTGAAAGGTTTTGCATCCTCTTTTGCCGTGGGCTGAGGAGGTGCTATTTCGAAGGCAAATCCGAACACTGTCGGCGCTATATTCTTTGGGTAGGCATGAAAGCGTTTTGTATCAGCACCACGACTTACATGGAAATATATACCAATGTTTTCACTTTCAATAAGCGCGACATTTTTCTCAACCAAGCTAGACAAAATGATTTGCCATTCTTCTACCGTATAAGGGTTAGCAATTTCAATGGCTTTAAGACCTTGCGCCATACGCGATGTGTGCCCTATGAAGCCTACTGGGTTGCCGGAGTACGTTGGGATAACTTCATAAATACCATCACCAAAAAGGAAGCCTCTGTCCATCGGAGAAATTTTCGCCTCAGAAAGAGGCATATATTCACCGTTTAAAAACGCAATTGTCACAATATTTCTCCTTGCAAACGGCGGCGTCTACTTGTCATTAGTAGCCAGTCGGCCCTTGCTTCTTCTTCATCTTGAAAAACAAAATTTACTTTTTCACCTGGGACGGCTTGGGCTAAGCGACTTATATCGCAGGGGCTTACGCAGCCAAGTTTTGGATACCCCCCCAGTGTTTGCCTATCGCGCATCATTACAATAGGCTGCCCATCACCAGGAACTTGAATAGCGCCCAAATGAATAGCTTCAGAGCGCATATTTTCTATATCGGCGGTAACCGGTTCACCGATAAGCCTAAAGCCCATGCGATCGATAGCTGAAGAAACCGTATAGCTACTCGTTTCAAAAGTACGCAAAGCAACAGTGCTAAAATTTGAAAACTGATACCCTGGAATAACACGGATAGACTCTAAGAAGCCATAGTCATCGATATGTCGCTGCGCAAGCGAGCGCATTTTAGCGCTTTCTTGATTTCTAGTGTTAGTTAAAACCTCGATGCAGTCTCCTTCTTTTAACGCGCTTCCCTTGCCATCTAACCCGCCAAGCTGTTCGCGAACTACTGTGCAAGCACTGCCTACTGCTTTGGGGACTTGCCAGTTTCCACCTATGGCTAAGTAAACTTTACTACCCAGTAATACGCTACCAAACGTGATAACAGCGCCTGCGGATACCTGTTGGCTTTGATAAGCCGCACTCGGTATTCCATCTATACAAAGTGTGGGCTCCCTTCCAGTAACCGCAACAGTACAATCTTCGTCAACCTTCAATCGCATTTCACCAATGGCTTCAATGCATGGCGTGCCATCTAAATTGAAGGCAAGAAAATTAGCCCAGTCGTAGGCGTTACTATCCATAGGGCCTGATTCACAAAACCCATCCCGTTGCCGCCCTACTCGCCCGTTATCAATAATAAGGCTATATAGTCCCTTATTGAGTACTTCAATTTTCATCGTTCAACCTGCAATCCTGCTCTATATTCCTGTTCAGTAACAGGAACGAATTTAACGACATCTCCTGCTTTTAATCGCGCTTCACTTTGCTCTTCGCTGTGAATGAGCATGTCAAATGCCGTAAGACCCAATAAGTTCCAGCCTCCTGGTGATTCACTGGGATAAACGGCAGTTTGCCTATCAGCGATTGCGACCGCACCTTTAGGTACGCGTTTGCGCGGTGTACCTAGTCGTGCACATTTGAGCGCTTCCGGAATATCGCCCATATAGGCAAATCCCGGAGAAAACCCCACTGCGTATACTTTATAAGTCGTGCTCGTGTGCAATTCGATAATCTCTTCAATAGACAGTGACGTTTTCTTACTCACTACGCTTAAATCACTGGCATTAGGCGCACCGTACCAAACAGGAATTTCAATCACGGCGCTACTTTCATTCTCTTTTGCTTGCAAAGAGAATGATTGCAGGCTCATGTCTTCAGCGCTTAGATTACTTATGGCACGGTATACACCGTGGCTATCAATTAATGCCATATCAAAAACAATTAACAGGCTGTCATAGGAAGGCACGCATTCGCGCAGCCAACGCCATGAATTGCTTTTCTTGTTGCTATCTATCGCTGCCAGCATGCAATGACAGGCATTATTTGCGTCGTCCAAGTTTGCACCATCAAAATACAAAATAATGGCGTCTGCACTTGCAGTAACTATTCGCTTTATGCGACCAAAAGCTTGCATCTACTGTCCTTGTTATTTAAATGGCTGTCAGTGCTTGGTTCTGAGTACTTGGTTTTAGATATACCACTCTCAGCACAACAATGGGTAACAGCCTCTTGTATTGTTCTAGTAAATTGTGTTTTTTATGAGGCAGGTTTATAGAAATGTTCTGATTTTCTTTGCAATATTCACCGCCCCTTTAGTATCGCCATGTACACACAGAGAATCCGCTTCTATTGCAAGTGTTGCACCCGAGGCTGTCGTTACTGTTCCCGATGATATAAGTTGTTTAGCTTGAAGTAATGCGTCGCTCTCGCTTAACACGGCACCTTCGATCAAGCGGGATTGTAGCAAACCTTCATCGGTATAACGCCTGTCTGAAAATGCTTCAAAATACAACGGCAGTCCCCACTCTTGCGCAGCGTCTTTAAGCGCTGCATTTTGCGAAGTAGCCTGTACCATTAGTGCGAGGGGCGAATTTAACGACTGCATATTTATTTCGGCTATGCTTTGCATTACTGTGCGCATGACAGCTGTATCTTTCATCATGTCATTGTAAAGGGCGCCATGAGGTTTCACATAGCTCACGTTGGCCCCACAAACCTTTGCCATTCCACTCAATGCACTTACTTGATATTGGATCATAGCCTTAAGTTCATCAGCGGCAATCGCCATACTTCTGCGGCCAAACCCCTGTAAGTCTGGATAGGCTGGATGGGCACCTATGGCCACGTCATGTTGTTTAGCTGACAGAATAGCCTGCTTCATGACTAATGGATCACCCGCATGAAAACCACATGCAATGTTGGCCTGATCAATTTCTGCCATAATGGCCGATTCCACCGGCATAGACCATGCGCCAAAACTCTCACCTAAATCGCAATTTAACTTCATAATGGTTTAGCTCTTACGTTCATTCCAGTATCATGTTACCTGTTCTTTTAAAAAAGTCAGTGCTGATGATAAATATTGGAAAAATTAATACATTACGCGTGGTAGCCCAATACCCTTTTGGCTACGCTTTAGCGCCACTTGTCGTAAACAACGACGAAAACGACAGCGTAATAGAAATAGATGATGCTGATGAGCAGCAAACCGTTACACTTGCGGTTGACGAAGTAGAGACGTCGTTAACCGAAGGCCACCAGGTAGACGTATTTGTAGCCACAGATCAGCGCGGCGATCTTTATGCCACCATGAAGAAACCTTTGATTCAAGTTGGTGAAACTAAAGTACTTAAAGCAGTATCTGCCACTAATTTTGGCGCATTTTTCGATTGGGGCTTAGACAACGATCTTTTAGTGCCTAACGATTATCAAGCTCAACCTGTTAATCCAGGTATGTACTATGTTGTTCACACCTTTTTTGATGATAAAACCCAGCGTATTTTAGGTGCTACCAAGCTCCACTATTTTCTAAAGGAAAGTAGCGCCTATCTCAACGAGGGCGACACAGTGCAATGCTTGGTTTATGCCAAAACTGATTTAGGTTTTAAGGTAGTTATCAATGAAAAAAGCTTAGGTCTTATTTTCCATAGCGATGCCTTTAAGCCGCTTAAAGTCGGGCAAGCTACTGAAGGGGTAATTAAAACAATTCGTGAAGACGGCAAAGTGGATGTAGCCCTTCAGCGCATAGACAAAGGTGGCCGTGATGCACTTCAACAAGCCATTTTGGATGACTTAGACGCCCACGGTGGGATTTCTACGCTAACAGATAAGAGTGCGCCAGAAGCCATTTACTCTCATTTTAACGTGAGTAAGGCGGCGTATAAAAAAGCGTTAGGGGCGCTATATAAGCAAAAGAAAATCACGCTTAGCCCAGATGCAGTTCGCCTTAACAAATAAACGCACATGTTACAGCTGCATTGAAGCGCTAAACTAGCCTGTGTTGCAGCTTCTCTTATTCTTATGACATTAGGACAAACAATGAAAGCACGTGTTTCTTGGGATCAAGATTTAACTTTTACAGGAACTACAGACAGCGGTTACAAAACGGTTATGGACGGCAGCGGTAAGGCTGTATCTCCGATGGAGTCGGTACTACTAGCGGTTGGTGCATGTTCAAGTATTGACGTCGTAGATATTCTTAAAAAAGGCCGCTTTAACATTGAAGCCTGTAACTGTGAATTAGAAGCTGAACGCGCTGAAGAGCCGCCTCGTGTATTTACTAAAATTCACGCACATTACACGGTGTCAGGCGAAGGTATAAGTGAAAAGGCCCTTGCTCGCGCTGTTCAGCTTTCTGCAGAAAAATACTGTTCCGTAATGTTAATGCTAACGGGTAATGTTGAGATCACTACAAGCTATACTTTGGTTTAATAAACTATAGTAGAACCAGCCTCTTTTTAGCGATTCTCGCTAAGCATTAGTAGAAAAGGCCAACCGCTTAGGTTGGCTTTTTCGTTAAAACTGTTTGTTACACTCGTAAACAATTGAAATAATTAACAATTAACATTAATTAACATCTTTGGCATATTAGCTGCTGTATGTGGTCATTATCATATAACGACAATTACGTTAGGGTTATTGACCATGGAAACTACAACGCACAGCAACACCTCTCTTTCACCATCACATCTTTTATCACCTTTTTCGCCAAACGCGCTTAAACTACTTGTTGGAAGTAGTATTGTTGCCCTTACTCTCTCGATGACAGCATGCTCTGATGCTGATGCCATTAACGACCAAGCCAACGCCACCGAAGTTGAAGAAACTGCTTTCGCTATTCCCGTTGAAACCCAAACCATTGTTACCGGCGACATTACGTCAACCTATGACACAACAGCTATTTTAGAAGCCCGTGAAGAGGCATTTGTGGTTGCGCGTGCATCTGGAATTATCGAAGAAATCTTCGTAGAAGAAGGTGATTATGTTGAAAAAGGCCAGATACTGGCACAGCTTGATAAGCGCCGCTACGAGCTGAACTTATCAAAAGCTTTGGCTGATTTAGCTGGCATTGAAAGCGAACTAGAAAAGGTCAACAAAGTCTATTCTAAAAAGCTTATCAGCGATGACACTTACGACAAGCTCACTTCGCAATTTGAATCAGCAAAAGCATCTGTACGCTTGGCTGAACTTGATTTGAAAGAAGCCACTATCACAGCCCCAATTGATGGATACATTGCAGAGCGAAACGCCAAAGTAGGTAACTTAACCGAATCGTTCCAACGAGAGAGAATGTTCCATATCGTTCAGCAACATAATCTTCAAGGCATTGTGTATCTGCCTGAAAATGAGCTACCCAACGTAGTGATTGGACAAGGTGCAATGCTTACCGTGGCGGCTTTAGGCGACAGAACGATTACAGCCAACGTAGAGCGTATTAGCCCGGTTATCGACGCGACCACCGGCACGTTCAAAGTAACGTTAAAAGTACCTAACGAAGACAACAAACTAAAAGCCGGCATGTTTACCGATGTATCGCTTGAATATGCTACCCATGCAAACGCTACATTATTACCCCGCAGAGCGCTGGTTACCATCGATAACAACCACAGCGTGTTCGTAGTCGATAATGGCAAAGTTAAAAAAGTTGATATTTTAACTGGCTTTGAAAACAACGAAGTAATCGAAGTTACCAATGGTTTAAGCGGCAATGAAGAAGTGGTTACCGCAGGCCACCAAAATTTGAAAGACAGCGCCCCTGTTGAAGTAGTAAACAGCTAATTCGGTCCAACAAGGAATTCACACAATGCGTATTGTAGATATTGCTGTAAAGCGCCCTGTTGCCGTTAGTATGTTCACTTTTGCGGTATTGCTATTTGGTATGGTGTCGTTAGGCAGACTGTCGGTTAACCTACTGCCTGACTTATCTTACCCTACTCTCACCATTCGTACTGACTACGACGGTGCAGCGCCAGGCGAAGTCGAACAACTGGTTTCAAAACCCATTGAAGAAGCCATCGGCGTAGTAAAAGGCGTACGTAAAGTTACGTCCACATCGCGTGCAGGCCAGTCTGACGTAGTGCTTTCATTTGCATGGGGTACTGATATGGATTTCGCGAGCTTAGAAGTGCGCGAGAAACTTGATGTATTACAACTTCCCCTTGATATAGAAAAACCAAGACTCCTTCGTTTTAACCCAAGTCTAGACCCGGTAATTAAACTGGGGCTGACGGCACAAAGCGACACGTCAAGTTTAAGCGTAGCGCAAATGAAGCGATTACGTTTATATGCCGAACAGCAGGTAAAACGAGCTTTAGAGTCGGTAGAAGGTGTGGCAGCCGTGCGCGTTGGCGGTGGTTTAGAAAACGAGATACACATTCTTATCGACCAGCAGAAAGCCAGTCAGCTGTCTATTCCTATTACCCGTATTATTGACCGGGTCAGTGCTGAAAACATTAACGCGGCCGGCGGTCGAATTGATAACGCAGCCCAGGCTTTTTTGGTCAGAACCTTAAATCAGTTTGAAACACTGAGCGATATCGAAAACCTTTTCATTGGGCGTTTTGAAGGCAGAAACATTCAACTTAAAGACGTGGCAACGGTTGAGAGTGCTTATAAAGATCGTGATGTGGTAACGCGTTTTAACGGCAATGAAGGCATTGAAATTGCCATTTATAAAGAAGGTGATGCTAATGCGGTTAACGTTGCGCAAAAAGTGGCTAGCCGGTTAAATGAGGTCAACAACAACTTGCCTTCAAACTACACGCTTAGCGAAATTTATGACCAAAGCGTGTTCATTAAGCAAGCCATAGACAACGTGAAGTCAGCGGCAGTGATGGGCGGTATTTTAGCCATGTTAGTGCTGTACCTTTTTCTTAAAGACTTCTGGGCTACCATTATTATCTCGGTTTCTATTCCGGTATCAGTAATTGCCACCTTTAATCTAATGTATGCTAACGACATAAGCTTAAACATGATGAGCTTAGGTGGTATCGCGCTAGCTGTTGGATTATTAGTAGATAACAGCATTGTTGTGCTTGAAAATATCGATCGCCATAAAAAATTAAAAGTGGCTGGGGGTGATAACGCTACAGCTAATGAAAAAACGACGGCAGAAGCCACAGACACTGAAGCATCTGCCGCTAGCGAAGGAACAAAAGAAGTCTCTGGCGCA
Source organism: Alteromonas marina (assembly GCF_000808575.1). Lineage (GTDB taxonomy): Bacteria > Pseudomonadota > Gammaproteobacteria > Enterobacterales > Alteromonadaceae > Alteromonas > Alteromonas marina_A. The sequence continues at coordinate 32,172 of NZ_JWLW01000003.1, forward strand.
ATTGTGGCTTCTACACTGACCACTATGGCCGTGTTTGTGCCGCTAATATTTGTAGAAGGTATTGCAGGTCAGCTGTTTAAAGACCAAGCGTTGACCGTCTCGTTCGCTTTAGCTGCATCGCTTGTTGTCGCGCTTACACTGATCCCTGCAATGGCACACAAGAAGAAAAAGCAACAGCTCGATCACGAAGAGGTGTTCACTACACCAGCGCCTCCCCCTCCTACGTCAACGTTTGGCAAAGTTATGTATTACCTTACCCTACCAATCCGTTGGGTATTCAGACTTATCTTTGTATTTTTACCTGCAGCCTTGGTCACCTTGGTGATAGGTGCATGGCATATCGTCAGCAAGTTATTAAGCGTTGCCTTTAAACCACTTATCTGGGTATTTAACAAAGGGTTTGACCTTCTCGCTTCTGCTTATGAAAAGCTGCTGCGCGTAAGTCTTAAAGCCAAAGCGCTGGTGTTAGCTACTGCCTTTATTCTTGCTGCTGGCGCAATAATGCTTATACCAAGACTAGGTATGGAACTTATCCCTACCCTATCACAAGGAGAATTCTCGGTAGAAGTGACCCTTCCTGCGGGTTCGCCACTAGCGCGTACCGACGCTATTATCAGTGAGCTTGCTGCGGTTGCAGTAAATAACAATGATGGCGGCGAAACCACAGTGCTTCGCAGTGATAATAAGGTGCTTCGCACATATGCCATGTCTGGTACGGGCAGCCTTATAAGCGCCGCGCCTAATCAAGGTGGTGATCATTGGGGCCGCTTAAACATTGTCATGCAGCCTTCGGCGACAGCTGCCGATATGGACGCGGTAAAGCGTGCCCTTCGCGATCATTTAGCGTTTAAACCTCAGGTTCAGGCAACGTTTTCAGAGCCAGAGCTATTTAGCTTTGCCTCGCCTATTCAAATTGAAATTGCAGGTTACGACCTTAATCAACTACAACAGTATGGCGACGCCATTGCGACCAAGCTAGCCAGTTTTAATAATTTTGCAGACGTAACGACCAGCATTCGTGACGGAAACCCAGAGCTTAGAATAGCCTTCCATCACGCCAAACTTGCTCGACTTGAGCTTGATGCATCAACCGTTTCTCAGCTTATTGCAGCCAAAGTAGGTGGCCGTGTCGCTACACAGTACAGTGTTGAAGACAGAAAGGTGGATGTGCTGGTAAGAACGCAAGAAAACCAGCGAGATGACATCGCCAGCGTGCGTGCCATTGTTGTTAATCCAGGCTCTGCACAACCTATTCCATTAAGTGCCGTGGCAGACGTATACATGAGTGTAGGTCCTAGCGAGATCACCCGCGTTGGACAGCAGCGTGTAGCGCTGGTATCTGCGAATTTAGCCAAAGGTAAGCTTGATGAAGCGGTTGCCGTTGCTAATAAAGTCATTGATGAAACCCAACTTCCTCTATCTTTAAGTGCAGAGGTAACCGGACAGAGCGAAGACATGCAAAGCAGCTTCCGTTCGCTACAGTTTGCTCTGGCACTTGCAGTGTTCATGGTGTATTTGGTTATGGCGTCACAGTTTGAGTCGCTGCTGCACCCTTTGCTTATTTTGTTCGCAGTGCCGCTAGCCGGTGCAGGTTCTGTGTACGGATTGTGGCTTACCAATACGCCGCTAAACGTGGTGGTATTTATAGGTTTGATTATGCTGTGCGGTATTGTAGTGAACAACGCTATTGTATTAGTTGATCGTATAAATCAGTTACGCCGTCAAGGAGTAGATAAAGACACCGCTATTCTAGATGCTGCAAAGACCCGCCTGCGCCCCATTGTGATGACTACACTTACTACGGTACTGGGTTTATTGCCTATGGCGTTTGGTTTTGGTGAAGGTGCTGAAATTCGCACGCCAATGGCCATCACCGTTATATACGGCCTCCTGTTTGCCAGCTTGCTCACCCTCATATTACTGCCAGTGCTTTACAGCCTGTTCGACGTTAAGAAAAACGTTGCGCAGAAAACGTCTGTTAATACTAATGCGGGCTTTGGTGACGAAGGAACAATGCCAAAAGGAGGTGTACTATGAGTACACCTTCTCACAACGCTAATAACAGTGCTGAAACCCACACTGACAAGCGCCAAACACGTGACCCGAATCAACGCGAGACAGACATAGCTTCGCAGCCGCACCTTTCAAAAATTGCAGGTATAGGCGCCTCGCTTGCACGCTTTGCGTTAAATAAGCCCATTACCATCGGAATGCTGTTTTTGTCTATGTTGCTGTTCGGCATTGTATCTGGCCGCTTATTACCCCTTGAAAAATTCCCTGGGATTTATATTCCAGAAATGGTAGTGCAGATCCCCTACCCTGATGCGACTCCAGTTGAAATTGAGACGATGATAACCCGTCCGGTTGAAGAAGCTGTTGCTACCATGTCGGGGATAAAGCGCTTAAGGGCGCGGTCGTACGACAATATGGCTGAGGTCATTGTAGAGTTCGACTGGGATGAAAACCTTAAAGCCAAAAGTATTGAAGCGCGGGAAAAGATTGACACTATTCGCCATGAACTCCCTGACGATATAGAGCGGATCATGGTGTACAAGTTTAACACCAACGATATGCCTATATTCCAGCTGCGTGTATCGAGCGACCGCGACTTATCGAATGCTTACGACTTGCTTGAGCGTAACCTTAAGCGTCCGCTAGAGCGTGTTCCGGGTGTGTCGAAAGTTGAGCTATACGGCACCATGAAGCGTCAAATTACTATTCGCTTAGATCCTAAGAAAATGGCGGCCTACCAAATAGACGGTACACGCTTAGAGCAGCAGCTTCAAAACGCAAACTTCTCGCTAACCGCGGGCTACATGTACAATAACGGTGAAAAAATTCTGGTTAACCCAACTGGCGAATTTACCGATGTAAACGACTTTAAAAACATGTGGGTTACCCGCAGCGTTCGTTTGTCTGATATAGCCAGCGTGACTTATGAGCTTCCTCAACGCAACGAAGGACGTCATTTAGATCGCACCTTCGCGGTAGGCTTTAACGTATTTCGCGAATCGGGCAGCAATCTCGTAGAAGTTTCCGACGCGGTAATGAAGGTTATCGAAAAAGCCAAGGAAGACCCTGAGTTTACAGGCATTAGTTTATTTGTAATGGACGACACCGCGAAAAGCGTGACTTCGTCGCTGAGCGATTTGCTAAACGCTGGTCTTTTAGGTGCGTTACTTTCAGTTATTGTGCTGTATTTGTTCTTGCGCCAGCTCACCACCACCTTGATCGTTGTGCTTTCAGTGCCATTCTCGATTTGTATTACCTTAGGCGTAATGTATTTATTGGGCTATACCCTCAACATCTTGTCGTTAATGGGCCTCATGCTAGCTGTAGGTATGCTGGTAGACAACGCCGTGGTGATCACTGAAAGCGTATTTCAAGAACGCCAACAAGAGGGAGACATTAAGCGAGCCACCCAGATTGGTGTAAACAAAGTCAGCCTGGCAGTTATAGCCGGAACTGCAACTACGGCAATAGTGTTTTTACCTAATATTATTGGGGTAAAAATAGACGTGACTATTTTCCTAGAGCACGTTGCTGTGGCTATCTGTATATCCCTGTTCGCGTCGCTTTTCATTGCTAAAACACTTATTCCCTTGCTGACAACTAAGGTAAAGATCCCTGTTGTAAAAACGCCTCAAACACCGTCCTACATAAAAGGCTATGGTCGTGCGCTAAACTGGATGTTGAAACACCAGGGCGTAACTCGTGTTATTGCTCTGCTTATTCTCGCGTCGACCTTTGTGCCTATGCAGGTGGTTACGTCTGACGATGAGGGTAACGACAACCAAGAGCGTATTTGGCTTAATTACCACGTGACGCAAAACTTCACCTTGGATGAAGTGGAAAAAACCGTAAATAAAATGGAAGCTTATCTTTATGAGAACCAAGAACGCTTTCACATTAAGCAGGTGTATACCTATTTTACTGCCGGCCATGCAGTAAGCGGTATCACACTTAATGACGAGTTGCCTGTAAGTGTGGGTAAAATTAAGGAGGATATTCGCGAAAACATGCCTTCATTCGTGCGTGCTCGCCCCTCTTTCCAGTGGGATAGCGGCAACGGTGGTGGCGTGAGAGTAACGCTGTTGGGCGAGTCTTCAGAAACCTTGCTAAATATTTCAGAGCAGATCATCCCTATTCTTTCCACTATAGAAGGGCTGGAAGATGTAAAAGCCGACACGGGATCTACCCGTGATGAGGTTCAAATACGCATAGACAGAGAGAAAGCAAACCGTTTTGGCATTCAGGTGAACGATGTGGCTAAACTTATCTCTACGGCACTACGCGGCAGTAATTTACGTACATTCCGCTATGGTGACGCTGGAGAAGTCGCAGTGCAACTTAAGTTTGGCAGCGATATTCAAGCCTCGCTAAGCGAACTTAAGAACATCAATATTGGCTTTACGCAGGGTCAATCGGTAACGCTGAACATGATTGCAGACTTCTCTGTGGTACCACAGCTTTCGCAAATTAACCGCAATTATCGTCAAACAGCGCTAGCCATTGGTGCAAACTTAGAGGGTGAAACCACCACCGAACAAGCTCGTGAACGCATAGAAAAAGCATTAGCTAATATCGAATTGCCGACAGGCTACAAGTGGACGCTAGACGGCAGCTTCTCTCGACAGGATGAAGCCAATGCCGTAATGCAAATGAATATGCTACTCGCGCTTTGCATGATTTATGTTGTGATGGCCGCGCTGTTTGAATCGCTAATTCTTCCAACATCTGTAATTACGTCACTACTGTTTTCGTTCACAGGTGTTTTTTGGGCATTCATGGTTACAGGCACATCTATGTCTATCATGGGAATGATTGGCATGCTGATTCTGATGGGTATTGTGGTTAACAACGGAATTGTATTAGTAGACAGAATTAATCAGCTCATCAATGAAGGCTTGTCGCTGTATGACGCAGTGATTGAAGGATGTATGACACGTATCAGGCCTATTCTGATGACGGTATCCACTACAGTTCTAGGGCTTATTCCACTTGCGATGGGGAGTACTCGAATTGGCGGCGACGGCCCTCCCTACTCACCAATGGCCATTGCAATCATTGGTGGGCTAGTGTTCTCAACGCTAACCAGCTTGTTCTTAGTACCACTTGCTTACGTGTTGCTATTAAAGCTTAGGTTTAAAACGCAACGTTTGTTTAAAACCAGTAAAGCGCGTGTAGCCACGTATATTAAAATCGCCAATTAAGGCGCATTTTAGAGCAAAAAGTAAGACAAAAAGCGGGTCTAGTTTTCACCATTTACGTCAACGTGATTGACGATGAGTGCATGCTAGCCCGCTTTTTCTGGATTTATCGTTACCGCAGTCAACGCCTTAGCTACGCGACGTTAAGTATTCGTGTACCGCATCAGCGTGACGCTCTACTGAAAACTCAATTAGGCTACTGCCATTGCACGTCAACCCTTCTTCAGACGTTACCATACGCAACACTTCACGCTGACTAGCACCAATGCGTCCTACGTTACGTGAAAGACTAGAGCGAAGTACTCTAACGTCATCATTTATCACAGCTTTACAAAACCCTGCAAATTGGGTTTCGCCTACAAAGCGTATGTCTTTTTGTGGTGCTGCGGCAGTTGCGTTTACGCTAAATGCTACGGTTGCAGTTACAACTAGAACTTTTACCGCGTTGGCTAATTTCGATTTAACTGGTTTCATGTTTAATTCCTCAATGTGTAGATAAAGGCTTTAATCAAGTTTGTGGCAAACTCTTAGTTTTTGGTTGAACAAAGCTGAACAATCAACAATTCGCTCAACGCCCTTTATTTATGCATCAAGAATTAAAACTTTTCTGTTGAATGATTGTGTAATGGGGGTAAATGTGTGGTAAATCAGTTTGTTACACCATTGTTACGAGGCTAAATCACTGTTTTATCGAGATTAATTTAGATTACATATTACTAATATATCTAGCGATGGAACTTGTAGGAAGAAAGAAATATAAGACTTAAGTATAAAAAGGCCCCTTTCGGGGCCTCAAAACTGTAATTTTAACAAAATATATAATGATAAAGCGTATTTAATAAGCAGAAACACTCGCCCTTTCCGTAATTAAATTACAGAAAGCGAACGCAATTACTCATATTTGCGTTCGCGCTTAGTTTCAATGGCATCAATATAAGCATGCCATGACGCGTAGCCGACAATGGGCATCAATACAATAAATCCGACAAAGCCGGTAACAAAGCCAATCGCAACAGTGGTGAAGATGATAGCCCCCCAAATAAGCATAGGGACTTTGTTTAACCAAACAGCGTTAACGCTGGTTAATACGGCGGTAGCAAGGTCAACTTTACGTTCCATCAAAATAGGTTGGGTAAACGCCGTAATGAAAAGCATAGCCAATGTAAAACCCGCACCAACAATTGTGCCTAGCGCTAAAAACGGTAACAAGCTTTCTAAGTCGTTTTCTATATAAGGCGGATAAAGCGCGTGGATTAGCGATGCGACACGTAACCAAAATATCATCATCACCATAAGCAGTATGGCAAAGCCCCACTCGTTAAATGCATTTCGGCGCATTGCGCGTAAAGAGTGGCGTAGCGTGGGCTTGTGGCCTTTTTCCATTTCCCAGCTCACATCATAAAGACCAGCAGCCAGAAATGGACCTACCAACATAAAGCAAACAATGGCGGGTAAAATAACTAAGTGCCAACCTGTCATTTCAACCAAGTACATAATGAACCACGGAATAACCGCGAAAAGAACGCCATAAAACAATGTGAGACCTGGTGCGCGCATAGCGTCTCGTAATGCCAATGACAACCATTTTATAGGGTCGCCAACGTCTAATTCTTTACAGGGAATAACGCGTGCTATACCGCTTTGCGTGATTGCATTCTCTGGTGTTTCTTTGAAATGGTGCGACATATTCTTATCACCTCTGCTTGTTAGCCTGTTTGTTACTAACGCGTTTTTTATACACGCCTTACTACTACGATAGGCGCTGAATGAAAAGTTCACAAGCTATTAACATAAATTTTATACTTAAGTGACAAGCGGATCATTCATCTCGTTATGTGGTTAATAAATAACCACTTGGTGAAAAAAGTAGTGCTTAATGCAGAAATACTGCAAAAAGGCCATCGCATATGGCTCTGTATTGCGATAATCTCAGGGTATGTAAATCAACCAGATAGACCATGAAAACTGTATCTCGCTCACATAAATTAGATAACGTTTGTTACGACATTAGAGGCCCAATCGCTGCGCAAGCACGCAAAATGGAAGACGAAGGACACCGCATATTAAAGCTGAATATCGGTAACCCTGCCCCATTTGGATTTGAAGCCCCTGACGATATCGTAAAAGACGTTATTCATAACCTGCCTACGTCTCAAGGATATTCAGACTCGACAGGAATTTATGCTGCCCGCGTGGCCGTGATGCAGTACTACCAGCAGCGCAACATTAAAGACATCCGTGTAGATGACGTTTATATTGGTAACGGCGTATCTGAGTTAATTATGATGGCAATGCAGGCGCTACTTAATCATGGCGATGAAGTGCTTATTCCAAGCCCTGACTACCCGCTTTGGACAGCAGCAGTTAGCCTCTCGTCAGGTTCACCCGTTCATTATCGCTGCGACGAGCAAGCAGGCTGGTTCCCAGATATTGACGACATAAAAAGTAAAATCACCAGTAAAACCCGCGCGATCGTACTGATCAACCCTAACAACCCAACCGGCGCAGTTTACGACAAAGCCCTTTTACAAGATGTGGTTGAAGTCGCCCGCGAACACGGACTTGTTGTATTTAGCGACGAGATTTACGACAAAATTCTTTACGATGAAGCAAAGCACACCAGTATTGCTTCACTGGCTGACGATGTGTTTTTTGTTACCTTTGGCGGCTTGAGCAAAAACTACCGCGTGGCGGGCTTTCGTTCAGGTTGGCTAGTTGTCAGCGGAAATAAACGCCTGGCATCGGACTATATTGAAGGGCTTAATATTCTGTCTTCCATGCGGATGTGCGCTAACGTACCTTGTCAAAGCGCTATCCAAACGGCATTAGGCGGCTATCAGAGTATTGACGATTTGGTAAAGGAAAACGGGCGTTTACGCATTCAGCGTGACGTGACTACAGATATGCTAAACGGCATTGACGGTATTTCTTGCGTTAAACCTAAAGGTGCCATGTATTGTTTCGCTAAAGTGGATGAGAAGAAATTCAACATTCAAAACGACGAACAAATGGTGCTGGACTTATTAAGCTCTGAAAAAATTCTGCTGGTACATGGTCGCGCGTTTAACCTTACTGAAGGCACGTACTTCCGATTAGTATTTTTACCGCACAGCGATGTATTGGTGCCTGCGCTGCATCGTATTGGCAACTTCTTTAGAACGTATAAGCAAGGGGCGTAATGTGTCTGATAAAAGTCACTTTTTTGCGCACCTGGCGCGCTTAAAGCTTATTAATCGCTGGCCGCTAATGCACAACGTGCGCACAGAAAATGTGCAGGAGCACAGTTTGCAGGTGGCCATGGTTGCCCATGCGCTTGCTTTAATAAAAAATAAGTTTTTTGGCGGCACACTGAACCCTGATCGTATTGCTACCATGGCAATATTTCACGACGTGTCGGAGGTACTCACCGGAGACCTCCCTACCCCAGTGAAATACTTTAACCCTGCGATTAAAGAAGAATATAAAAAGATCGAAAAAATTGCAGAGAACAAGCTAATTGAAATGGCACCAGAAGCATTTCGAGAAGACTACGCTGCGCTTATTGATCATCACTACCATAGTGAAGAAGAAGCTTTTATTGTCAAAGCAGCAGACGTACTTTGCGCTTATCTAAAAACGCTTGAAGAATTAGCTGCTGGTAACCAAGAGTTCAAGCTGGCTAAGAAAAGATTAGATAAAACCCTTAAAGAATATCATTCTGAAGAGGTGGACTACTTCTTAACGCGTTACGTACCAAGCTTTTCTTTAAGTCTTGATGAAATTACGCAAGACGATATGTGAGCAAGGCGATTAACAGTCCATAAATAACTATACTGACGAAAAGAAGTAGCATACACAGCGAGGCAGCGAGGTTTTTTTGGCAACAAGCGATTGGGAATTAGCATTACACGAGCGTCGTTTACCCCGTAGTGAAACAAGAGACGGCGATCACCGCAATCCGTATCAACGTGATAAAGCGCGCGTTCTTCATAGCGCTGCCTTTCGCAGATTGCAGGCAAAAACCCAAGTGCTCGGTGTGGGGCTGAGCGACTTCTATCGCACTCGACTAACCCACTCTCTAGAAGCCGCCCAAATTGGCACCGGTATTACTGCCCAACTTTGGGTGAAATTTCCAGATATTGCCACGACGTTAGCGCTTGATCCTACGTTAATCGAAACCCTCTGCTTGGCTCACGATATTGGTCATCCCCCATTTGGCCATGGTGGTGAAATTGCGCTTAATTACATGATGCACCAATACGGCGGGTTTGAAGGAAACGGACAAACTTTTAGGATCATCACTCAGCTAGAGCCCTATACCGCCGAACACGGCATGAATTTATGCAGAAGAAGCGTGTTAGGCTTGGTTAAATATCCGAATTTTATCGATGCCCTTCATAGTAAAGGACCTACGCCAGAGCGACCTGTTTCACTTCGTCAGGTAAAGGCCCACGACTGGCATCCGCCAAAAGGTCTGTTTCGCTGCGATGAGCCCCTGTTCGACTGGCTACTTGCGCCATTTAGCAATGAAGATAAAGATGCATTTATGCAGTTTAATGCAAAGCTAAATAGCCACAGCAAAACGCAATTTAAATCCTTCGACTGCTCAATTATGGAGCTGTCTGACGATATCGCCTATGGCATTCACGACTTAGAAGATGCCATTGTAATGGATATGGTCGATAAGCATCACTTTGTCGAGGATGTAACCACCCCGCTAAAAGCGCTAGATGTACCGTGGCTGTCAGACAAAATAGAAGTGCTAACCAATAAGCTATTTAGCGCTGCACATCACGAAAGAAAAAATGCCATAGGCGCGCTGGTAAATAGCTTTATTACAGCTATTGAAATAAAAGGCGTTGAGGGTTTCGCTCACCCGTTACTGGCGTTTAACGCTGTGATGCCTGAACGTTTTGCACAAGCCTTGGAGCTTTTCAAACGCTTTGTGTTTAACAAAGTAATACGCCGCCCCGACGTGCAGCTTCTTGAATACAAAGGGCAGCTGGTGGTTATGGAGCTTTTTGAGGCATTTGCATCAGATCCCGACCGCTTACTTCCCGAGAACACGCAAGTTCGCTGGCGCAAGGCCTGTGAGAGCGGCAATGGTATGCGCGTTCTCGCCGACTATATATCGGGTATGACCGATGAATTCGCATCTCGCCTATACAGCAATATCTTTTCACCTAAACAAGGCGGTATTCAAGATAGTTTGCATATGTAGATTGTTTTGTTTTTCCAAATTAATTGAAATGAAAAGACCGTACTCTCGGTCTTTTTTATTATGTTGAACTTACTCGTTACATTAACGTAGCTAAATGTACTGGGCGAAGTGACGACCATTTCTCATAGTCTTATCATAATTTAGGTGACGTAATGCCAAAACCATTTAAACCCTCAGTAAAATTAACCGATAACGACGTAACTAATGAAGACGTTTACAAGAGTCGCCGTACATTGCTCAAATCTATGGGCTTTGTGGGAGCGTCTACGCTGTTGGCGAAGTCGGCAGGCGCTGCCGGTTGGTTTTGGGAAGATGAAGAAGAGAAGGCAGCGTTTAAGGGAAAGGCGCTGGAGTTTAGTCAGCCCCCTAAGTTTCAAATAACGGAAACCCGAACGCCTGAAGATAAAGTGACCAGCTACAACAACTTCTATGAGTTTGGCACATCTAAAGATGCACCAGCCAAAAATGCGACTGAATTTCAAACTAATCCATGGACGTTAAAAGTTGACGGGATGGTTAAAAACCCCATTGAGCTTGATCACGATGCCTTAACAAAGCGTTTTCCCCTTGAAGAACGCATTTACCGCTTGCGCTGTGTGGAGGCATGGTCGATGGTGGTTCCTTGGATTGGGTTTGAGTTGGGGGCGTTGTTAAAACAAGCCGAGCCATTAATGTCAGCCAAGTATGTGGCGTTTGAAACCCTATACGACCCTGAGCAAATGCCCGGTCAACGAAGCCGCTTTACCGGTGGTGGTATTGATTACCCTTACGTAGAGGGTTTGCGTCTTGACGAAGCCATGCACCCGTTAACGCTCATGTCGGTTGGTCTTTACGGGAAGACCTTGCCACCTCAAAACGGCGCGCCTATCAGGCTTGTTGTACCGTGGAAGTATGGTTTTAAGAGCATTAAGTCTATTGTGAGAATTCGCCTTACCGACAAGAAGCCGCCTACTACATGGAATCGACTGGCCGCCAACGAGTATGGCTTTTACGCCAATGTGAATCCAAACGTGTCGCACCCAAGGTGGAGCCAAGCCAGCGAGCGTAGAATAACCACAGGTGGGCTACTCGCCAGAAATCGCATCGATACCCAAATGTTCAATGGCTACAGCGAAGTCGCGCCGCTATACAAAGATATGGACTTATCCCGTTATTACTAGCTTGTACTTTTTATTGGGCTACGAGTGAATAGCTAGCCCTTCTTATCAATATCACTTAACTAGAGTTTTTAAATATTATTATTAAGTTGTTCATTTAATGCCGTTAAGAAAAAAACCATTTCGACTCGCTGTATGGCAGCGCCGCAGCCTAAAAGGTCTTATTCACCTTTTCGCATTGGGCTATATCGCCTGGTTGTTTTTTGCAGGGGTAACCGATCAGCTTGGTCCAGACCCTGTAAACACGCTCATCAATGAGACTGGAACTTGGGCAATTCACTTTCTTTTACTAACGCTTACTCTTAGCCCACTTGCAAAATGGCTACCAAGCCCAGAACCGATGCAATTCAGACGTATGATTGGCGTATACACCTTTGTGTACGCCTTTGCACACCTGCTCACATACATTGTGTTTGAAATCCAGCTTGATATGGCACTAGTGGCTAGCGAGATAGTAAGCAGGCCATACATCATTGTTGGCATGGCAGCGTTACTTCTTCTTTTTGCTCTCACCGCTACGTCGTTCAAGCGTATCCAGCGCAACATGGGAAAAAAGTGGCAGAAGCTTCATAACAGCATTTACCTGATCCTGCCCCTTGCACTACTTCATTTCAGCTGGTCGCAGAAGACGTTTTGGCAAGAGCCCGTTTGGTATTGGATGATTGGACTGATATTAATGAGCCCAAGAATGAAGCAGTGGTATGTGACGTATCAGAAGAAAAGTCAAAAGAAGTCGAGAGACAAAAACGCAGTGGCGTGAAAAAACTAAAGTCGAAAACCTTTTAAACGAGCACGTAAAGCAGCGCAGCATAACGCGCTGTTTTGCTAAGCGTTACCGCAAGAATAAAAATCCAAAATGGGCTTCTAAGTACACCTGCTACTAAAGTAATAGGGTCGCCAATAATAGGTACCCAGCATAAAAACAAGCTCCACTTCCCCCACTTTGTAAAGGTGTAGCTTGCACGGTTAAACGCTGCTTCGCTCACTTTTAACTTATCGGTCGCAATTTCTTTTCCGAACTTGAAGCCCAATGCATAATTAACCACCGAGCCGAGTACATTTCCTAACGAAGCAACAACAAGCAACAACACCCAGCTCAACCCACTACTGTATAAAGCACTAAGCACAATTTCAGAACTAAAAGGCAATATAGTGGCAGCCAAAAATGCCGATAAGAACATCCCCAAGTAGCCTAAATGTATTAATGCGCTCAACGCTCCTCCAGCTTTATACAGTAGTTTTCTATGTAAAATTCGCGCGCATCTTACCTTAATCGGAGTATGAATACTTCCTTCAGAATTCGAAAGCACAAAAAAACCATTATCTTTTATATAGTTACTGACAAAGCACCAATTTGTGTGAAAAAAGTACAACTAAATACTTGCCAAATCCCTCTTTTATGAATACTGTATACACATACACACTGTATAAGCAACCAGTATCAATTAATAACAATATTCCTGAAGTTCGATTTATGAACTTAAGGGCAAATGCATAAAGGGTTTTACTATGAACACATCTTCAGTTTCACGATTTAATGCTTTGCGCGCTTCGGTTTCAAATGTTGTTCAACTACCTTTGCCGATAGAAGGGTTTCCTGGCGAAAAACAAGGTAATGGAAAAGGAAATAACGACAAAGGTTGGAATTATCTGCTTTCAAATACGGTGTCGTTTTCTAAATCTGTAGATCACGCTATCCGTATTCAGAAACCTGAAAAAGAAAAAATGCCTGAATGGATCAGTAAGCTGATTACAGGTGGCCAGTGTAAAACACTGTATGTGGAAAACATCGATTTAGACCTTCAACCAACAGACAGTGAAATGATTAGAAAGCTGTGTGAGCTTTACTCTGTCAGCCTGGTGAATGTGCGTGTTAACAGCATTAATGACGAACAAAACGTAGCATTAGGCCCTTGGTAATACAAAGCCTGTTTATGCTTACATTTTACGTTTGCCTGAGTAGCGGTGCGTAAACAAAACCTAAATATTTATTTTCATACAACTCTTTGGCGTGGAATCTCTGACATGTACCCTTTGGCATGGACCGCCAAGGAACCTTTGAATATCGGCAACATTTACGTTTAAAAAAGTTGGGGCTCACGCAACTTATACTTATACTGTAGCGCTTTGTTTTACTCTTAAACTGCGAGTTGTCTTATGCGCTGTTACTGTTGCTCATCAAAATCCTTCGACGAATGCTGCGAGCCTTTTATTAAGGGTGATAAACACCCTAGTTCTGCAGAGCAACTTATGCGCTCCCGTTTTTCAGCCTACGCTAAAGCGCATTATCAATATATTCTTGAAACCTACACCAAAGAAAAGCAGCAGGGTCTTTCTGTAGAAGATTTGGCGCAAAGCGCACAAGGTGCGACATGGTTCGCGCTTAAAGTACACCCCACTCTAGCGGCTAGCTCCGTAGATAACTCCGTAGATAGCTTGGTAGGTAACTCGGTCAGTAGTACTGAAGAGAGTTCGATAGACAGTTCTGTACATGCTGACGCTAAAGTCGAAGCGCAAACCAACGCCGAGGCAATCTCTAAGACTAATTTAAAGTCCATCTCCAAACCCATCACCAAACCCAATAATGCCATTGTTGAATTCACTGCTTACTATTTTGAAAATAAAAGCATGTATCAGCTTCACGAAACGTCTAATTTTAGTGTTGAAGACGGTAAGTGGCGTTATCACGACGGCGTATTACACGACGACTGCGGCAAAATTAAATACGGGAGAAACCTACCTTGTGTTTGCGGTAGCAACAAAAAATTCAAACAGTGCTGCGCAACTAAGAGCCGCTAACCCAGTGGCAATAGCTAACCTTACTCCCTTCCCTGCGCATCTTGATTGTTCATCTTTTCTCTCGCTCCCACATAAAATAGGACACACTATGAAGATGAAGAAACATGCGGCAGGCGTTTTAATAGGCGCAGCACTGAGTACATTAAGTTATCAAAGCTATGCCGACGTTATACTACACGCATTTAACTAGACCTACGACGACGTAGCCGCAAAAGCCCAGGAAATTGCGGACCTTGGTTACACCAAAGTACTTGTTTCGCCTGCTTATAAATCGACAGGTGATCAGTGGTGGGCACGATATCAACCACAAGACTATCGAGTTATTGATAATCCACTTGGTGACACTGCTGACATTCAAGCGATGGTTATATGACCAACTATCATATCAACGCGGTGTTCGACAGCAATATAAAAAACGGCGCGCATGTTTTCGGAGAAATAATTACCACAGGCGGTGCAGGCTCTAGTGAGTATGATAACTTCCTTGCACCTTATTTATCAGCAACAGGTCACTCGGCCTACGATTTCCCGCTTTTCGCGCAAATACGCAGTGCATTTAGCTTCGGTGGTTCGATGAATGCCTTAGTTGACCCAGGTGCGTATGGTCAGGCTTTATTAGGCGACAAGGCCATCACATTTAGTATTACCCACGACATCCCGCTAAACGACGGCTTCCGCTACCAGTTACTTGACCCTACCGACGAACATTTGGCAAATGCCTATCTACTAGGGCGTGACGGTGGTGTTCCACTATTGTACTCAGATAACAATGAAAGTGGTGATAATCGTTGGGTAGATTTGTACAAGCGTGATGACATCAAGGGTATGGTTAAATTCCATAACGGAGTTCAGGACAGTGGCATGCAAGTGGTAAGTCATAATGACTGCGTTATTTTCTTCAAGCGTGACCATCAAGGCGTTGTGGGTATTAATAAATGCGCAGACGGCCAATATATTTGGGTAGATACATCTACGGACAATTTGTGGTGGTATAGAAATTACCGCGATACCTTAAGTAATGATGTGCAATATAGTACAACTCAGTGGCACAAGTTCTATGTACCAGGAAGAAGCGCCCGAATGTGGCTTATGGAATAACCCACTGTTAATAAGAAAAGCCTGAACATCGATTGTTCAGGCTTTATTGTTAAGTTACCCACGTGTCAGGCTTGTAGGATCAGGGCACAAGCACCATCTTACCTTTCACTTCCCGGTTCATGACCTTGGCCATGGCTTTCGTTGCTTGTTCTAAGGGTAATGCTTCATCTACGACCACTTTAACCTTACCTTGCACATACCAAGTTAAAAGCTCTTGCATGTTTTCCGCGAAGCCTTTTGGATCGTGCTGAGTAAACGAGCCCCAAAATACGCCCATGACTGAATAGCCTTTTACCAGCGCTAAATTAACCGGGAATTTCGGGATCTCACCGCCTGCAAAGCCGACCACAAGTAAACGCCCTTCCCATGCCATACTGCGGCTGCAAGCGTGGAATGTGTCACCGCCAACGCATTCATAAACTACATCGACACCTTTGCCGCCTGTGACTTCTTTCAGCGTTTCTTTAAGATCTTTTTCTTTGTAGTTAATTAAAACATCAGCGCCATACTCTTTAGCTAGCGCCAGCTTTTCCTCTGTTGAGCAAACTGCAATAACTTTAGCGCCCATAATCTTGCCTATTTGCACTGCTGCTAAGCCAGTACCACCCGCTGCGCCGGTTACAACCAGTGTTTCGCCTGGCTGCAGCTTTGCGCGCTGCTTTAATGCGTGATGTGCTGTCGCATGCGCAGTTACAAGCGCAGCCCCCTCATTAACATGGATGGGATCAGGTAACGGCATAACATGCGTGGCTGGGATCAGTGCTTTTTCTGCGTAACCACCTAAGTTCGACAGCGCGATAACTCGTTGCCCTTCTTTCAAGTGGGTTACCCCCTCACCTACTTCAGCAATGGTGCCTGCCACCTCATTACCAGGAATAAACGGGAAGTCTGGCTGCATTTGATACAGACCTTGCACCAATAGTCCGTCTGGAAAGTTCACCCCTGCGGCTTCAACATTTACGACTACATGCCCTTTTTTTACTTCTGGGTCTGCAACGTCTTTAAATTGAAGTTCGTCAAGTGGTCCAAAAGATTCGCATACAATTGCTTTCATACTGTCTCCAGTTGCTTTGTTCGACGTGCACGCTATTGATAGCATGACATGTCATTAAATACGTTATATGGCGTTTATTCGCTTTGGTGAATAGTTTGGTTCGCAATTTGCGCCAGAGGTCGCACCATTGCGCCTAATTGCATAGCCTTCTCGCTTGACGCATTGCCATCGTGTGCGCGTTTTACCACGCCTTGTAAAATAGCGGCTAAACGGAAAAAACTAAATGCGAGGTAAAACGTCCAATTGCTAATGCCATCAATACCTCTTCGCTCGCAATACGCATTGATATATTCTTGTTCACTTGGAATGCCTAACTGCTCTCTGTCTAAACCACCTAACCCAGCTGCGTGCGCAATGTTAGAGGGAAGGCGCAACTGCATACATTGGTAAGCCAAATCGGCATACGGATGCCCCAACGTTGATAATTCCCAATCAAGCACCGCGACTACGCTTGGTTTTTTAGGGTCAGACATATCAAACATCATATTGTCTAAACGAAAATCGCCATGGACCAACGAGACTTGGCCATCATCTTTTGGCAGGTTGGCCTCAAGATACTGAATAAGACTTTCAATTTCTTCAATATGCTCAAGTTCAGATGCACGATACTGTTTTGTCCACCTGCTTAGCTGACGTTCAAAGTAGCTGCCAGGCTTCCCATAATCGCGTAACCCTGCGCTTTCAATGTCTACACTGTGAAGCGCTGCAAGCACCCGGTTCATTTCATCATACATGACACCGCGAGTAGTAGAAGATGCTATTTCAGGCAGTGCGCTATTCCAGAAAATGTCACCTTCAACATAGGCCATAATGTAAAACATGCTGCCAATTACGCTGGCATCTACACATAAATGGTACGCTTTGGGCACAGGCACTTCTGAGCCCTGCAACGCGTTGATAACGCGAAATTCTCGGTCAACCGCATGGGCCGACTTCAGTAACTTACCCGGAGGTTGACGGCGTAACACGTAGACGCCGTTATCCGTGGTAAGCTTAAACGTCGGGTTCGATTGCCCACCTGCAAATTTATCAGCGCTTTCGACGTGCCCAATACTCGGGCACGCAGAAGATAAATACGAATTCAGCACTGCTAAATCTATGACATGTGGGGCTTTCGCATTGTCTTTAGACACGTTCACTCCTTACCCGTAATTTTTCTGTATTGTTTATTTACAACAATGACCTATTCAGCAACTGCTTTTTCTGCAATAAGATTACGACCTAACTGCATCATGTGAACCTGATCAGGGCCATCAGCCAGCTTGATAGTACGCGCATAAGCGTACATTGCAGACAATACGAAATCTTGGCTTGTACCTGCAGCGCCGTGCATCTGAATGGCTTGGTCGATAACGTTACAGGCCATAGTAGGTGCAACTATCTTGATAGCAGCGATAAGGTCGCGCGATACTTTGTTGCCATAGCGATCCATCTTATCAGCCGCTTTCAACGTAAGCAGACGCGCCTGTTCAATATCACAGTGCATCTGCGCAATGCTTTCTCTAACCGATTGCTGTTTTGACAACGGTTTGCCAAACGCCACTCGGCTTTCAACTCGTTCACAGGCCATATCGAGCGCGCGCTGTGCACAGCCAATAAGGCGCATACAATGGTGAATACGGCCCGGGCCTAAGCGCCCTTGTGCGATTTCAAAACCACGCCCTTCACCAAGCAGTAAGTTTTCTGCCGGTACACGTACATCTTCAAACAAGACTTCAGCATGACCAATAGGCTCGTCGTAATAGCCCATTGCTGCCATTGGGCGAACAATAGTTACACCCTTGGTGTCCATAGGAACTAAGATTTGAGACTGCTGCTGGTGACGAGGCGCATCGAAATCAGTTTTGCCCATTACAACCATAATCTTACAGTTTTCATTCATAGCACCGCTGGTGTACCACTTACGGCCGTTGATAACGTATTCATCACCATCGCGCTTAATGGAAGTTTCGATGTTTGTCGCGTCACTTGATGCCACTGCAGGCTCTGTCATAGCAAAGGCTGAGCGTATTTCCCCGTTTAAGAGAGGCTCTAACCACTGCTTTTTCTGACTCTCGTTACCGTATTTCGCCAGCACTTCCATATTGCCGGTATCTGGCGCACTACAGTTGAAGATTTCAGAGCTAAACAAAACTCTGCCCATTTCTTCACAAAGTGGTGCATACTCTGCGTTAGTCAAGCCCGCGCCATATGGCTTATATTCTTCAGGTAAAAACAAGTTCCAAAGACCCGCTTCTTTTGCACGCTTTTTCAATGTATGCATCATTTCAGGCGTTTTCCAACGACCTTCGCCATTATTGGCAGAGTCATTTTCTACGGCGTGAATGTAATCCTTTTCAATTGGATACACTTCTTCGTTCATAAACGCTTTTAGTTTTTCTAAAAGTGCTTGGGTCTTTTCATTATATTCAAAGTTCATAACTGCCCCATTTAGCTGTAGGTAATGGCGTGTAACCTGTCAATCACATCCAGGTGAGGTACGCTGTTGAAGTTATTTAGATGAACGCCTCGCGCATTGGCAAAGCATTGAGAAAAACTGGCATTTCGGATCTGCAAATTCATATTCACAACGGTGGCCGCATCGTAGCCAAGAATGTGTTTGAGCATCATGGCAATTGCACCGCCAGAACTCACAACGAGAACACGCTTCGCATCTATACTTTGAAGGTGCGTGAGCATACTGTGAACTCTGTCTTCGAACTGACCCCATGTTTCATCAAGGAGTTCATGCGCCAATTCGTCTTGCGACCAGGCAAGCATTGCTTTTTTTAGCAATCGGTAATATTCAGAAGGCGAAGCACCTTCAGGTACTTTTGCTTCTGGGTAGCGTGTTAAATAGGCGGTAGCCACTGCCTGAAAATTGAATTCATTCAGTGCGCTATTCACTGTAACTTCAGGTAGCGTATAGTCTTCAGTAGCAATACCCGAGGCAATACCTTCTTTGGTTTCGTGATGCCTAACCATGTCGCCAGAGAAAACTGCATCAAATTCAACATTGCGATGCTTGAAATAGTCACCAAGCCAAATGGCCTGTTGCCCACCCAGTTCACTAAGTTTGTCATAGTTCGCTTTGCCAAAAGACGCTTGACCATGTCGCACTAAATAGATGTCTGTCATACCGCTGCCTGATGTTATTAATATGTTAACTTTCAACCAACATACTAAGGAAAACAGCGATATAAGTTTAATTGATATTTTGAATGAGTATGCATCATGTGAAACTATTCACTGCCAAATACCTGTTCGTTTTTTGCACGATGCGAACAAAATTTGACATGATAGCTCCAAATGCGTGCAATATATGTTCATTAGATTGTATAGTGAAAAAGCACTACACGACGTCATAAGGAAGTTGGCGTATTTAAAATGTAAAGGACTGTACGCATTTGGACGCGACCTTGTCGTGATTAATTTTGTTTAAAGCCCCCCGCTTTTGAAAAATAAAAAGAACCAAAATGAAGTCACTTACACACGCTTTGTCTTGTAATAGCTTAAGCATATCTACACCACAAAACGCCATTACGCGTTGCCTGTGTAGTTCGCCGTTTGTTGCCTCTATTGTTTCGTCGACACTTGCTTTGGCTCCCCACGCTCACGCCGATGAGAATGCTCTATCTACTCCGCATAACAAAAAGACGCTGGAACACATTGTTGTACAGGCGCAAAAGACCAGTCAAAACTTGCAAGATGTGCCTGTTGCGGTTACTGCGCTCTCGGGTCAAGACCTAGTTGAAACAGTTAGCCGAGATGTGTTTGACCTGCAAAACTACGTACCTGCCTTTGGCGCGTTTCAAAATCAAAGCGTAACAAATTCAGGGTTTTCAATACGCGGTATTGGCACGTCTTCACAAAACTTCGGCTTCGAGTCTTCGGTGGGTTTATACGTAGATGGTGTGTACCGTGCACGACAAAACGCGTTAATTAACGACTTAGTAGATATTGAATCTATTGAAGTGTTACGTGGGCCACAGGGCACACTATTCGGAAAGAATACCGCCGCTGGCGCAATGACGTTAACTACGGTCGCACCTTCACACGACGAGCGCGACGGCTTTGCCGAAGCCATCATCGGCAATGATAACTTGGTTCGTTTAAGCGCTGGCTCGTCGTTTTCGCTTATCGACGATGTACTCGCCATGCGAGTATCTGGCTTTAGTTCTCACAGTGACGGTTTCATTACCGACGAGCGCAGCGGACAAACCCTAAATAACCGTAACCGTTCTGCGATAAAAGCACAGCTGCTTTACACTCCAACAGCTGACATTAGCGTACGGCTTATCGCTGATTACGGCGAGCTAGATGAACGGTGCTGCGGCGCACTAACTTTTCAAAACAACATTCAGGCTAATGACATAGCGGGTAAATTCGGCACTGATGCGCTGCTGCTACAACCGCCGTTTAATGCAACTATTTACGGGCGCGATAACTTTTATGACTATAAAACCTCGCTGTCGCAAACTCCCCTTTCAAAAATGGAAGACAAAGGACTATCAGTTCAAGTAGATGTGGCTTTAAACAAAGCATGGGATTTAGTGAGCATAAGCGCGTACCGCGCGTTTGACAGCTTAGATACGGTAGATACCGACTTTTCTGATGCCGACCTTCTTACTGCCACTAACGACGCCAAGCAGCAGTCGTTTTCTCAAGAAATTAGATTACATTACACCAGTGAAAATGTGCGCGGTTTAATGGGTGTTTACTATTACAGCCAAAACTTAGATCTAACCTTTGATACTACCACGCAAGATGATTTTAGTGCGTTCTTTAATGCCGCCGCGCCCGATCTGCTGCCTTTGGCTAACGCCATCAACGAGCTATCTGCAGTTACATCAGGCTTTATTGCGCCTGCTGCAGCACCCGCGCCGTCCGGTACTGCTTTCGCGCACAGCGCCTATCAAGAGCAAGATAGTATTGCTTTATTCTCTCAGCTGGATTGGCTGTTAAACAGTGATTTCACCTTAACAACGGGCTTGCGCTATACCCGCGAAGAAAAGTCGATTATCGGAGCCTACGATGAGCAAGGGCCTGGTATTGATGGACTAACTCAAGACCCAGCGCAATGGCCTAATGTAGGTCGTGCTGTAGTGGGGTTACAAAACATCGCTGCTGCGTTAGCGGAGGGACAAGCTCCTACAGCACAGTCCCTTAACGCTATCGCACCATTTCAACGAGCGGGCTGGGGATATTTTTTCTTGGGATCTGCAGCGGTTATGCCACGCCCTGACTTAAACGAAGAGCTTGATGATTCACAGTTAACCGGCACGGTAAAACTGGCTTATCACCCTAATGACAACACGCTAACCTACGCTAGTTTTGCGACTGGTTACAAAGCTGGCGGTACGAATACCGACAGAATCTTACCTTCGCTTAGCCCGCTTTTTGATGCTGAAAAATCGCGAAGTGCTGAAATAGGTATAAAACACGATTTTGAAGAATACGGCGTGCGCGTAAATGCTGCGGCGCACTATACACAAATTAGCGACTTTCAGGCGACGACCTTTACCGGAACGGGGTTCAACCTGCAAAATGCGGGCGATATCATAGTAAAAGGCATAGAGCTTGAAGCTACATGGCTAATGACAGAAAGCACCGAATTACATGCAGTTGCGTCGCGCACATTGGCGAATTTTGATGAGTTCAAACGCGGTACCTGTTGGGTAGCGTACACGTGGCACACGGGCATTGACGACCCGGGCCGTGTGGAGCCTAACGACCCGTTCTGTTCAAGAGACGGAGACCGCGTAGGCTTCGAGCCTCAGAACTCACTATCTCTTATGCTGAATCACTATTTCGAAGTTGGGAGTTATCCTGCCTCCGCCAGTATTGACTACCAATACACGGGCGACGTATTTCTTGATGATGCGAACGACCCGTACAAATACGCTGACGACTTTTCATTATTTAACGTTCGCGTAAGTTTCACTATCCCACAATGGGGTAGCGAAATTATTGCGTGGTCACGCAACGTTTTCGATAAAGAGTACGTTGCGCGAAGTGGCTTTGATGTACCCGTACAAACCGGAAAGATCATGGCCTACCCAGGCGCGCCTAGAAGCTTTGGCGTTACTTTCAGAAAGTCTTTCTAACGCTTTAAATGTGTAGGTTTGGTATGAAATACCGCATGGCACTGAGCAATAACAGACAGCGCTATATGCTCTGGTAGCTCACCGCCAATGTCGAAGCCAGCGGGGCTTGCGAAATACTGAGTAAAGTTGGTATCACCAAGCCCAGCTAAATCCATAATTTCCTGCTTACGGTGCAGCGGACCAAGCATTGCCGTATAGGTTATCGATTGCTTGCTTAGCACCTGCAGCGCTTTTGCATCAATTTCTCGGTGATGGGACATAAGCACCGCAGCTTGAATATTATGTTCGCCCATGTGAAGACGTAAGCCTTCAGTAGACGGGTCTTCAATTAAGTAATTTACCTCGGGAAAGTGTTCAAGTCTTGCTTGTGCAGGCCTTGGATCCCAAAGGCTGACTAAATAGCCCTGCAAACTAGCAAGCTTGGTCATAAAGGTAGCGTCGTAACCACCTCCAACAACAAGTAAGTGGATAGGCGGCAGCATCAACACTGACAACATGCGCTTGCCATCAACGTTGTCTAGCACAGCTTTTCTAGGTGTAGCAGAATGGTCTTCCAATTCCGTGCACTCACCCAGAGTGCCGTCTACAGCGCAGCGCCACTCACACGCTTTCCCGTTTGATAAGCTTTTGCTCACCACATCCAATGATAGATACTGGTTACTCTCGTTAACTGGTACGAGTGCTAAGTGCACCACACCGCCGCATCCAACACCTAGTTTAAACGCGATGTCTTCTTCATCTTCATCATCGTAAACTGCAGTTCGACTAACGCCGTCCGTCATTACTCGCTGGGCTTTTTTAACGATATCACTTTCTAAGCAGCCGCCGCTTAATATACCTAACTGATGCCCTGCATCACTAAACAACATCATAGCGCCGGCTTTGCGATAGCACGAGCCTTCGGTTTTAAAAATGAAACCTAGCACCCATTTGTGCTTGTTTTTAAGTGGAAGCCACTGGGCCAACAAATGGTTAACGTGATTACTCATAACTACCTCTACACCCTTTTAACCTGCTTATTGCTGTGATGCCGCTTGGGCAATAAATGCAGCCAATGTTGCAGGCTCTTGCGCACCAGCCACACCCTGATTACCGATCACAAAAGTAGGTACACTTTGGATACCGCGCTGCATCCAAAGGGTTTCTTCCTCGCGAACTACTTGCGCGTATTTTTCACTTTTAATTACTGCTTCAGCTTCGGTTTTGTCGAGGCCCACACACTCAGCTAATTCTACTAGCACACCAAGATCGTTCACGTCTTTACCATCAGTGAAGTAAGCGTTAAACAAGCTAAGCTTCATATCTTCTTCAAGGCCGTTTTCTGCTGCAAAATGGATAAGTTGGTGCGCCTTAAACGTGTTCTGCATGCGAGAGTCGTCAGTAAAATTAAACGAAAAGCCCAATTGCTCGCCTGCTTCTACTAGCCGCGCTCTGTTCTGCGCGCTTTGCTGCTCACTTATGCCGTACTTTTCCATTATATGCTCGCGAAGGTTTTGCCCTTCTTCTGGCATATTGAGGTTCAGCTCGAACGGGTGAAACTTAATATCAACTTCAATGTTATCTAGGGTTTTAATGGCTTCTTGTAGGCGCTGGTATCCAACAATACACCAAGGGCACACCACATCAGACACCATATTTACCGTTACTCTTTTTCCATCGCGCACATTTTGTGCACCTTGTAAATCTGCTGTCATGAAAGGGCTCACTTTATTGAATTCGAGAATGTGTAAGGGCTTAGATAAGGTTACAAAAAGAAACTTCAACCCCAAACTGCGATTATTTCGTCGCAGTTACATCAGTTTTTGCTGTGACTTTTTTTGTCGTGTCCATTGTGGTGCTGTAAAGCGTGGAAAGTTTTTCAAGGGCTGAGTGTGCCCATATTTCATAGCCTTTCGTGGAGGGATGAAAGCCATCTTCTGCCATCAAACCACTTTGCTGAATATCCGTCATAGTTCCGCTCACATTAAGTGCACTAACATATAATATATCTGCGTTAGCCTGGTCTGTTACGCTATCAGCCAAAGCTTGGTTTAGTAGCCACGCGCGGTAACCTAATAGTGCACGCAAAGGTTGCGGAAGCGCAGGAAAGCAATGAATTGGCGGTAGCGCAGTAAACAATATTGTTTCGCACCCAAATTTATCTGACAGTAGCGTACTCATAGCATCGATGTTTTGTCGCCACCGTTTCAACGGTACAAATTTGGTCACGTCGTTAACACCAATAGAGACGAGCACCGACGAAAAGTGCTCGGCAGGCATTTCATGTAAAAGATTGAGCACATCTTCACTTTTAAAACCTGTTTTAGCATTCAACGTCACTCGCGTTGGCCCATGCTTAACAAGGTTTGAGTACAGCAGACCTGTGAGTGCCCCCATTTGCGTCGTTGCACCAACACCAGCGGCGGCAGAATCGCCTATAACCAAAACGTTATTAGTTAGCAGTAATTTACTATCGGCAGAGGTTAATACCCGCTCGCCGTCAGGCTCTGGTAGTACAGCGGTCTTCTTCCTCACCCACAATGCTTGAAGCAAAATGACTGGAAGAAGTAAAACAATTATCAGGTTTAATACCAAAACCTTGAAGTAGATCAAATCAGCCTCCTAAGCAATCCATTAAGCTTTAACCATCGAATTGAATTCGCGCCTAGATATCTACATATAAGTGCAGAGCCAATATGACAATAATTGCCGTACAACAACGTCCTGTATCAACCATTACCAAATATGCGTTGAATGCTCCTCGCTATACCTCTTACCCTACTGCACTTAAATTTGAACCGCTACACGATGACATACTTCCACAAGCACTTGCAGTGTCAAAAGCGCCGGCAGTAAGTCTCTACGTGCACATTCCATTTTGCAAAACGCTGTGCTACTACTGTGGCTGCAATAAAATGGTGACACGTCACAATGAAAAAGCGGACGAATATTTAGATTACATAGAAAAAGAAATTCTGTCTAAGCGTTATTTAACTGACGGCAGGCGTGCAGTTTCTCTGCACTTGGGTGGCGGTTCACCCAGTTTTTTGAGCGAGACTCAGCATACTTATTTAATGTACCTGCTTAAGAAACACTTTACCTTTGAAGCAGGTGCTGAACTGTCAATTGAGTTAGATCCCAGAAATATCGATAAACGCTATCTTCAAAACTTAAAGTGTCTTGGCTACACACGCATTAGCTTTGGTCTACAAGATACTGATTACAATGTTCAGAAAACCATAAATCGCGTACAAAGCACGTCTCACATTGCCGATTTAGTATTCGAGGCTCGGTCGCTGGGTTTCGACTCAGTCAACTTAGATCTAATTTATGGTTTACCGAATCAGTCAATTGAAACGTTCTCATCAACCATCGCCGCGACAAAAGCCATGATGCCAGATCGTATTTCGCTTTTTAGCTATGCACATCTTCCCGAGAGGTTTGCAGCGCAGCGTAAATTTGCTGAAGAAACACTGCCAAGTAGTGAAGAAAAAGCGGCGCTTTACAAGCTTGCCGTTAACAGCTTTACAAACATAGGTTATGAAATGATTGGTCTTGATCATTTTGCCTTAAGCAAAGACTCACTGGCTATTGCGAAAAATAAAGGCGAGCTTCACCGCAACTTTCAAGGCTATACTTTACGTGGAGACACCGACCTTATAGGGTTCGGCGTTTCAGCCATTAGCACGGTAGGTAATGCCTTTGCGCAAAATGCTAAGGAGCTAAAAGAATATTACCATCGGTTAGACAACCACCTGCCCAATGCGAAGGTTGGGCTGTCATTAAGTGCCGACGACCTGATTCGCAGAGACGTGATTTCTAGCTTAATGTGCAATTTAGCGGTAGACAAGCAAGCAATTGCCGACAAGCACCACATCATTTTTGATGAATACTTTGCTTCAGCCTTAAACAACCTTGAAGAACTTAAAGAAGACGGGCTTATCGAAATGACATCTCGGTATATTCGAGCGCCAGAGCCTGCTCGTATTTACATTCGGGCTATTTGTGCGCGTTTCGACGCTTATTTGAACGCAAGTGAAATACTCAGTAGCTACTCCAAAGCCATTTAAACCTAGGGCAGTTTAAACCGCGCAATCACTTGCACCCCTACATCAAGCTTAAGACGCGATAGAGAGATACAGCTAATGCTGGCATAGAGGGTTTGGTTACTGTTTAGTACATCAAGTTTTATCAACACTTTCGCGCTGTTTACGGTCGCTAGCTTTTTAGGGGTTAGTTTTGTATCTGCGAGTTTTGTGTCGGCGTTATTTTCTTCCACGTTCAAGGGGCTGAGTGAATTCGCCACGGGTTCGATGCTAGATATAACACATGGCAGCGCATTTAAAATACTGATTGTGCTGGCACTGCCAAAGTCAGCAGTATTGGTATCGACACTTACATCACAAGCTTTAACTGCAAAACGAACAGAAACTTGCTCAGCGCTTTGCTTAGGCAAATAGGACACTGATTCTGCAGTGACGAATATCTCGTGCCCCGCTACCTCAACGCGCTCAATGCCGTTTTCCGACTGGCACTGATCGTTGCCTTGTAAGGTTAGAACATTTTGATCTTGTTGCGTTTGGATACCGTGTTTGTAGCTGACAACGGCGTTTTGTGACTGGTTGCTGTCACGAGCTTCGCTTTGCGCAGTAACTTTAAATCCCTCAAGTACGCTAGACGGTGTCGCAAATCCCTCTTTTGCGAATACTTGAGTCAATACATCGCGCGTTTTTCCACAAAGCTCGGTGCGGCCTTGGTCAATAAAAACCAACTCATCGCTGAACAAGGCAAGGTCATCTAAATCGTGAGAAATAACAAGGCAGGTGAGCTTCCCCGACACACACAAATTGTTCAAGAACTGGTAAATTTTGCGACGGGTAAAGATATCAATCGCGCTTAACGATTCATCTAGCAATAACACATCTGGTCCATTGACCAACGCACGCGCAATCGCGACCCGCTGCGCTTCTCCACCAGAAAGCGCTTGAACTGGCTTATCGATTAAATGTTCGCAATAACAGCCGCGCAAGCAGGCGTCGATAGACATTGCATTAGGGCTTGCGTGACGCTGCGCCAAGGCTAAATTACCGCACACATCGGTATGGGGAAATAGCATGGGCTGCTGAAAAACGATGCCGACCTTTTGAGAGGTCCACGGCGTTTGCACTTTTGCGCTTTTTTCTACGCCAGCTAGGGCGCGAAACAGGCTGCTTTTTCCCGCACCTGATGGACCGGTAACCCCAATGAATCGGCTTTGTGGCTGCAATGAGATTTGTGCGTTAATGCGATTTGGTAGTAGCGCAGATATTTGCATGTTAACGCGCCTCATCACTTCGTGCGACGCCGTTAAAACGATAGAGCGCCGCGAGCATTACGAATGAAAAAATCAAAAGGGCCAACGCAAGGTTGTGTGCACTGTTATATTCCAACGCTTCTACCTGTTCATATAGCGCGATAGACAGCACCTGAGTTTCTCCAGGAATATTGCCACCTATCATTAGTACTACGCCAAACTCGCCTATGGTATGTGCAAAGCTTAAGCCTAATGCCACCACGATGGGCGCTTTGCTTAAAGGAATCACTATTTTTATAAACGCTTCAAAGGCCGAAAACCCCAGCGTTTTTGCTACATCTAAATAACGGTTATCCAATTGTGAAAAGCCGCTGTACAAAGGCTGTAGAGCAAATGGAAGGGAGTAGATAACAGACCCCAATACCAAGCCTTCAAAGCTAAATGCTAAATTACTCCCGATTAGGCTTTGCCATCCCTGCCCCAACGCACTTTGCGGTGAAAAAGCAATAAGCAAATAAAAACCCAGCACAGTTGGCGGTAACACCAAAGGCAACGCGAGTATCGACATAACCAAAGGCTTAGCTTTGCTCTGCCATTTCGCTAAAAACCACGCTAGCGGCAATGCGATTAACAACAGCAAACCACTGGTTATAAAGGCCAGTTTCAAGGTGAGTAATATGGCTTCAAGTGTCGATGCCCCGAAGAATTCTGTGAGCATACTTAGTTACCGACGCCCGATGCAATGGTAGGTTCATAGCCCCATTCAATTAAGCTGTGCTGCACCCCTTGCGACATTAAATATTGTACGAAAAGGCTGGGTGATGACACTCCACTAGCGTCACTCAAACGAAATGCTCTGGTTGGCTCAACGTTGTCGTTGTGAATAGGCTCATCAACTGGCGCTGCCGCATTTTTAATTGGAAGTGGTTCGAACAGATTCGGTGATAGTGTAGCTACCGTTTTACTGTTAACCACCAACGACTGAATGATGGGTTGATACAAGGTTTCAGGTACTGGGACGATAACCGTAACAGCATCGGCGCTTTTGGTATTCACAACACTGTTAAATTTAGAAGGCAAATTAGAGGATAAGTCTGCGGGCAAATCTAAGGCCAATGAGTACGCAACGAACGCCCCTTTCACGCTGCCGGTGGTATAAAACTGCAAGGTTTGTAGCACGTTTTTACCCATCACTCTGTGAGGTAAAAACTGTTGCCATAAGGATAAGTTTTGCAACGTCTGTTGCGCAGCATCACCATAGGGAGCCAGTTTAGGATTTGCGATAGCCACCTTGTTTTGTGGATTTTCCATTAATTGAACAAGCTGCTTCGACAAGCAATCGGTAAGCTGAACGTTTATTTGTGCAGTTGTTTCACCAGTAGATGAGCGCGCGATTTGCTCGCAGTTTCTTTCACTCGATTTCTTACTAGATATTTCGCTGAATGACTCTCTTGATAAGTCGCCAGCATAGACAAACGCCAATTTGCCTTTAGCATAATTCACCAGATTGCCGTGGTGAACTAGGTTATTATCAACTAACGCTTGCGGCCTAGCGCGATCTGCAGATAGAAACACGTCGAAGCTAGCACCATGTTGAATTTGCGCATACAAAGTGCCGCTAGAAGATACCGTTACCGCGACTTCTATGCCGGTTAGCTCAGTAAACTGCTCGGCAATACTCTTTAGCGGTTTTGCAAAGTTTGCCGCAACGGCTACGTTAATTTTTTCGTCGCGCTTGAAATTTACTGACTGGTTTTGTTTTTCGGCACTAATAACGCTCCCTTCATTTACAGTATTATTCGCCGCTTCAAAACTGCTCGCCTGTGCCACAGAACTTGAAAAAGCCATAACGCCTAGGGCTACACTTGCACATGTACTTGCACTTACCAAAATAAGCATGGCTAGGTTAACAAAGCTTGAAAGTCGCATTGCCAAAGAAAAAACCATTACTTTTTATGCATCCACTTGAGTGCCGCTTTATCGTCAGATGCTTTCGCCTCAACCCATTCAGATTTATCGCCCTTAAATTCTTTTTTCCAAAGCGGTACCGACTGTTTAAGCATGTCCATTAAGTAGCAGGCAGCGTCAAACGCCGCTTTACGGTGGGGAGCGGCGGCACCTACCCATACAATTTGTTCGTTGTTGTGTATGCGCCCTACTCTGTGCAGTGCGCCAGCACTGTTAAGTGAAAAGCGTTCGCTCGCTTGTTCAACCAGAAGCATTAACGCTTTTTCAGTCATGCCCGGGTAATGCTCTAATTCGATGCCGTCTATATCGCCAGCGTTATTAAAATCTCGCACTAGCCCAGTAAAAGTAACAATCGCGCCGGTGTTGCCGCAGGCCTTCTTATCTGCCGACTGCTTTAGCCTAGCGTAAAGCTCTCCTTGATCGAAATCTTCAACTTGAACTAGCGCAAACATAGCTAGCCCCCTGTCACAGGTGGAAATAGCGCCAGCTCATCACCGTCGCTAAGTACTGTTTGGAGATCGCAAAGCTCTTGATTACAGGCAGTAAGCACACTGCCCTCTAGGGCTAATGCCCACTTGTCACTACGCGTTTTAAGCTGCGATATCACGGTCTCAATAGTGCTGTTTTCGCTTATATGAAGCGCGATATTGTCCTCTCCCGTAATCTCTCGGGTTTGTGCGAATGTTTTTACCGTTACCTGCATGCTTTGCCTGTTATCTACGTTATTAAGGTCGCTTTATGCGCGCAAATTAATCTTTCCAAGCCTCTGAAATGGGTTGAGCCTAAAGTGCGTTGCTTTTTGAGCACGTGTACTCTTTATGCACGTCATTTTTTAGCTCACTGGCCTTTGTGAAAACTAGGTGTCGAACTGCCAGTAGCCTGTCTTACCGCCTTTTTTCTCCAGAACCCGTACCCCTTCCATATGCATGCCAGGGTCGATGGCTTTGCACATATCAAACAAGGTTAACAGCGCCACATTTACACCCGTGAGCGCTTCCATTTCAACGCCGGTTTTACCGCTTAGCTTGCAATAGCAGGTGGCTTGAATTCGGTTTTGGTCGGCCTGAATGTCGAAGTTTATATCCACCTTTGACAGTGCCAATGGGTGACAAAGAGGAATAAGATCGGCGCAGCGTTTTGCCCCTTGAATACCCGCTACACGGGCAACTGCAAATACATCACCTTTTGCAATTTTTGATTCAGAGATTTGGCGAATAACGTCTTCGCTTACGTATAAAAAACCTTCTGCTGTGGCTTCTCGCTTGGTAACGTCTTTATCGCTAACGTCGACCATATTGGCTTCGCCGCCAGCGTCTAAGTGGCTAAAGGTGCTCATGCTTCCACCAGATGCTTTACGAAATTACACGGTCTAAAGTCGGCATCAAGCTGGCTAGAAATAATTTTTTCCCACGCCGTACGACACGCGCCTGTTGAACCTGGCAGGCAGAAAATAACCGTATTATTAGCAAAGCCCGCTACTGCGCGAGACTGAATGGTTGATGTACCAATCTCTTCATAGCTAATTTGGCGAAATAGCTCGCCAAAGCCGTCGACTTCTTTGTCGAACAATACACTGATGGCCTCTGGCGTTGAGTCCCGGTGGGTGAAACCTGTACCACCGGTAATTAATACGGCGTGAATGTTTTTATCGGCAATCCACTTCGACACCACGGCGCGCTGCTGATAAATATCGTCTTTCACCAAGTCGCGATCATAAAGGTTATGGCCAACCGAGGTAAGCGCCTCTTTCAAGTAGTCTCCCGACTTGTCGTTTTCGAGGGTGCGCGTATCTGAAATAGTGAGTACGGCAATATTAAGGGGTTGGCTGACAACTGACATATGAAATCCTAATTTGATATGCGACATTTTGGCGGTTTTTGATAAAGTACCAGCCAAAATACTAATTGGTAATCACTTTATAAGGGTGCATGCCATGAATTCAACAACTAAGTTGGCATAAACTATGTCTAAAAGCCTAACTAATCAGCAGGCTATGCGCTATAACCGCCATATTGTACTTCCCAAAGTCGACCTAAACGGTCAGGAAGCGTTGTTAAACGCAAATATCTGTATCATTGGCATTGGCGGGCTTGGTACCGCGGCCGCAACTAGTCTGTGTGCCAGCGGCGTAGGCTCGCTTACACTCATCGACCATGACATTGTAGAGACCACCAACCTGCCAAGGCAAACCTTGTTTAGCGAACAAGACGTGGGCACAAGTAAAGTGGAAGCGGCTAAGTCGCGGCTTAATGCGATAAATAGCGACTGCGACATTACCGTAATAGCAAAGCCGTTTTCAGCGCCCGGCACTGCTCCACTATCGCCGACATTAAAACAGGCCATAAAACGTGCTGATGTTGTATTAGATTGCACTGACAACGTCGACTCGCGAGATGTAATCAATGAATTGTGTTTCAAACTGAATACACCGCTGGTTTCAGGCGCGGCCATTCGCTTTGAAGGCCAGCTTTTCGTCGCTATACCCGGTGAGAGCCGTTGCTATGCATGCTTACGAACGCTATTTGAATCGCCCGATTTAAGCTGTGTAGAGGCAGGTATATTCTCGCCAGTAGTAAATATTGTTGGTACTTACCAAGCTATGCTTGCCATGCAAGTATTGATGGATTTCGATAATATTCCTAAAAACACGTTAATGACGTTTGATGCTCTGTCGCACGAGTGGCGAAACTGGAAGCTACCTAAAGGCGTGGACTGCGAGCTATGTGCTTGTTAAGTTTATGTGCATTTGCGGTATGAATTCTAAAAACGTGATTAAAAACAACAGACTAAAACAAAGAACAAGACAGAAAATAGGTTGATTTAAATGACAACCCAAGTAGTGAAAAAACACATGGTAGTGGCGCAAAACGCGTCTGGACGTAACATGAACGTGCCAATTTATCGTATGAAAGGCGCGCGGCCTGGCCCTACTGTGTATATTCAAAGTTCTATTCACGGCGCAGAAGTACAAGGTAACGTGGTTATTTACCATCTTATTCAGCGCTTAAAAGACATGGATATTTGCGGCGAGATTATCTTAGTGCCCAACTGTAATCCCATTGGTACAAACATTAAAGCCGGTGAATACACATTAGGACGTTTCGACCCTGTGAACGGCACAAACTGGAACCGTGGCTATTTCTTTGACAAAGGTGCAGTTGAGCATTTCGCCAAAACCGTCACCCGCGAAGAGTCGATTGAAGGCATAAAACAACGTTTTCGTGCACACCTGTCTAATGCTATCGACAACAAGTTGGCTGAACCCTGGGGTTTAGGGCTTGCGCAGCAGCTAAATCTAAAGCTACAGCAAATGGCGGTGAACGCCGACTTCGTACTAGATCTACATAACGGCCCAGTATCTACCCGCCACGTTTATGTTCCCGAATACGCCAAAGACAGCGCCAAATTATTTAACATTCCACACTGTATTTTTATTCCGAATGTATTTGCAGGCGCATTAGACGAAGCAACATTTTGCCCGTGGTGGACACTGCAAGAAAGTATAAAAACTAATTTAGAGCGTGAGATCAGCTTTAACGTTGAAGCCTTTACCCTTGAAATGGGTAGCCAAGAAGTTATCGACTTTAATGAAGGCAATATAGACGCCACCAGTATTCTTAGTTACCTAAACGCAAAAGGTGTATTGCACGAGTGCGATATTAAGCCGAAAGAGATGCAGCGTTTAGGCGTGTATTTAAAAGACTATAAAACCCTGTTTACTAACTGGGGCGGCATGGTGGAGTACATGGCGAAACCAGGCCAAACAGTTAAGAAAGGTGAGCCGCTAGCGCAAATTTTAAATATTGACGACCTAGATACGGACAACGGCAGCAGAACTTTAGAAGCGCCCTGCGATCTTATCCCTATTTTACACTTCCCTTCAGCATCAGTGTTGAGTGGTACGCAGTTGTATAAGGTGTTTACGAATTATAAGGAGTTGTAGGTTTTTGTACGCCATTTGATGGAATAAAACTTTATTACAACATGGTTGATTAGAGTACCTAGAAATGTCTCACGCTAGCTGCTGGTTTAATTTTTGAATTACTTCCTGCCGTTCAATTTATTGTATTGAACGGCAGAAGAGTACCTTAAGCGGCCCATCGCTCAAAGACCCTTCGATGGCTGCAATGAGCGTAAAGCGGACCTTGACCACAGCAAATGCGCTGGTCCGCTTCAGACAAACAGCAGACGTTCAGGGCTCTCTGCTCTTGATTCCGATATTTACCATAAGCGGAAGTTAATATGCTTTATTCTGACTGACTCTTCAGTGGCATAAAGCAGTTATTCAGACCACAATAGTCCACAGGATGCGCCTCCAAAAGCCGAATGTTGAATATTACAATTGATAACCAACCCTACAACTCCAAATTTTTATTACAAAGCGATTTACGAGCCACCTCCCCATTTTGTCAAAAGAAGTCGAATGATCGTCATGGGGGTAAGTAAATCCGGGGCATTGATTTATAAACCCAAATGCCCCAGTGCTGCTAATTCACCTTATAGTGAACGAGTCTATAGAGTACAGGTAGTACAACCAGAGTTAACAAGGTAGAGGATATGATCCCACCAATGACCACCGTTGCCAGAGGTCGCTGCACCTCTGCGCCAGTACCTACGTTAAGCGCCATGGGCACGAAACCAAGACTCGCCACTAACGCTGTCATCAGCACTGGCCGCAAGCGAGTCATTGCACCATCAATAATCGAGTTTACCAACTCGCCAGTCTCTTCCATCCTCTGCCTGATAAAAGACAGCATTACCAGACCATTCAATACAGCAATACCAGAGAGCGCGATAAAACCAATCCCTGCCGATATTGAAAGAGGCATATCTCTGATCCAAAGAGCAAAGATGCCGCCAGTTAATGCCAAAGGGACGCCTGTGAAAATTATCAAGGCGTCTTTGACTGAGCCAAATGCAATCACAAGTAATGCAAGGATCAGGAAAAGCGTTGCGGGCACAACCAAGCTCAGTCGTTGACTTGCACTTTCCAATTGCTCAAACGTTCCACCATAACTTATCCAATAACCACTCGGCAGTGCCACATTGGCTGCGATTTGCTCTTTAGCATCATTGACAAAAGAGCCTAAATCACGATCTCTCACATTTGCTGTGACGACGATACGGCGTTTTGCGTTTTCTCGACTTATTTGACTGGGTATATTGGTATATTCAAGCTCAGCCACCTCGGCGATTGGCACATACTCACCATCATTGGTCATGATGGGTATATTTCCCAGCGCTTCTAAATCATTGCGAATCTCTTCAGGATAACGAACAACAATCTCAAAGCGTCTGTCGCCTTCAAATACCAAACCAGCTTCTTTGCCGCCAACTGATGCACTTAACCACGTTTGCAAGTCAGTTACGTCTAAGTTGTAACGCGCCAGCGCATAAGGCTTCGGGTTCACCGTGAAGATGGGGATCTCATCTACTTGTTCTACTCGTGCATCAGCAGCGCCCGGAATATCTTGTAATACGGATAAAACATCACCAGCTGAATCCCGCAGCTTATCCAGATCATCACCATATATCTTGATCCCTAAATCTGCCCTAACGCCACTAATTAATTCGTTAAAGCGCATCTGTATAGGTTGCGTAAACTCATAGTTATTGCCGGGTACATTTTGAAGATCCCTCTCCAATTGCTCGACAAATTCCGTTTTCGATAATGCAGGGTTTGGCCATTCATCAATTGGTTTTAGCATTACAAAAGTGTCAGTGACGTTGGGTGGCATAGCATCAGTAGCCACCTCAGCAGTACCCGTTTTAGCAAATACGGTGTTTACCTGTGGGTATTGCATAATGACCTGTTCAAGCCGTTTTTGCATATCGACAGCTTGTTCAATTCCTGTGCCGGGCACTCTCATTGCATGAAGGGCTATGTCACCCTCATCTAGTTGCGGCACAAATTCAGAACCTAGGCGCATCCCAAACCAAACACTGATAACTACGAGTAATGTTGCTGCACCTACTACCAACCATCGTAATTTTAATGCCCACTCCAGTACAGGGCGGTAAACTGATTTAGCCCCAGTGATTATTGGACTCGCTTTTTCACTGACTTTGCCTGACATAAACATAGCAACAGCTGCGGGCACAATGGTGATTGAAAATACCATTGCCGCTAGCAATGCCAATATTACGGTAGCCGCCATTGGGTGAAACATCTTCCCTTCGACACCTGTTAAGCTAAAGATAGGAATGTACACAATCGTGATTATCATCACGCCAAATAGACTTGGGCGTATCACCTCATTCGTTGCCTCAAATACGACTTCCAGCCGTTCTTTAAGAGGCAGTATTGCACCCGTTCGCCGCTGCGATTCACTTAATCGCCTAATACAGTTCTCGACGATAATAACCGCTCCGTCAACAATCAGTCCAAAGTCTAACGCACCTAAGCTCATTAGGTTCGCGCTAACGCCCGTTTGTACCATGCCTATTATTGTGGCAAGCATGGCAAGTGGGATGACAGCGGCGGTGATAATTGCTGCCCGTATATTGCCCAGCAATAAAAATAAGACAACAATAACGAGTAGTGCGCCTTCAACAAGGTTTTTTTGTACTGTATTGATGGCTTTATCCACGAGCGTAGTGCGATCGTATACACTTTGGATAATTACGCCCTCTGGCAGGCTTGCTTGGATTTCATCCACTTTATCAGCCACGTCTAGCGCAACAGCTCGGCTATTTTCGCCTATTAGCATCATAGCTGTGCCCAACACCGTCTCTTGACCTTCTCGTGTTGCAGCGCCCGTTCTAAGCTCCTTACCGATGGCGACCTCTGCAATGTCACTTACCGTGACGGGAGATCGGTTTGTAAGCGTTACCACCACGTTACCGATGTCCTCAACGCTCGAAAGTCTCGCTTGTGAACGTACTAGTATTTGCTGGCCGTTGCGTTCAATGTACCCAGCGCCCTGATTAGCGTTATTTCGATTTAATGCCCGCAATAAATCGTCAGTACTAACGCCGTAATTAAGCATAAGTTGAGGATTAGGCTTCACATGATACTGTTTGGTAAACCCCCCAATAGCATTAACCTCTGTTACCCCTTTCACCAAGGCCAGTTGAGGTTTCACCACCCAATCGTGTAACTCTCGAAGCGCCATTGCATCAAATTTTCTGCCATCGACAGTTACTGTGCCGGGCTTCGCGCTAAGCGTGTACATGTAAATTTCACCCAAACCTGTGGCAATCGGCCCCATCTTAGGCTCAATACCATCGGGCAATTGGCTTTTGATAATGCCTAGCCGTTCGTTTATGAGGTTTCTGGCAAAATAGAGATCCGTGCCTTCTTCAAAAACGGCCGTCACTTGTGATAAGCCATAGCGCGATAGTGAACGTGTGTAGTCCAAGTTTGGTAATCCTGCCAAAGCGTTTTCTACCAAAAAGGTGATACGTTGTTCAGTTTCAAGCGGTGAATAACCTTCTGCTTGTGTGTTGATTTGTACCTGAACGTTGGTGATATCGGGTACGGCATCAATAGGCAGCTTTTGATAACTGAATAGGCCTAATCCAATCACCAAAAAGGAAAGCATCAGAAAAATACCGCGCTTTTCGATTGCGGTACGAATAATGGAAACTAGCATCTTAAACCTCCCTTAGAACTACACGCCATTTGACAGGGAAATATCAGTTGTAGTGAGGCATTAATGATCATGGCCTGCCTCCGATTTTTCCAAATCTGCTTTAATTATGTAGCTATTGGAAGCCACGACGCGTTCGCCTGCTTCAAGGCCACTGATAACCTCGATATAGTGACCATCTGAGACACCAAGCTCTACCGCTCTGGGCGCATACTCATCACCCTCAACCACAAAAACAACTTGTTTGGCTTCATACTCTTGCACAGAAGATAGAGGAACCGAATGACTTACTGACTTAGTTGACGTCGTAACTTGTGCTTTGACCAGCGTACCGAGTGGCCAATATCCAGTACTATTATCGACAGCTACATTGGCAAGAGAGTGTGGATTGCCATCAGCTGAAGGCGTAATATATGCAATCTTGGAGGTTTGGTTGAAACCTGCGTGGCTTAGTTCAACTGACTGTCCAACCTTGATGCTGCTAAGCATTTGTGAAAAAACGGTCAGCTGTGCCCATACGTTTTTATAGTTAGCTAACGAAAAAAGTACTTGCCCGTTTGATAACTCACCATTATTCGCATGTCGCGCAATCACATTGCCATCAAAAGGTGACGTGATGGAATAACTTTTTAAACTCTCATTGGACTCAACAACCGCTAAAATATCACCTTTCTTAACGGAATCGCCAATGTTGACTTTTACATCTTTAATAACACCGTCAAACCGTGCTCTTATATGACTTAATGAGGCGGGGTCTGCACTAATTCGCCCATAAAGCGTACTCGTTAACGCAATATCGCGTGCGAGCACGGGAGTTGCAGAAATACCATTCTGAATTGCTGTTTCATTGCTCATTCTTACGACTTCACCTGCGTGATTGTCTTGATCGCTGGAACTTACATCACTGTGTTTACCTCCTGCGATTGCGGTTAGGCTATAAAGGCTAAGGGTGAAGATAGAAATAAGTACTTTTTGTATTGTGAATTTATTCATAATCATGACTTCTTATCGAAATGTTAGATGACTGCTGCCAATTGCTTTTGTGACTTGGGTGAAATGAGTCATCATTGTGCTCATTCGTCAGCGCGAGACCTGTGAGTGTTTCAATTTCTGTTTTGCTTAAGTGAACTTGAGACGCTGCCTCTATTAATGTCAGCCGGGTTGTCAGAAATTCTTGTCGAGTAGTTACCCATTCCAAGTAGCTGAAACGGCCCTCCAAATAGGCGTTCTCGACTAAATCTAACGCGCCCTTTAACGGAGGAATCACCTTGCGCTGAAGTGTGTCAATCTCTAGCAATGCTCGTGTATGTTCGCCTAACGCTTGATTAACTGAATGTAATAGGCTTCGAACGTTGCTTTGTCTTTGCTGCTCTATTGCGTCAAGACGTGCCCTGTTTGCTTCATATTCACCAAGGTTTCGTTCTTTTTGAAACAATGGAACGCTTACTCCGGCAACCAGTGCTGTTTCATCAATACCTTGCATTCTGCGAAGCCCCGCTGACCACTCAATATCAGCGCGGTTATTCGCTTGCACTAAACGAAGCTGCGCCGCTTGCACACGGCTTTGTTTAGCGTATAGGTCAATGTGAGGGCTATTTTGGATTGCGACTGCCAGCGCATCAAACGACTCAATCTTATTAAAAGCAAAAAGATCGCCTTCCACACGCTTAAAGCTCGGTACCTGCTCCCCCCACATGATGGATAAACTGCGCAAGGCAAACGTTAGGTCCTGTTGAGCTAGATTAACATCGAGCTTTGCTTGGGCCAGCGCAGCTTGGGCACGTTTTTGTTCTAACAAGGGGGACGCGCCTGCTTCAACGCGTTTCGTTACGGCATTCAATGTATAAAGTGCAAGTGCCTCTGCATCTTTTATGACGTCTAAGTTCGCCTGCAATACGAGTACTTTGATGTAACGACGATTAAGCTCACCGAGGATATCTAAGGTGAGTATTCGCTTTTCAACATCTTGCTGTATTCTTCGTTCAGAGAGTACATTCAACCTTGCTGCTGGCTTATCATTGAGCTGTAACACTGATGATAATGTCAAGGTAACTTCAAGCTCTTTGAGACCTGATACCTCGCCAGTTCCCAAAAAGTTCTCTAATTCAACCCCTGCATTCAATGCGGGTTTAAGCGCCGCCGTTTTTGACTCTCCGTCTATAACACGTTGTTTAAATTTAAACTCATACAGACTTGGATTATTGGCAAGTGTTAGTCTAATAGCGTCCTCAAGAGTCAGCGTTTCTCGTATGGGCGCTTGGACACTTTTGTCTACAAATCTGTTGGTTTTCGCCGCATGAGCGGTCGGTGGACTGAGTAATAAGCCCAGTATGCAACTGCACACAATGGCAGATGCATGCCCGAAAATAGGAAACATTTTCATTGGAATATCCTAATAATTTATCAATATTTAGCATCGCGAGTGTTATCAGCGCGGTGCTATCGAAAAAACGTACTAGGAAGTAATTTTGGGGGGGCGAAGTAAGCGGTTAATAGGTGCGTCAATTACCGCATCTAAATAGTTGAAATTGTGGACTGAAACCACTGTTTTCAGACTGTTGATATGACTCTGACTGACCCATTGTGCATGTGTGCCATGGCAGTGGCCGCAATGGTGACAATCAGCAGGATTGTGGTGCTCTGTACTTACTTTATCACTGGTTTCATTGGCAGACAGCTCAGACTGCACTTGCTCGTGCTCAGAATGCTTATGCTCGTGTTGCAAGTGCTGAATGTCTATTGCATGAAAATCTAACGAATTCGCCACAGCAGAAAACGACTGAAAGAGTATCAGCGAGATCACGATGTAACTTATGCGTTTTAGATTTTTCATGTATGAAAGGTTACCAAACCTAATTCACTTCGTCACGACATTGTTCATTAGCAAACTCCAGCTCAACTGTCGTATGTTCAAATTTATACTTTTCTAACGAACTGTGTATGTTTTCTTTGAGTGATTGGAGGTGCTCAAGACTGACATCTTCATCAAGAACAAGATGGACCGTCATTACGTTACGCTCACCGTCTAGAGACCAAATATGAAAATGATGAAGATCACTTACCTTATCGTTTGCCAGTAAATCGCTTCGAATCTTTGAAAGCTGTTCTTCATCGGGCGTTGCTTGCAAAAACAGCATTAGGGTTTCTTTGAGATTGCGGAACACATTGAAAAGGATGAACAAAGTAAAGCCAATGGATAAGATTGGATCTAAAATAGGCCAAGGCTTAAACATTAAGACGATGGACACGATAAATACTGCTACCCAACCAAGCACATCTTCCAGCAAATGCCAGTTGAGGACTCGCTCATTTAATGAGTCTCCCTCACTCAGTTTATAAGCCGCAAAGCCGTTTACTGCCATCCCAAAGATAGACAATAAAACCATCCCTTCAACTTGGGGCATTTCAGGCTCAGCCAAACGAGGTATCGCTTCAAGCAATATCCAAATGGAGCCTACCGTCAGCACAATACCGTTAATCAATGCACCGAGTAAGGAAAATCTTTTGTAGCCGTATGAGAATGTTTGATTAGAATCTTTATCGCTAAGCTTGTTTAATCCCCACGCTGTACCAATGGAAAGACTATCACCCAAATCGTGCACTGCGTCAGCCATAATAGCGGTGCTGTTGGTAAGCCATCCACCAATGAATTCAATAACAGTGAACACCACATTTAAGAAAAACGCCCATCCAATACGTTTAGACGCGTCGGTTGAATTCTCTTGCGAGTGTGAATGGTTATGACTGTGCATTTCT
This sequence comes from Alteromonas marina, assembly GCF_000808575.1. Taxonomy (GTDB): domain Bacteria; phylum Pseudomonadota; class Gammaproteobacteria; order Enterobacterales; family Alteromonadaceae; genus Alteromonas; species Alteromonas marina_A. The sequence goes on from NZ_JWLW01000003.1 coordinate 73,364, forward strand.
AATTTTTTCCAATATGGCTTTGTTTTCGGGTGAAATAGACATTGACTTGAATGGACTCACGTTTGCCCCACCAGTATTGCCCTCAGGCAATAAGCCAATTGGAGTTTTAGTCAGCGCACCTAGCATTCTAAAAATTTGTCCAAATATCTCTTTAAGGTCGCGGCGTTCTATTCCAAATTTAAGCATTTCATAATGCACTCGTGTGTGGTGGTATGTTGAGTGCTGACCGATGACATGAGCATACTCTAAGGCCTTAAATCCTGCTTTATTGTCATTGTTCGAAAGGGATTGATGCGCGGCGCTCAGTTTTTGAAGTATGTAAGGTTTTGCTGCTTGAGTGAAATTCATACGATCTCTCCATTCGTCGAGCTGTTTTCACGGAATTCCTGTCTGGCGTCTTTTAGAATTAAGACTGCGCCTCGTAACACAACGATAGACACAATAAAACCTATGACCAAATCAGGCCAACGAGTATCGAATAGATAAACCATCACACCCGCCAATATCACTCCTATGTTTGCAATGACGTCGTTTGCCGAGAATATCCAACTTGCTCGCATATGCACCTCGCCATTTTTTTGTTTTCTGATTATCGCCAAACATATAACGTTAGCGATAAGTGCAACACCGCCCATGCCCATCATAAGCATAGATTCAGGCCCACTTCCAAAGGTTGCGCGACGAGCTATGTCAAACAAAATTAATAGGCCTAATGCCAATTGAAAATATCCACTTACCTTTGCAGCATTGGCTTTGTGAACAATTGTTTTCCCTACTGCATATATACCAACACCGTAAACGACTGCGTCAGCCAACATATCAAGGGAGTCTGCAATAAGTGCTGTTGAGTCAGCGAGTAACCCTACACTCATTTCAATGATAAACATCACAGCATTGATGCCCAATAGCCAGTAGAGAACTGCCTTTTGTTCTTGGTCTTTTATCTCAATTTCGCACCCACAACCACTCATAAAAACACTCGCTTTACTCACCTATAACGCGAGTGTAAACTCTATACTTGGTATAGAGTCAAGCTTTAGGCAAGTTAAAATGAAAATTGGGCTTCTGGCAGCTAAGACAGGGTTAAGTATTCAGACAATTCGTTTTTATGAGCGTAAATCACTATTGGCTGCACCTGAGCGAACGGCATCGAATTATCGAAGCTACTCTGAAGATGCACTGAAGCAGTTATTGTTTATAAAGCAATGTCGCGCATTAGATATGACAATCGAGGAAATTAAATTAGTACTGGAAACCCGAGCAAACCCAGAGAATAGCTGCGAAAACGTTAATACTACAATAGATAAGCATGTTGACGATATCGAACATCGGATAGCTGAATTAAAAGTACTACAAGAAACACTGATTTCAATTCGTTCTGCTTGCGATCATGATAAGAAGGTTAAAGAGTGCGGGGTATTGCATCAATTAGATAGCATTGCAGAAGTGTGTTCTTCTAGTACGGAGAATTAGTCTCGAATTATCAGTTTTATGTTGGAGCTTTGTCATAGGTATTCGGCTAAAGCAGCCATTCAATTTTTATTAGTAGCATGACCGTTGATTACCTCATTCGTGTCATTAAAATCTTAATGAGCCAAGGTCTGCTTCACGTGCACAAGAGACTGTCAATTTTGGTCTAGCTCTATCTCTGAAAGTGTCAGGTTAAGTTACGACTAATCCAGTTTAGCGTGTTAACACCAAGCGACTTTGTCGTATCTTAATTACCAAGCGATTCTGTCGGTCATTTTTTTATGTGCCTGTTAGTGTTTTGTTTTTTGAATACTAGAAGGCATGTTGAGGATGATTGTGATGGATTCTAAAGCTCAACTCACCGTTGATATAATAGCTAAAGTGGTTGAAGGTAAAATATCGATTGCCAATGCTACCAAGTTACTCAATAAATCCCGACGTTCAATTGAACGCTATATAAAACGCTATCAAGAAGTCGGTATTCAGTTTGTGGTGCATGGTAATTGCGGTAAATCACCCCCGAATAAAACGCCTATTTCGATAAAAAAAGCCGTTCAAGCGTTAATTAAGGATAAGTATTTTGATTTGAATTTACTGCACTTAGCCGAGCAGTTGGCTGAGAATGAACACATTGTTGTTAAGCGTGAGACCTTACGTGGTTGGGCGCACGATATTCATCATGTAAAGCGAGCTAAGCGTCGTCGTAGCCATGTTCGTAAACGCAGAGAACGTATGGCCGCACCGGGCTTAATGATGCAAATGGATGGTAGTCCGCACCGTTGGTTTGGTAACAAAAAGCATTGTCTCATTGCGATGATAGATGATGCCACCAGTGAAGTTTATGCTGAATTCTTCCCATCAGAGACCACCGTTGGATGTTTGAAAGTCATGCGTGACTGCCTTGAAAAGAAAGGTGTGTTTAAAACACTTTATGTGGACAGAGCCGGAATCTATGGTGGGCCTAAGCGTTGTAACTTCTCACAAATGCAACGCGCTTGTGAGGAGCTGGGCATTGAAATTATCTTTGCCAATTCCCCACAAGGTAAAGGGCGCGTTGAACGAGCGTTCGAAACCTTCCAAGACAGGTTGGTGCCCGAACTTAGGTTGAACAATATCAACGATATCGCCGCTGCCAATGCTTACCTTAAGCATGTCTTCATTCCGCAGTTCTGGCAGTCGAAAGTCCAAGTGAAATCAAAGCAAGCACCTGAATTTACGCCTCTGTCAAAACACATCAACCTTGATGATATCTGCGTCATTAAAGACCATCGTAAAATACGTAACGACCATACCTTCAGTTATGGCAACAAATTCTACCTCATTGATTCACCGCTCAAGCACTCCATTGCCAATCAGAAAATCGAGATAAGGAACACGAGTAAAAAAGGGTTTACCGCTCACTTCGCTGGTCGCAAACTGAAGATCTCGGAAGTTAATGAGCCAAGCAAACTGGCATCAGAAGACTTGGCAGTACAGAAGAAACTTGAAGTATTAGCGTTAATCGAAAAGCTCGGAAGCGTCAGTGCTGCATCACGCCAAAGTGGCGTCTCACGAGACACTATTCATCGGCACTTAAGAATGGTTAAGCGAGGTGGCCCTGATGCGCTAAAACGGCAAGAAACGCCTAACATACGGCATAAAAACTGTGTAGATATGGAAATCGAGAAAGCGGTAATCGAGTTCTCTCTTGAACATCCTCACCTTGGTCAGCAGAAGGTGGCACATAAGCTAACAGAAGCATTAGGCATTGATGTTAGCCCAAATGGCGTGCGCAGTATGTGGTTGAGAAATGATATGAATACAACCGCACTGAGAATTGAGAGATCACTAGCTTTGCATGAATCATCATAATAAATAGCCAGTTGTTTAACTGACTACTTTTCAATTACAACAACTGTTGCCCTCTTGAATTGGAGGGCACTTCACTGTTCCATATGAGCAATAAACGCAGCAGTCGCCGCTCAAAGGCTTTAGCAGTGTTTTACATTTAGTGCATTCATAAAAAAATTGGCATGCAGTGGTTGGCATTTCTTCTTGCTGGCTGTAATCGCAATGTGGGCAAGTAATCGTCGATGAGAGTTCTATTTTCGCCATAGTTTTGTGTTCCTCTGAGGGTTTCAATATCGTTCAACTAGCGACGGCCTTACGACTTCACTAATGAAGGATAACCAGCATTCTTTGTAGCCTTTGTTAGTGCATCAGGATTTGTTATCTCATCGTCAAATGTTACAACAGCAAGTTTATTTTCAAATGTCACTTCCACTTGTTTAACGCCTTTAACGCGCTCAAGTGCTTTTTCTACTGTTATCGGGCACGTTACACAATCCATAGACGGAACTTCTAACGTAACAGTTACATCTTTTGCAAACGTCGCCGTGCTGCTTATCAACAATAAAGTTGTAATCAATAACTTCTTCATTTTTCTCTCCAATTAGAGTTAAGTGGTAGCACCTACACGACCCATATGATCCAGTAGTTGCTGGTAACAAAAACAAACGCCAACAGTGTGGTAAACCAAAATACTGCTTTTCGTCGTGTTCTTACCTTTGGGACTGCACAAGCCTCGTCATCCGCACAGTTTTCAACAGGCTGATGTATCTTCCACCCAGCAAAGCCAAATAAAACTACAACCACGAATATAAAAATAGGACGATAAGGGTCTAAGAGTGTTAAATGACTAATCCATGAACCACTTATACCCAATAAAAGTAAAACAAGAGGCCCGGCACAGCAGGCACTTGCACCGATTGCTGCGGCAAGCCCGCCTAAGATTGATAGTTGACTACTTTTTGCCATATTTACGTTTATTACACTGTTCTTTTAAGCACAGCATAAACTCCGTATATGGGTACGGAGTCAAGTGATGAGTCATTTTACGGTTGAAGTGACTGAATGATTGGGCAATCTTTATCACTTGGATTAGTTTTACAGTCTGAAATGAGCGAGACAAGGCTGTCTTTAAGGTTAAGCAAATCTCTTAACTTATCTTCAATTACTGCAAGCTTTTGCTCAGCGAGTTGCTGAACATCTTCACAATTACTAGCACTTAATATTAATAATGATGATATTTCCGCCAATGTAAAACCTAAATACTGTGCACGCTTTATGAACAATAGTCTTGAAAGTGCTTGTTCTGTATATTGCCTGTATCCCTGTATCGGTTTGATGGGTTGTTCAAGTAAGCCTTTGCGTTCATAGAAACGAACGGTCTCTACACCAACATTTGCCTCTTTGGCGAGTTTACTGATTGTATACATTGGCTACCTTTAATATTCTGGTTAATTCAATAATATACAAAACGTCTAATTAACTCATGCTTCAAAGGAAATATTTGCATATTTATTGAAGTGGATAATACTAACTGTTACCTTAAATGCGACAAAGTCGCTCGGTAATTAGACCGACATAATCCCTTGGTAATCACACTAATCCAGTTTAGCGGACTTCTTCAAAGGCGCTACTTTACATCTTCTTCTATTGGAATAGATTCCCAATAGTTGTTCCACCAATCGAGCGGCATTAGTTTTATTGATACTTCAAAGTGCTTTTCAAACAACCGATAAGTCTTGTCAACGTATTTGCAGGATCTATACAAGTAGTCGGGGTCGAGCGGCACGTCTAGTAGAGCAGGAATCAAGTGGTGCTTATGTAGTGGATTTTTGCAACGAGTCATATTGTAAACTGAAACATGGGGCCACATGCTATGCGCCACTTGGCTAAAGGGCGTGTAAGCAAAATTATAAAGGTCTTCGCAATCTGCCTCTTGCGCCATTTTCCTACAATTTAAATTCGACCACGTTCCAACATCCACTTCGACAAAAAATTCATTGCGTTGTGAATTAATCCAATGCTCTCTAAACTCTATCATTTGTTGAAGATCTTCTTTGTCTTCTTGATATTCCTCCTTTTCTAACAGGAGCTTGTAGTGTTCGATAAGTAACTTTGCTTCACCCAGACCATGCATAATGTATTTATGGGGTCGCTCTTCCAAATCATCCATCATCCACGCAAGCGTGATATATAAATCGGTCATAGAGCGTAAGAATAATGGTGCAGAATGTCCGTTCCATGTTGAGGGAGCTTGAGCCAACTCGATGGAGAGAGTAATTTGTCGAGATAAAAGACCACCAATGGCAGATAATGCCTCCAGTTTATCCGCGGGAATTTTAACTTTAGTCCAAACTTTATCGAAACTGTCCACTAGATAATCGACGTAGCCACTTACTAATTCTTCAATATCCATTGTCGCATCCATCTAAATCAAAAGCCTCATTCCAAAAAGTCTCTGGCCAATTGTTTTCAGGAACCCCTATTTCTTTCAAAAAAGAAGCTGCTGCAAATCCGTTGATATGAGCGCGAGCAAAACTTGCAACACGCTTTGCATCATCAGACTCTGGCGCTTTGAATATTGCATTGAAGTCAGGCAAGTCGATATGAGCAGAAATTTTCATTCGCCCAGATATTATCTCTGCGTAAACCGCAGTAACCTGAACTTTGGTCGCTTTTGATGACAGTCTATCCAAAAGCGCCTCTACATCCTCTTTCAGCATTTCAATGGCATCTTCACGGTCAACACCATACTGGTGCTCAGAAAAAAGAAACGCTAATGGATAGCTCTTTAATAAGTGATACTGATGTTCGAGATTACTTAAAACGTCGTTGAAATATGGTTTCGTTCTTAATGTCTCATACAATTCATTCTTTTTTGAATCTGACAGAGTTGTATAGCTACCCATGTATTGAAGCGGCGCAATTTTTTCACCCTCAAAGCAGTTATACGCAGTATCAATAAAATCAACAATGACTTTAGTTGCATTCCTATCGCCAAGACGAAGATATAATGACGACATCCAAATTAAGCACGGAAGCCGGTCGTTTACAAACGATGTTTCTCTCATCTTGTCGATTTGCATTAAAGGGGGGATGAACTTTTTGCCCACTTTTTTATGATCTTTTAACACCTTTCCTTGGTGGTTACTTTTTTTCATTCTTTTTTTCTACTTCACTTAAGTGATTTTGCAGGGAGCGGATATCTCAGCTCTACATTCTTCGTATGAATTTCACGTTGATCTCGCCTGATATCATGAAAATACCAAATATTAAATTTTCGCTCATAGTCCCAAGTGTCGTGTTTGAGCGAGTCCCAGCCTAAATATGATGCAATATGATTCGCCATATCTCGCTTTCTATCAGAGGTTACTTTTCCTTGAAACGCGCTCATAACTGCTCCCAACAGAAAGTCAGCCAGCTGTATTTGCTGAGAATCTTTTGAGTCTTTAGTCACAACTGTTTGAATCAGAGCATCACCGCCTAATTCTTGTTTTAGGATATTGTTAGCGATTGTATGAAACGCTTCGTCAGCCTTATTGTATCGCGACGGTAATGGGTCGACTTCGACTCGAAATTCTGATAACTGATTAGGATGTGCTTTTTTAACTGCTTTTATTTTTGAAGAAATAAGAGTTGTGAAGTGTTTTCGCATTGCAAGGTCGTAGTCACCGTCATGAAATGATTTATCTACCAATCCTTTTCTAATAACTATGCAATGAAAAGCCAGCCACGCGTGTTTGAAAAATACATCGGCAAGCTCTTTGTAAAAATCAATGTTATTTTTCTGATGAGCACGTTGCCATTTAATTTCGTTTGTATATCGATACTTTTCCCTAAGATTTCTGATGATACGAACAAAATCGCCGCGACGTTGGTACTTCATCCACAAGGAACCAAAACCGTAGTATACCTGCCCATCTATACCAGATTCGTCACAGGCAATATGCCAAATTAGCTTTCCTTTTGCCATTTATACACGCCTCCGTATGCATAATCATATTAAACAATGCAACATATAGTATTAGCAAGTTTAACTTTTAGTCAGGTAGGCGATGTTGTGAAAATTTGGACCTATTGACCCGTTAAGCGCTGATTGCACCAAACATTCCTGAACGACCGGAGTACGTGCAAAGTAAAGGCTTTGTTGTCCTCAAACTTATTAAAAATTCGACAGGGCTTCACATAAAGCTCACGGTAATTTAGAGATGGTAATTCAGAAACTGACTTTCCTGATTTAGGATATTCCTCAAGCATATCTACTTTAGCGAAGACTTCTTTAACCAGTTGCTTTGCCGCAACTAAATTAGATACCGTTATGTATTCAGCAATATTGTCCAAGTCATTTAGAGCAGGTTCTGTCCATACTATTTCAGCCATTTATCCATTTTCTCTTTGGCCTGCTGGTTAGTTAAAACGTCATCATTTCTTATTGCCTGCTCACCTTTTGCAATACCTTCTAGAATCGACATGCGCTTTTGCATCATCTCATAATCATCAACATCGACTAAGTAAGCCGATGGCTGACCATGTTCAGTAATCAAAACAGGCTCTTTTGAAGTATGCAGGTCTTGCAAAATTTTTGTGGCTTGTCTCTTCAATGTAGTAACTAATTCTACTTTCACGATGCAGGCTCCAACTTTCAAATGTATCACTTAACGATGACCACACAAGATTTCATTCGCTGAAAGCAGATTTGAAAAGAACTTACCACAATCTTCGCCACTAAAATTAAACCAATCGCCAAACTCATTACGCTGGGTGAATACATCAAAACCATTATCAGAATGTTTTAAACCATTGATCCCATACTCAATTTTTTTTAATCAATTTTAGTTCATAGTGTTTTACAGGAAGCGGGCATTTTTAGGTTAGAAGTCATGGTAGTTTTTCCCCACAGAGGCTGGGTGTGCGGTAAACACGTAAATGGTGTTATTTTCCAAATCGAATTCTTTGTGAAGTAGTTTCGATTAGCTACTAGTGTTGTATTTGAACATTTTCTGTTCTACTTTCAACTATACAAGGATGACGTCTTTTTGCCGCTTTTCAGTGCTACTGAATAAAGAGTTCTTTGTGATAACAGATCAAAAGGACTCTAATATGAAAAACTTTATGGTATTGCTACTCACAGCTTGCATTCTCTCGGGCTGTATCATTAAAACGAATAAAGTGAATGAAGTTTACGCTGGTAGCACCGCAAACATTGAATTCGATGGAATTGTTGACGTAATTAAAGGAACGAACAAAGATATCAGAATAGTTTTTATACATGGAATGGGGGGATATTCTTCCACCGGAGGTATCAATGACTACTCGCGTGTCATCAACGATTTACGTTCAGCTCTTAAAATAAAAAGTCCCTACATTGATGACTCTCTCGATAGCTTTAGCTACAAGGGTCAAACTCTAACATTCAATGTATTGTGGTGGTTGGACATCACGTCTCAAGCCAAAAGAAAACTAAGGGATGTCGATGACGACCCTGTATTAAATCCAAATAGAACCGCAACGACGAAACTCGCGAAAGATAGCCTACTTAATAATGGAATTGTTGACGTGGTCATGTATACGGGTAGTTCTAAAAAGCAGATAGTACAAAGGGTTAGAAGCCAAGTTTTAGATTTGAAAGAACAGATTGATGAAAATGAAAAGCTCATTGTTGTCACCTTTAGTCTAGGCTCTAAGATCCTTATTGATGTTCTCAATGAACTGAAGGCGGATGGAGATCATGTTCTAGATAATCGTGTCGATATGATTTATATGATGGCAAACCAAATCGCTCTATTAAATACCGGAGATTCGGTAAACAAAGCTCCGAAAACGTTGTCTGAGAAAATGGCTAGCGATTATGACACACTTCACTCAATCTTAGATGACGGTACTATTGATGCTAGAAACGCTAACCAAAAAAAGAGAGTAATTGCGTTTAGCGATCCTAACGATCTTCTGTCTTACCCAATAGATGAGAGCAGTGTTGGCGAATTAAAAGGCCAATATGCCAATGTTGCGATATCAGTTGCGAGAAAAACCTACAAGGTTCCACTCCCTGGCGTATATAAATATGGTGTGGTTAATTATTTACAAGCTCACACAGGGTATGTACATGATGAAGTAGTGTCAGATTATCTGCTCTTTGGTACGAGTAAGTAACGATTCATTACTTGGTCTAAATAGGCGAAATATGAGTTTCACTGTTTAAAGATTAATGTCTTGCTCAATTTTGTCCGCCAATATTTGCGTGTTGGCATAGGGGCCAGTAGCAAAGCTAGCCTAATAGATATAACAATACGCTGTGCCGCAGCATTATTCTGCGGCACTAGCTACTCATCAACGTTGCACTACACTGCCCCTTCACCTGCTATTAAATCGGCGAACCTGGCGGTAGCGGCTCTACTTCAAAGATGCTTGGCCATGCCTTACTAGCCCAATAAGTATCGAACTGTTCTTTCAGTATTTCATACTGATTGTCGTCTGCTTTGTCGTCTAACCATTCGCTAAATTCAAGCAGAGCAAGTTCGGCTTCCATTCTTACTTCAGGCGCCAACTTATCGTTAGTTACTGCTTTCATCACTGCATTTAACGCCACTAACTGTAAGCGTTTTGCTAATGGGCTTTGTGACTTATTTTTATACCAGTGAACGTTAAGTATTTGCTTCACCAGCATAGAAACGCCTACTTTTTTGCGTCTGTCATTAGTGCTTCTTGTCTGCCACTCCAAGCGGTTTAAGCGCTCTGGGTGCAATAGTAATTCAAACGCAAAGTTAGATGCAGAAGCGGCCGCAGAAACAGGGTCTAACATTAACCCCATTTTGCCCTCAAAGTGCTCGCGAGTAATATCGTCGCCATACGCTGTCGGTGGAATAAGGGCGAGTACCGATTCAGGTATCTTCAGGTAATCAGCAGTAGTGGCCGTAATTAACTGCTGCATAGCGCGTTGCTGCACTGCAGGCGCTACAAACTGTTGGCCCTGTGCTTTGGTATAGTCACCTTTGCGTTCGTATTCATACACTAAGCCGCCGACTTGCTTTGCAACGGCTTCTAACTGATAACGGTGGAGTAAGTAAATAGGTACTAAAGCATTTTCAAGAGACGACAAGCTACTGTTCGGGCTTAAGGTGTCCAAACCTAAATTGGCTAATGCCAGTTCGCGCACTTGTGAAATTTCATCGAAAGCATCTAGCGGATTGCTACCGTTTTCCCACATATGACCATTTGCTGATGCATGACGACTACTGCGGGTATCGGGGTCTGACTTAAAACTTAAACCCTCATTACGGCCTTTTACGATAATTTTTGCCAAGGCTTCGGTTGCCTCTACGTCGCTGGCAAAATCTTGATAGCCATACGCTACGGCGTGAATATCCCATGCGCCTATGCCTTTATCATACGCGCCTTCCAAGCTAATTTTGCCGTTTTTAATACTAATTTTGGGATGAGGATAATCCATTACCGACGCACGGTTATTTTCACTTGCCGCAAAGTTGTGGGCTATACCCAATGTGTGCCCTACTTCGTGGGCTGAGAGCTGCCTAATGCGGTCTAGCGCCATTTCTTGCTGTGCAGTGGTGTCGGTGCTGCCGTCCTTAAAAGGACTGGTTAGGCCTAGGGCAATTAAATAATCTTGTCTTACACGCAATGAGCCGAGCGTTACGTGACCTTTAATAATTTCACCAGTGCGCGGGTCGACAACCGACGAACCATAAGACCAACCGCGCGTTGCGCGATGTACCCAGTTGATTACGTTATAGCGCACGTCCATTGGGTCGGCACCTTCGGGCAATACTTTCACCTGAAACGCATCTTTGTAGCCTGCGGCTTCATAGGCTTGATTCCACCAGCTCGCCCCTTCTTTAAGCGCGGTCATTACGGGTTCTGGAATACCAGGATCTAGGTAATACACAATAGGCTCTACTGCTTCGCTCATTGCAGCATGCGGGGTTTTCTTGTTTAAACGATGACGGGTAATAAAACGCTGTTCGGTAGGCTCACTTATCGGTGTAGAGTAATCAAAGTAACTGAATTTCCAGTAGCCCGAGTACGGGTGGTACTCTCTGGGCTTGTAATTGTCGTCAGGCAGCGCCACAAACGAATGATGCAAGTGCACCGACAAGCTTTCTGGGTCGGGCGTAACTTGCTGCACGTATTCGCCTGGCTTCTTACCTGCAAAGGTGACTAAAGCCTCTAATTCAGTATTCTTTTCAAACCCTTTGGTTTTAGGTAAATACACGCCGCTTCGCATGTTATCTACGCTAAAACTGCCTTGGTTAGTTCCCGCTAAGCGATTGCCAATGCCGTGAATATCGCTTAATAAGAACGGTGTGTAATCTATTAGACTGGCGCTGTCGTTTTTGGCTACCAGCGTAAAACCTGCGATAACCGAATCAGCAAAGGCTTCATCAATGCTCTGTTTCTCAGCGTCGCTGCCGTGAGCTGCTCGGTATTTGGTGTTGTGCTGCTTTAATAAAACCTTGTTTCCAAATTTTTCAAAGCTTACTAAACGCGTATTGCCTAGCTGGCCGCGATCAAGGCCAATGTCGTTTGAACCTACGCCATACGGCAAACTACTTTGAAACAGGTATTCGGCGTGGTCTGTTGGCACCGCCAAGTAAACTTTGTCGCTTTCATCATCATAGTAAACAGGAATTAGCCCATCTTTTTTGGTCATATCGCTGGTGAATTCACCAATGCTTGGCAGCGCTGCCAATGCGGAAGACGTAGACACGACAAATAATACTGTAATCGCAATGGCCGATTTACCCGATGCTTTTACTTGTCGTGCCGCTTTATGAAAAATGTTCAATTGTAGCATGCAGTTAGTCCTTATTATTGTGAATTTCTAGCCTACCCTATGTGGCGGGTTTTGCCCAAGGTTGTTCATCGTTTAATGCGCTCTTTTTGCTTAGTATTTAGCTGTGAACGGGCTTGGTTTTTACTACCAAAGGTAATGCACTAAAAACGCAACTACATGGAGTAAAGCAGCTGGCATTGACTCTACTCAATTGTAAGTTAAACGTTCAAGAACATAATCGACAACAAATTGTTTGATCTTGGTCAACACCAATCGTTGTTTGACTTGTAGAGGTATTTTACGGCTTATAAAATCCGCCGCCTTGTTTAAAGCGTCTAGTAGCGGTTTTTATCTATGACTTCAAAATTATCACCTAATAGCAGCTCTTCTAACCTACGTGAAGACCCAGATTCAACATTGCCAAAACAAACGTTAATCGCGCCAGAATTGCTTGCACCTGCGGGTAGCTTACGCAACATGCGCTACGCTTTCGCCTATGGCGCTGATGCTGTTTATGCTGGGCAGCCACGCTACTCGCTTCGCGTAAGAAACAACGAATTCAGCCTTGAGAACTTAGCGATAGGCATAGAAGAAGCACATGCTTTAGGTAAAAAGTTCTATGTAGTAAGCAACATTGCCCCCCACAACAGTAAGCTAGGTACCTACTTAAAAGATATTTCACCAGTAATTGCTATGAAGCCCGATGCGTTAATTATGTCAGACCCAGGGCTTATTATGATGGTGCGCGACGCCTTCCCTGAAATGCCTATTCACCTAAGTGTACAGGCTAATGCGGTGAACTATGCCACGGTGAAGTTTTGGCAGAAACAAGGCATAGAGCGCGTTATTTTGTCTCGAGAGCTCTCTTTGGAAGAAATTGAAACTATTCGCGAGCATGTTCCAGACATGGAATTGGAAGTGTTTGTGCATGGCGCGCTTTGTATGGCGTATTCGGGGCGCTGCTTATTGTCTGGATATATGAATAAGCGCGATCCAAATCAGGGCACTTGTACCAATGCTTGTCGATGGTCTTACGATGTTAAGGCAGGCGAGGAAAACGAAACTGGCGACATCGTTCTAACCAATGAGATTAATAAGGCAGTTACAGCACCTCAAGAGGTAATTCCTACCCTTGGTGAAGGCACGCCAAGCCCCAAAGTGTTTATGTTAGAAGAAAAGGAAAAGCCTGGCGAACTGATGCCAGCTTTTGAAGACGAACATGGCACCTATATTATGAATTCTAAAGATTTGCGTGCCGTGCAACATGTTGGCAGGTTAACCCAAATGGGCGTGCATAGTTTAAAAATAGAAGGCCGCACTAAATCACATTACTACTGTGCCCGAACCGCTCAAGTCTATAGAAAAGCAATTGACGACGCGGTAGCAGGAAAGCCTTTTGATAGTACATTAATGGGAAGCTTGGAAACTTTAGCGCATCGAGGTTATACCGAGGGTTTCTTGCGTCGCCATGCGCACCACGCGTATCAGAACTATGAGTATGGCCACTCAGTCAGCGATAAACAGCAATTTGTTGGTGAAGTGATTGATCGTTGTGAAGAGTCTGGCTATGCAATTATAAACGTTAAAAACAAATTCTGTGTGGGTGACTCGCTCGAGTTGATGACGCCAAGCGGCAACATTACATTTACTCTAAATGAGATGCTGGATAAGAGAAACCATTCTATTAAGGATGCTAAAGGTTCAGGACACCAAGTAAGAATACCGATACCTAGCGATGTATCTTTAAATTTTGCACTACTGTTGCGAAACCTAGATGAAGGCGTTGATACCCGCAATCCGTTTCGAAAAGCACCTAATGCAGTAACACCTGAAAACGTGAGCGAGGCATAATTTATGGCACTGCTTATTCTTGATAGCTGCATAAACTGCGACATGTGCGAACCAGAATGCCCTAATGCAGCTATAAGTATGGGCAATAAAGTGTATGAAATAGACCCTTTGCGCTGTACTGAATGCGTAGGGCATTACGATGCGCCTACTTGCGTAGCGGTATGCCCAATCGATGTTGTTAAGCCCGACCCGCACAATAAAGAGTCACTAGACGAGCTGGCTGAAAAGTTTGTTCGTTTAAATAGCGAAACTTATGCTGTTGCCGAGTGAGCAACTTGAGGCGGGTCAATGCGTTTTTCAAGCGGCTCTATCTGGATCCATAACTGCGATGTTTGCAGGAACAATCAGCGTAAAGTTGGTGCCGCTTGCGCCACTTTTTACATTAATCTTGCCGCGCAAATTGTTTACCGTCCATAAGTACACCAAGTGAAGGCCTAACCCTGAGTTTCCGTTAGCTCTCGCGCTCGTTACAAACGGGTCAAAGATAGTGGACATGAGTTTTTTCGGGATACCCTGGCCATTGTCACAAACAGAAATTGTCACAGTCTCCTTACCTGACACTTTGATCGTCACTAAATTTGCTGAGTTTCCATCAAAAGCATGTTCAGCAGCGTTGGCTACAAGGTTTTGTAGGACTTGTGATACTACACCTGGGTAACTCTGCATCTCAATATCATCGTCTATATCAAGGTTTATGGACACACGTTTCGGTTTGAGTAAAGGTTTCATAGAAACAATGAGATCATTGAGCAGTTCCCCCAACGAGAAAACAATTATATCATCACTACCTCTGTCGATAGAAAGACGTTTAAAACGTTTAATTATCTCAGCACTTTTGTTAAGCCCACCTAGTGTAAGCTCAACAGCCTCATCAGCGTAGTCTAGAAAATTATGTAAGGCATCATAGCTCAACTTATCTGGTAGCAGCTCTTTAATTGCAACCACCTTATTTTGCAGCCCGCTTACTGCCATGATGCCACCACCGATGGGCGTATTAAGCTCATGTGCAACACCTGAAACAAGTAGGCCGAGTGATGCTAACTTTTCAGACTCAACTAACTCTTCTTGCAATAGTTCACGTTCATTTAACGATTTCTGGAGGGCATCTCTGTCGTTGGCCAATCGCTTTGCTAAGTCATTTAGCCTCAACGACTTATGTCTATCTCTTAAAAACCAAACAATGAATACGAAGCCAATAACTATTCCGGTAAATAATGCAGGTATGAAAGCAGCGTGAAATTGATTTTTGTAGATAGCGGGAGGCGAATAGGCAAATAACACAACTGACTCTTCTTCAAAGCTTTCTTTCCCGTGAGGATTAAGCGCTATTGCGCTGTAGATGGCATTATTATCGTCACGCCACATAGACTCACTGCCATTTTGAAGTACTTTTGACCAAAGTGTAGCCAGCCGAATATTGGCGCTACTCTCCTTCGAGCCCAACATCAGCGCCCACTCTTCATTTTTACTCGGTGAAAGCATCCATTCACCACTACCTTTCGCAACGAGAATTTTTGCCATTTCATTGCTGGCGTTTCGAAGTTCATCAAATAGAGGGTTTAATGCAAAATTAATAATGAATACACCGTTACCTAAGGGGTGATCTTTTCCAGTTATTGCACTTCTGATAGTCGTTGTTAGAGGATATTCTATCTTTCCATTTTCAATATTGAGATCGATAGACGATAAATAAACTTCACCGCTTTTATTTTTCAGAGCCTCTTGAAAGTAATAACGAGAATTCTTGTTCTGCAATCGTTCCTTAGAGACAACATTGTGACCGTTTTTTCTAAAATTAACGCGGATTTTTTCCTGTCCGTCGGTAGATAACCAACGCATTTGTGATATTGAAGGGTGATTCTTGCCAACATGAATAAATACATCAGTAGCAGTTAAGTGATTAACCCGAAGCAGGTCGATAACATGATTATTAATGAGTATAGTGCTGTTTCGAATATCACCCAATTTTGTATTAAGAGATTGATTTGCCTTGCTCAGTACCATGCTATGCTGGTTTGAAATTTGAGCAAGTTTTTCATCAAGTAGAGAGTTAAAAATGACTAGACTTAAGGAGAACGACGTCAGGATAGCGAACAGTAGCGCCACTATAACGTTTTTGTCGCTCAGTAACTTACGAGGAAAAGGAAGCCTCATTTATTGCGACCTTTTATTAGCCCACTTAATAAATTCTGAAAGAGCCATAGGTTTCGCAAAATAGAAACCCTGTGCCAATTCGTATCCTATGCCTATAAGCTCTAACTTTTCTTCATCGTTCTCAACGCCCTCAGCAATTACCTCAAAATTGAATTTGTTTGCAAGGCGTAACACCATTTCACACACTGCTACCCCAGCCTGTTTTTCATCACCTGACAATTTTGATACAAAGCTTCTATCGAGTTTCAATGTAGATACCGCCAAATCAGTAATATGAGAAAGCGATGAGTAACCAGTTCCAAAATCGTCGATACTAATTTTAATACCACGCTGTCTGAATTGTCTAAGAATAGGGTTGATAAAGTCGTAATCCTCCATGGCCTGAGTTTCTGTTATTTCTATCTCTAAAAGTGATGGCTCAATCGAACTTGAATCCAGTGAGTTCCAAACCTCTTCGACAAACGTTTCGTTACGCAAGTCACTGCACGTCACGTTGAATGATACAGGTACGCGTATACCCTCGTTGGAAAGCGCATCTATGGCGGCAATAGTTTTTCTTAAGACAATAAGGTCAATTCTGTTAATCAAACCTGACGCTTCTGCAACGGGAATAAATTTTGAAGGAGGTACGGTTTTGCCGTCAGGTCTCACCCACCGAATAAGGGCTTCTGCGCCGACGAGCTTACCAGTTAACATATTTACTTTTGGCTGCAATGCCACGCTTAGCTCGTTCGCCGATGTCATTGCACCATATAATTCGTGCAAAATGAGTTGTCGGTTAGCGATCTCACCTGTGGTCTTCACGTCAAAATGTGTATAGCTGAGTTTCTTTTCTCTGGCCGAGGCTACAGCAATTTGCGCGGTAGTGACTATTTCTGATGCAGCACTTCCTACGATATGTTTTAGCGACATTTCACCAACTGTTGATAAAACCGTATGCTGAACGCCGTCAATGACAACTTTCTTCTCCGTCAGCCTTGCCAATCTTTGTGAATCTACTGTGTCACTCTCAAGAAACAGCAAAGCGAGCTGATTATCATCTACTCGACATATCGCTGCGGCACGAGAAAACTCGAATAGCAACACCTGATGAAAAGAGCGCATTAAGGTTTCTATGTAGCGTTTACCTAACATTACTGCTGTTTCTGCGTAATTTTTTACATCGACAAGTACCAATATTGAGTCCGACAACGCTGAAGTATCTAACTGAGAGATTTCTCGCTCTAACCAGTTTCGATTCGGCGCATTCATTTCCGTATCATAATAGGCTAATTGCGATAGCCTGTTGAAAAGTGCAAGGTTAGTAAAACCGTTGGAAATGTTTTCACAAAATACCTGAAGAAGGGCAATATGTGCAGATGAAAGCGTTTCAGGTGTTTGCACATAGATTATGTAAGAACGCTTATCGACGCCCTGTGTTGAAAAATAAAGCGCTGACAGCCCCTCTGAAAAACTATGGCTTTGGCTGTTCATTGCGGTTTCTAGTAAAGATAAAATATTCGATTTTTCTTTCGAGTCAACGGCTTGTAATATATCTTGAATTAATCCCGATTGGTGTTTGCTAAAGCGGCCACTTACTGCGATAACATCGGCTTCTTTAATCGATTTGTATGCGTTATGGTGGGCGCAAACAATTCCCCCTTCACTAGAAACGCCTATAACTTTGGCTATCTCTAATAAAACCGTTCTGGTGAAACTACGTATATCTCGTTTAGACGTGATCACCCTTGATGCGTCAACTAACATTTGCAAGCCACGTTTTGCATTGAACAACTCTGTTAGATAATGCCATGTTCGAATATTACTGGTAACCGATGAGCGTAATTGCTCTTCAGATGTATCTGTTTTTATCCAGTATTCATCAATATCATACTGTTTCATTACATCTTCGTGAGGTGCCATCCCGGGCTGACCTGTTAGTAAGATTATTCTTACTCGGTTGTTTCCTATTACACTTCTAATGGTATCAACTAGGCGAAGTCCTGCATCATCAGTTTCCATCACTACATCAAGAAGAATAACGGAGATATCGTCTCTGGATGATAGTATTAGCGAAGCCTCAGCAGCAGAACTTGCAGTTACTACATTGACGGGGGTGTTATTAACCTCTAAGCCCCTTAAAGCTAAACAGAGTGTTTGCTGGTATAGATTATCATCTTCCACACTCAATATTGTCCAACAAGCGTTCTTTAAGTCCTGCTCGGTCTGACTACTTGCTTTGTCAAATTCTACTAGTCGCTTTATAGACATGGGAACCCCACATTAGTTTCTTCCTTGAAGTAACGACGACTTCACAATGCACAATTAGGAATGAGTATTACGTTGCTTAGACTTGGTAATTAAAAGATAGATAACACTGGTCGCTTTATGCAAATTAGAATACATGATTTTTTGTTAATATTTATTAGCAGCTCTAAATTCAGGAGTTCACAGTACACAAAAACGAACAACAATGGTTTTAAACTATGACAGTCCGACAAATCTCGATGTTGTTAAGCCCGACCCGCACAATAAAGAGTCACTAGACGAGCTGGCTGAAAAGTTTGTTCGTTTAAACAGTTAGCAAAAAAGTAATTCAGCGAGTTAATTGTACTTCTCAAAGAATTCCCTTGAATCATAACCAAGAGTGGTCCCTAATTGCGGTAAAGTTTGAATTGGCACTACTAATAAGGGGTTTATTTTGAAGTTTGCCTCTCGCGCTACGGCGATTTCTCCGTTTCTTGCTATGGCCTATGGCGAAAAAGCCACGGCACTAGAACAGCAAGGTAAAGATGTTATAAGACTTAATTTAGGCGAGCCTGATTTCGGCGCACCCGCGACAGTGCTCGCGGCAATGAAAGAAAGCTTGAGTGCCCCAGATTTTCCCTATACCTCGGCGCTGGGCATGCCTGAACTACGTGAAGCCATTGCACGTTTTTATGAAGTTAAACATGGCGTAGCGGTAAGCCCTTCTAGAGTGGTAGTTACCGCTGGGGCTTCTGGTGCTTTACTTTTGGCAAGTGCTGCCTTGGTTGAATCAGGCGACAACGTGATATTGGGCGACCCGTCTTACCCCTGTAACCGACGATTTTTAAACGCATTTGGCGCAGAGGTAACGCTGGTGCCAACACGCAGCGAGGATAACTTTCAGCTAACCGCTACAAGTGTTGCTGATAATTGGAAGCACAACACGAAAGGTGTACTTATCGCCACACCTGCCAATCCTACAGGTACGGTTATAGATGTAGAAGAACTGATTAAAATTGGCGAATACTGCAAATCCAAAGGTGGCTTTTTAATTGTTGACGAAATTTACTTGGATCTTTCGCTTTCGGCTAATCTTGATATTCGCGATGATGCATTCGCTTCCCAATCGACCCTGGGCACTAATACCAAACTTCAAACCGTACTTGCCAATACACAGCTTGAAGAAACAGTTGTCGTAATAAACAGTTTTTCCAAATATTTCGGTATGACCGGCTGGCGTCTTGGCTGGTGTGTGGTACCTGAAGCGATGACGCCCATCGTTGAAAAACTCGCGCAGAATTTGTTTATTTGCCCCTCTACCCTATCGCAAAAAGCCGCTCTTGCGTGCTTTACCCCAGAAGCTTTGGCGCAATGCGAGCAAAACCGCCATACGCTAGCAAAGCGAGCTTCCCTGGTTTTTAATGCTCTTGAAAATATGGGGCTTGGTTTAGATGCAAAGCCTGACGGTGCGTTTTACGCCTACATCAATATTAAGCACACAGGGCTAAGTGCAATTGAATTTTGTGATGCCCTACTTTCACAACATCATGTAGCGCTTACGCCGGGTAATGATTTTGGTGAGCACAATGCCAACCATTACGTAAGACTGTCTTTCGCCACTAGCATTGAACGCTTGAAGGAAGGCCTGTCACGGCTGGCTGAGTTTGTAGCGTCATTAAACTAACGGTTTTTACCAGTTACCGTTTAATTTCGTGAATAGACAAATATTACCGAAAAAAATGATAGATATGGGCGCTTGTGCGTATATTGGGTCACATAAATGGTTAACTCGTGTCGAAACGAAATAAAACAGGATAAAACAATGAGTAACGAACGGGAATTTGATGTAGTTATTTTCGGTGCTACAGGTTTTACGGGCAAATTAGTAGCTGAATATTTTCAGGCGCAGTATGGCAGCGACAGCAGTGTAAAATGGGCAGTGGCAGGTCGTAACGAAGCAAAGCTTAACGACGTAAAACAGGAGTTAGGCATTAGTGATAGTGTAGCTAGTATTGTAGCCGATGGTGACGATGCCGAAGCACTCGATGCCATGACAAAGCGCACGGCGGTAGTACTCACCACTGTTGGTCCATACCAAATTTACGGCGAAAAATTACTTTCTGCGTGCGTCGATAACGGTACTGGCTATACGGATTTATGTGGTGAGCCAGCGTGGATGCACCAAATGATCAACAAATATGAAGCGAAAGCCAAAGAAACCGGCGCTAACATTGTGTTCTCGTGTGGCTTTGACTCTGTGCCTTTTGACCTTGGTGTGTACTACCTTCAAGAACATGCCAAAAAGCAAACTGGCGATGTCATTGAATATGTAAAAGGTCGCGTTCGTAAAATGCAGGGCACGTTCTCTGGCGGTACGGCTGCAAGTTTAAAAGCGACCATGGCGGCTGCGCACAAAGATAAGTCTGTCATGGCTGCGCTTATTAACCCGCACTCATTAACCGATGGCACGTCAAATCAGACACAACCCGATGGCAACAAACCTTACTTCGATGAACAGTTAGGCACATGGGTTGCACCATTTATTATGGCGGCCATCAATACTAAAAACGTTCATCGCACGAACTATCTGGGCGGATATAGCTACGGTAAGAACTTTCAGTACGATGAAATGATGATGACCGGCCCAGGCGAGAAAGGTGAAGCCATGGCGAATCACGTTGCCAAAGATAAGTCGCTTGCTAGTGATGATGGCCCTAAACCAGGTGAAGGCCCGAGCAAAGAAGAGCGCGAAAATGGCTTTTACGATGTCATGTTTGTGGGTACCGCTGCCAATGGTGATATGCTAGCCGTATCGGTAAAAGGCGACAAAGATCCAGGCTACGGCTCTACCAGTAAAATGATTTCAGAATCTGCCCTTTGCTTGTGCAAAGACGTTAGTTTATCTGGTGGTTTCTTCACTCCTGCGGCAGCACTCGGTAACAAGCTTATCAGCCGTTTAGAAGAAAAAGCAGGCTTAACGTTTGCTATCGAGAAATAGCGATTCAAAAAATGAAGGCTGAACACAACTTGCGTTCAGCCTTTTCTCTCTGCGCTAGGTGTTATTGTTGTTTTTTAAGCGAGTACTGCTTTTAATGCTTTAACGCATGCGTCTGTTTCTGCTGGCGTACCCACACTTATTCGCGACCAAGAATCAAAACCGGGCCAGGTGCGCCCTACTACCTTTATACCCTGAGCTTTCATTTTTTCCGCAAACTTGTCGTGCGGCATACCCGTATCCATGTAAATGAAATTCCCTTGTGGATTCGGCGCATACGGCTGCTTTAATTCTTTGGCAACTTTTACTAACTTTTCGCGCTCAGTTTTAATCCGTGAGCGCATGGTGTTTAGGTTCGCGTGGTCATCCATGCTAGCCATACCCGCTACTAATGCCAAGTAATTCACACCACCCATGCGCAGCATACCGCCCATTGTTTTAGCTTGCTCAGCAGGCATGATGGCGTAACCGAGACGCTGTCCCGCCATGGCGTGAATTTTAGAGAAGGTGCGGCAAATCACCACGTTGTACCCTTCAGCTACTAGCTTCGATTGCACATTTGCGGGGTAAGCATCAGACATTTCAATGTAGGCTTCATCGATGAAAACCTGTGCTTTTTTCGATACGCGTTTTGCAAAAGCGGTAAGCTTCGCCGCATCTACCATGCTCCCTGTCGGGTTATTTGGATTACATACGTACACAGCAGTCGTATCTTCGGTTACTGCTGCTTCAATTGCATCTAGATCAAAAGTCATATCATTGGCTAACGGCACGTAGGTCACGTCTGCCCCCATAAACTCAGCGCCCCGTGGTACGCCTTCGTAGGTTGCCATAGACGTTACCAGCTTATTGCCGTTTTTGGTGATCCAGTCCGCATAGCCAAAAAGAATAGGTGAAGATCCATTCGTAATTACGATTTGCTCAGCAGATACGCCTTCTTGCTCAGCAATTTTTTGCGCTAACACTTCAACCGTAGCGTCGGTATAACGCGCTAGGTTTAAAAGCTCGCTTTGCATTGCCTTTGCGGCTTTTTTTGACGGCCCAAAGGCGTTTTCATTTGACGATAAGCGAATAAGACCATCGTTTACATTGGGGGTAGCAGACGGGAAGTGTTCAGTTTGCATACCTGCGGCACGAAGGTCGCCCATAATACTGTCAACGCTGGTCGTTAGCGCTACTGCTCCTGCACCTAATCCCACTGACTTTAACCAATTACGGCGTGAAGAATTCACGGTGCTCTGTTGTTCATTTTTATTCATATTTCGCTCTGTCTTCCGTCTACATTCACTTTAGACTAAAGGCTTAATTTTAAACGCGCAATAGCATAAAAACGCTAAACCATTGACATAAATGCACTTTCTACGTGCATGTGGCGCACTAAAATTGACAATATAAGAAGTTTTAACGCGTTAAGTCGTTACATTACGGTGCAGCGTTATTTTGTCGTTTTTAGCGTTTGCGATGAATGACATTTTTTCTGATGTTAAAGGCGTAGCACTCTCTCGCTATTGGTTCTTCGCACTTGAAGCCTGTCTTTTAAACGACTGTGTAATCCATCTATGTAAATACAAAGTAAGAATTACGGCGAAACATTAATCGATTACTCAGTATGCAAAACAGGAGTTAAATATGGCTAAGGACCACGGCAACCAAATTAAAAACGACGACACTTACGAAGCCCTTCGCGAGGAAGGCTATAGCAAAGAGAAGTCGGCGCGCATTGCCAATGCGCAAGCCAATAGCGAACAAACGCCTTCTAAAGATGGTGGAAAAGGCAAAAAGTACGAGGATCGCACTAAAGAGGAACTGTATCAAAAGGCCAAGGAAGTCGGCATTGAAGGTCGCTCTAACATGAGCAAAGACGAATTAATTGATGCGTTACGCAATCATTAGTGGCGGTGATGATTACGTTTTATCAGACACGCATAATTTGTGCATTTCATGGCAAACCTCAACTTCAAGTAAAGATCTACCGCCTCAATAGTAGGCGACTAGCTCTTCGCCCGCCCAATACATGACAATATTTCATGATAAAATGAAAATAAGTCATTTTTATTCATAGTTAAATCAACGTATAACGTGTTCATAGCTTTTACAGCAGTCTCACTACTCGGTTTAACTTTAGGAATAGAAGCGCATTCTCATGAACAACAACGTGAACACAGATTTCTCTTTTACTATTAACAGCGTTCAGTTTAATGAAGATTATCGCCCTTCAGACAACACACGCATCACCACCAACTTCGCCAATTTAGCTCGTGGTCAACGCCGCAAAGAAAATTTGCGCGATGCACTAAGCATGATAAACAACCGCTTTAATGCACTGGCTAGCTGGGATAATGAAAGTGGCGATCGCTATGCCGTCGAACTTGAAATTGTGTCGGTAGATATCGACGTTGAGGGTAACGGCAACACATTCCCAACTATCGAAATCTTACAAACCAATATCATTGACAAAAAAACGGGCAAGCGTACCCAAGGTATTGTGGGAAACAACTTCTCGTCTTATGTTCGCGATTATGACTTTAGCGTTCGCCTCTCTAATCACAATCGCGGCCAGTCTTCGTTCAGTGTCCCCACCGATTTTGGTGATCTGCACGGAAAGTTGTTTAAGTATTTCGTTAATTCAGAAGCCTATAAAGCACATTTTTCAAAGCTGCCGGTCATTTGTTTAAGCGTTTCCGACAATAAAACCTACCGTCGAACAGAAAATCAGCACCCCGTTTTAGGTGTTGAATATCAGCCTAATGAATCATCACTAACTGAACAATATTTCAAGAAGATGGGCTTAAACGTGCGCTATTTCATGCCACCAAACAGTGCTGCTCCTTTTGCATTTTATTTCTTTGGTGATTTGTTAAACGACTACACCAATTTAGAACTTATCAGCACAATTGCTACGATGGAGACCTTCCAGAAAATTTATCGCCCTGAGATTTATAACGCTAACGCCCAGGCAGGTTTAAGCTACAAACCAAACTTGAAAAATAGCGATCACTCAGTGACTCGCATTGTTTATGACCGTGAAGAGCGGACTCATCTAGCCGTTGAACAAGGCAAGTTCGTAGAAGAGAACTTTATAAAGCCTTATCAACACAAGTTAGCGCAATTCACAGCAAGCTACGCCTGATAAGTTCATTTTAATACTTGCGATATTCAAACCGCATACGTTGCGACACAAAACTATGATAAGGGCAGCACGTTCTGCCCTTCGCGCATCCATACAAATTATTGATTAGAAGAAAGCGAATTACATGAAAAAACTACTCCCCACTTCTATTGCAGGCAGTCTTCCAAAACCATCGTGGCTAGCACAGCCTGAAACCCTGTGGTCGCCGTGGAAGCTAGAAGATGAAGCATTAGAGGAAGGCAAAAAAGACGCGCTTCGCGTTACGCTTCAGGAACAAGCCCTATCAGGCATAGATATTGTGTGTGACGGTGAGCAAACCCGTCAGCATTTTGTAACTACCTTTATTGAGCACCTAGACGGTGTTGATTTTGAAAACCGTAAAACCGTACGTATTCGCAATCGCTACGACGCTAGCGTACCTGTCGTTACCCAAGCTGTTACACGGCCAAAATCAGTGTTCGTTGAAGACGCAAAGTTCTTAAGGAGCCAAACCGATCAGCCCATAAAGTGGGCGTTACCTGGCCCTATGACGATGGTTGATACGCTGTACGACGACCATTATAAAAGTCGCGAAAAACTTGCGTGGGAGTTTGCCAAAATACTAAACCAAGAGGCAAAGGAGCTTGAGGCTGCTGGTGTTGACATTATCCAGTTTGATGAACCTTCGTTTAACGTATTTTTCGATGAAGTCAATGAATGGGGTATTGCCGCATTAGAAAGAGCCATTGAAGGGCTTAAATGCGAAACTGCAGTGCACATTTGCTACGGATATGGCATCAAAGCTAATACCGACTGGAAGAAGACATTGGGCTCTGAGTGGCGACAATATGAGGAGAGCTTTCCTAAGCTAGCAAAATCCAATATTGATATGGTTTCTCTGGAGTGCCATAACTCTCATGTACCAATTGAGCTAATCTCGCTTCTTAAAGGCAAAAAAGTGATGGTGGGCGCTATTGATGTTGCAACTGACACAATAGAGACACCAGAAGAAGTAGCAGCTACATTACGTGAAGCATTAAAGTACGTGGATGCCGACAAACTCTACCCTTGTACAAACTGTGGTATGGCCCCTCTTTCTCGACAGGTTGCTCGAGGCAAGCTTGAGGCGCTCAGCGCTGGCGCTGAAATAGTAAGGCAGGAATTAGCTCAGAAGCTCAGTGCTTAATACGCCTCAAAACTTTTGTTAAGCAAGAGCATTTTGAAAGCGCACTAAAGCCCACATCAACGTGGGCTTTTTTATTTCTAGCGGTTAAAAAGAGTATCAGCGTTATTCTCATCTTTTCGACCTTATTTAAGGTTAACTCCCCCACATTATTTATAGTTTCCACAGAATCAAGGATAATTAAAAACATCATAAAGAAATAAGAGAGAAAATATAACACATAGAGAAGTAACGAATATTTAACTTATGAGCAACATTAGTAATTACCTGATTTAAAACAGCGACAAAACAACTATTATTCACGTTAAAAAAGAAACTTTAATATACACGGTTTAAATTTACTCAGTTAGTGCAATATACGAGCAAAAACCTTCTAACTCAAAATTAAACAAGCAAATGAAAAACAAGACGAAAACCGCTTAATAAGAGCTCTAAAAAGACACTTTTCGACCACATGGTCAATATAAAAACAATTATTGAACATTATTAATACAAAACTTAAAAATATTAATTAAACCTACTATTTATAAATTCTTTAAAATTAAGTTAACTCTTTCATAGCTAGAATTTAATTCACCGCAAAAAATTGATTTATTTAATACTAGATAATTAGAATGCGCGCCATTGCAACATAAGTAAAAACTACGCATGCAATTTGGCTAGCCCTTGCCTATTTACGGGGCGTTAACCAACAACAAGCACGTAAATCTAATTCACTAGGAACAATCCATGAAAAATATTGCAACTGCAGTTCAGTTAGCATTAGCAGGAAGTGTCGCGTTGACCTCAGGCAACGTTCTTGCACAGGACTCAACAAATGAAAGCGCTGACGTTGAAAAAATTCAGGTCACCGGTTCTCGTATCTCTCGTCAGGGCGCTATCGCTCCATCACCAGTAACAGCCATTTCTGGTGAGTCACTTCTTAATTCAGGTGCGATGAACATTGGTGAGGTGCTTAATGAGCTTCCTTCACTTGCAAACACATTCTCATTGGGTAATTCAGGTCAATTTATTGGAACTGCTGGTCTAAATATTCTTGACCTACGTGGTATGGGTACTGACCGCACGTTAGTATTGGTAGACGGTAAACGTCACGTATCTTCTTCAGCTGGTTCTGCAGCGGTTGATACCAACACCATCCCTACTTCATGGATTGAGCGCGTAGAAATCGTTACTGGCGGTGCTTCTGCGGTTTATGGTGCAGATGCAGTAACTGGTGTTGTTAACTTCATTCTTAAAAAGAACATTGAAGGTTTCGACGTGAGTGCGACGCAAGGCTTTGCACAGGAAAACGGTTATAAGAACGACAAATACCAAGCATCATACGGCTTTAACTTCGACAATGATCGCGGCAACATTGCTTTTGCAGCCGAATACAGCTCACAAGAAGCTTTAGAGGCCCTTGACAACCCTTGGACTGCAACGTCGTATCGTAATATGAGCTTTGAAAGCATCATGGGATACGAGCGCAGTGAAGACCAGTTAAATTCAACGGCATTTCCTGACAACTTTTACACTGCTAATGCGGGCTACTACACACTAAACAACTCTGGCGTTTTTGGCGGCAACTTTCAGACTTTCAACGCTGACGGTTCAATTCGCGAAATCTACACCGGTGACCAAGTAGACGGTGCGTTCTGCGCAAACTGTGATTCGTTTAACCTGCGCCAGTTTACGCAGCTTCAGCCTGAGTTTGATCGTACTAACCTAAATGTAAAAGGTAACTACGAGCTAAACGACGACACCACAGTGTATGCACAGGCTAAGTACGCGCGTACTCGTGCAATTACAATGGGCCAGCCTGCTTTCTTCTATGGCGGCTCAGAGACAACCATTTATCGTAACAATGCCTTTCTAGATGATAGCGTTGCCGCATATATGGATGAAAATGAACTAGACAGCATTCAGCTTAACCGCATGATGACTGACCTAGGGCGCCGCATCGAAGCAGACGAGCGTGAAACTTACCGCTACGTGCTAGGTATCGAAGGCTACATTGGTGACGAGTGGAACTACGAGGCATTTGTAAACTACGGCAAAACTGAATTAGAGCGTGAGAACCGCAACAACCTTGTTTTGCAAAACTTCGAGAATGCACTTAACGCAATAACTGACGGCGATGGAAACATTGTTTGTGCGTCAGGTAGTGATGACGGCTGTGTACCGTTGAACATTATGGGCTTTGGTCAGCCTTCACAAGAAGCAATTGACTACGTCAATACTACATCAGTTGGCACAAGCAAAATTGAACAATACAACGCTGGCGCAACCATCGCAAACTCTGGTATTTATGAATTACCTGCAGGATACGTTGGCTTTGCAGCCGGTGTTGAATATCGCAAAGAAAAAAGCGAAATTGAAGAACCTGATAATGCAGCGGGTACTTTTTTCAACACTCTAGGTGAAGATAAAGGCGATTACGATGTATCAGAAGTATTTACTGAAGTTACTATTCCACTACTTGCCGATCTCCCTGGCGTAGAAATGCTGACATTTGATACTGCGGCGCGGATTGCCAACTACTCTTCGATTGGCAACGCGAAAAGCTGGAAGCTTGGTCTAGATTGGAAAGTGTATGAAGATTTACGTCTACGTGCGACAAAATCATCTGCACTACGCGCGCCGAACATCGGTGAACTTTATGGTGAAGCAAGCCAAACCTTCTTCCGCGTAGACGATCCATGTCGTACAGACAACCTTGCTGACTTAGCCAACGCCGACCAACGCATTGCAAACTGTGCAGCGTTAGGTATCCCTGCAGATTTCAACTCTGATTACGACTCAGCAACGCTAGAGGGCGTAAACGGTGGAAACATCGACTTGCAAGCGGAGAGCTCAATCTCTAAAACACTAGGTGTTGTCTATACTCCTAGCTGGTTTGAAGGCTTTACCGCTACTGTTGACTACTGGGAAATCGAGCTGACAGACGCGATTTCGTCTATTGACGGCCAAACAATATTGGATCGCTGTGTTGACTCTGAGTCGGGTATTAACAACGTATACTGTGGCCTTATCGACCGTGATGGAACTACCGGTGAAATCACTCAGATTCGTAGCTATGCATTGAACATCGCGGGTCAAGAAGCCAAGGGTATCGACTTCGAACTAGGATATGATTTCGACGCGCTAGAAGGCGCATTCCGTACTAGCTTGATTGCGACTTACCTTAAAGACCGCAAAGAATTCCCATTCCAAGATAACCCTGAGGTATTCTATCAGTACGCAGGTACGGCAGGTGAATCTGATTGGCAGGGTGTATTCACCATCAACTATAGCCGTGGTGATTGGGAAGCAAGCTGGAAAACTCGCTACCTAGAACGTTCAAGCCTTTACGACAACCAAGAGTTAGCGCATAACCCAAATCCGAGCAACCGTATGGAACTGCCTTCATACGCTGTGACTGACGTGACCGCGGGTTACAACTTTGCTAACGGTGTTAGCCTAACCGTGGGTATTGATAACCTGTTTAATCGTGCGCTACCGACAGGCACGACAGGCACGGGTTCAATAGACGGCGCGTACGACAACATTGGCCGCTTCGGATACGTTACCGTAGCGTACAAAATGTAATTTACGTAATATTGAACAATGATAAAAACGGCGCTTATTAGCGCCGTTTTTTTATTATAAAGTTAACATGACGTCATTTTATCGCTATATAAACGTCTATATGGTTGCCATTCACATAGTGCTCGAAGTCTATTGAAAACGTCCTTTCATACTCGGCACCTCCTTCTGTGAAATAGCGCCAAATATCGCTCCATGCATCAATGGCAATTTGCGGCATTTCACCTTGTCGCGAAAAAACGAGATACTTTCCTGCGGGAATAGTGATGTGCTCAACCTTTAAATGTTCGGGCACTGAGTCACCGTCAAACCCAGCCAACACGGAAAAGTCACCGGAAAGATCGGATTCGTAGTTGAAATACACGCCATACACTCGCTCGCCGCCTTTATAGTCAACAGCTATCGAATTATCAAACCTTTGCCAAAGTGTGGGTATCTTTCCCAGTGGTGAGAATTCAGTGTGATTATTGGTAATCACCGAAAAGCCTTTAATATTTATCGGTGAAGAGAGTTGTCGCATTTCCATGTCTTTATTCCATTTATTTGTGCGAGATAATCATGATACACGCTTGTGCTTTGCCCACCATTCAGATCTTGGTTATTTCACTTACTTTTTATGTGTATTCTAACTGCAAAGTAAAAGGCTCATTGGTTTAAAATAATGAAACTAGCTGTTATCACCTTTTAATTTTCAATACTTTCCCTTATCAACGAGCATTTCAGTTTTAGAACAAATATAATCCTGTTTTGTCTCATCCAGGTTGCAATATATTGTGAATCAAAGTTTTTTACTTGCCATAGTCGCAGTGCTTCTGGCGATGGTAACCATACAGTCTGGTGCATCGTTTGCGAAGCAACTCTTTCCTATCGTCGGCCCTGAAGGCACCAGTGCTCTTCGTGCGTTTTTCGCCGCGTTGGTGTTAACAATAATTTTTAGGCCTTGGAGAGCGCGCTTGAGCGCGAAAGGATGGCGTAACGTTATTTTCTACGGCGCTTGCTTAGGCGCAATGAATATCATCTTCTATCTTGCGATTGAGCGTATTCCCCTTGGCATAGGTGTTGCGCTTGAGTTCACCGGGCCATTGGCCGTGGCATTTTTTAGTGCCAGAAAAAAGAGAGACTTTGCTTGGGCTATTTTAGCCGTTGCAGGCGTTTGTTTGCTGCTTCCCGATATTGGCGGCGCGTCGGCCGAGAGCTTAGATCCCGTCGGCGTTATTCTTGCCCTTACAGCCGGAGCGTTTTGGGCCGGTTATATCGTATTTGGAAACAAAACAGGCAACGAAGGTTCTGGCGGTGTTACGGTAACATTAGGCATGCTAGTAGCAGCTATCTGTGTAGTGCCTATTGGCGTTGCAAGTCAAGGTATCGCCTTACTCTCGCCACAGGCTATTTTCATCGGGGTCGCTGTAGGCGTATTCTCGTCGGCTATCCCGTATACGTTAGAAATGAGTGCAATGCGCAATATGCCTAAGCAAACCTTCAGCATTATGATGAGTGTTGAGCCTGCCGTTGCAGCCATAGCGGCGTTCATCATTATTGATGAAACCCTCACGCTTTCCCAATGGTTTGCAGTGGCTTTAGTCGTTATTGCTACCGCCGGGAGTTCAGCTACGCAAAAACAACTACCCAAACAAAAACAAGTTGAAACCCTTTCCTAGGGCCTGTTGACCTTTGGTGTACGAATTTTGGTCTAAATGGAAGCCTTTTAATCGCGAAACAGTCCTGCAAGCCTAGCGAGCTAAGTTAAAGGACTGTGACAAAGAGTAAAAGGCTTCCATAACGACCCCTTCGGGCAGCGCCTTTGTGCCATCTATACTGCGTTGAATGTTTTCGATTTAGAACCACTAAACCGTCAAACATCCGCCTTGTCTAGATGGCACACAGACCGCTGCAAAAATGTACAACAAAGGTCAACAGGCCCTAGGGTTTCAAACTTTCTTTACTTTTTTACCATCCTTATTTTCCCCCTTTTTGAACTCAGGTCTTATTCTTTTCGTTAAACAACTAAGTTAATAGTTGATTTAGTGGCTTAGGGAATAATTATGAAACATTATGCGGTAAACACAGAAGTAGAATGGGAATGGGGAAACGGTAGTGCAACGGGAAATATCAGAGAAAAATTTACCAATGATGTAGAGCGCACGATTAAGGGTTCGTCGGTTAAACGAGAGGCTAGCGACAGCGACCCAGCCTATCTCATTGAACAGGACGACGGTAGCAAAGTGCTAAAATCTCACAGCGAAATTACGAAGTCGTCTTAATCTGTTGATTAATAAACCTAAACAAAAAATGCAGCGTTCTTTTTTCACTGATAGCGATGTCGTCAATATAGCAAAGACGCTCATTGGTAACGTCCTGTTTAGTAATGTCGACGGCGTACTAACCGGGGGAACGATAACAGAAACGGAAGCCTACCGTGGTCATCAGGATCTTGCCATGGAAAAACACCTGTTGCGGCGCCCTTCTTCGATATCAACACTTAAAAAGCAAGGCGGCGTTGCTTACATCTACACCATTTATGGTTCTCACAGTATGTTGAATATTGTTACAAATGACGCTGACCACACTGATTCAGTTCTGATCCGAAAAATTAAGCCTACAGAAGGTGTAGACAAAATGCGTGAACGTCGCGGCGTGAACACATCATTGCGTAATCTATGTGACGGTCCAGCTAAGCTGACACAAGCTCTTGCGATAACACCTGCGCTTAATGGTGAGCCTGTAGTGAATAACACTTTGATTTGGATTGAGGAAAGTAACCATGCCATTGCTAGTAAACATATCATTAGTTCGCATCGCATTGGCATAGACTACGCAAAAGACGATCAAACCGGTAAGCTAGGTGCACGGGATGACACAACCTTGCCTTGGCGGTTCACGCTTAAGTAGCGCACCTCAATTGAAACTACTTCGCAAAAGCGAAAGTCAGCTTGCAGTCGATGTATTTGAGCAATTTGTTTACCACCCTTGGCACGGCAATATCACCGTTAGCAATTTTTGATTCAACATAAATATCGCAGTCATCATATTGAATTTGCTGGCGAATAACGTAATCGTTGAGTTCGTCAAACAGGCTTTCTTTTAAAGGCACCATGCCAATGAACGCACCTGAGCCTTTTTCATCTACAAATTCTTCACGCTTACTAAAGTAAGCGCCTTCAATTTCTCGTTTTAGCGTATACGCCTGCATGGCATCTAATTTTGTTAAGCGAAAGTGCACGCTAGTTTGGGAGTCTGTCACTGGTTATCTCGGTTTTTCTTGAAGTTTATCTAAATGGCTACTGCTTTATTTCCACTTTCCAAGGCGGGCTCACTCTATTCTCTCCTGCCCAGTACAGCTTTATTTTGTTGCCAGATGGATCGCTTAAAATGGCCTCTTTCCAAAGGTAGCGCTGCTGCGTTGGCGGCTGCTCAAAACGAATACCTTTTTCCACAAGAGAGGTATACAGCTCGTCTAGCGCCTCATGTTCGAAATAAATCACACTGTGATTTTGAGCACTTTCGCTTTCTAAAGAGAGCGAAAAAGTGGACGAGCCTTCAGGACAGGTGAATCTGGCATAATGCGATGTATCTACAATTTGAGTGAACCCAAGTGTAAGGTAAAACTCTACCGCTTCGACCATATTGGTAACGGGTAACGTAACTTGGTTCAATTCCATGAAGACCTGCTCCTTGTATTTGTATTGTTTGCGCTAGATTTAATCGTCGCGTCCTAGATGAGCGTGAATAGCTATGATTTTATCGTTACACTATCAAAAATAACGTGGCTGCTGTGGCCGCGCCCATTGTAAGGTTAAACTGCCGTCTTCGAGTTGGCGAACTCAACCACACGCGTATTTTTGCGCCTACCGCTGCCCAAAGCGAGATGCTTGGAAAACCAATCACGGTAAAAGCGGTAACAATCGCAATACCAGATTGAATGTAGTGCTCGCCAGGCAGTGAAAACGTGCCTACGCTGGCTAACGCCATCATCCATGCTTTAGGGTTAATTAACTGAAATAATGCCCCTTCCCACCACTTGAGCGGCCCTTGGCGTTTGGTCGACTTAATTTTGTTTTCTACTAGGCCTACTGGCTCATCTACGGGGCCAGTGGCAATTTTGAACGCTAACCATAACAGATATCCCACGCCAAGCACTTTTAGCACACTGTACAGTACGGGAAATATGTTGAACAGCGCACCAACGCCAAGCAGTGTGCCTATCATTAAACCTGCAACACCAATTACAATACCCAGCATGTGCGGCAGCGAACGTTTATAACCGTATTGTGCTCCAGAAGCCAATAGCATCATATTATTCGGGCCAGGCGTTACCGTACTGATGAACGCGAATGTCGCAAGCGCGATGAGTAAAGATGTTTCCATGACAGTCCTTATGTGTTGAGGTGAGCAATGCGTTTCTTTAAAAGAAAGGGGCCGGTTAACCAAACGCTTGTTTTTCACCAACACAATACAATCATATTTTTGTATGCATCATACCCAAACACACTTAAAAACAGCCATACAGTTTAGTCATTGTAACGTCTGTATGGTAGTAATTTCACCAATCTGTATGGTTAAAAGCTCCTGTCAATTAAGATATAGTCATCTGTATGAAAATGACTTCATAAGAATAAATATTGCGATGACGCTTTACGAAACATTAGCCAATGAACTTAAAGCCCAAATCGAGCGTGGTGTTTTTGAGGTGGGGAACAAGTTACCTTCGGTTAGGCAGCTGTCAACAGAACATGGAGTGAGTATCGCCACCGTACAAGAAGCATATCGAGTATTGGAAGCTCAGCAGCTGGTAGAGGCAAAACCTAAATCAGGTTATTTTGTCGCCCGTAGTGTATTAATAGATAATCCCCCTAGCATGACGAAGCCACCGCAACGCCCTATGGATGTGTCTCAATGGGAAGACGTGTTAGACACTTTGCTGAATACCTTCAATAAAGATCATGACGCTAAAACCCTGTGCCAGTTTCAGCATGCCATGCCCAACATGACTGCCAAAACCCTTAAACCGCTTATAAAACGCCTGCATGAACTCACCAAACATCGAGCGTTGGACGGCATGATATACGGTGACGTAAAAGGTGATGAAACTCTGCGAAAACAGCTAAGCCGATTGGCCGCAGCATCTGGCTGTGTGTTGCAAAGCGACGAATTCATTGTGACTTCTGGCTGCCAGGAAGCCTTATCTGTGTGCCTTCGCGCGGTGGCGAGCGCCGGCGATGTGATAGCGGTAGAATCCCCAGGGTTCTACGGTGCTATGCAAGCTATAAAAGGCGCTGAATTAAAAGCGTTAGAGATCCCCACCGACTCTGAAAAAGGACTGAGTTTAGAGGCATTAAAGCTAGCCCTTGATCAATGGCCGATCAAGGCCATTTTAGTCGCCCCAACGGTAAATAACCCTCAAGGATTTGTTATGCCTGAGGCGAAAAAGAAAGCGTTATATGAATTGGCCAGAGAGTACGACGTAGCCATTATAGAGGACGACATTTACGGCGATATTGCCTACGCCTACCCTCGTCCAAAAACCATTAAATCGTTCGATAAAGATGGGCGCGTTTTACTGTGCTCCTCGTTTTCAAAAACGCTAGCGCCTGGTTTTCGCGTGGGTTGGATAGCGCCGGGAAGCTATAAAAATAAAGTGCTCCACGTTAAATATGTCAGTAGCTCCATGTGTCCTACTCTACCCCAATTAGCTATAGCCAGTTTCATTGAGCAAGGCGGTTATGACAAACATATTCGGGCTATGCGTCACCATTACCTAAGTGCACGAGACGCACTACGTTCAGACATTAAGCGTTACTCTCCCGCCGACACCCGTATTAGCTACCCTCAAGGGGGCTATGTGCTTTGGGTAGAGCTAAACAGCCGTTATGACTCCGTGACGCTGGCTGACGAAGCCAAGCAAAAAGGAATTTATGTCGCGCCAGGGCAGCTATTTTCGGCAACAGGTAAGTATCGACATTGCCTGCGTTTTAATTTCATTGATAGTACGCAGGCTGCGCGCACCGAAGCTATTCAGCGTCTTGGTGAGATGCTTGTTGCACAAGACGCCTAATTATTTATACAAAAGGCGTAAACCCAAGGGCAGTTGATCCACATCAACGCAGGCTAGCCGTAAGTCCACCAAAATAAAACCATCCAAACTAACCTGTGAAACTTTGTATGCTTACGTTAGTGAATAATACAGATGCGAATGATGACATTGTGCCTGAAGCACACGGACTATACCGTCTGCATTTAAAGCCTAACACGCAAATGGCGATAGAGAACAAGCCCGTTTTCGGTGCGAACATTACCCTGCATAGCAGTGTTTTAAAGCATGATAATTTTGTGGCGACACCAGATAATATATTAGGTTGGCTGGATCACTGCGGTTTGTCACACTTTGCAGTGAAAGCCGAGACCGACAATTCAGAAAGTGAAGACACGTCTGTACTTTTGCCTTCACAGTTTTTAAATGCCGAAGGCGGAATTTTGCGTGTAACTGCCCCCACCCGTATTTATCTAATCAGCAAAACCCCTATTGATATTAACAAACGCGGCCTGTGCCTTTTTACGCCAGTGAAATAACCACACAGAAATGTACTCTGACCCCCAAATTTTTGGGGTCAGAGTACATTTATTTCTATTCAGTCTCTGGGGTGGCGTTTGATGTGCTCTCTAGTTGCAAGCTTATTGCCTCAGAAAGCCCGGAATAACGCTTATCCACCCGTTGAACCATGTGAGTAAATGTTGCGTTGTCAGAAATAATTAAGCAGCCGTCTTTAGCTCGGGTTAACCCTGTGTATACTAAGCCTCGATGAAATAAATTGGCGGCTTTTTCGCTATCAGGCTTAGGTAGAATAAGTACAACATGGTTAAACTCAGAGCCCTGAGATTTATGTATGGTCATGGCGTACACAGTTTCAAACTGCGGTACTCTTGATAGCGATATGCTGCGCAACGCTTGCTTTTGCTCTAGCCTATTGTCAGCACTGTCTCCCGCAATTGCCGAAGCTTTCTGACTTGAACCGTTTTGACCTGAAGCTTGGCTGTCCTGGTAAAACCACGCATATAGCTTTCCTTTGCTGTCAGGCCAGATTACACCAACCTCACCGTTTGATAGTCGCTGTGGGTGATGATTCTTTACAATCATAATGGGCTGACCTTGATAGAAATGCCCTTCCCGCTTTCTGATTTTGTGCTTGATAGCATCGAACACCAAATTATTCAGGCCTTCTACGCCCATTGCGCCTTTGCGGACCGGGGTTAGCCACCTAACCACATTCAGGCGATTAAGCGCTTCTTCGGCACTCCCAGCATCAAAAATAGGTAAGAAGCTTTCTTTGGCCAACTGGTGTAAATCACGGCCGCTAACCTGGTACTCTGGCCATAGGTAAACGCCAGATTGTAGGCGTGATGCAGTGTTTGAACCAAGACCCGCACTTTCGTTATTGTCGCTAGCCTTTTCGGTAATAGCGGCAAGTGCGCCTCTTGCATCACCTCGCTGTATGGCCGTTGCAACTTTTGCCACCTGCCCCTTGAAGCGCTGAGGTGCTTGAAGAGTTGCTACATAACTTTTGGCCTGCTCATCAACTGGTAACAAAGGCAAATGCGGGCATAGCGTAGCAATGTGCTGACGCATTGACGATGGCACGCCACCTAAAGAAAATCTTTCATCAAGACTATTTGAACTAGGTGAGGAATGTGCGCTGTTTGTGCCATCAGGCATATTTTTGTTTTCGTCAAAACTTGCTGCCTCGGTACTAACTAGCTGCTCTAACACGTTGCCAAGTTCAACTGCTGGAAGCTGGTCGGCATCACCGATAATATAAAGTCGCGCATGGTCTGGCAATGCTCGTACTATGCGCGTCATTAGCGCTAAGTCAACCATACTTGCTTCATCGACAATGAGTACATCTGCTGCCAATTGATTGTGCTGATTGAACTTAGTCGATACACCGTGCTCGCGCAATCCTAGTAATCTATGTAGCGTCACAGCATCGGTAGGCACGTTGTTAAGCACTGCGTCGTCCAACTTGCCGCGAAGCCCGTCTATGCTGTTCATGATAGATTCGGTCATACGCTGTTGCGCTTTACCTGTAGGGGCCGCCAGCACAATTTTTAAGTTTTCATCGCAAGCCTGTAATGCCAATAATAAACGCAATACGGTATAGGTTTTACCTGTTCCTGGCCCACCGTTTATAACGCAAAAGCGTTGCATCAGGCTTTTCGCCACCGCTATTTGCTGCCAGTCTTGCTGATCGGTTGTTTCGGTAGGAAAGATAGCGGGCCAAAGTTGCTTTACTTTTTCGCTAGCTTCATCACTTAAGGGCGTAAGCGCAGCTCGTTTTACAACATTGCGCGCTACTTCTTGTTCAAATTCATAATAGCGACGGCTGTACAGCTTGCCGTTGCTATAGACAAACAGTTGAGCCACCTGCTCGTTACTCAGCGCGCTTTTTACAATTCTAAGTAACGGCGTTAGTTGTGGCACGTCAACACCTGCTTTGGGCGCTTCTTCCTGCTCGGTTTGTTCAACCAGCGTCAGTGAAGCAGCGGCCGCCCCGTTACTGCTATGCTCATTCGTTTCAACCGCCAAGGCTGCCTCTTGTTCTGCGACTACCTCTTTAAAAAGCGTCGTACCCGCTATGTCTTTAAGATAGATACAGCTGTGGCCATTGCGCTGCATATACGACAAGTATGCTAAGATCCCAGCCCAAATAAACTGTTCTTCTTGCTCCAGTTCATCAATAAAGCCAAATTCTTTTGCGACAAATTTGTCGATCGCCTCGATGCCAAACAAGTTATCAAAAAATGACGGTACAGAGTGTTGATTGCTTTTCATTATTTTCCTTTGCTTTAGCCTCTATGATGTTGACTACTCGTCATCGAAACTAAACTGCTGCTGACCCAAAGACGTTTGTTCCAAAGGCTGGCGAGAGCTGTCTGCATTCGAAGAACCATCGCCTTGCTGGGCATCGTCTCTGCTCGCAAATATCCCGTCTAATCGGTTGAGTACAGACGATGGAATATCAGTGTAAAACACCCCTTCTCCGCGCTCGTTTTCTGGGTGCATGCCGCGTAAATACAGGTAATACACCCCACCGAAATGCACATCTGGGTCGTAGTTGGGCAGCGTATTCTTTAAATAGCGATGTAGCGCCAGGCAGTAAATTAAGTACTGAAGGTCGTAAAGGTGATGCTGGTTATTATGAAACAGTGCTGTTGGCGTGTAGCTATCTAGGGTATCGCCAAGCCAAGTCGATTTGTAGTCTGCCACATAAAACTGACCGTCATGTTCAAAAATCAAGTCAATAAACCCGTGCATCATTCCCTGTAATTTAGCTGTGATTAATTGAGGCGCAGTTTCCACCTCGCCACCAATAATGTCAGCCACGTTTTGCCTATGGGTAGCGAGTACTTCACGAAGCTGAGCCCATTGCGTGTCGTTCATTGGAAAATAGAATTCTGCTTCGCGCAGGGTTTGCGCTAAGGGCAAATCACTCATACTCAGCTGCATATTCGGATAAAGCGGTGTTTGCAGTGTTTCCTCTAGCCACTCATACAGTAGCGGCGTACGCTTTTCATCTAACCCAAACCGGTTAACCAGTTCTTTGCCCGTTTCTTCCCATTCAGGCGCACTAAAGTCACTGTGCTCTAGAATATCGTGAAGTAAATTACCTGCACTCGCGCCTTTCTCAAGAGTAAAACGCAAGTCATGTTTACTTACCGTACTTTCAATACCTTCGGAGAGATTGATGTCTGCATCAATTGAACCCACCTCACCCATAAGGGGGTCGCTTGCATACACTTCTTCATCTCGAATGGTTTGAAGTACGGACACACTAGGAAGGGTTTGACCCAAGGGCTCTGTTGTTGCGCCGGACTCTGCTGCTTTGCCTGTTTCAACGCTTTGGTTAGCACCAACCGTGGTTAAACGGCTCATGGCTGAGAATGAATACAGTCGCCATTCTTCGCTTGCCGTGCCGGTAAATTGCAACGCGGTAAGCTGAGGAAGCTCATCTTCTTGTTCAAAGCCGGTATACACTTCCTCAAACTCATCGCCATCGATATGGCTGGCATGGGACGCATCTTCTTCAGCAACACGGTTTAACACACTTGACCAATCGTTGTTGCTGCCATCGCCACTTACACCAAGTGCTCGTGCTAATGCGCTTCTTTCGTTGTTAGTTAGCGGTACAACACCCATGTAACAACGATGGGCAGCTCGTGTTACCGCCACATAGGCCAGTCGCATGTCTTCCGCTTCGCTCTCGCTTTGAACGCGAGCTATGGCCTGTGGCGTCTGCCCCAGTTGCATTTGTAAATCTTGTTTTTCTTCGTCGTAATAGGTAAATATCTGCGACGTAGTATTGCCGTTTTTAGCGGCGTCTTTATAGCCGGTGGCAAAAGGAACAAACACGATGGGGTACTCTAGCCCTTTCGAGCCGTGTTGAGTAATAAGTCGAATAAGTTGGCTGTCACTTTCAAGACGCAAAGTAAGCTCTTCATCGCTTTCAGGCTTATGAATTTGCTTATTCAACCAGTCGAGTAGCTGCTCTGGGCGCTGGTGAGTAGTGCTGGCTTTTTCCAGCACTTCGGCCAAATGCTGATAGTTAGTAAGGGCGCGTTCCACGCTGTCAGCATGAGGTTGATAGCTATCTTGCATTAAATACAGCAGCACACTCATGCACCCTTTTTGCAGCCACATATCTCGCAGCGACAATACCTTGTCGATAGCCGCATCCCACTGCGCGTCATCTTCATGGTACAGCAGTTCAATGAGTGTTTGGGCACTATACCCCCAAAGCGGTGACGCCAAGCTCGACGCCACTTTACTGGTGTCGTTGGCATGCCAAATACCGTTAAGTAACCGCAGTACATCTTTGGCTTCGGCACTGGCAAATAAGTTACTGCGATCGCTTAAATAAACGCACGCCAAGCCTTTTTGCTGCAGTACACTTTTGATAGCACCAGCTTCAGCCCTGTCTTTCACTAAGATAGCGATATCCTGAGGCTTCACCGGCGCGGTGCCACCATTGGCGATTTGAAAGTGCGCTTCGTTCAATAAGCGGTAAATCTCTTGCGCAATCCACTGAGCCATTTTGCGACGCATAATGTGGGCGTTTTCTTTGTCTTCCAAACACATGCTAACGTAGTTCATTGCGCTGCGTTTCGTTACAGCACTTTTCATTACACCGCTCTTCATTAAACTATTTTGTTCGGCAGGGTCAATAAGTGGCGTTTTTGCCGCGGCCGCTTTAGGCGTAAATTCGACTGGGTTGTATTTGATATCAAAACCAAACACATCGGCAGGTCTATTTGATGCCACAGGCGCACCATAAAATAACCGATTATAGGCCTTAACCATTCCCTCTACTGAGCGCCAGTTGGTATTCATCACCCAGCGGTAATCAGCCTGCCTACCCGCCTTTAAATAGGTAAAGATATCGCCACCGCGAAAACGATAAATCGCCTGCTTGGGGTCACCTATCATTAATAACGCACTTTCGTTAGCATTCTCAAGATTAGGATAAACTGCGTCTAAAATAGCGTACTGCTTTGCATCGGTATCTTGGAATTCGTCGATAAGCGCTACGGGGAATTTTTTGCGAAGTTCAGGCACAAGAGTATTATTTGGCTTCACCACTTCGTCGGCAAGCATGCGAATAAGATCGTCAAAGTCGATAACGCCAAGCTGCTTTTTCTGCTTTTCAACGCGGGATTTGATGAACGCAATGGCTTCAACCACCAGCTTGAATACAGGCACCTTACCAAGCGCTTTGTCTTTCTCACCAAATGCTTTTTTAAGCGCCCCTGCAAAATCTTTTATAGGCGTTAAGATCTCTTTTACGCCAGATGAATTTCGCGCATATCGGTTACCTTTAACAAAGGCTTCCGCTTCGGGCGGCGGAAGATAATAACTTTGTTCATCTACGCAAGAACGCAACCAAGCTTTAAGTGCAGCCAACTCCTGCGGCCGCTCTTTTTTATGGGCCGGTGTTTTGATGAGCTGTTCTACCAATAGCCCTTCATTGTCTTCTACGCTTTGAAGTAGAGACTTCACGTAGGCTAAAGACGTGTGCGGCACTTCATCTAGCTGCTTTTTACACGCCGCCTCAATATCTTCTTCACTAAGCAATATTGGGGTCAGAGTACTTTTAATGCTGGCGTTAAACTCTCGCAGCAGTTTTTCTGGTGTATGCCAGCCTGACTCTGCCAGTAGCCTAAACTCGTCCTCACTTTTGCTAATTTTTCGAATGAAGTCTTCGGCAGCTTCAAGGTACAAGTCGCTGGTGTCATTACCCAAGTTAAGCGACATGGCAAAGCCACTGTTAAACGCTAGCTGGGTAATAACATGCTGACAGAAGCCGTGAATAGTGAACACCGAGGCTTCATCAAGTTCTAGCTGCGCCGCTTTTAAAAGGGCCAGACTCTCTTCAATATCACAGTTGTTAAATAAATACTGATAAACCGGGTCACAGCTACTGTCTATTTCATTGCCGTTATCTTTGGCTTGCTGCCAAATAAGTAGAGCTTCTCTTAGTGTTGCCGCAATACGCCCCTTTATTTCTTCGGTCGCGGCTTTGGTGAAAGTCATCACCAATATTTCTTTGACGGTGAGCTTGTTTTCAAGCAATAGACGCAGATACAAGCGCGTAATATTAAAGGTTTTACCTGTGCCGGCGCTGGCCTCAATAAGATGGCGCCCTTTTAACGGCATAGCGACTACATCGAGTAGTTGCGCTTCAGTGCCACTGTGGTCGTCGGTTTGCAGCTTAGCTTGCTCGTCTAGAGGGTTGTCAGAGGATGTAGGGTTGTAACTCATAGCTTCTCCTCCTGAGACGCATTGTTGACCATGGCGAGCAACACAAAAGCACTTAAATACGGCACATCGTTCCAACTAACGCCCTGAGGAAACAGCCAATGTAAGTAAGGGTTGCTTGCCATATCGGCGCTGAACTGCCCGCTACTTTGTTGCCAGTCGGTTAATGCTCGCTGTAATTCTATCGTGTCAAAAAGTGCAGCGGCTTGATCCACCGCCTGTTTCGCTTTTTCATGTTTTTCACTTGTCGTTTCGCTAGCTACAGCGTTGTCTTTATCAGTGAACGGACACATCTCGTCAATTGCATGTTGAACTTGGCGAAGTATCGCTCTGTCGGCTTCACTAGTCCCGTCCGCACTATTTAGTAGCGCATGCAGAATGTCGGTAAACATCTCAGGCTTTATGCTTTCCACTACAGGCTTAGTATCAGAATTTCTGGTTCCGGGCATAAACGTACCGAACAAACTTAAATGAACTGGTGTCGGCGCCGTGTAAACTGCCATATAAAGCTGTTCAATAAACAAAAGTAACCGCACAGCAGTTTCGCGGTCGTAAGCGGGGAAACGCTGCTTTTTCAAAATGGTTTCGCCCTTTTCCCAGGCACACGAATAGACATCCAGCGGATACTTGCTGTAGCTGGTTTCTTCATCGCTACTTGAAAAAACTAATTGGGAGATGAAGAAACCCAAGGCGCGGTGAGCGTCAATCTTGCCAGCACAAAGCTCCACTAGCGCGTCACTGCCTAATAAAGCCGATGAAGTAAAGGCGATGTATTTGCCTTGAAAGTGCGCTTTTTTAGGTTCAGCGTCATGAGGGCCCATGGCCTGACTTAATGCCAATGCCCCTTCTTTCCACATTTCAACTTCATCTCTGGCAACGGGGTTATTGGGGATATCCCCTCTAAGCGACGCAAACGTGATGACTTTTTCACTATATGACAGCTGGGTAACATCATCTATCTCTGGCGCAATGCGCTCCGCAGATGAAAAGATAGCGTCGAGCACCTGATAACGCAGCAGCGCATTGGTTTCAAACGGCTCGCTATTTTCAAGTAGTGTAAACGATTGAGACAGATTCACGCCCAGCCGTTGGACAGAGAAATACTCCAGCGGATCTTTGAAAGCTCTCGCAATTTGAATACCTGATAAACGAAGCGATTGCGTTGATAGTGCATCAGGTGATGGTGCTAACGTTGCCGTATCCGCATCATTGGCAGATTCATTATCTGCTTCATCAGTATTTAATTTCGTTTTTTGTAACGCGTCAGCTAACCGTAACCACCCTGTTTCGTAGCTCGGCAAGGTTCCCGTAAAGCCTTCTTCACTGAACGGGTGTAGCGGCGCATTAACGCTGTACTTTGATAAATCCAGTGCGTAGCTGTTTGCTAACATATCCATGAACTCAGCCAATACTAGACTGGGTTGCCGCTCACTATTATTAGTAACGTCGTTTCCTTGGTAGCTTAAATATAAGCTCTCTCTGGTGGAAATAATGGCTTCGAGGAATAAATATCTGTCCTCCAAACGTCGTGAGCGGTCACCAATCTGGCGGCCAGCGCCCGCCATTAAGTCGAGGCCTAGCGGGCTTGATTTTCTGGGGAATTCACTGTCGTTCAGCCCCAAAATACACACTTTTTTAAACGGAATGCTTCGCATGGGCAGCATAGAACACACCGTAACCTGACCGGTCATAAAGTGGTTACCAGCATCTGGCGACGAGAATCGATTGAGTAGCAGGTCGCGAACCTGACGAAGGGTGAGTTCGTGTTCATAACCTGCCTCTTCGCATCGTGCAGCAAGATCAGCAGCAACTTTGGCAATAAGATCCCAACTTTGCTGCTGCTCTTTTATCGGCATAAAACACGCATCTCTAAGCGATATTAAGGCTTTAGACCACTGCGCGGGTGTCCTTGGGGCTGTTAATACTTGGGCAAACTCACCTAACAGCGCCACAACGTCGATAAGCTTGCCTAGCGTAAGCGCACTTTGTCCTTCAACGTCGGGAATAGTGAGTAAGTCACTCACAATGACTTCACTATCTGGTGCAAGCATACCCATAAGTAATCGACGTATTCCCCACCACCAGCTGTAAGTGTCGTCTAGATCAACACCTTCTGAAACGGCCGTTTTATGGGCGCTATTAAGACCCCAATGAATATGAGCTTGTTTTAGCCAAACCATCATTTGCTCGATATCATCTTGTGATACTGAGAAACGCTTTTGCACTGAATCTAGCTGCAGATAATCCATAATGTCCGACACACCAAAGCGGCTATCGGGCAGCTGTAACAGCGCCATAAACGCCGCAATCAACGGCTCTGCATCCATTGGGCTTCTATCTGCAATGGTACACGGAAGCCTAACCTGCCCCCTGCCAGCCAAAGCCTTAGTACCTACTCTGTGAAATACAGCATCAACAAATGGCGCGTAGTTTTCGATGGCGGGGCA
This sequence comes from Alteromonas marina, assembly GCF_000808575.1. GTDB lineage: Bacteria > Pseudomonadota > Gammaproteobacteria > Enterobacterales > Alteromonadaceae > Alteromonas > Alteromonas marina_A. The sequence goes on from NZ_JWLW01000003.1 coordinate 117,786, forward strand.
CATCACAAGAATATCTGATGGAGTGCGCGCTCTATCTTGAGATAACCAATGTAACAAGTGGTCGTGTAATACCTGCACTTCGCGAAGCGCGGAATGGGTACACATGATAGTAACACTATCGTCTTTCTCTGTTAAATCGCGAGTAAGTGGCTTCGGTTGAGCGGCTTGCAAGATATCGTTGTGAATATACTCGAGTAGACCACGAGCATTGTCGCTGTCAGCATTATCGTTTGTCTCTTCAAAATCTGGTGAATCAAACGCACTAATCTCAAAGGTATCCAGTTCGGTGAGTAAGTTGAATAGCTCTCTACCCTGCTTACCTAAGTTTCCAAGCAGCGGGTTGGACTGATCTTCTTCCATCCATTTTTTAAGGCCTTCTAAGCGCAATAATTTCGCCTGTTCGCTACTGCTTTTCGCTTCACCCCAATAATTAACGCTTGGATTTAAGTGAAATATATGAATATCGATGTGCTGCGCGAGGGCGTCAAAAAACGCGATCAGCTGCGGGGCCATAGTGTTAATGGCAAACACTATGACACGAGTAGGCAACTTATTCGCTGGATCATTTGGTAAATGGCCAGCTTCTAACGCCTCTAAGGTCATTTGATGCAAACGTGCAGGATGCAGCGGTTGCTCTTTGACCAATATGCGCCAAATTTCGCTTTGCCATATCTCCATGTCATCAAATACAGCGCGTTCGTTAGCTTCCCATTTAAACAACCAGTCTGGGCGGTACAACAAGTATTGCTCGTACACGTCGGCCAGAGCGGTAGCAAGCTGAAGGCGCTGTAACCCCTGCTCTTGTTCACTTCCGGCATTTTGCCAATACCGGTTAACTTGCTCGAAAGCTTCTGTGCTCATTAGCGAGCTATCTTGGAGAATATTGTCGATACGCCATGTCAGTACTTCACGACGATAGGGAGATTGCTTGGGTACTTTGTCCTGTCCAAGTACGGTACGTGCTGTATTCCACATAAAGCGCACCGGTAAAGGGTAATCAATATTCATTGCCACGCCGTGTTCTGTGGCAAGCTGCATGCTGACCCAGTGCTGCATTCCCGGGCTTTCAACCAAGATGGTTTCTGGCGTAAATACGCCCATGGGCTGCTGACGTAAAAGCGTGGTGAGAAGAAAACTTAAGTGTTCTAATTTATTAGAGGGATATAGCGCAAGCAATCGAAAAATCCTTTGTAGAACGTGCTTTTAGATACTGTGCAAAGACTGTACAGGTATCGTCGACCTTATAATTTAGTGTATCGCATTGGGCTCAGTAGTTAAGTTATTTCTCCAAAATTTAGATAAGCAAATGTCTTATGATAATAAAACAAATACTGGGGGCATGGCGAAATCAATACCCGGAGAGTTCTAGGCAAAGTGATAGAGGGATCTGGCGCAGTAAATGAGTACAAAGAAGCGTGTGTGGGCGATTTTCAGACAAAAAAAACCCACACAGACCTCAGGACACGAAAAATCTGTATGGGTAAGGTTTACGGTCTACTCAGTAACAACGTGAATAAGCGTTGCCTGGCACTCATTCACGTTAGCGCTACTGAGCAGCACTGTTAACGATTTATGTTGTGCAGGTTGAATGCCAACTTTTTAACCATTAAATATCAACAGCTTAAACAAAAGTAGAAAACATGACCAATAAGTCATAGTTTTACCGTGGTGCAAGTGCACCACAAGCAAGCAGACATTAAAGAAAGCGCTTTACTCTCGCCGTCGTAAATTTAGCAGTTTCTCCCGAAGCGTCATTCAAGTACAATTTCGCCTTTACGAAACGCAACACAATTTCACGGTCAGGAGCAACAATGTTAACCGCGCAACAACTCGCCACTATGCTTTCTCTTCAGGATAAAATGAACGCCAAAGTAAACCCAGACTGGCTAAATGCTGGTTACGGATACTTACGTGCAGCAATGGTAGAGTCAGTTGAAGCAATTGAACATCACGGCTGGAAATGGTGGAAAGCACAGCAAAAAGACTTGCCACAGCTTCAAATGGAATTGGTGGATATCTGGCACTTTGCACTAAGTGCCTGCATTATTGAATATAAAGGCGATATCGCTGAATCTGCAAAAAGTATTGCTTCTGAACTGGCAAGTGGCAACACCTTAGTGACTTTTGATGGCAAAGACTACGACGCGTCAAATCTGTCGCTTCTTGATAATTTAGAGCTCATGACGGGCCTTTGCGCCGCCAAACGCTTTAGCGTGCCACTATTCATGTTCATCGTAAGCCAGTGTGAAATGTCAGCTGACGAACTGTATCGTCAGTACGTAGGTAAAAATGTACTCAATTTTTTCCGCCAAGATAACGGCTATAAAGAAGGCACTTACGTAAAAGTGTGGGAAGGTCGTGAAGACAACGAGCACCTGGTAGAAGTAATGGATGCCCTAGATTTAACGAAGCCAGAGTTTAGCGACTTAGTGTATGAAGGGTTACGCTTTCGCTACCCTTCTTAAAGCGACCAGTGCGTTTCGTTTAACGCGATGTAGCGTCGCTGTAGTGCTTATAGCCCAACACAGTTTCAACGCTTATTGCGTCTCCTTCCGATAACAAAAAGCTCTGTCATAGACAGAGCTTTTTTAATTATTGCCAAAGCAAAAGACTCAACGACGATTTTACGCGTCAACCCAAACTAATTTGTCGCTATAGCTACCTTGGATAATATCTACAAAGCGGTCTTCTAAAACATGTCGTTTTACTTTGAGCGTCGGAGTCAGCAAGTCGTTTTCGATGCTCCATTCGTTTTTCATAATGACAACGCGATCCATAACTTGATGGCTTTCCAGTTTTGCGTTGATAGCTTCGAATGTTTTCTTAAGGCTTGCTTCAATGCCCGCTTTGTCTTTTTTCTGCGCTTCTTCACTAAGCACTAGCAAAGCCACAGGTTGAGGCAAATTAGTCCCCGTTACACACACTTGCTCAACAATAGGGTTTTCCATGAATTTTGCTTCAATCGGCGCTGGCGTAACATACTTACCCTTCGCGGTTTTAAAGATGTCTTTTAAACGACCAGTAATTTTAACGTAGCCATCAGCATCAATTACCCCTTTATCGCCAGTGCGCAGATAACCATCCTCAGTAAAGACTTCAGCCGTTTTTTGTGGTTCCAAATAGTATTCCAGCATATTGCACGGCGACTTAACTTGGATCTCACCTTCTTCTGACGTGCGAATGTCTACGCCATCGTATGGCTTACCAATGCAGCCGATTTTATCATGACGGAAAGGTACACTGCCGGTGCCATAAGCACTGTTCTCGGTCATTCCCCATCCTTCAGAAATGTAGATACCGATTTTCGCGAACCATTCAATGACTGCTGGTGCAAGTGGCGCCGAACCGCTTGCCCACAAACGTGCGTTATTAATGCCCAAGCCATCGCGAATTTTCTTCGCAACAATTTTGTTCAAAATTGGAATTTTAAGCAGCGTATCCAGTTTCTTCTGCGGCATTTTCGCTAACACGCCCATCTGGAACTTTGTCCATAAACGCGGTACCGAAATAAATAGCGTTGGCTGACAGTGACCTACATCGCGCTGGAATGTCGCTAGGTCTTCCACAAAGTGAATTTTACCACCACTGTAGTAGCTTGAAAGCTCGACCAGTACACGCTCTGTAATATGCGCAAGTGGTAAGTAGCTCATTGTGCGATCGTTTTGGTTAATACCCAATTGATCGAGGGAGCGACGCGCTGCCCAACAAGCCGTATTGTAACTGTGCACCACCCCTTTAGGCTGACCGGTACTGCCAGACGTATAAATGATGGTCATCAAATCATCCATATCAGGTACAGGCGAGTCTGTTATGGGCGCGATATCCATAAACTCCTTCCACTGCTGCCTAGTAGCAATGTTTGGATAAGGAAAGGCAACCGTTAAATATTCTGAAGGAATAGAGGCAACTTGTTCCGCAGTATTATCTAGTTTTCCAACGAACAATAGCTGTACGTCAGCATGTTTCAACACATACTGGACCGTGTCTGGACCGGCTGTTGAGAAAATAGGTACCGACACGTGACCTGCCATCATAATGCCCAGATCAGCGATAAACCACTCAGCACAGTTTTTTGAAAAGATACCTATACGGCTACCTTGAGGAAAATCGAATTCACGTAAACGTGCTGCCACTTTTCTGGCTTGTTCGGCAACTTGTTTCCATGTGTAGTCGTGGTATTCACCGTTAATAGGCTGTGTAAGAAATACGTCGTTCCCACGGCTTTGTTCCCAGTGGTACAACATACTTAATGGCGATGTTATTACTTCCGTGGTATTTGCGTTTGCTGTCATGTCTAGCGGCATAAGTCACTCATATGTTGTTATAATGTAGCTCATTTTTACAATGATTTCACAGACTTCTAATAAGCCCTATTTTTTATTGAAAAACAAGCTTTTTAAACAAGCGTTTACATTCTTTGCGATGAATAACAAGGCATTGGGCGCTAGATTTAATTTTTTTATAGATGAGGCTTTTTGCTCTTTATGATCTTTCTTGGATAAAAATTGCCTACAGCTCCTATACCCACTTTTTAAACAACAGAGGTTCAAGCTCATCAGCTGCGCATGGCTTTGCGTAAAAATACCCTTGGTGGAAAAAACACGATCTCTCAATAAGTTCGTCAACCTGCGCTTTAGTTTCAACCCCTTCTGCAACACAACTCATATTTAGGCTAGTCGCGAGTGCTATAGTCGTCGTAACCAACGCTTCGTTGGCATTACCAGGCGCCATTTCGTTAACGAAGCTTTTATCTATTTTAAGCACCGACAATGGGTAACGTTTTAAGTAACTAAGCGATGAATACCCCGTTCCAAAGTCATCTAGTGCTAGCACAAAGCCTTCATTAACAAAGCGATTAATTTGCCTCAAGGCATTATCGCTATCGTCCATTAACACCCCTTCGGTGATCTCAAACCTGAATGCTTCTTTTGGTAAATCGAATTCGTTTAATAGACTCAGTACACCGCTTAAGTCGAATTCTGTCTTAAAATGAAGCGCGGACAAGTTAATCGACACATACCCAGTAAAGCCTTGGCTATACCAAGATGCCAAGTCTTCGGCGGCTCGACGCATGGCTTGCCGTGTCACTTCTATAATATATTTCAGTTCTTCTAAAATGGGTATGAATTGGTCGGGGAATAGTGGCTCGCCATCTAGCTTACTTCTCAGAAGTAACTCAACGCCTATTGTGGTATTTGTCCTTGCATCGATGATTGGTTGATAGTGATTAAAGAAACAATTATCCGAGTACGCGCGCTTAACTTTATTTTCTAACAGTAAACGTGTTTTAGCGCGCTCATTCATATCACTGGTAAAGTATGTAAAACCACTTAATGCATCTTTCTTAGCGCTATACATGGCAACGTCGGCCTGCTTAATTAGCTCTGCGGGCTCAGACGCATCTTCGGGATAAAAAGCAACGCCAATACTACACGATACTCGAAGCACTTCTTCAGCCAGTGAAATTGGTGTTTCTACCGATTCGATAATTTGTGCGACAAAAGAACTTAGATCATCGCTTTCATCTACCTCTTCGATGACAATAACGAATTCATCACCTCCAAGCCGCGCCACCGTGCCAGACTCTGCTACTAGATTTCGCATTCTGTTCGCCACTATACGTAACAGTTTGTCGCCATAATCGTGGCCGAGAGAATCGTTAATACCTTTAAACCTGTCCAAATCTACAAACATTACTGCTACACGGTGTTCGTGATGTCGAGCAAGCCCAATGGCGTGTTCAAGTCTATCAAGTAGCAATGTTCTATTTACCAGCCCCGTCAAGCTGTCGTACGTAGCAATCTTCAGCAACTTGCGTTCTGCGTTTTTCTGCTCGGTAATATCTGAAATAACAATAAGGTAGTGCTCTGCATCGTTAGTCTCGCCACTTACTGCAGTAATATCTATCAGTACGTCGTAACGCTTGCCGTCGGCACCGTCAATAACAGCTTCGTCTTTCCAAAAATCACCGCCCTGCATTTCCGGAAGCTTGCCTGAAAGATGTCTATTTAGATTGGGATAGCGCATATAAAGCCGCGAAAGCTGCTTAGGCAGTGGCTCTTTACTATTAAATCCAAACACTTGTTCAAAGGAAGGATTAGCCGCGACGAGACGCTTGTCCTTATCGAAAATTAGTACCCAATCTCGCGTTTGCCTGAAAGCATCACTAAATAACGTCACTTGCTGTTGTGCTTTTTGTAATCGGACTAAGTGACGCTGCCTAGAAAGTAAGTAAGCCACTAACAGGCCCACGACTAAGGTGGCATATATCGAATAGGCCAACGGCGAACGAAGCGGTGCGTATGGCATAGACAGGCTTACTTCCGCTGGCAAAACGTTATAGTCGAAGCTTCCAGGCGTGGGCGCGACGGTAAAAACATAGTCTCCAGGTTCGATATTAGTAAAGGTTACTTTCGCATCTTCAGTAATACCTTCGGAAACCACTTTGTCACCATTTAAAAGTTTGTAGTAATACTTCACTTTTCCTATGCCAGACATGGCGAGTGCGGAAAAGTGAATGGTTAGCCCATAGTCCTCATAATTTAGATTAAAATGGTGACCGCTTAAGTTTTTAAGGGGCTGATTTAGCGAGCGATTACCTAGTACAACCTCAGTAATGGCGGTTTTCTTGCCAAGTAAACCACCGTCAACATCTAAACTTTCCAGTTGCGATGCAGAAAAGACAACGGCACCACTAGTAGAACCATAGGCCAGCCTTCCATCGTTAAGCTTTAGCGATGCCCCCTGATTAAACTCCGAAACACTTAGTTCTCGACCGTAAATAAAATTCTTAATTTGACCGGTGGAAGGGTCGTACCTGTGAAGACCTTTATGCGAACTAAACCAGATATTGCCAGACTCATCCTTCTGAAGCCCATATACAATGTTCGATAATAAAATATTGTTATCATTCAAATCATAAAGGGGTTCGAAAGTATCCGCATCTAGGCCTATTAGCCCCACACCACTGTATGCAAGCCAAAGTACGCCCATGTCGTCAATTACCCACGATGTAATGGAGCGTTCGCTCCCTCTATAAACCTCTGGGAAACGATATACAAGTTCATGCTGCGAGGTAGTCGGATCGATTAGCCACAATCCTCCTTCTGTAGCTAAAAAAAGCCTGTCATTGTGATATTTTGACTGCCCTATAAAACCATAAGAAAAATTGATATCGAACACTCGTGGGTCTAGTTTAAAGGGCGAAACTTCTTTTTTAACGACGTCGTATTTCAGAAAGCTTTCGTAACCAATAAAATACAAAATGCCCTCATTGGATAAGTGCATGCCGGGCCCATAAGTATCAAAAACTGTATTTTCCCCTCCACTCGATACTTCAGGACGAGACACTTCTCCTGTTTTTGGGTCAAATAACCGAATCCCTTCATAAGTACTTAAGAACAATTTTCCACTCTGCAAAGGAATAATCTTATCGACGGCTCCCTTTCCAAAAACTTCGTCATCGAAGTAATAAAACTTCTCGGATATATTCGTAGCAAAATCATAATGATTTAGCCCGTTTTCAGTCCCTATCCATATTTTATTGGGCTCTGTTTCAGCAAATGTCCACACAACATGACTGGTTAGCGTACTCTCTTCACCTGTTCTTTCATTCTGGATAGCAAAGATATCTGCGCTTTTAACCCCAAAATACAAAGCACCAGCGTAAACAGAACTCATCCACAAATTATCTGCTTCATCTTTGGCTATTGCGGTGATTTTTTTATTTGAGATTTCAGTGAAACCATTATTAGGCTCTAAGATATGTTCATGCTCCCAACCATTAGCCGTTTGAACTAGTTGGTACAAGCCTTTATTTGTGCCCATCCAAAACGCATTTTCTTTGTGCTGCACCAAAGTCCACACGTTTCTATCAGATGCAACTTGTGTAAATACGTTTTTTTTAACACCGCTGACTTGCGCTAAAAAATCTTTTTTGTCTGCAACGAATACCCCGAGTACCGTTGTAATCCAGACTCTGTTTTGCTCATCCAACATCAGAAATTTTGCATTGATATTGTCAATATTTTGCTCAGTATCACCTAGGTAATCCAAGCTAACCAAAGGCTGTTCAGCATCAAAAATAGTTTTAACATAAACACCTTTGGTCGTCGCCACTATCAAAACATCATCAATAGTTATGGCCGAACGAATACTATGTTGATTTTCAAGCAAAGGTGCCGGCAATTCAGCAATGCGGGTTATTTCGTTTTTTTCTGTATCAAATAGTTGCACTTCTTCGCTTAGTGCAATAACAAGTTTGCTTGGCGTATACCAATGAAATGTCTCGGCATGTTGCACAACCCCTTCTATGGCATGATATTTCGTGGGCGCTATTTGAACGACATTTTGTGTGGTTAAATCAAGATAAAAATTTCCTCGCCCATAGATACTGAACCAAAGCGCTTCTGAGCCTTGCAGCGCTAGCCGATGAACTGATGCATCAGCAAGGCTATTATCTGGGCCTGTTACGAGTTTAGTTCTTACGCCGTCCCACCGCACTAAGCCACCTTCTGTGGCAATCCATACAAATCCATCTTCGCTTATAACAATGTCATTTACGACATCTTGAGGCAGGCCATTTTTTGTCGAGAGAGACTGAAAAACAGGGTTAGATAACCGAGGAGATGCCACTGCACCTAAACAAACAAAAAAAGCCAAAAGAATAAGGTAGGTAAAACACTTCATCACGAATGGATCGCACAATTTACATTTTTATTATATTTTCAAGTGTAACAGAATGTTTGAAACATGGGCAGCTTCATGCCGAGGTTTTTACAATCTCAAAAAATATCGTTATAACATTGAAATTTAAAGGCTTATTAAAAGTACCCTGGTAGCTTTGTAATGCAAAAAGTACACCCTTTGACCAACTTGTGGCAATAAGTTTTCCAATGAATCCGGTGCACTGCTATATGGCTTTGTTTACAAACTGACTGTATTCATACTAATTCGTTAGTCTTGCTGTACTGGCACGCGTCCAACCGGCACAACCTGTCTTCTTATACTGGGCTGTGGCGCTAACCTGTATAGATCACCATTTTGACCCACATAATGCTTAGTCACACCACATAACTTCGCAATTTCCGCGTGGGCTTTTAGATGGTGGTGCTCACCATGAACCGGAATCGCAATCTTGGGTTTAACCCAGTGATACATTAATTTGAGTTCTTCCTCACAAGGATGACCGCTTGCGTGAATAGGTAAGACACTATCTTCACTGTGAATGACAGAGACACCTTTCGCTGATAATGCTTTGCTCAAACGCTCTACACTGTCTTCATTGCCGGGAATAACGATAGAAGAAAATAGAACCATATCGCCCTTGTCTAGACTAAGGAGGGGATGATTATCTCGTGCTAAGCGGGCCAACGCGGTATTTTTCTCACCTTGGCTACCTGTTGCAACTGCTAATACCTCTTGCGGTGGCAAATACCCTAGATGTTGTGGATCTGTAATCGGTAAATCATCCGGCCAAATACCTTGTTGTTTGGCAATGCCATACATGTTCATTAATGAACGTCCATACAATCCCATGTATCGCTTTGTTTTCTTCGCAATTCTTGCCAGTGAAATAAGCCTTGCTATATTGCTCCCAAAACACCCAACAACGACCCTCCCTTTCAGAGGCGCTATAGTGCTCAATAATCCGTCGTAACAGTTTCTCTCTGAGATCGAAAAACCAGGTTTTGGCGCGTTAGTGGAATCACCCACCAGGGCGAGAATATTTTCTTCACCCAATCGCTTGTAAAGGTTTATATCGAAAGGTTGACCAGTGATCGGGTTAGCATCAATTTTCCAATCTGCAGTATGCAATACCGTTCCCACTGGGGTGATGATCTTCAGGGCAAAAGGTTCGGGCAAAGAATGAGTAATGGCTAACCAATGCACGCCAAACGGTCCAATTTGCTTAATTTCGCCTGAATCAACTTCAATGATTGCAATTCGGTTTGCAAGCTTGGTTCGAGCAAGCTTGCGCCTTAACACTTCAGCCGTGAACGACGTTGTATAAATCGGCTTTTGAAATCGCTCCCATAAATAGGGAATAGCACCCACATGGTCTTCATGTGCGTGCGTAATAACAATACCCGCAAGCGAGTCCTTTTGATTTGAGATGAAAGTCGGGTCAGGAGCAACCACTCTGTGCGTTGACCCTTTGGATTGAGTTCTGCAGTCTCCCTTGCCACCCGCTTTATAATTTGGAACTAGAGGTTCGTCGAACGATACTCCGCAATCGACCATCAACCATTGACCATTGTGTCCGTACAAATTAAGGTTCATACCAATTTCGCCTGTCCCTCCTAAGGGAACAAACCACAAATCGTCGATGGTTGGTTGCAACAAAGCGTAAACTGCCTTTTTAAAACGTTAAATATAGCGTGCGAAAACGGGTAACTAAAACAACCTGATTATTCGTGAAGTTCTGCATTTAATTGATCGATGATTTCAGCCCATGCAGCATCTTCAACAATAGCTTCTTTTAAAAAAGCTGACTGACTTTCATTCCAATAAGGCGCTTCGTGTAAGTGCTGGCTGTTATTAAGTCCTCGATGCGCTTCAAAAAATTCAGCTATTTCTTCGTCAGAGCTTCCTAAACCGAGTTGGCTGAATAAACTATTCATTGTAGGTTGTTCAGTAAACATAACGCCTCCTAGGGTTACACATAAACAAAAGCACAATTAAAGCGACTTCAGCGCGGCATAATAAGCGCATGCAAATTGCTTTTGTTTCGTTACTAAATATCTACCCTCTGATGAGCCCTTGAGATCACACGTTAAAGATACTCAGCGAACTCCTCTGGAGTAATTACCTCACCTTCTTCTGCGGGAACAGGACATACTATGACCATAAGTTCGTCTTGCGTCATACCAGGCACCCACTTCAATAAAAATTCTTTAGTTGTCAGTTCCATGGCTTCGCAATGTGCCCAGTCTTCAGTAGCCCACAAAAGCGCAAGCTCAGCATCAGGCCAAACAGGTACGCCATCTTCCTCGTCGGTGGTAAGCATCACACAGCCGTGCTCGTCTTTTAGGATAAACAATTTCTGTTCTGCTTTAATCGTTTCAAGGCTTGCTTCCAAACGCTGAAATGCATTTTTTTCTAGTAAAGGATGTAATTGAGACATTGGACTCTCTCTAAAATTCTGTCATTTGCGTGCCGAACGTTGCGGCACATTCACTGGTTTCATTTAACAAGCCGTCGATACGCTTTCTATAATTTCCTTAAGACCAACCCGACGTACTTGCTTCATACTGTGCACGTAAACTTTAAATGACACGTTTTCTATCGTCTCTATTTTAGTCACTTTGGTGCCAGCTGGTAACTGCGTTTCAACACCAATTGGAAGTACAGCTATACCGCCTTCACTTTGTAGATTATTTAGCGCTAAATTTAACGAATTCGTCCTTAACTTAGCATCGCGAAGTTGCGGGTAGGTGGTAAGTAGCCAGTCTCGGGCTTTAGCGCCCCAATCTATTGCTACAAAATCTGCAGCATCTATAGAGTCTGCGCCCTCTCCGATACGGTATAGCGCCAGCTCATGCTCTAATAAGACATCGCTATTCACCTCTTCAGATTTAAGTGGCTCCGTGGAAAATGAGAGGTCTGTAACCCTTTCATGAAGCTGACGAGACAAGGTATCAAGCGTTAAAACTTCTGCCTTTACCGACCAGTCCGGAAATGAATTGTGAAGATGGCTAAGCATTCTAGGCAACAGCAACTCACTAGCAAGCTGTGTTGCACCACACACAACATATTCCGAAGACTGAATTTGTAGTTCTTGCTTCGCTTCATTCAACGTAGCGCATAATTGCTTTGCATAGGGAAGCAACTTTTCACCTGATTGTGTAAGCTGAATACTATTGCGCTGTCTTATAAAAAGCGTGGTGTGAAAATATTCTTCAAGAAGCTTTATTCGTGCACTAACGGCAGATTGAGTGAGGTAAAGGTTTTCCGCCGCTTTACCAAAGTGACGTGTTTTAGCCACCTCTATAAAGGTGGTGAGAAAGCGTATATCCATGCTTGTTGTACAACCGAATCAAAGTAGACGTAAATTGACACAGATCATACGGCAAGTAAATACAAAAGCACAGAAGCGCACCGCTTAATGCGGTGCGCTTAAATAAAATTTCACCAACTCGCTGAATTAATACTCTTCTTGGTGCAGGCGACGCTGTTTATCACGGCGTTGCAAGTCACGCTTCTGCTTCGCCTTTACCGAACTTTGGCGTTTGGAACTTGGCTTTTTAGCGTGAAAATCTTCCTCTTCTACCGAGTCCCATTCATCACGCTGGTAACGATAGTCTTTACTCATTGACTTCTCTGGGTTGTTAACACACTCCAATTATTATCGTAAGCAGTAAAATGGAAAACGAATTTTAATCATCGTAGCGATAAGAATTTTTGATTACGTACTCAATGAAACTTAATAGACCTAACACACTCGTTTCTATTACGCTTATATCAGCACGTTCAGCTAAACCATCAAGAGTTCAAAAACACGAATTTTTATCCAATAATCAAAACTTTAAAAAAGTACGTATTTCTAGTTATCTATAGCAGCATTGACTATTAATTAAACAAAAGTACCGAAATTCTTTTTCTTTTTAAGCTCTTAAAAATTTTTTATTGATAAGAGAAAAATCTTTTGTTTTATCTTCGTTTTTAATTATTTTAAAAGTGCGCTGAACAAAACAATACGTTGGGTACAACATGAAAAGTTTAGCTATTCGACTATCAGCAAAACCTTATATCGACCGTCAGAAGTTTCCGTATGGTTTCCGTAAATCAGGTGACTTCAGCATTACTGAAGCCGATCTTCTAACAAATTACGGAAAGACCTTGTTAGGACTTGAAAGTGGTGAACTATTGCCAGAAAGCGAAGATGAGAAACACTTCGTCGAATTCATTAATGGTAAAGTTGAAGCGGCTAATAACCTAGAAAAGGCATGGGCAAAGTACGTCAGGTTAGCTAGGGGTAAAAAGCACTTTTACACGCTTCATAGCAGTGCTAGCAACCAGTCGGATTACGACGATGATTTTTCTGATGATGAGTTTGATGTCGCCTAAAAAGCACTCTCCTGTTAAAGCTCGCTTAATGCGAGCTTTTTTGTTTGTAAACCATAATGATCTCAATCAACTTTAACCAAGAACAAAATGGTGAAAGGTTAAGGAATGTCTACACTGAGAGTAATAAAGAGCGACGTTTATCAACGTTAACCGTTGCTCTGCATAAAGAGCCCTAGCAAAGGAGGCGAAACGATGATCATAAGTTCAAAACAGCTCACTCATTTTTCTATTCATGCCTTTGATGACAAAGTGGGCGGCATCCGCGATATTCTTTTTGACGACGAGACGTTTACTGTACGTTACTTGGTTGCAGACACCAATACATGGCTTCCGCTTAGCAGAAAAGTGGTCATCTCCCCCATCGCACTAACCGAACTAGATAGAGATAAGAGCGTCGTACATGTGAATATGACGGTCGAAAAATTAAAAAATAGTCCTTCTATAGACGAGCATAAACCCGTCTCTCGGGAGTACGAGGAAAACCTCTTTAAATACTTTGGGTATGGGTACTACTGGATAGGGCCTGGAGCTTGGGGTGAATTTGCACACCCAAATGAGCTTGTTCAGTTGCAGCAGACTAATGACTCAGAAACGCTTCACCCCAAAAAGACCAGCAATCACTTAAGAGCTGTTGGTGAAGTAGGTGGTTATGAAGTTGCTACTACCACCGATAACGTAGGTCACATTAGCAATTTTATAATTGACTCGCGAAATTGGAAAATAGTCATGCTCGTTGTGGATACGAATAACTGGCTTCCAGGTGGAAAACATTTAGTTTTGATGCCACATGACATAAAAAATATTGATTGGGCCGCTCACAGTGTCGAGGTAAAGCTAAGTCATGATGAACTGCTCAAAAGACCAGAAGTCGATAGCGATAGAATTGCAGAGGACGATTACATCACAATGCTTTGCAAGCAATTCGATAAGTAGTTTACGTAGCGCTTTCAGAAGTCATATTGACCGTACAATGTCCGTTTGACCGCGGACATTGTGTTTGTGTGATGAAAGAATAAAGTATTACTGGCAGAAGAATTCGTACATTAACGCGATAAGACGTTTAACCCGTTCATCCGCAAGGCGGTAGTAGATTGTTTGACCTTCCCTTCTAGTAGCCACCATTTGAGACTCTCGTAATAAAGCAAGATGCTGGGAAATTACGGGTTGTGAAACGTTAACTACTTCTAATAGTTCAGTTACCGACTTTTCCTCCTCTAATAGTGAACATAGCACCATTAGACGGGTTTTATTCGCGAATTGCTTTAAAAAGATTTCAGCTTCCGCAGCGTGTTCCATTATATTTTCTGAACCTATTACCATTTCCTCGGACATAAGCACTCCCAATGTGTAAAGTATCTGGGCACTAATTTAGCGATTAACTATACTAAAGTATAAGACATTCTGCCGACTTGCCATTTTATGCGATGAATTCCAGTTATTTTTATTGTTTGGTTGAATACACAAGCCTTACATTAGTCTTTACTTATTTTAGTTTATTTGAGCAAAATTTATTTTTAAGGAAGGATTATGTTGATTGATTTGAAGACGCGTATTGAAAACATCAATTTTGATATACGTTGTGTGACTGCTGTACAGGCAGTAAATGAGTTAAAACAAAATAATGGTGTACTTATCGATGTAAGAGAAAATAGTGAAGCAACAAATCATCCTGTTCCCGCTGCGCTTAATATTCCGCGCGGTATTTTAGAGATGAAAGCACTTGAACGTTTTCAAGATGCCTCTACACCACTCTATGTTCATTGTGCGTCTGGCGTTCGTGCAAAGTTAGCGGCAGAACAGTTAATGAACATGGGGTATGAAAAAGTATCAGTCGTGACCTGTTCCGTACCAACCATTAACCAAGCCAACGAAAAATGACTTGCGCAAGATGTGTATGATATAAGAAAGTTAAATAAAAGGTTAAGGGCGATGCATGCTTAAATCTACACTAGAACAATGGCGTATGTTTAAAGCCGTGGTAGATGCCGGAGGCTTTAATCAAGCCGCTGCTGAAGTACATAAAAGTCAATCAAGCGTTCATCACGCGGTTCAAAAGCTTGAAAACGCTATCGGTGTAACGCTGTTTGAAAATATTGGCCGTAAAGTACAACTTTCCCCTCAAGGTGAATTAATGTACAGACGCGCGTCATTTTTACTTAGCGAGGCTCACAAGCTAGAAGCTGTAGCAAGTAGTTTAAAAGTAGGAACAGAAACAACGCTGCGTATTGCTGTGGATATTATTTTCCCTTCTGAGTTACTTTATAACGTTTTAGCCAAAGTCTCAGCAGAGTTTCCTTTATTGCGCATTGAAATAGAGGAAACTGTGCTAAGAGGTGCTAATGAATTGCTAGCGAGTGGCAAAGTGGACTTGGGCATTTCTCCTTTTGTCTTCCCAAATGGGTTCAGTGAAGATTTATGCGAAATTGAGTTTGCCGCTGTTGCTCATGCCGATCATCCTCTACATCAACTAAAAAGAGCGCTTACACTAGAAGACCTTAAAACCCATCGTCAAATTGTGGTTCGCGACTCTTCAGCCGAGCGTAAGGCAGATGTAGGCTGGCTCGGTGCGGAACAGCGATGGACGGTTAGCCATGTAAGAACATCGTTAGATATCATTGCTCAAGGGTTAGGTTTTGCTTGGTTACCTATAGCAATTATAAAAGAAGAACTAGAAAACGGTACGCTGGTCCCCCTTCCTTTAGATAACAATGCAGCATTACGAAAAGCCCTACTCTATCTTTCTTTCGAAGATGGAGACACATTAGGACCAGCAGCCCGCACATTCATAGGGGAATTGAGATACCAAACCATGAACCTACCCACCTCAGATTTCATGATAGATTCCGGCTCTTAATAACTATAGATTTAACTAATCGCTCCTGGTAAATGCTCAAAGCCTAGCACGAAACCAAATATCGATATTGTCACGCCTATCAAAGCCACCGCACCGTCGTCGGTGGCCATGCCAACGGCCATTATGAGGACTGCTAGTGCAGGTATGAAGCCCATTAAGGGAATGAGCTCAAGGGGTATCATAACAAGGCCACAACCTACACAGTTCAATGCAATCAAAGAACGAAACACAGGCTGCCTCATAAAAAAGCAACGAGGAATGAGAAAGCGATCTATTTTTTCAGCGTGAGGTTTAATCTTCTTAACGATGTTTCTTAATTGGTCCGCATCACAGTGAATATCCATCACTTTTTGAGGTAGCCAAGGGTGCCTGCTACCGAGTAAAATTTGCAATGCGATGAGTAAAATCGTCACACCGGTCAGTGAAGGGATACCGGGTATTGCGCCTATAGGCGTACAAGCGATAAATGATGGTAGCGCCAACATAGGACCAAAACCGCGCTTTTCCATCACTTCCCAAAAATCAGCAAAATAGAATAAATCCTGACTTGCTCTTGGCTGCATTTTTGTCAGCAGCTCGGACAAGGTCATTGATCTTCCGGCTGTTTTTGCCCACATTTTCAATTCCTTTGACTTAACTTTCGTTTTTCCCAGTAGTTTCGAAGCGCGCTCTCCACTATAAACGCGCTAAAATTCTGCGTTGTTTACATCACATATTAGCGAAACTTTGTAGTACAAAGTTGTGCGAAAAATATGCCATAGGTGTTTTACAGCCCTGTAAAAAGCGTGTGGGAATACTTTTTGCAAGACCATGTAAATTGGTAACACTTTGCACTAATCCATACGCTTAACCATCTTCACATCGATTGGCAATGTTGACGCTCTACAAAGTCATCGCCTAACGATATTTACGTCGATGATGCATTTCCCGTATGCGTGCTACCTAGAACTGAACGATTAAAGCGAGGAAATACTCATGGATGCCGTGCGTTTTTGTTATTGTTCCTTGTTATTTATGATAAAACTATAATATTGATTTTATTCCATATTCTTAATGGACAGAGAAAGAAGGACATCCACGTGCTAACCGTACTCTTAGTCGATGACGACGCCGAATTTACAGAAGTTGCCTGTACAATTATTGAATTTCTGGGCCACGACGTTCTCACTGCCGCTACATTAGCGGAGGCTCGAGACTGGCTCGAAAAAGAAACCTTCGATCACGTACTGCTAGATTTCATGTTGCCCGATGGAAGCGGCGCACATCTATTCAATGAACTTGATGCACTTCCTAAGAGACCTCGCGTAACACTCATCACAGGCCATCCGTCAGTCAAAAGCGTAATAAAAGGCTTATGTGGACCTACCGTCGATTATCTCGTCAAGCCAATACAGCGTGAAGAAATCGAGGCGGTACTGAGTAAAAAAACCAAACCAAAAGCGCCGGCTGAAGAAAAGATTGAAAAGCATTTCGACTTGCTTATTGGCGAGTCTCCCGTGATGAAAGAGTTGTACAAACTCATTTCACGGGTGAGCAAAACAAGCGCTAACGTTATGCTACTAGGCGAAAGTGGTGTTGGTAAAGAGGTTGTTGCAGCTGCAATTCACCACGCTTCAGAAAGTGAAGGGCCTTATATCGCCACTAACTGTGGTGCATTTTCAAAAGAATTAATTGGTAGTGAACTATTCGGCCATGAAAAAGGAGCGTTTACTGGTGCGGTAGGTCGTAAAGAAGGCGTGTTTGAGCAAGCAGAAGGTGGCACCCTTTTCTTAGATGAAATTACCGAAATGCCAATTGATATGCAGCCAAACTTATTAAGGGTTCTTGAGAATAAAGTCGTTATTCGAGTAGGTGGTACGAAAACGATTCCTGTTAACTGCCGTGTAGTTTCAGCCACAAATAGAACGATGGAAGAGATCGCACAAAGCAAAGTCCTGCGCGAAGACATTTACTTTAGGCTTGCTGTATTTCCGATAACAATACCACCTCTACGCGATAGAAAAGAAGACATTCCTCTGCTAGCTAAAACTTTCATTGCCGAATTTAACAAAGAGAACGGCTCGAATTTTAAGTGGGAGGAAAGCCAGCTAGATACGCTTCAAGCTTATGATTGGCCGGGCAACGTTCGTGAGTTAAGGCACTTTGTGCATCGTGCAGCCATTATGAGTGATCCAGAAAAAAGCGAAATTGAGCTCCCTAAAACTATCGAATCTCCATTTGCGCAAAAACAAAGTACAACACCTGCATTACAAGCGGGAAGAACCATTGAAGATGTAGAAAAAGAGCTTATTTACGCCACCTTGGAAAAAGTGAATGGCAACAAGACAACGGCAGCTGAAATGTTAGGTATAAGTACCAAAACCTTGTACAACCGTCTTCATGCCTATGGTGACCTTAGTAAAGAAGAATAAAAGAGGTATGCGACATGACTAGTGAAGAATTTGCTCGACTAAGTGTTTTCGTGCACGACGCTCGAAAACCTTTGAATAGAATATCTATGCAGGCTGAGCTAGTGAAAATGGCACTAAATGGAGAAGTCCCGCCCGAAAAGGCGTTGGCGGCATTGGATAAAATAATAAGCAGTGCAAAAGACTGCAGTCACACCCTTTCTGTTATGGCTACAGAGTTGGGTGAGAATGTTTCGGAATGAGTAAATGATTACTAAAGTCCTGTCTTCGTTATACAGCTGGATAATTTTGGTCGTTCTGGTCATCGTTGTAATAACAGCAAATTCCTTCTATGTGGTAAGTACGCTCAACGACCTTTCTGCACTGGAAGCGCGGCTGTTCACTACTAATCGCGTTATCAATGCAGTGAATCGCTTGCATGTAGCTATATTGAGAGTTGAGTCTGGTCAACGTGGCTACATGCTCACAGACGACGAAGAATATCTTACGGATTATACCGAAACACTCGGGGTAATCGGCGAATTAATGGACGAAGTAGAAGTCAGCTCTTTTTCATCTGATATTGGCGATCAGTCTGTGAGAATCGAAGAATTGCTTCAGCTGACAAAAGCGAAAGTGAATGAGGTTATAGAGGTGGTTGAGCTCGTTAAAGAGGGAAGAGAGCGAGAGGCTATTAACTCAGTTAGAAGTGATAAAGGCATAAAGTTATACAAGCGGTTCGAAACGCTATTTCGCGAAATTGACAGCTCTGAAAGAGATATGCAAGGCACGCACTTGGCAAACCTGATGAGCCTAAGAAGAGATTCGGTAAACACCTTGATTATTTCATCAGCAACTACGTTACTGCTTATAATCACTGTTTTTCTGCTTTTAAAAATTAATTCTCGAGAACATGAGAAATATCAGGCCGATCTCGAATCTGTGAATGAAGATTTAGAATCTCGAATTGAAGAAAGGACACAAGAGTTAAGTCTTTATTCCGACGAATTAGCACGAAGTAACCGAGAGTTGGAAGATTTTGCATTCGTAGCCTCGCACGACCTACAAGAACCACTTCGAAAGATAAGGGCTTTCGGAAACCGTTTAGAGTCTGGTTACAATGACGTAATAGATGAAAGAGGCAAGGATTACCTTGCGCGTATGCTTAACGCTGCAGAGCGTATGTCTATGCTTATTTCGGATCTTCTCGCATTTTCACGCGTTTCAACCCGTGGTAAAGAGTTTGATGAGGTAGACCTAAATAATACCATTCAAAGCGTACTCGGGGATTTGGAAATCGCCATTGATGAGACATCAGCAGAAATCAACGTAAGCGATATGCCCGTTATACGAGGCGATAAGTCACAGCTCGAGCAATTGTTTTTAAACTTAATATCAAACGCACTTAAATTCCAAAGTGAAGGCGTAACCCCTGCTGTTAACATTAACGCAGAAAAAGCAACCGAATCTGACACCCATGACATTCTGATGGCAGATGAATACGACTGGATAAAAATTACGGTTAAAGATAACGGTATTGGTTTTGAGCAATCTTTTGCTGAGAAAATCTTCGCTCCTTTTCAGCGCCTTCACGGTAGAAGCGAGTACAAAGGCACAGGGATTGGACTTGCTGTTTGCCGTAGGATAGTAGAAAGACACAATGGGCAAATCACTGCTCTTAGCTCACCGGGACAAGGAGCAACGTTCTCGATAATAATGCCTGTAGAGAGCGACCCGTTTGGCTCTAACAACAATAATGGAGAAACACAATGACGCGTAAACAAACACAACCAATTAATATATTGATGGCTGACGATGACGAGGATGATCGTTTATTAACCGTTGATGCGCTTCAAGAAAGTCGCGTTTTGAACAACTTGTTTTGTGTCGAAGACGGCGTAGAGTTGTTGGAATTTCTTCGTCACGAGGGTAAGTACTCCGACCCTGCTTCTGCCCCTCGCCCAAGCCTTATCTTACTTGACTTAAATATGCCAAGAAAAGATGGCCGTGAGGCGCTTCAAGAACTTAAAAATGACCCCAAACTTCGCAGTATCCCCGTTGTTATCCTAACAACATCTAAGGAAGAAGAAGACATGCTTCGCGGTTATGACCTTGGATGCGCCTCTTACATTACTAAACCGGTTAATTTTGAAGGCTTAGTTGAACTAATGCGTGCTTTAGGACGTTATTGGATTGAGTTTGTAGAGTTGCCACACGAGTAAAAGAGGTACTAGATGTCAGAGGTTATAAAAATTCTATTGGTAGAAGATGATGAAGATGATTACTTCTTAACTTCTGACTATCTAGAACAGTGTAAGTCACCCAAGTTCGAGCTAACTTGGGTGACAAACAGCCTTGATGCCGTGGAAGCGCTCAAGACTGAAGATTTTGATTTATGCTTGCTTGACTATTTGCTGGGCGCTGAAAATGCCATTGATGTTTTGGGTGTTCTAAAATCAAATCAATTTAGCCTACCTGTAGTGATATTAACAGGACAATCAGACGCTACCGTAGATGAAATGGTGATGCGCGCTGGGGCCGCAGATTATTTGCAAAAATCAGAAATTGAATCGCCACGCTTTATGCGCACTATCCGCTACGCTATGGTAAGGCGCGACATTGAGAACGAGCGTATTGAGCGCAATAAAGTAGAGCAAAAGAATAAAGCGAAGGACAAATTTCTTGCGCACTTAGGTCACGAGCTACGCACTCCCCTCACCTCTATCTTAGGCTATACAGAGCTCCTAATTGACGATGCTAGAAATAGCCCGTTTCAGCAAGAGTTATCGATCATACACTCTAACGGGAAACACTTGTTAAGCCTGTTAAATGACCTTCTTGATATGTCACGGATAATGGCAGAAAAGCTCGAGCTGAACATTAAAGATGTAAATTTATCTGCTTTTCTTACCGACATTCATTCATTAATGCGGCTCAATGCAAAAGACAAAGGCTTGAGCTTGAACGTGGTCTCTGAGACTAAAATACCTGAATTTATCCAGACGGATCCTACGCGCCTTCGGCAGGTGTTACTCAACCTCATCTCGAATGCCGTAAAATTCACAGATAAAGGCAGTATTACGCTCACCATAGCACTGGAGCAATGTGTAGAAGCTGGCAAACAATACCCGCTACTTAAGTTTTCGGTAGATGATACTGGCATTGGAATGCCCCCAGACAAGTTGGCCAATATTTTTCAACCTTTTGAACAAATTGAAGATGTCATGCGCGCCAACCACGGCGGCGCGGGTCTAGGCTTGGCTATCTGTAAAGAACTGGTCACGAAGCTTGGTGGTGATATTAATGTGGCATCTCGAATGGGGGAAGGCAGCACGTTTACATTTAATATTAATCCAGGTGACATTTCTTCCCAGCCTAACGTTGATTTAACGCTTGGCCAGATTCAACCTGTCGAATCGAGCAGTATTGACTTAAATGTCACAGGTAGGGTGCTGATTGTCGATGATTTGAGAGAAATTCGACGACTTACCGGTCACATTGTGAGTCAGTCTAAAGCAGATATAAGCTATGCTGAAAACGGAGTGAAAGCGCTGGAGGCGGTTCTACAGGCGGATGAACACAACCAACCTTTTGATTTAGTACTTATGGACATTCATATGCCTGTTATGAATGGAATTGAAGCTTTACATGCAATACGTCGCCACGGTAAGAATATCCCTGTGATCGCAGTCACCGCTGCCAGTCGAAAAGGGTTAAAGGAATCTTTGATACGTGAAGGCTTTAATGACGTTATCGGTAAACCGATAGATCGCTTTGCACTTGCACATCTACTTGCACAATATCTGCCCCCCGGGGACCACATTACTTTTACCAATGTAGAAGCGCAAGTAGCTGATATGCCAATGCACAAACCTTACGCGCCAGAAGAGGAAGGGTCTTCTTGCAGCGCTGTTGAGGCGTCAGTTAACTCAAATGCAGCACAAACAAATGATGTTAAGAAAGACAGCGAACAAAGGTGCAATAATAAACGTGTACTGGTAATAGAAGACGATGAAGACGCTGCAGAACTATTAAAACTGTTTTTAACCCATTTAGGGCACGATGTAACTACTGAATTCTGCGGTGCTGACGCGCTTGAAGCAGCTCGGAACGGCCAGTTTGATCATGTTCTAATGGATTTGACGTTACCAGATTACGATGGGTATGACTTGGCTGAAGAGCTTAAAGAAAAATTACCAGATGCCATCCTCACAATAGTAAGCGGCCATGAGGCAAGTAAAAAAACAATGGAAGCGATTGGAATAGACAGCGCGTTACTTAAACCAGTGTCGAAAGACGACTTGGCTTCTGTGATTGGTTAAACCAACCGTTACTCATAATTTACTAAGAAAATATTACAAGGGTTTGCCGAGATACTGTGATTATCTTGCAAACCTTTTGCCTGCTCGCCACCCCAAACAAATATATCCCCTTGATAATTATAGAAATTAACATTTGGTATGTGCGTTGCACCTTCTAAGTGAACCCTAAATATTAAGGAGAGTATTATGGCTACACAAGCTTCAGCTAAATCGCAAACAGTTAAACGTAACGGTACAAACGGCGTGGCTGAGCCGAGTCACCCGGTAACGGATCAACTGAAAGATTCTCTTCATGCATCAGTAGACAAGTTAGCAGACAGTGCAGGCATTGCAGAGGAAAACATTCGTCGCACTGCCTCATCGTCAGCAGAAAACATGTCAGCAAGAAAGCGATTAGCACAGCAAAAATGGCAGGCATCGAAAGTACGTCAGTATGCTATTGAAAACCCTCTGGCTACTGCGGGTATGGCGTTTGCTGCGGGTATGTTGGTAACGTCACTACTACGTAAGAAGTAAACTTATGAAAGCACCAGATTTTCGTACATCACAATTTATTGTGTGCAATGAAAATCCGTTTCGCCTGACGCCGCCCTCGGCGCAGGCGAGTTTTCGCGCACAGGTGAAAGGCGATCATACAACCAATACACCGCCAAAAGACCAACCATCTACTCAGCAAAATTACCCAGATCCATCATTTTCAGACATTTTCACTGCGTTTAAAGAAGCATTCAACCAAAGAAAAGCACAGGGCCTAGCGTTTCTCGAACTTACTAACAGTGAGTTGATGCTCATTAAAAAGAGTTTCTTTGTTACCATTTTCGCGTGTTTAGCCGCTTTCGCAGTAGGTACGGTTTGTTGGTTGATTTTAAATATCGCTATTGGCGCTTTACTCCACAGTATGGGTCTACATTACGTAGCTGTTCCACTTATTTTATTGGTGTTAAACAGCATTGCCGCATTTGGATTCTTTAAGCTTGCTCAGAACGCGTTTAATTACCTGAGCTTTAGCAGGCTAATTCAAACCTGGCGCAAGGTCTTCGAATAAAACGAAGCTTAACCCATACATCAAATGACATGAGCACTAAACGAGGCTATTTGTTATGAATATCTTTCTAAAAGCTAACATGCGCGACATTGCACAAAAAGAACATGCCTATTTTTCACAAAAACATCATGCCGACGTTGCACTTACACAGGCAAAAAGGCAATGTAAATTAATGATGGGCAAACCAGAGACCCTTCTTGGCATTGCGTCAGTAGGCGCATACAAAGGTGCAGTTGATGCAAAGCCTAATGCAAAGCGAAACCAAGCTCTAATGACATTAGGCAGGACCGCATTATTGTCATTGTTTCAGTGATTACAGTATTAAGGAACATGTGAGATGAACATCAAAAATAACATTAAGAATAGCCGTATACTTCTTACCTCTATGAGCATGGCATTAAGCCTTGCAATAGTGGGGTGTTCATCCACACCAGTGGCTGCGCCTACGCCATATAAGCCCGCTAATTCGAAAGCGGCTTACGGATACTCAAGTGAGAAAATCGCTGTAGATGAATATAAAGTGCTTTTTAAAGCAACGGATAAGACACCTGCAGATAAAGTTCAACAGTTCGCACTTTATCGAGCAGCCGAAATTGCCCAGAAACAAGGGTTCACTTATCTAGCGATAGTGAAAACGAATGTAGACAAAAAGCCAGTGATAGCGAGAGAGGTAATGACAGGGAAAGAAGAACCTCCAGTATTTCAAACAGACAGGCAATGTACTATGTCTGGCTGTGATGAGGTGGCTCAACCCATGGCCGTCCCAAGCTCTAACGACGTTGTAAAAACTCAGATTAACGACATTTACTTTACCATTGATGTAAAAATGGCGAATGATAAAACGCGTTTGGGTAAAAACGCTTTTACTGTTTTAGAAGTGCTTTCACAGCCTCTAGAGCCTAAAAATGCCAACTAGCTGAACGTCATTCTGTTTCTGTATACACTGTAGCATCAGTTTTTTAACAGGAATGCTTTTCGGTACGCAGTTGGCGTTACCGAAAAGCATCGCTCAAATGCACGAGCAAAACCGTGATACGTTCTAAAACCAACAACCAGTGCAATAGTCTTTATTTCTTTATCCGTCGTGGCTAGCAGGTCGCTAGCTAACTGCATTCTATACTTTTCCACGAACTGCGCCGGTGTCATATTTGCTTCTTTTAAAAAGAGTCTATGACATTGCCTTTCGCTCAAATAGACTAAATCAGATAACTGTTTAACGGTTATAATTTCATCGATATGCTCTCCAATCCAGCTTATAATTTTAGCAAGCCGATCAGATTTTGGCTTTTGAATGTCAAGTACGTTGGAAAACTGCTTTTGATTTCCTGAGCGTTTTGAGTAAACCACTAAATGCTTAGCAACATGGTGCGCGAGGCCAACACCGTAATCAATTTCTATGAGACGCAGCGTTAAATCTATTCCAGACGTAACACCCGCCGAAGACCAATATTTTCCATGTTGAACAAATAGCTTTTCGCGCTCTACATTAAGCGCTGGGTACTGGGACTGTAAATCGCTGGTAAACGCCCAATGGGTTGCAATAGTAGTATTATCAGGTAGGCCAGTTCGAGCAATTAAGTATGCACCTGTGCAGATAGTTGCAACACGTTCCGAGTTCAACATAAGTCGATTTAAGCTTTCTAGCTGAGATGGTGTGATAGACAGACTTCGCGCCCCCTTTCCTCCCGGAATAATCAATGTATGGCACGCACAAATATCGTCCATAGAGGTAGACGGTATAAATTGAAGCCCCGCTTCACACTGAACAATACTGCGATCAAAGCCCACTATCTTTAATTCATAGCTATCATCCATTCCCTGGAGTGCCTCATAAAAAGCAGACTGAGGACCAGCAAAATCGAGTAATTCCATTCCTTCGTATGCAAGTAAACAAATAAGTTTGCGCATAAGTCACGTAATAATGATGAAGTAATGCGATCATAATACACACTTACCAGCATGACAGATAAGACATTCATACGCCCAAAACTGACACATTTTTGGACATCTTCATTTTTAATGAGCCGTTAATCTTCTGTTAATGTTGTACAAAAGTCTCCGTCATTCAAGCCAGCTATCATTAAACCCATGAAGTGCAGAGCAGATTTGTAGACCGCTATTCACAACGTGACACAGGCTCTGCTCTAAGCAATTGAATCAGTTAATAGCACATATTTATTTTGCAAATAACTAAGGAGTCAGGCGATGAGAAAGCTAAGCACGTTAATGACAAAAACTACCCTTGTAGCAGCTACAGTAATGTTGGTGACTGGTTGCAGTGCAATGGCAAAACCGCAGATGGAGCATTCAGCTAGTTCGAATGTTCCGGTGTTAAAAGCTAAAGCACTCGACAACGCATTACTTTATTCCGACGAGTGTATTACTGAGCGAGAAGTGGTAACGGCACAAAAGATGTGGGGTGACGGCATAGTGCGAATTGGTGCAGTATTTAGTAACAAGGGGGATTACTCTGGTGAGGCCGCAGACTTTATACAAGCCATGTACGGTTACGACTTAAGCAGCGTATTGTTTAAACCCACACTTGCAGCTAACGATCAGTTCCGTTCAAGCTTCGATGCTGCGCTTTCATACTTTGTTGGCGGTAATGACGCATACGAAGAGGACAAAGGCTTTGCTATAAAGCCATACACAAATGTGAAATTTGATAATGTGGGTATTATCAACAACAGCTGTCGCATGGCCGTGGCGATGGGCAACTACTTCTTTACCGATACAAAAGGTGGCGA
Source organism: Alteromonas marina (assembly GCF_000808575.1). Lineage (GTDB taxonomy): Bacteria > Pseudomonadota > Gammaproteobacteria > Enterobacterales > Alteromonadaceae > Alteromonas > Alteromonas marina_A. The sequence goes on from NZ_JWLW01000003.1 coordinate 144,209, forward strand.
AACGAAGGTGGAATACACGTTTGCCTATGTCAAAGATAGTGACGGCGACCTGCGTATTGTTGCTCACCAATCTTCGTTACCTTACAACCCAAACGGTAACTAGATAGGCCATTGCCCCTCCATTCTTAGGAAGTATGAGGGGCGAAACACTCTCCCTTTGCAGGCAAGACGTCCCTTCCCTTTCGCTTTGCCTCTTTTTTATTTTCAACGAGAAAAATTATGTGCGCAAAACGCATTGTGGCGCGTTGAGATGGGATATTTACATAATCATATTGCGTCGCCAGGCGCCAATTCAGACGCCATAACAAACCACAACCTTGCTCTCACGTTTTTCGGAAGCTGGTAAGGATCAAAGAATAACTCCAGCCAAAGGCCCTTAACACACAAAGAGTAAAGTTGGGTGACTAGGGCCTTACTCAATCATGTAAAAAATGCATTCCTACGTGTAATCGTGACGTTAATTGCCTGCAGATACGGCTTGACAACCAGAGAAAAATTAAATTATATCGATATATTTCAATGACTTAAAAAACAGGCACAAAGATAGCATTAGTTAAAGTGAAAGTAACGGAAGCAATACGAGGATCTAGTTATGTTAGGTTGGGCAATCACATTTTTTATCATCGCCATTATTGCAGCAGTTTTTGGTTTTGGAGGCATCGCAGGTGCAGCAACAGGTATCGCACAGTTTCTTTTCTTTGTGTTTATCGCGTTGCTCGTAATCTCACTTATCGCAAATGCGTTACGTGGTAGAGCACCAAGAGCCTAAGAGTTAGAAGTATTTTAATAGGAAAAAGGAGTAAGGATATGTTTTCATTTAAAAACTTATCAAAGGTACTAGTAGCATCAGCATTTGCACTATCACTAGCAGCTTGCGGTGACGGTGAAGCGGAAGACGCAGGCGAAGAGCTAGACGAGATTGTTACCGATGCAGGTAATGCCGTTGAAGACGCTTGTGAAGATGTGAAAGAAGGCGTAGACGCTGAAGATAAAGACTGTTAAGCACGTTTTTATCAAAAAAGGGTCAGACAATTGTCTGGCCCTTTTTGTATTTACAGTCGACGTGGTTTGACCTAACTGGTTAGTTAAGACACTTCTTCACCGCCTAACTCACGAGCAAGATCGTCTAGTGTAGATAGCGTCGAATCAAATTCACCTACGCCGTAACGGTATTTTACACTCACGTGATGATCCGTACGCCCGAACTTCACTCTTAACCCTTCTGCGTCAATATGCTTCACGGTATTCAAAAAGCGATATGCAGACATTTCTGTTTCAAATTGAAACTCAACACTGTTTTCCATTTAGGCTTTCCGTTTAAGCAACAATTTCAGGGTGAGCATCAATAACTGAAACAACTCGTTGCAGCAAATGGCTATCTTCTTCGCTTATCGAGTCGTATGATAACCAGTCAGCAAGAATGTCGGGAGCTGTTGCCGCTTCGCCTTGCTCCAACTTAGATGTCATCATTTGTAGCTGTACGCTAGAGCGTACAGATGCGTCTGCATCTGGGCTTGGCATACCCGTTGCGACTTCTAATGCTACCGTTAACCATTGTCTATCGTGCTGAGTTGTTTTATTTCCAGTTGACTGACCCAATACGCTTGACCAACGCTTCCCTAACGTTTCCGCTAGAGATTGCTCATCACCACTTCCCTCACCTACACTTAGCTGTAGTAAAGAAATCAGAGCCTGAGCTCGCGCCAATCGGGCTTGAGATTGTGCATTTTTCGCTTGCGCCGCGCGCTTACTTTCAAGTGAATCAATCTTTTTATCTACTTTCGTACGTTGCGCTTTAGGCAAGTCGGTTAACTGAGCGCGAACGTCGCTTATTGATTGACTGTACGTTGCATCATCGCTGTTGATGTCAACAGCTTCCACTTGCTTGAGTAGCGAATCTACTAACGCGTTAAATGCATTATTCTGTACTTTCCGCTCGGCTTTTAAACGTTCAAATACGGTGTCATTGGCAGCTTTAAATTCTGCCCACAACTTACTCTCTTCACGTTTACCTGCATGGCCTACTTGCTTCCACTGGCTTTGCAATAGTTGAGCTTTGTCGGCAGCGCCAGCGACATCTTCTTCCGTAGCAAGTTGACAAGCTTGGGTGACTAACGCACGCTTTTGGGCTTGGTTGTCACTTTGCCATTGATTCACTTTAGCCTCAATGGGCGATGATACCGCCTTCCATTCTTGCTTCAGCTGTTCATAAATTTCACGTTCAACCTGACCTGCAGCGTGCCACTGCTTAGACGCTTTATCAAAAACCTTCACTAACTCGGCTTCCGGCATGTTAATGTCCATTGCCTTAACCGTAGCGATAATCGACATGCGCTGTTCACGCGCAGCAGCCCGCTGTGCATCTAACTTCGCGTAATGCGCTCTACAAGGCTCGAAGGCCTTTTCAAGTGCATCATCGAATTGCTGCTGTAACAGCGCGTCATCACTACTTTCTTCACTCGTTGACGATGACGGTGTTAGTGATAACCATTGCTTACGAAGGTACTTAATGGCCTCACTTCTTTGCTTAATATTTTCTGCATCAGCGCTGGCTAACGCTTTTGCTTCCTCTACAAGAGCGGGTTTGCGCGGCGCAGCAAGGTAATCCTGCCATCCTTCTAAGCGCGACACATCACCAGCGGTCTTTTCAAAACGCTTCTCTACATACTTTTTCGCTGAACCAGGAAGCGCAGCATAACTTTCCTGAAGCTTTGCAAATTTTGAAATAGCAACGCGGAATTTACCCTGAGCAATTAAGTTATCGATAACGCTAATGTGCTTTCTAATGTGTTTTACTTGCTCATTTTCTTTGGATTTTTGAGCACGCTCTTTGGCATTTACACTGCTTGTCGCTGCGTTAAAACGTTTAGACAGCGCCTTAGGAATGGCATCGATTTCGCGACTAAGCGCTTTATACGCTTGACGTGCTTCGTCAAACTCCGCTTTAAGAGCCACTACACTACCTCTTTGTAATGCGCCACCATTTACCTGACTCAAATCCTCAGTCGATGCGCTAGCTTCTTCAACGCTCACACCACGGGTATCTTTGTCCGACTCGCTATCGCTTGCCGAAACGATCTTAGCGGCAATGTCTTCGAGCGCCTGAAGTTTTATCAGTAGCTTTTGGCCGTATTGCTGCTGCATAGAGAAGCGATCAAGCTGCTCGTTTAGTTCGTCGACAGAGCGCTTAATCTGTGTAATTCGCTTATCAGTTGCAGATTCGTCATCGAGACGCGCTAGCTGTTCAAGCGTTGCTTCAACACCGCGCACGCTTTCATTGACCGTAGCAACATCAGCAAGCGTCGCTTCACAAAGCCTGTTATTGTACAACCAAGCTACCTGCTCCTTGGCATGAGTAAGCTGCTGTTCGCACAATGCTTTGGTATTGGCACGTTGCGACGCTTGTTGCTTCTCTTCCCATGCCGGGCGTATACGGCTTAAATATCGCTCGAGTTGCTCACCAATACGCGCACGCTTTTCTTCATAATCAGCGCGTTCTTCTGAAGTGAGTAAATCAATTTGAGCAAACAGCCCTGTCAATTCGCTCTCAAGTTCGTTGCGCTTTTCATCAATGGTTTCTACATCTGATTTGTCGAGCAAAGCCTGATATTTTGAAAGTCCCAGAGTGAGCTGCTTTTTAAGCTCCACTGGGCGCTTTGCAGCCTCTTTGATAGCATCGATCCGCGCATTAATTTGCGTAACAAGGGCATCATCTGACACTTTCTTAGCAAGCTTTTGCAGATCTGATACGTCCGAATGTTCGTTGACTAGTTGAGTCTGCAGTTGGGGACTTGCGCCTTCTAAAAAGACAAACTGGGTGAAAGATGGCTTCGCTACTTTTTCGATTAGCGCGTTAGCTAGCGCATCATCTTGTAAGAGCATAGGCTCTTTCTTCAACATTTGCGGTACTAACTGCACTACCAAATCGGTGTTGGCTGTTTCAGTTAAAAAAGAGAATATCTCTTGGCGGGAGAGTGTGACATCCCCCTCGCCTAACAAAGCGGCGTTTACCTTTTTCTCCGCCACTTTTTTAACGCGAGACTGCTTGGCAATTTGTGACATTTTAAGCCACAGCACAAAGCTATTAAGCTTTTCGAGTGCTGCTAAACTGACATTTGCATCTTCGTCATTAAATGCCAGTTCGTGAAGAATTGTTTTTTCCTGTGCCTTTTCGGGAGAGAGACTCTCGATTGCCTGCATCCGTTTTTCAGGCTTTGGGCTTTGGTGTGAAGGCGCAAATATACGACTAAATATCATCCTGTTTAAACCGCGCTATTGTATTATTATCATCCTGCTCATCGCGTAACGAGCGTTTAAAGTCGGCTTTGCTTTTATGTACAATTTCGCCGCTCTCGCCTACTGTCATATGCTCAGAGGACTTTTCTATTTTTGCTTGATACAGCATAACAGCCTGCATACTGCTAGCTTTTTGCTCTTCGTTTAAAGGCGTGCCATCTGGCCACTTACCTGTTTCAACAGCCTGACGCAGACGCTCGTAAATCTCCGGCGTCATGCTGGCTAAAAGTGCTTCTATATTCATTTAGGAAAAACGCTTTATGTAAACAATACGCGCGCGGTTTACTAAGTACCAAACAAAACCAACCACTGCGCCCAAAATAGCTAAATTATGTTGCAAATCACCTGGGCGTGTTCCGCCCCAATACATGAAGCCAAAACTCGCGACAAATATCAGCATAGCAAGAAGGGATTGGTTCTGGATACTGGCTAACTTTTTAAATCTTTGTAAGCTTTGTTTGCGTTCAATATCTTCAGAAGTCGCATCACCGATTTTAAAGTCGCAGTGAGGACACGTCTTCGCTTTGTCAGACGTTTTCTTATTACATGAAGGACAGTCAACTAATGCCATATGTTGCTCCTATTTATTGGGTGCGAAATGGAAATGCACAACACGCCATTGAACGAGTGAGCATTTATACGCGGACGGGTATCATACTTAAGTTCATCACAACAATGAAGTCGATTCTGTGGATTAACCCTATCGCCATAAAACGAAAATGCGCAGGGTGTTAACTTTTATACAAAGTTCACCGCTACGCATTTTTATATCTGGTGACCAAATTGCCTTTTCTCTCAATAAAACTCAAGAAAAGGCAATAATCGCCTTATTTTTTATGTCGAGACCAGTAGTCGTTAACCGTTTCTTTCATCTCTTTGCAAAGCAACATGATGCCGAATAGGTTTGGCAAAGTCATTACCACGATAGCCACAGCTGAAAGTGCCCAAACTAATGTGGTGTCAGAGAATGCAGCCCAAACAAACCCTGCGACGTAGATGACGCGATACGGCATTACCGAACGAGGACCGAACAAATATGTCATAGCGCGATCACCATAATATGACCAAGCGATGGCGGTTGAGAACGCAAACAGCATAAGCCCAATTGACACGATATATTGACCGAAATCGCCAAAGAAACCGCGAGTAAAGGCAATGGTGGTGAGCGCTGCCGAGTGAACCAGTGACTTACCGCTTACTTCAAGGTTCTCTTTAACCGGCTTTCCGTCAACAATCTTAAGCGTGCCAGTAAACAAGTCTTCACTACCTACTGCATACTTCACGTCTTCTGCTACAGACCTAGCGTTAAGCAGTGTAAAACCATCGCTTACAGCCGTGCCGTTAACAACGGTAATTGAGCCAGTATAAGGCTGTACATTGTTACCTTCAATTTCATTCAAGTAACCATATAGTTTGTTTACGTCATCCTGATTCGAGTCGTCGTATTGACCTGCAACAAAGTACATGTCTGAACGATCGAAGACGTTTTCGTGTTTTTCTTTCCACACGCCAGACGACAAAATAACCAAACCCGTTACGGTACAAATTAGAATAGTGTCGATAAAGGGTTCAAGCAGTGACACCATACCTTCTGAAGCAGGCTCTTTCGTTTTTGCTGCTGCGTGAGCGATAGGTGCAGAGCCTTGACCCGCTTCGTTTGAAAACAAGCCTCGGTTAACCCCACGGTTAAACGCATAAGCTAACGAAGCTCCCAAGAAACCACCTGCGGCAGCTGAACCAGTAAACGCATCACCGATAACTGCGGCAAACGAAGGCCCAATGTTGTCTAGGTTGGCGAAAATAACCGCTAGCGCACCAATAAGGTAGATAACAGCCATAACGGGAACAACGCGCGCTGTAAACGCTGCAATGCGTTGGATACCACCAAGGATTACTAAAGCAAGAAGAATACCCAGTACACTACCTACCATCCAAGGTTCGAAGCCAAATGTTGCTTCGATACTTTGCGCGATACCATTACTTTGAGGAAGGTTTCCGGTACCAAATGAGCTGACTACCGTAGCAACAGCAAATGCAACCGCTAACCACTTCATGTTTAGGCGACGGTCCATGTAATACATAGGGCCACCGGCCATGGTGCCGTCTTCTGTTTTTACGCGATATTTGTGCGACAGAGTAACTTCAACAAATTTTGTAGTCATACCTAAAAAGGCGGTTACCCACATCCAAAATAGTGCAGCGGGGCCACCAAGGAAAATAGCGAATGCAACACCTGAGATGTTACCTGTACCTACGGTACCAGACAGTGCGGTTGTAAGTGCGCGAAAGTGCGTGGTGTCGCCTGGATCGCTTTCTTTATCAAACTTACCGGTAACAACCTGCCAGGCATGTTTAAAGAAACGAATTTGCGGAAATTTAAGATAAACCGTAAAGAAAAGACCTACGCCTAACAGTACATAAGGAAACCAGAACGCGCCTCCTAAGAATCCATCGAGCATAGTTAGAAAACCATATAACCCTTCCAACGTTATTCCCCTTTTTTATTATGTTTAATTGTTGTTTTATTTTAATAATTAAAAGGCCTCTTTTTGTCGAGGCCTTTTTGCGGAAGCTTTCGCTTCCTTATTCTTATTTTATTGCTCTGATGCTTTTAGCTTTTTAACAACTGCATTCACACCAATAAGTAAATCTTCACCTAATTGACGGCTACGCTGTACCGACCAACCGTAGATATCGTCCGGTACATCTGCATTGTCTTTAAATGGCATTTCTACCGTGTACGCCATACATTTGAATTTCTCGCCCACTGCATTTGACGCTACGGTTAAATTAGCCTTGCCTGGCTCATCTTTATCGTAACCAAATTCATCTTGAAACTCTGGCGTAGCGTTCAACAGCGCATCTTTAAACGTATTTTCAAGCATTTTGATGCTGTCATTGTAGCTAGGGTTACCCTCACTTCCTGCGACAAAGTTGTACGGCAATGCCTCATCACCGTGCAAATCAAGATACATGTCTACACCAATTTCGCTCATTGCATTCAGTACGTAAAGTACTTCTGGGCTTTTTTCTTTCGATGGTGTCGCCCACTCACGGTTTAGATTGGTTCCTACAGCGTTGGTACGCAGATGACCGCGTGCGCTGCCGTCTGGGTTCATGTTTGGCACAATGTAGAAAACAGCATTATCAAGCAACTGTCGCGCCAAACCATCTTGCTCGTCGAGCAGACGATAAATAATACCTTCGGCACACCACTCGGCCATGGTTTCGCCAGGGTGTTGACGTGCCGTGATCCAGACTTTTTTCTTTTCTGGTGTTTCTTCACCGATAACCAGCATAGACATATCACGGCCATCAAGGGTAAGGCCTAGGAATTTGTGCTCGCACAGTAGTGACATCTGCGCGTCGTGTACAAGGTCAAGGTGACGTTCGTAGCTAAAAGGAATGAAATACGCGAAGTACACACTTGGCTGTTCTAGCGTTAGTGAGAACGTAAGATTGTCACCGTCAAATTCGCTAGGAATTCTAAACCAAGTTTGACGGTCGTAAGACGCTAGAACGTTATATCCCTTCCAACCTTCTGGATACGCTGACTTAGCCAGATTACCAATCGTCATTGTGTGAGTTACAAAAGTTTCGCCCACTAAACGAAAATGGAACCACTGAGCAAATTCAGATTGGTTGTCGTTGGGAATGGTTAGACGGATATCGTCTGGTGATTGTGCGCTAACAACTTCAATGTTACCGCTGTCGAATTGACTGGAAATATGCATAGACTGTCGTTTTCCTCATTATTTGAGCGCTAATTTAGCATAGACGTAAACACAAATTCCACGCACACAGCGGGTTTTATACTATCGAAAGTATACAAAATGTTTACACCATCAAAAAACCGACCACTTAGGTCGGTTTTTTATACAGTTAATTAAACTGCGCGTTGCTTACAGCGGCAACGTAGGGAAGCTTAGTCCTGCCATGTCACGAACTACGCGTAGCACCTGACAGCTATAACCAAACTCATTGTCGTACCACACATACAGCGTCAAGCGGTTGTCTGCAGCGATAGTTGCCTGAGAGTCAATCACAGAGGCCGCGCGAGAGCCAACTAAGTCTGTAGACACAATCTCTTTACTTGCCGTGTAGTCAATTTGGTGCTGAAGTTTCGAGAATAACGCGGTATCGCGCAAGAACTCGTTAACTGCAATGCGGTCCACTGACGTTTTAAGGTTTAGATTCAAAATCGCTAGCGATACGTTAGGCGTAGGCACGCGAATAGCGTTACCGGTAAGTTTACCCGCTAATTTCGGGTACGCCTTAGCAACCGCCTTCGCTGCGCCCGTTTCGGTAATAACCATATTAAGTGGTGCACTGCGTCCACGACGGTCACCTTTGTGATAGTTATCAATAAGGTTTTGGTCGTTAGTGTAAGAGTGAACGGTTTCAACGTGACCGTTTTCGATACCATATTCCTCGTCTAGCGCTTTTAGCACTGGCGTTATCGCGTTAGTGGTACAGCTTGCTGCAGACACGATAGTATCTTCAGGTGTTACTTCTTCGTCGTTTACACCGTGTACGATGTTCTTAATATCACCTTTACCTGGCGCAGTAAGAATAGCTTTCGCTGCACCTTTAGCTTTAAGGTGAAGACCAAGGCCATCGCGGTCACGCCAAATACCTGTGTTATCAACGATGATGGCGTTATCGATACCATATTGAGTGTAATCCACTTCATCTGGGCTGTTGGCATAAATGACTTGAATGTACGAACCGTTTGCTTTTAGCGCGTTACGTTCGTGATCAACTGTGATGCTGCCGTTGAACGGCCCATGCACTGAATCGCGGCGCAGTAAGCTTGCGCGCTTTTCTAGGTCGCCATCGCGCCCGCCACGAACCACTACGGCACGTAAGCGAAGCTTGTTGTTTTTACCTTGACGCTCAATAAGTAAGCGAGCAAGTAAACGACCTATACGGCCAAAACCATATAGTACAACGTCCTGAGGTTTCTGATCGTCCTCTTTGTCGGCAACGTCGTTTAGTTTTTCGTTAAGGTAGGCCGTAAGGTCGTTGTTGTCGACCGCAGAACCGTAGTGAAAATCAAAAGCTAATTTCCCAATATCAATTTGAGCCGGAGCAAGCTTCATGTTGCTCAGGGCTTCTAAAATTGGAAAGCTTTCGCGTAGACGTAGCTTAATACCTTCGTGCAGACGCACTTTGCGGTGCGCTTTAATAACATCAATAGCACTGGCGTTCAGTAGCGAGCGTCCATAAACTGAAATTTCAACTGCCTTATTGCGGTACAATTTACCAATAAGGGGCAACATCATTTCTGCGTATTCCTGACGCTCTTGCCAGCTGCTCTGTAATTCCTGCTCAAACTGTTGATTCATGCTTCTGCCTTCATCGATATTAATTTAACGGTGTTGTCGTTGTTGCAAGCGCGACCACTTATTAACTGGCACAATTGCTTTCAACAAATCCTAATTACGCGTCAGCTTTTTATTATTTTTAGGGTACACTAGGTGAGTTTTCGCCTGACGGTGACGAGCAGTATCTTAAATAAACAAGCAAGGAAGACCAAATTGTTGATAAGTTTCAAAACCTCTATGAAAACTCGTATAACAACGAATTTATTTAGTAAGTTTCCAACAAAAGGTTATGTAACGACGGTGTGGCTCGCAGCAGCGACAACACTGACGGGTTGTGGCGATCTTTTTGAACCTACTATCAGTGAAATTTGTGAATCTCACAGCGAGATTTGCTTAGATTTGAGTTTGGATGCCCGTTGTCGCGGCGAGCGAGCTGAGATTATTCGCCTGCGTTACTACAATCAAGATTCAAAAGACGACGCTTACAAATTCCCACTTCTTCTGAGCTTCGAAGAGTATCTCACCTGCGTTGAAGAAGTGCAGCATATCGAACACGTTAAACGCAAAGGCAAGGAAGCGACACGGCTAAAAGGCGTTATTACTGCTCAGCGTGAAATTAAACGCCTAAGCCGCGAGACGAAAGACTCCCTTGATCCTTACCTTTCTTACTATCATTGGACACGATATAACGACAAAGAGGCTTTTCATCGCTTTGAGCGCTACGCTGCCAGCAACCGCGTAAGCGATCCAAAGCTACTGGTCGCACTGGCCTCTGTTCAGATTAAAACAGACCAAAAGCGTACTATTGAAACCTTATATCGCGCGCTAAGTTTATATAAAGATAGCGACGACATTGATGTCAGTATTTTCTACTCGCTTGCTTCAATGGGAATGGATATGGACAACTATCGTTTTTCTTACGTCTGGTATGGTGTGGCTGAAGCCTTCGATGAGAGACTTAACGACACTCAGCGTGTTCAACTTGGACAACGATATGCCCTTCCAGTAGGTATTCTAGATAACATTGTTGATGAAATAGTCAGTAATTTGAATAGCGCGACCTTCAACGCAGATTCATTGAAACTGGATAAGCTCTAATTTTTTGAAACTCAATTACACAATTTCATTGGTAAATAATTAAAAAAACCGCCGTTTATGGGCGGTTTTTTATGATTGGATCTCTCGACTTTCCACATGAGGTCAAAATTTAATCAGATGTTTACCTTAATCAAGCGCTCACCTAGGGCTTTTTAACCTTTAATTTGTGTATCATCTTCGCCTTTAAAGGTCATAGATAGCGAATTTACGCAGTAGCGTTGACCCGTTGGCGCAGGACCATCTGGAAATACATGGCCTAAGTGCGAGCCACACTGCTTACAAAATATCTCAACCCTACGCATACCGTGACTCAAGTCTTCTCTGTAATCTACATTACCGTCATCAAGCTGCTTATAGAATGAAGGCCATCCACAACCAGCATCAAATTTAGTATCTGAGGGGAAAAGTGGCGCTTCGCAGCACTTACACACGTACAATCCATCTCGCTGCTCGTCTAACAATACTCCAGTGAAAGGTCGCTCAGTACCCGCTTCGCGGCATACATAATATTCCTCGTCAGTGAGCTCAGTTTTCCAGTCTTTTTTAGCTATTGATGCGTTTGCTTTTTCATCTGTCGACATAACTTACCTCTTAAAACAAAAAAGGTGTATTTGAAAACAAATACACCTTTCGATAGTTTACGCTCAATTATGAGCGCGTGTAACACTATTTAGTTCATACTATTTTTTGATAGCGGTTTGCGGACGTGCAGGATCACTCCACTCGATGTGATACTTTTTACCAGCTGGCTTATCTACACGCTGATAGGTATGTGCGCCAAAATAATCGCGTTGTCCTTGCAGCAAATTAGCAGGTAACACAGCTGTGCGATATGAATCGTAATAGCTTAGCGCCGACATCATTGCAGGGCAAGGCACGCCAGCCAGTGTCGCTTGGGCGATAGACTCACGCCAGTCAGCTTGATACTGCGTAATTTGTTCCGCAAAGAACGGGTCCAATAGCAAGTTGGCTAAGTCTTCGTTATTCTCGTAAGCCTGAGAAATAGACTGAAGAAATACGGCGCGAATAATACAGCCTGCACGCCATATTTTCGCTATTTCACCAAACTCCAGTGTCCAGCCGTGTTCTTTGCCTGCCATAGCCATTAACTGGAAGCCCTGTGCGTACGCACAGATCTTAGAGCAATAAAGCGCTTGCTCTAGCTTGTTGATGATCGACATTTTCTCATCATCGCTGAACGATGGCGCATCAGGGCCTGAAAGGACCTTACTCGCAGCTACACGCTCGTCTTTCAAACTAGAGATACTGCGCGCGAATACCGCAGAAGTGATGGTCTGTGCCGGACTACCTACTTGTAATGCGCTTACTGCAGTCCAAAGGCCTGTACCTTTTTGACCTGCTCTATCTAAGATCACATCAACCAACGGCTGCTGTGTTTCTGGATCCATTTGCTCAAGAACTTCAGCACTAATTTCCATCAGGTAGCTATTCAGCTTGCCTTCGTTCCAGCGACGAAACACCTCTGCTATTTCAGCTGGCGCCATATGTAGCGCTTCGCGCATAACATGGTAAGTTTCGCAGATAAGCTGCATGTCGGCGTATTCGATACCGTTGTGCACCATTTTTACATAGTGCCCGGCTCCAACCGGACCGATGTAGGTCGCACATGGTTCGCCTTCTAACACTGGTTGACCTGGCGTATGGCTTTCTAATGGTTTACCTGTTTCTGGGTCAACCTTTGCAGCAATAGCTTTAAGAACAGGCTCAATGCGTGTCCATGCATAAGGGTTGCCTGAAGGCATAAGAGATGGCCCGAAACGAGCGCCTACTTCACCACCTGACACGGCGGTAGAGAAGAAGATAAATTTACCTTTGTACTGCTCTTCACGTGCTACAGAGTCTGTCCACAAACTGTTGCCAGTATCAACCACGATATCGTCAGCGTGAATTCCGGCGTCAATAAGATGATTGCAAACGTGGTCAACAGGATCGCCAGCAGGCACAGAGATAATAATAAGATGCGGGGCTTTTAACTTGCTTAAAAGCTCGGTGTAAGAACTGCAGCCTTCAACGCGAGGCTCAGTATTTTCAGCTCTTTCGCTTGCGTCTTTGGCAAGAATAGACTCAACTTTATTTTGGTCTAAATCGAAACACGCTACACGATAGCCGTGGTCCACTAGGTTCATGGTAAGGTTACTACCCATCACCCCTAAACCGATAAAACCAATGTCACACGACTTGTCTTCGTGCGAATTACCACCTTTCTTTTGCATAGGAACACCCTCACATTTCAGATGGCTGCGCATGATACCACCTGAAAGAATAAAGAACAGTCTAAGCTAACAATTTAGTGCGCAGTGGTGTAATTGTCACCAGCGGTAAACATTAACGGGTTTTGTAAGCAAGTTTAGCCGAGACTTTGGCACGCATTCAGCACCTGCGTTATGCGCTTTTACCCATGCTGTATGAAATTCACACAAAGGTAAAGACTCTGTTTCCTATTCAGCTAAAGTGCACTGGGTAAAGTGCCGTTTAGCGGCACTCTGAAATTCGTTAACGGCACTCTTAACCAAGTATAAGGTCGTATTGTAAGCCATTATTCTATCCAGAGAACTGAGAGAAACTGAACAAGGTTAGCGATTTGCTGGCCTGTAAAAACACCTTCTGAATGCAAATTGAAGGCTGTTCTTCAAGAGAGCTGTAGCGCGTATCCAGGTGCATGGTCCACCCTCCCCTGGGTATGACAGAAGGTAGGTGAAAACGCACGTCGCTTTCACTTGCATTAACACACAAGAACCAATGCTCTGGCTTCTGTTCGCCCGTTACACAACCTTTTATTTCCACACCAAACGCCTTGTTATGATGCGCATTCCAATCTTCAGACGCTTTGTCAGAACCATCGGGCTTATACCAATTTATTTCTTTTACATTTCGTGAGAGCGTAAAAGTATCATCGTTCAGCTTTAGTTCGCTTAACAGTGAAGAGGACTGACGCAAACGGATCACATATTGGCAGAAGCTAAGAAAATCTTGCTTGCGCTTGTTTAATTCCCAATTCATCCAGCTAATAGGATTATCCTGACAATAGGCATTATTATTGCCATTTTGGGTGCGGCTTAATTCATCGCCACCAAGAATATGCGGTGTACCTTGCGAGAAGATCAGAGTTGCAAAGAGATTGCGCTTTTGACGCTCACGCATTGCGAGTATCTGCTCGTCATTCGTTTCCCCCTCAATACCATAATTGGCAGACAGGTTGTGTCCATGGCCATCTCGGTTTTCTTCTAAGTTATCGAGATTGTGACGTTCGGCGTAGGTCACTATATCGTGCAGCGTGAACCCATCGTGATATGTCACGTTATTTACCGACGTACTGATATGTCGATGGCCTTTGTGAAATATATCCCGTGAGCCCATTAAGCGGGTAGCAAAGTCCGCGGTAACGCCATCGTCTCCACGCCAGAAGGCGCGCACCGTATCGCGGTATTTATCATTCACCTCTAACCACGGAGACGGGAAGTTACCCACTTGGTAGCCTCCAGGCCCAATATCCCAGGGTTCGGCAAGCAATACTTTCTCTTTTAAGACAGGATCGCTATTAATGGCTCTCAATAGCCCAGATTTTTTACTATATTCTTGTGGCTCTCTTCCCAAGCATACTGCTAAATCGAAACGAAAGCCGTCAACGCCAATTACGGATACCCAGTGGCGCATGGCATCTAAAATAAGTCCCATCATAAATGGCTGCGCGGTATTTACCGTGTTACCGCAGCCTGAGTGGTTGGAATAAACCAATTCTCCGTTTTTCGTTTGCTCTAATAAGTACGCTTGGTAAGGGCAAAACCCCTTATAAGAAAGAATAGGACCGCCATTGCCTGCCTCTGCTGTATGGTTAAATACCACATCAACAATCACCTCAAGTCCGGCTGTATGATAAGCATCAACCATAGACTTCAGTTCAGCAAGCGCGTCTGACACACCGTAGCGTGGTTCAGGCGCAAAGAAGTTAACCGGGTTGTATCCCCAATAATTAGTTAAGCCTTTCTCTGTTATAAATGGTTCAGGCATGAATGAGCACAACGGCATAAATTGCACCGTGGTTATGCCTAATGCTTTGAGATGCTTGATGACACTCGGATGGGCAGCACCGATGAATTTGCCACGATGTTCTTTAGGTACATCGGGATGGAGTTTTGTGAGCCCTTTAATATGTGCTTCGTAAACTACTCGCTTGTGTTTCGGGATAACAGGCGCGCTAACATGACTGGGCGCATAGTCATTTTGATCAATTACTATGCACTTGGGGATCATAAACTGAGAGTCATGTTTGTATTGCCTAGCGTCCCATTTTATTGCGCGACTAATTTTCTTGGCATAAGGGTCGATCAGCAGTTTGTCGGTGGGTACTGCATGTAACCCTCCCTCACCGCGTTCTACGCGATAACCATAGTATTGTCCTGCGCTAACGCCGCTAAAGTAGCCATGCCAGACATCACCGGTTTTCTCAGGCAAAGGATGCTCACTCACCGCCTCTTCTGTGTCACTATTGAAAAAACACAGCACGACCGCCTTCGCATCGGGCGCGTATACGGCAAAATTACACCCATCTTGTGTAACTGTTGCGCCAAGTGGATATACCTTCCCCATTCCACTTTCTACAATTAGTGCGGTGTCTCGAATTTCGTTCACTTCGTTCTCAATTTATCTCTTCACTAGGGCGTGTCGCCCTAGTCGGATTAATCCACATTGGCAACATAAAATACTGTGGCTAGCGGCGGTAACGTGATTTCTGCAGAGTGTGTACGCTCATTCCAAGGTATGGTTTGCGTATTTACAGTAGAAGCAACGTCGTAGTCACTACCCCAATATGCACCATCATCTGTATTTAATGCTAGCGTCAGCGTGCATGCATCATCTACGCCTATTCTGAAGTTCTGACGAGGCACAGGCGTAAAATTAGATACCACATATACTTTTTGCCTCGCATCTTTTGACATACGAACGAATGAAACTACGCTTTGGTCTGCATTATTGTGGTCCAACCAAGCAAAGCCCCCTGGTTCGTGGTCTTGCTCGTAAAGCGCTGGCGTAGACGTATAGAGGTGGTTGAGCGCCTTATAAAGCGCTTGAATGCCTTTGTGCTTTTCGTAATCGAGCAAGTGCCAGTCTAAACTACTGTCATGGTTCCATTCTCGTGCCTGCGCAAGCTCGTTCCCCATAAAGTTAAGCTTCTTGCCGGGGTGGCCGTACATAAAGCCCGCGTAACAACGCAGGTTAGCGGCTTGCTGCCATTCATCGCCAGGCATTTTATGCAGCATGCTGCCTTTGCCGTGTACCACTTCATCGTGCGAAATCGGCAGCACAAAGTTTTCGTCAAACGCGTAAACCATGCTAAAGGTAATATCGCCATGGTGATAGTTGCGATAGGCGGGGTCTTTAGCGATGTAGTGCAATGAGTCGTGCATCCACCCCATGTTCCACTTAAAGCCAAAGCCCAAACCACCATCAAATACTGGACGAGAAACCTTGGGAAACGACGTTGATTCTTCGGCAATAGTCATGGCGTCAGGGAAGTGCTTGTACACTTCTTCATTCATCCATTTCAGTAAGCTGATGGCTTCGTAATTTTCGTTGCCACCATCCACATTCGGGATCCACTCTCCGTCATTGCGTGAATAGTCGAGATAAAGCATGGATGCCACTGCATCAACCCTGAGTCCGTCAACGTGAAATTTGTCTAGCCAAAACAATGCGTTTGCAACTAAAAATTGACGAACTGTGTCTTTGCCGAAATCGTAAATACAAGAATTCCAATCCGGATGCCAACCTTTTCTCGGATCTTCATATTCATAAACACAAGAACCATCAAATCGCGCCAAGCCATGGCCGTCTTCTGGGAAATGCGCAGGTACCCAGTCGATAATTACGCCTATACCTGCTTGGTGGGCCTTATCAACAAAGTATTTAAATTCATCTGGGTTTCCAAATCTACTCGTTGGTGCGAACATTCCCACGGGCTGATAGCCCCACGAACCGTCGAAAGGAAACTCGGAAATAGGCAGCAGTTCAACGTGAGTGTAACCCATATCGCTGACGTAGCTTATTAAGTCATCGGCAAGCGCTTTGTAAGTAAGGTAGCGCGCATCAGTATCAATACCCGGGCGCTTCCAAGAGCCAAGGTGCACTTCATAAATGCTCATTGGGCTGTTGTACTTGTTCCCCTTTCGCTTTTCCATCCATGCACTATCATTCCACTCATAGTTATTGTGGTTGTAAATTTTCGAAGCATGAGAAGGATACTGCTCTGCACTGAAGCCAAGTGGATCAGCCTTGTGCGGTAGATCGTGGCCGTGTGCATCTTTAATGTGATACTTGTAGCGCTCTCCCTCTGCGAGTTCTGGCACAAACAGTACCCAGTATCCCATAGAGGTCTTTTCCATAGGATGCGTGCGCCCATCCCACTGATTGAAATCGCCAATGAGCGACACCGTACTCGCATTGGGCGCGAAAACGCAGAACCTGACACCTTTTACCGAATCGCCTTGTGATGAAGTAAGTGTTAAAAGTTGCGCGCCCGCTTGCTCGTATAAATTTGAAGGCTTGCTATCGATGTAGTGTACCGCATGGTACGCCTGCTCGGAGAATTGATAAGGGTCGATATAGCCCTTATCGTCATTTAAGCCTTCGGCGATAACACGATAAATTTCACCCTGATATTCTTTAGGTAATTTTGTTTCAAAAAGACCATTGTTGGAGGTCGCGGTTACATTTGCTAGCGCTGTATTCTCCCATTTAATCGTTATTTGACTGGCATTGGGGTGCCAAACGCGAAGTATCGATTCTTGTTTATTGGTAATTACACCTAAATGGGAAAACGGCTGTGAACATAATACCTGTTCAAACTGCTGCGCTAATTGCATTCGCTACTCCTAGTAAAAACCCGCATGGCAGCGGGTTGAATTGTGAGCTTAAATGCGTTGACCACATTTAAGCTCTGTCTAGTACCGTACTGATACTCTATCTTACTCGTTTAAGTTACCCAAGCAACATACTATTACCCTTTATTCGATAATAGTAATTAACCTTGACTTGCTTGCTTTCTGGCGTGAGTGAGTTTAGACGCTAACTCATTTATATCATGTCTATCGAACATCGACTCGATATTCTCGGTTAGCTTTCTTCGCCAGTTCGGGTACTCGTCAAATGTGCCCGGAATATTGACCGGCTTATCCATTTCTAACCAGTCTTCTAACTGAAGGCTTAACAGAGCACTTGAACCACCAGCCATGTGTACCTGCATACCGTTATTCAATTCACGATTCATCCCCGTATAGTTAACATCGTGACCCACGTTGTCGCCAATTGAGCCGTGGCCGTGCAAAGTATCTAAAATCGCCTGTTTGTTTTCGTGACGATCCGCATAAAGCGTTTGTAGAATTTCTTCTGTTGGATATAGCCCTATCTCTTTGCCTAACTCTAAATCTAGACAGTGCCAGTAACCAATCAGCGTCGGCATATCGTGAGTAGTCAATGTTGACATAGACTGAACAGGATAATGGCTAGGTGAGAAGAAACCACCGTCTTCGGCTTGTTCGAAGAAAAATACGCGGTATGAGTACACGCCATTATCGGCAAGCTTACTGCGAATTTCTTCTGGTACAGTACCCAAGTCTTCACCAATAACCAGGCTTTGATTACGGTGACTTTCTAGCGCTAAAATACCAAGCAAATCATCTACAGGGTAATAAACGTAACCACCATCTTTTGCATTATCACCTTTCACTACCCACCATAAACGCAGCAACGCCATAACGTGATCGATGCGCAGTGAACCCGACGACGCCATGTTAGACGCAAACAAGTCAATAATAGGTTGATAACCCTGTTCATACAACTTACGAGGGTCCATAGGCGGCAACCCCCAGTTCTGGCCTAGTGGGCCTAAGATATCCGGTGGAGCACCTACGCTTGCGCCCGTGCAGTATAGGTCTTTGTTACCCCAAATTTCTGCACTGCCTTCGCTAACACCTACCGCTAGGTCGCGATAAAGACCAATAGTCATACCCGCATCTGTAGCTTTACTACTTGCAAGTTCAAGCTGCTGCGCCGCAATCCACTGCAAGAACAAGTAGAATTTAACGTCTTGTTCGTTAGCGCGCTTAAACTTGGCAACGGCTGGGTTGTGATAGTCTTTATATTCTTGTGGAAATACCGGCCACCCCCAGCTGTCTTTACCTTCAGCTTTTAGGTGCGATTGCAAGGCATCGTACACTGCCAACATATCTAAGCTTTCACCGCCCGCTTCCACAAACGCTTTAAACGCTTTATTTTGTTTGGTGTTTTTACGAAGGTATTTGGCATCATAGGCATCAAATACCGCTTTAAGGGCGGCCAATTTCACATGAGCTACCGCTTCATAGTCTACATGTTCTACATTACGTGCATGTTCCAAGGTAGCTTTAAACTCATCACTGCTTACTACCGCTTGTACTGATGCATCCTCGAAGCCATCAATGGCTGTCACATCGATATACAAATAATTAAGCCAGCGACGTGAGCTTGGTCCATAAGGCGAGCACGCATTAGGGTTTGCAGGGTAAAGCGCGTGAATAGGATTAAGCCCGATAAAGTCTGCGCCCACACCAGCGGCTTTTTCAATAAGCAGAGCTAAATCAGAAAAGTCACCAATTCCCCAGTTCTTTTCACTGCGAACGCAGTAAAGCTGAACGCTTAAGCCCCATATTTTTTTACCTTCTCTGATCTCTTTCGGTGTATAGCACGCTTCTGGTGCCACAATTAAGCGAGAACGCGCAAACTCATCGTCGTCAGCGCTTAAGGCTACATCGTGGTACCCAAGAGGTAAATCCAAAGGTAGGGTTAACACGTATTCATGAAACTCGACATCGTCGATATGCGCCATTGTCGTCATTTCTTGGTCGACTGGAGTAAATTGGTGAGTGAGCACGTCACCATTTTCACAGGTAACCGTTAGCGTGTGGTCATCGTTTACTAACTCGATAGGCAAACGAACTGCTAGGTTGATTTCTTGGGTATTGCGAACTACTTGAACAGGATTTAACGGCGACAACCATACCGACTTTATATCTTGTGTAATTTGCGACTGAATTTTTTCGTCACTGCTGGTGTCATAGCCAAGTGTGTTGAGCAGTTTTGCTTTACTTGATTCTGCGATGGTTGCTGGTTTTCCCCATGCGTCGACGTATTGGGTTTCTATTCCCCGCATTTCAACCAGTTGTTGCAGAAGTTGTTGTGTCATGGTGTGTCATTCCTGTTATTCGGTGAAAAACGCACTCGCCAGAGGTTTAAAGGTGCGTCTGCAAACAAATTTTTAACATTATTCTAGAAACAAAGGCTTCGCGATATGTGAATACGATTGCAATAGCGCTAATTCGTAATTTTGCAACACTTTTGCTTTTTATTTTGCTAATTATGGCATTTTGATCCATACTTTACGTAATTTATTTTCATTTTATTTAAATAATCGGGGTACGTTATGACAATTCGCATCGGTATCAATGGTTTTGGCCGTATTGGACGCCTAGTAATGCGCGCAGCAGCCGAGCGCAACGACATCGAAGTTGTTGCAATAAACGACTTACTAGACACGGACTACATTGCTTATCTTTTGAAATACGACTCTACACACGGTCTATTCGACGGTGAAGTTACAGTAGATAACAATAGTCTAGTTGTAAATGGCAAAACTATCCGCATTACTTCTGAAAGGGATCCAGCAGCGCTTAAATGGGACGAAGTAGACGTTGACGTAGTTGTTGAGTCGACAGGTTTATTCCTGACTAAAGAAACTGCCGCGAAGCATATTGAAGCTGGTGCGAAGAAAGTTGTAATGTCTGCACCGTCTAAAGACGACACGCCAATGTTTGTAATGGGTGTTAACCAAGAAAGCTACGCTGGCGAAACTATCGTTTCAAACGCGTCTTGCACAACTAACTGTCTTGCTCCACTTGCCAAAGTGCTTAACGATAAATTTGGTATCGTGGACGGCCTGATGACGACCGTTCACGCGACTACTGCGACTCAAAAAACGGTAGATGGCCCTTCAATGAAAGATTGGCGTGGCGGCCGCGGCGCGGGTCAAAACATCATTCCATCGTCAACTGGTGCTGCAAAAGCCGTAGGTAAAGTTATCCCTGAGCTTAATGGTAAGTTAACTGGTATGGCTTTCCGTGTACCTACCCCAAATGTTTCAGTAGTAGACCTTACTGTAAATCTTGCGAAGCCGGCTAGCTACGATGAAATTTGCGCAGCGATGAAAGAAGCCTCAGAAGGCGAGCTGAAAGGTATCATGGGTTACACTGAAGATGCGGTTGTGTCTAACGATTTCCTTGGCGATGCACGCACATCGATATTTGACGCCACAGCAGGTATCGCGCTTACTGACACATTTGTTAAGCTAGTATCTTGGTACGACAACGAATGGGGCTACTCAAACAAGGTTCTAGACCTTGTGGCTCACATTTCTAAGTAATAAACAAAATATAAAACAAATAGTTAAACTATTTGTTTCAAAATTGAGTTAATCTAAAGGTGCAAACATTATGTTTGCACCTTTTTTGTTGTCTCATATAAAGACGGTTTCCAGCGATGCCTATTTTCCCGTCATCTATTAGTAAGTTAAGTATTCAGTCCAAGGAGGACTTATGTCACCTGTGAATTCAGTTACCGTTAGCGAGTCTAATGGCCTCACCTTTTTAGATGTGGATAACGCTTTCGCCACAGCGCGTATAAGTTTATTTGGTGGCCATATTTTGTCTTTTGTTCCTAAAAGCGATAACAAAGAGCGGCTATGGGTAAGCCCACACGCTTATCTAAATGGAGAGCGACCTATTCGCGGTGGTATTCCGGTGTGCTGGCCTTGGTTTAGCGATGATCACGGTCGAGAAAAAGGTGCCCTCCCCGCTCACGGCTTTTTGAGAACACAAGTGTGGAAGCTGATTCATTCAGAAGATACAGAAAGCGGAACAACGATTACGCTTTCGCCAAGCTTTACCCGAGCAGAAGGGTTTGAGAATGATTGTAACGTGACCATGGTAATTACCGTTGGTGAGACGATGGACGTTGCGTTAACTACAGAAAATACGGGTGTTGTACCATTCGAATTTAACTGTGCGCTACATACATATTTCCACGTTGACCACATTCAACATACCCAAATAACTGGAATTGAAGGTCAATATAAAGACAAACTTGACGACTGGGGACTTAAGACGACACCGAGTCCTTACACCATCACAGGCGAAACGGATCGCATTCATGTTGCGCCGATTAAAACGGCAGAAATTGAAGTCGAAGGCAAAGCGTTCACGGAAGTGGTATCCGACGGCAATGACTCTTTGGTAGTGTGGAACCCGTGGTTAGGCGCCGCGTCTATTTCAGACATGGACCCATTTGGCTATAAGCATATGTTGTGCGTAGAAACATCGCTAACTCAGGGAAAGACACTGTCACCCGGTGCTAGCCACACACTGAAACAATCTATTGTTCCGAAGTAAATTATTTGAAGTGCAAGCGCAATTTCGCTGACACTTCGGAAGGTAGACAGTCGCAGTTCACGATCAAGAGATATAAAAAAACCTGCCAATGAGCAGGTTTTTTCATTTAAAGGTTCAGCAAATTACTGTTTAGCACCCGCAACAGCTTCTTTTGCTAGCTGCGTAATACGCGCCCAGTCACCTGATTCAATTGCGTCGTCAGGGGCAAGCCACGAACCACCTACACATTTAACGTTGTTAAGCGCTAAATAGTCATTGTAGTTGTTTGGACCAATGCCACCCGTTGGGCAAAACGTCACATCAGGGAAAGGACCACTGATTGACTTAATGGCTTTAACGCCACCTGAAGCCTCTGCTGGGAAGAATTTCATGTGGGTATAACCCGCATCTTTACCCTTCATCAAATCAGAAGTTGAAGAGATACCAGGGATAAGTGGAATTTCTGAATCCATACCCGCTTTTAGCAAATCAGCCGTCATACCTGGGCTAATTGCGAACTTAGCGCCAGCTTCAACTACCGCTTTAAGCTGCTGGGCGTTAGTCACGGTTCCAGCACCAATTAGCGAGTCAGGCACTTCTTGTGCAATTCGCTTAATCACGTCAATAGCAGCAGGGGTACGTAGCGTTACTTCTAGTACTTTAATACCACCTTCCATCAGCGCTTTTGCCAGAGGAACCGCTTTTTCTACGTCATTGATTACCAAAACAGGTACAACTGGACCGGCCGCAAAAATTTCCTCTGGAGAGTATTTCCATTTCGTTGTCATAATTTAGCTCGCTGTATTTTGATTCAGATATGCAGCCGCACCCAATAAACCATGATCAGGTTCTGCAATTAAATAGGTGGGAATGTCTTTCACGTAGTGCTTCATTTGCCCTTTCGCTTCAAAACGCGCTCTAAAATCGCTATTTTGAATAAATTCAGGGAAACGGTTAGCAATGCCACCACCAATGAAAATGCCGCCCGTGGTTGCCATGTTAAGTGCTAAATTACCCGCAAAGCTTCCCATAATTCGGCAGAATTGGGTAAGCGTCGCTTCAGCAATTTTACAGGTACCGTTCAGCGCAGCGTCAGTGATTTGAGCCGGCTCGGTAAATACAACTGGTGCTGATGCGTGGTTTGCTAGCGCGGTGTAAATATTATGCAGACCGCGTCCAGACATTACTTCTTCAGCAGAAGCACGTCCTAAGGTAGATTGAAGGTGACGCCATACGACAACATCGGTTTCATCTACCGGTGCAAAGTCTACATGACCACCTTCACCGTCCAGCGTCTGCCAGCCCGTTGAGGTCATTGTAATATGCTCAACACCCAATCCTGTACCAGGTCCAAAAACAGCGATATTGCCATTTTCTTTCGCAGTGCCTTCGCCAATTTGTACCACTTGCTCTTCGCCCAATACAGGCAAAGAGTGCGCTACGGCAGTGAAGTCATTGATAACGAACAACGCGTCTAGTTTAAGCTGAGAGCGAAGTGCATTTTGAGAAAATGCCCAGCTGTGATTCGTCATCTCGACTTGATCGCCCAATACTGGACATGCAATTGCAATACAACCTTGCGAAAAGCTGTATTCCGGCATGTCGCTAAAGTACTGCGCGATAGCGAGGTCGATGCTGGCGAAATCATTACACATGTATTTTTTGATGTCGGCTACACCTGACTCGGTTACCCTTGCAACACGAATATTCGTACCGCCAACATCAGCCACAAACTTCTGGCTCATTATGCTTGCTCCTGCGTGTAAAACAGTGAACATGCACCCTCTTCTGCACCCGTCAGAATAGCGCGCATACCCGCAAACATTTCACGTCCCATTCCAACGTGATGCTTAGCTAGGTTCGCTGGCGCTGCTTCACGTGCAGCCAGTGTTTCATCGTCCACATGCAGTGTTAGTGCACCAGTTTGCGTGTTTAGCTCAATAATGTCGCCCTCTTGCACTTTAGCAAGTAGACCGCCTTTATAAGCTTCTGGAGTCACGTGGATAGCTGCAGGAACTTTACCTGATGCACCAGACATACGACCGTCAGTAACTAGCGCCACTTTAAAGCCGCGATCTTGAAGCACCCCAAGAGGTGGCGTTAAGCGGTGAAGTTCTGGCATACCAATCGCTGAAGGACCTTGGAAGCGAACAACTACAATGCAGTCTTTGTCTAACTTGCCAGACTTAAACGCGTCATCGAGTTCAAACTGGTCTTCAAACACAACTGCTGGTGCTTTGATATTACAGTGAGGCGTGCGAAGTGCTGAGGTTTTAATAACGCCACGACCAAGATTGCCGTCAAGCACACTCAAACCACCATCTGGCTTAAACGGTGCGTCAACAGTTGCTAGCACTTCTTTATCAAGGGATTCCGTTGGGCCGTCTCGCCATTCTAATTCGCCGTCTTTAAGCACAGGCTCTTTAGTGTAGAAGTCTAAGCCTTCACCACAAATGGTCTTAACATCGTTATGTAGTAGACCCGCATCAAGCAACTGTCTAATTAGCAATGACATACCACCTGCTGCAACAAAGTGGTTAATGTCAGCTGAGCCATTCGGGTAAATGCGAGTAAGAAGAGGCACAGCATTAGAGATATCTGAAAAGTCGTCCCAATTTACGATGTAACCTGCAGCGCGTGCTACCGCAATAAGGTGCATGGTGTGGTTAGTAGAACCACCCGTAGCAAGAAGACCTACAAGGCCGTTCACAATGGCTTTTGCATCTACAATGTGACCAATTGGCGTATAGTTGTCGCCAAGGTCAGTTAAGCGTGTTGCTTGAACCGCAGCCGCTTTAGTTAACGCGTCGCGCAAAGGTGTGCCTGGATTAACAAACGAAGAACCCGGAAGGTGCAAGCCCATCATTTCAACCACTAGCTGGTTTGAATTTGCTGTGCCGTAGAAGGTACAGGTACCTGCTGAGTGATAAGATTGAGATTCAGCTTCAAGCAGTGCGTCACGCCCTACTTTACCTTCAGCGAATTCTTGGCGAACGCGCGCTTTTTCTTTATTCGGTAAGCCAGATGGCATTGGTCCCGCTGGAACAAAAACAGTTGGCAGGTGACCAAATGTAAGTGCGCCCATTAGCAGTCCAGGCACGATCTTATCGCAAATACCTAACATCAGTGTGCTATCAAACATGTTATGAGAAAGCGCGATAGCTGCACCCTGAGCGATATTATCACGACTCATTAGGCTTAAGTCCATGCCAGACTGGCCTTGCGTAACGCCATCGCACATAGCAGGAACACCACCAGCAAACTGTGCAACACTGCCAACTTCTTTCACAGCTTCTTTAATGAGCGCAGGATAGGTTTCATAAGGCTGGTGAGCTGAAAGCATATCGTTATAAGCAGATACTATAGCGACATTAGCCTTGGTCATCGAACGAAGGTCGGCTTTTTCACTCGTTCCACAGGCCGCAAAGCCATGCGCTAAGTTGCCGCAAGACAACACACCACGATGCGGGCCTTGACGACGTGCGTCTTCAATCTTTTCTAAATACGCTTTACGCGTTTCCTTGCTACGCTCAATAATACGTTGCGTAACTTCAGCAATTTTTGGATTCATTTTTTGTCTCCTATGGCGCCCACATCAGAGTGACCGGTGCTCTATTTACAACCGCGGTGATGGGCTTTTGCGCTTCGGTAGCATTTTCAATAGCATCTAGCAGTACTTGCTTTTTCTTTTCACCCGTTAAGTGTAAAAAGATATTT
The DNA here is from genome assembly GCF_000808575.1 of Alteromonas marina. GTDB lineage: Bacteria > Pseudomonadota > Gammaproteobacteria > Enterobacterales > Alteromonadaceae > Alteromonas > Alteromonas marina_A. Next base: position 170,121 of record NZ_JWLW01000003.1, read on the forward strand.
CGACTATTGAGTAACGCAGGTAGCGTTAATGAAATACGTTGATGAGGTGCTGTTGTAGGTTGAACAGCGATGCAAGTTCTGCCGCTGCTCATATCTAAGCCGTCAAGTACTTGTTCTGAACACGGGAAGAGCGATGCAGTGTGCCCATCTTCCCCCATGCCAAGAATCAATGCATCAAAAGGCTGTGACATGCTAGCTAGGTTAGACTCAGCTGCATTTACGCCTTCGTTTGCATCGTCAACATCGCTTTTAAGTTCGATAAAACGAGCTGCTGCGGCTTTTTTTTGAATTAGGTTGTTTTTCACTAAGCTGGTGTTGCTGGCCTCGTGGCCTTCTTCAACCCAGCGTTCGTCGGCAAGGGTGATGTCAACCTTATCCCACTCTAAATCGGTCTCACTAAGCTGCTTGAAAAGCGCCAGTGGAGTACGCCCCCCACTCACCACAAGCGACGCACGACCGCGAGTCTTAATACCTGTTTTCAAAATACTGACTAAGTCATGCGCGAATGCATCTGTCAGTGCGTCAGGTGTTTCAAATGATAGAGTTGTTAACGCCATATTATTTCTTCTTCACTGTTTTGCTTTCATACCAGCTGCGATTCTCACGCGCAAGAAGGCCAATAGAATCTACCGGGCCCCATGTACCTGCTTGATATGGCTCAGGCGGCTCGCTTGATTGCTTCCACGCTTCAAGAATTGAGTCAACCCACGTCCACGCCTGTTCTATTTCATCGCGACGAACAAATAGCGCCTGATTGCCCAACATGACTTCAAGGAGCAGCTTTTCGTATGCGTCAGGAATACGCTCGTCAGCGAACGCTTCAGAGAAGCTTAAGTTAAGCTTCGATTTTTGTAGGTCCATAGAACCAGAGCTAGTTAAGCCAGGCACTTTGTTCATTACAGTGATTTCTACACCTTCGTCCGGCTGCAGACGAATAACCAGCTTGTTTGGCGGAAGATTCTTGAAGCTGTCACCGAATAAGTTGTGCGGCTGACGCTTGAAGTAAATAACAACTTCACTCACCTTAGTCGGCATACGCTTACCTGTGCGCAGGTAAAATGGCACGCCGGCCCAACGCCAGTTGTCAATTTCAGCTTTTATTGCAATAAAGGTTTCAGTTTTACTCTGTGTATTGGCACCTTCTTCTTCAAGATAACCAGGTACTTCTTCACCTTTAACAAAACCAGACGTGTACTGACCGCGTACCGTGCTTTCGTTAATGTTAAACGAGTTGATAGGGCGAAGCGCTTTAAGCACTTTAAGCTTTTCATCACGAATGCTGTCGGCATCTAACGTTGTTGGCGGCTCCATTGCAACCAAGCTTAGGATTTGTAACAAGTGATTTTGCACCATGTCACGCATTTGCCCCGCGTCGTCGAAATAGCCCCATCGCCCTTCGATACCTACTGATTCCGCAACTGAAATTTGTACGTGGTCAATACAGTTGTGATCCCAGTTTGTTGCAAAAATAGAGTTAGCAAAACGAAGCGATACTAAGTTAAGTACCGTTTCTTTACCTAGATAATGGTCAATGCGGTAAATCTGTTTTTCGTCAAAGTATTCAGCAACTTGTTCATTGATCACTTTCGACGATGCCAAATCGTGACCGATTGGCTTTTCAAGCACTACACGAACACTTGAGTCGATAATTTTGCAGCTATGTAGGCCGCGACAAATGTCGCCATAAATAGCAGGCGGTGTAGCTAAGTAACACACCATGGTGCGAGTTGGGTCAACGTGGTCGTCTAAAACGCAGTAACTTTCCACATCTTTCATGTCTACGCATGCGTAATGCAAACGCGCTTTCATGCGTTCCCAAGTTTCTTCACATAAGTTCTTTTCACCAAACTTAATAAGGTTGGCGTGAACTTCTTCAATATATGCTTCAAGCTCCATTTCCTGACGCGCCACACCAACAATAGTAGTGTCTGGGTGCATCAAGTTAGCTTTTTCTAACTGATATAAAGAAGGCAATAACTTGCGTCGTGAAAGATCTCCCAGCGTACCAAAAAGTACAAAATCACAGGGCTCGTAGGAATTATCCAATACCATATTCGTCGACCTTATAAATGTATATGCTCGCAGCGTATTATAAAATTGTTTACAACACTAACGACTATTTTTACCGTATAGTTAACACCAAATGTAGTAAAATTACAACTTGAACCAACCATAGGATCCGAATCTTTACCATTTCCCTCAGTTTACCCTTATTTACCCTGTGAAAAACAACAAAATTTGTCAAAAAATTACATTTTTCTTGTCACAGACGTCACATTGGGTACTATTACGGATGTACCTTACAATAAATTGTGCTAACTAATTGCTATATCTGTATGAACATTTTAGAAAAAATCACACAAAATCAAGCGGCATTCAGTAAATCTGAGAAAAAAGTGGCTGAAGTCATTTTGGCTAATCCACAAACAGCCATTCATTCGAGTATAGCAACCCTAGCTAAGATGTCGGATGTTAGTGAACCTACTGTTAACCGATTCTGTCGAAGGCTCGATACGAAAGGCTTTCCAGACTTTAAACTCCATTTAGCGCAAAGTTTGGCGAATGGCACGCCCTACGTTAACCGACACGTTGATGAAAATGACAGTCCGGATGAATACACGAATAAGATTTTTGAGTCGACTATGGCCTCGCTTGAAGTTGCCCGTCAGTCAGTCAACGTCAATGTTGTTAATCGTGTAGTCGACCTGCTGACTCAGGCTCAGAAAATTTCGTTTTTCGGATTGGGCGCTTCAGCATCTGTTGCTCACGATGCGCTGAATAAGTTCTTTCGATTCAACGTTCCCGTTGTGTACTTTGAAGATATTCTGATGCAGCGTATGAGCTGTATGAATTGTTCGGCGGGAGATGTAGTTGTACTTATAAGCCATACCGGTCGTACAAAGAGTCTTGTTGAGATAGCGCAGATCGCCCGAATGAACGATGCCACAGTTGTTGGTATTACGTCGGCGGACAGCCCACTGGCTCAAGAGTGCAGCTACGTATTGTCGTTGGAAGTACCAGAAGATACTGATATGTATATGCCTATGGCGTCTCGCATTGCGCAGCTTACCCTCATTGACGTGCTTGCTACTGGATTCACGTTGCGCCGTGGTAATAAGTTCAGAGAAAACCTTAAGCGTGTTAAAGACACACTCCGGGGTTCACGATACGAAAAGCGCGGCGATTAAATCGCCATTACATTGATCATAGTCGCATTTATTGCCGTAGCAATGAACGGCTAATGAAGCCAGAATAACGCCTAACTGGTCGAGCCAGTTGGGCGTTTTTGTTTATTTCATTCACATTATTGTCAAATTCAACTATTATTCTGTAATAAAATTACGTAAAGCGATTACAGGTATTATCCCATTGTGGAATACCTAACACTTTTTGTCTTTTCTAACATAGAAACAGCGACGGAATCACATGACCAGAAGAACGAAAATTCTTGCCACCCTAGGACCTGCAACCGACTCTCTTGAAAAAATCCAGGCGCTCATAGCGGCAGGCGCGAATACAGTGCGTATGAACTTTTCTCATGGGCAGGCTGAAGATCATATTGAGCGTGCCAAGCGCGTTCGTCAGGCTGCAAAGAACTTAGGTAAATACGTAGCTATCTTAGGCGATCTTCAAGGTCCTAAAATTCGTGTCGCTCGTTTTTCAGAAGGTGCTGTTCACCTGGACGTAGGCGCTAAGTTTATCCTAGACGCAGAGCTTGGCCGCGATGAAGGCAATGTTAACCAAGTAGGTATTGATTACAAAGCGCTTCCTGATGATGTATCTGCAGGCGACATCCTTCTTCTTGATGACGGCCGTATTCAGCTTCGCGTAACGGGCGTTGAAGGTCGCAAGGTGCTTACTGAGGTCACCGTAGGTGGTAAACTTTCAAACAATAAAGGCATAAACCGTCAAGGCGGTGGGCTTTCCGCTGACGCGCTTACCGATAAAGATAAAGAAGACATCAAAACCGCGGCAAAGATTGGTGTTGATTACCTTGCGGTCTCATTTCCTCGAAGCGGTGCAGACCTGAATTATGCACGAGAACTTGCTGAAGCAGCAGGTTGCTACGCAAAAATTTGTGCGAAGGTTGAACGTGCTGAAACGGTAGCTTCTGATGAAGCCATGGACGACATCATTACAGCATCAGACGCCGTTATGGTAGCCCGTGGTGATTTAGGTGTTGAAATTGGAGACGCAGAACTTGTTGGCGTTCAGAAAAAGCTTATCGCCCGCTCTCGTCAACTGAATAAAGTGGTTATTACTGCGACTCAAATGATGGAGTCGATGATTGATAGCCCCATGCCAACGCGTGCAGAAGTAATGGACGTTGCGAACGCCGTACTTGATGGAACTGACGCGGTTATGCTTTCTGCTGAAACTGCCGCGGGTAACTTCCCTATCGAAACGGTTGCTGCTATGGCCCGAGTGTGTGAAGGTGCAGAAACCCATCCAAGCGTTAAAATCTCTAAGCACCGCATGGACCAGCAGTTTTCATCTACTAGCGAATCAATTGCCCTCTCTGCTGTATACGCTGCAAACCACTTGCCAAGCGTTAAAGCGATTGTAGGTTTAACTGAAAGCGGAACTACGCCAACATTGATGTCACGCATCACTACAGCTCTGCCAATTATTGCGATGTCTCGTCACGAATCAACGCTAAATACAATGGCACTTTGCCGTGGCGTTAAGCCGGTTTTCTTCGACTCATCTAACAGTGAACCTGGCAAATTGAAGTACGATGTCATTGCATCACTTAAAGAAAAAGGCTTAGTGAAAAGCGGAGACAGTATCATTCTGACTTATGGCGATGAAATGGAAAAAGTAGGCGCAACTAATACCCTTAAAATCGTAGAAGTCGAATAGCAACGAAAACAACATTAAAGCGAAGCTTAAAGCTTCGTTTTTTTTTGCCTGAAATTTGTGTGGATATGAAAGTCAAAAATGCCCCTTACGTTCTCAAAATGTAAAGGGCGTTTTCAATAATGATGTTTGGGCTAAATTGCCTGTGCGGTATAGCTCTCTGTCTCTTGAGCGATATCGTTCGCATATTGAGAAAGATGGTGGCTAAGGATGTTCTCAGCGCGCTCAACAAACTCGTCACGTTTAAATTTCCAGCCTCTTAAATCAGCTTGTTTTGCCTGCTTAACATAAAAATCTAAGCGTGTTTTTCTAAGCAGATGCGCCTTTTTGGATAGATCAAACTCTACAAGTGATAATGTCTGTTCAACTTTGACGATATCTGCGTGAACTGTGCGTTCAGCGTCATCAGCTGTTGCTTGGCTAATTGAAAGCTTACCCTGCCCGAACAAACCAATTAATGCTATTACAACTGAAACAACTATAGCTGAATAAACCCACTTTAAAACGTTCATGCCTCACTCCTTGACCAATTGTGAACTGCTCTTATTCTGAAGAACAACTTATTTGGTAAATGATCTTGGCGCTGAAAAGTTAGTGTATGCCAGTCAGCGCGCTAATTTTAATTACTATGTATAATTTGAATTTGCAGCTTCTATACCACAATATATTTCTTTGTATTTCAGTAAGATATAAAACAAGACTGCTACTACGAAATGTATTGAAAGAATTTTCTACACACTTTAAGAGAAATTTTCCGTGTCTTTGCTTTAGGCGTAATCAAAGCCCTTCCGTACAAAAGTTAGCGAAACGGCCTCAAGTAAACAGCAGATAAAGAATAAAGTGTTTAGTGCCTCTTCGGTGTTACCAAAAAGTTCATTTATTGCGCTAAATATTGCCGTGTGCATAGTCATCAGTATAAGTAGCATTGCTAAGCGATTGTCTATGAAGAAGTTTAAATGTCTAAAATAAAAATAATGCCTTTTGCCTTCTCGTTATTTGACGTTTCCGTTACACCATGGACTACGCCGGCACTATGTCGATGTAATGACCGGCCTACCTTGCTTATGTTAGGCAAGAAAAAAGGGGCGAATGCCCCTTTTCATTAAGTCGAGTAAAGAAACCATTAGTTCATTGCGGTTTCAGTAACTACGCGAAGGTTGCTTTCAACATCCTTGACATCAGAAGCATTCTTAGCAATTTCTACAGCTAGGTCGCGCTCAGCATCAGAATCAACGTCGCCAGTCAGTGTTACTACACCGTTTTCTACGTCAACATCGATGTCGAAACCTGAAATATCGGTATCCATAAGAAGACGGGTTTTGATTACTGTGGCGATTTTGGCGTCAGTTAATTCGCTTGTACCTTCGTCAACAGTATCTTCCATGTCATCTGACATGTCGCCTTCCATATCTTTGTCAGAGACAACCGTAAGCTTATTGTCTACAGACGTTACACCGTCAATATTCGCTACTAGCTCTTCCGCTAGCTTTTTATCAACAGAGTTCTCAACCTTACCAGTAAGAACGACATTACCGTTTTTAACGTCAGTATTAATGTCGAATGAATCAAGGTTACCATTGAACAACAGCGTTGCTTCTGCTTTGCCATCAATCCATGCGTCTTTGGCACCTTTCTCCCATTTATTACTTGTGCTGTCTGTGCCCATGTCACCTGCATATGCAGCTGTAGTCAAAGTTGTAGCAACAATCATAGAAATAAGTGAACGTTTCATAACATTTCTCCTTTGTCGAAACTCGTAGATAGTCATGCCATTTCCTTGCCAACAAAATAAAATATTGTTTTATATGATAAATATTCAGTTCCAGGGCTAGTTAAGTATGTTTTGTTTTGCAAACTTTGCCTTTGTTTGAGAACTTTTTACTTAACTCTGTTAATGCCCAAAACTCGTCAACGTCACTTAAGAAAGCACCTCTTAATTGTACTAGGAAATAACTCTTCGCCGTTGCCCGCCACCTTGTTGCAGTGATGCCTAGGTTAAACTTATTTCACAAAGCAGCCGTAGTTATAACGATTCGTATCGCTTCACTAGCTGCCATTAATTTAATCTTGCAGACAGAAGCAACAGGTGGAGTATTTTTCGTTAATTAAACTCAAGGACCAACTAGACATGGATACTGCACTTACTGCTGTTTCAGTCTTATTTATAGCCGTAAGCTGGGCCCCTTTGCTTCCTTCTTCTCATTGGTTAGTAAGAGTGTGGGAATTTCCGCGACTACAAATAGCAGCTATCATTTCTTTGCTAATTGCTGGGCATATTTTTGAATCAACCTATTACGCACAGATAGATAGCCTAGCAGTAATTATTGTCGCTGGATTAACAGTTAGCCTTATTTATCAGGTTATCTGGATCATTCCTTATACCCCTCTGTATAAAAGAGAAGTTAGGCACGTCGAGGTTGAGAGTGCGAGCCAAAAGCTAAGTGTTTTATCAAGCAATGTGTATATGCCTAATGACGATTTTCGCAAGCTCATTGAACACGTACGTAATAAGCAACCTGATTTTCTCGTAACGTTGGAATCTAATGAGAAGTGGCAGAAAGGCATCAGTGAAATTGAATCTGAATACCCGTATCGTAAATTTTGCCCACTCGAAAACCTCTACGGTATGCATCTTTATAGTAAGCTTCCCTTTGAAGAGGTCTCATTGCGATTTCTAATAGAAGAAGATGTGCCGTCTATGAAAGTTAAAATCAATCACCACGGACAAGATGTCACGCTATATTTTCTTCATCCAAAACCACCAAGCCCAACAGAAAACACGTATGCAAAGCCCAGAGACGTAGAACTTAATGTTGTGGGGGAAGAAATAGCTGAAACAGAGGGCCCTATTGTCGTCGCTGGCGATCTTAACGATGTAGCTTGGTCACCTACTACCAGAAAGTTCAAGAAAATAAGCGGACTTTTAGACCCACGAGAGGGGCGCGGTTTTTTCAATACATTTCACGCGAAATATCCTTTAGTGAAATGGCCGTTAGACCACGTATTTCACTCGGAACACTTTGCATTGGTCAATATAGAGAAGCTTGAAAGCATAGGCTCAGACCACTACCCGCTTTATACTGAACTAGCGCTAATCACGGACAAAGATTAATATTCAAGACTTTAACTTTAATGAAAGCTACGGTGTTTGACACACCACATGAGGCTATCACACGCCTCCTCACGCTTTTTAAAGTGGGCCAGCCCTATTAGCTTGTTATCCCGAGGCCAAACCGCTTGGTTAAGCACCTCATGATCTTCTGCCGATAGTTGTTCGCTATCTAACACAATCTCAACCGCTTTTTTATTGGGTTTTATTAATGTGGGGTTAGCTTCTTTGACCAGAGCAGAGTTCACACAAATATACTCTCTCTTAACAGGATCTCTCACCACGCCGATGTAGTTGTTGTCACAAATTATAGCTGGCCAGCCTTCCGTTATTCTGCTCTGTCCAAACATTACGAGTGTAAAAGCAACAAGAACGAAAAGCGTTAAACCGATAAATTGAGCGCTCAAATCTGGTGCTACACTTACAATAACGCCGACAACAGCAGCGAAAAATATCCAGCCGCCGAATACTCTGCGCATAGCATTTGGTGAGATACCAGATATAACATCAACCACCTTTAATGATTGTTTGTCATAGTGTCGAATGAATACAGACGATTGTGATTCCACAGCCTTTGTCCACCAGAAAAAATACGAAATACAGAAATTAATACGTTACAAGTAAGGCTGAAGATTTACCTACTCTCTGAGTGAGTAAAAACCAATAATATGAGATTAGTTCTACTCGAAAGAAAACGTGTTAAGCAATATTTGTAGGAATATTTAAACTATTGAATTGTAATGTTTAACCTACTAACCAACCATATCAAAATATGTGGGAACGGCAAAGCAATTACGCGCTAGATGCACAGTAAAACAAGACTTATGAAAAGAAGCGTCATGTTAAACTGCAAATAAGAACAAACCACCAAAAATTAATATAAAAAACTGCTGTTGGCCTCTATACATTCGTTTGTAAATTTTTCTCTCCCTTTGCACCTCTTGCTTGCCTTGGCGCTCAACCATTGCTAAAAATTTTCAAAAACATAACTTGATAACAATTCTTTTATTTAACAATCAATAATTTACAAAAAAAGGAACACTCTTTGCCTGTACGAAAGTATAACGTTCAACATTTCATGTCGTCGTTATTACAGGTTCAACAAATTAGAAAGGGAGGAAGAGTATGCGTTCACCGATAAGTGCAGTAACTATTGTTAAGAGCAGAACTGAGAAGCTGACCAATTTGATAACTCAGTTAGAGCAATGCTCTCCAACGCCAGATGAGCTAGTCATTGTTTGGATGGCACCTCCTTCTGATTTGTCACTCGTACGCAGTGACAAATTCGACATTGTTCACAAGTTTGTGACTCAAGATGCGCTTCCGATAGCGAAAGCGCGCAACAAGGGTATGTCAGCGGCCAAGCACGCGAATTTAGTTTACCTAAACGTAGACGCAGTTATTGCCCCATCGCTTTTTAGAGATGGCTTGCTTGCGCTTCGTGACAACACCGTAGTGATCACATCAGTGGTGTTTTTACCCAATGAGCGCTGTTGCAAACCCTACCGACAAATTTCAAAAGATGAAAAAGAAATCGGTTATTTAGCAAGTAATGACGACACGTTACCCGAAGACGACAATAACGAAATACCTTCAAGAGATCAGGAAATTAATCATGGAAAGTTTAGTGACGATAGTATTTGTTCTACAGTGTTTTTTATTCGTAAGGCAGACTTTCATAAAACCGGCGGCTTCGATGAAGGCTACGCGGGTTTCGGACTAAACGACGAAGATTTTTTCACTAACTGTAGAGCATTAGGGTTTTCGTTAGAGCAATTGCCCACGCGCACATTTGCACCACACCGCCCTAATTATCAATGCCCGATAAATCACCTTTTAGACTTTGTTCATAATGCACAGCGTTTTCACTCGAAATGGGGATTTTACCCATGTGTCAATGTATTGAACGCGTATGCAGACCAAGGTTTTATTAATGCTGACTTCAAGCAAAACGGCATTAAGATCAAGCACCTCCCCCAGCAGGTAGAGGAAGACACACCAGGAGCTCCGGCCGAGAAGCCAATGGTAACGAACGCTCAGAACAATATCGCGTTCACATCTTTTCATTCCCCAGAGAAAGAATCTGGTCTTCTGAGCACTTCAGCTTAAGCGATATTGCATTATGGCGGGAAAGCACTCGGATTAGATGCTCGCGAGCAATAGAAAGCTCGCGAGCGCAGTAATTGTTAGATGTCAAAGTTTACGCCTGAAGGCATCTACTACTGGTTACTGTTGACGCGCTTCTGCAATGGCGCTTGGCTTTTCTTGTTGCCAGTTAAGTCGCATATCCCACTTGAAACGATGTTCAGGCTTAAGCGGTGGCTGCTCGGCATCAATAGTGCTTAACACATTAGTCGCCTTAGTCAGCGTTGCGTCGCGACCGAACAAATAGCTTTGCTCATTCACTATGGTCAAATACGCTTTGTTCAACGCATACGCGCGCTCTGGTGAAGGAGTAATGATGTCGTACACTGACTTGGCACGCTGCACTTCTTCCACCTTGACCATGCCTTTTTCATCAAACCATTTGGCCAGCATTTCTCCGTTTTGACGGAACTCATCGCCACCGCCCACGCGCTCCATATAAGTAAGGAACTCGCCTTTTTCCTCGTTGATATTTGGCACATCTTCAATTTCACGCAGGTCTATATAGCCCCACCCCATTTGTCCGGGAACTTTCCGTGCAAATGAAAATGTTTGGTCAAAGGTTGACCCTACTGTTTTGTGACAGCCGTTACAAAACGCAAGCTCTTGATCGTGCTGTGCACGAAGTTCGCCCTGCTCATTTTCAATGAAGCCATTAATTGTCCAGCCAAAGCCGTTGTCTATTCCTTTTTCACCTAAGTAGCGGGTTTGAGGCAGCTTTTCAAAATGCTTATCTTTTGCTTCCGCATAATAGGCAGACGCTAAACTTTCTCTGCTTCTGAACATATGCTTTTTCATGTAGCGCACTTCCTTCATACGCGGCGCGTTATAAATATTCCCGTTTTCATCCACGCCAATGTAGCGCACGGTATGTAAGAATTCTGTACCTTCGGGGTAAAGCATGTGCGCTAGCGGAACATCGCTTGCGTCGCCAACATAATGCGACAAACGAGCGATTTCAGTCACTGAATTGGAAAGTTTTCCGTCTTGGTTTACGTCAAGGTTCAACGCTAATTCGTTGACCGGCGCCGCAGTTAACTTATCCAGATCTTTAAGTGCCATTTCAACCAAGCTTAGGTTCAATGTATAGATAGCCTTGTTATACTTGCCTTTTAGCCTTTGAAAGCTTTCAGGAAGCCTTATCATAGCATCGCCAGTTGACCCGTTAGTCGGCCAAAAAGTACTTGGGAAGGGCTTGTAATTGTACGAGACCCATCCACTGCCATCTTTAGCAAAACCGTCGCCATCAAATGCCTTGTCAGCAGCGCTCAAGTTTTCAATACGCATGTAGTCTGGCATGGCGTCATTGTTAAGCGAAGCGGTATAGTTGTCTTGCGCTATATATTTTTTAATCGTGGCATCATCAATGCCCGCAATTAGTGATGTACGGTCAATAAACAGGTTTTTCCAGCTGTTTGTTAACCCTACGTCAGAAAATTCGTAGTTGCCCTGTAACGTGCCATCGCCCATTTGATTAGGACGCTTTTCCATTGAATCGTAACTTTGGTGGCATGCATAACATGGGTTGTTAACACCTTCTGTTTTGGTGTAACACTGGGGAGGAATAACCGATTCAGGGTTATACACTTCATCGTGTTCAATATATGCCAGAGCGGGAATAGCATCGCCTTCTTGATAAGGATAAGCGTGTGTGCTGTCGGCCTTTTCGTGAGTAGAAGGAGGCAGTTGCGTGTCAACTGTAAAGCTTGTTGAGTTTTGCTCATAGTTTGACTGATTGTTCACGTCAGTACCCGTGTTATCAGTGCATCCTGCACTGATAAGTAGTGAAAGTAGAATGCCTACACCTGAAGTTATTTTTAACATTTTCATAATCGTCACAACAGAAAAATCCGGGCACATAAGTGCCCGGAGTATTTTTAAATTAAAAAGAAAACTTACTTATCTGCTGGCTCATACATCCAAAGCGTATTGTTTTCTTGGAAACCGTCTTCTCCGATAAGAATACGGCCGTCGTTCATCACCACTACGTTATCTGGTTGAGAAAGCTGTTCAACGTCACAACGCTCGGCGCCAGTTAGGCTTGAACGGTATGTGCCGCCCATCACCACAGGTTCAATACGAGAGATGTTATAGCCTTCTTCAAGCTTGGCACGATAAACGCCACCACAGTCTTTAACGCGGGCTGAAAGCTGCATATCGCCTTCACCGTCAATCATTGTGTTGTCGATATCAGCGATGCCGATGTAAAGGTATGCATTCTGTACCACTTCACCTTCGATAGTATCTGCACCTTCAACCGCTTCCTTTGCGCGTTTCTGGTTGATTGAGATACCTTCCAGTTTTCTCCACTCTGCGGTAGCCCCTTTGAGACGGGCCGCCGCACGACTCTCTAAGAACGCTACGCGGTTATCCATTGGCTGTCCTGCTGTTACGCTAGAGCCCCCTTCCTCTACCGTTGGATAGGTCGCATCGCCATCAGCCCACGCTTGAACGTCGGCCATAGTAATGTAAGAGCTTTGTCCATCTACGTAGTCGTCGGTACCAATACCATTGTATTCATCAATCCACGCGCGAATAGTCAGGTTATCACCGCTAGCTAATTCCACCCATTCAACCGCAAAACCAGTAGTCGCAGGGTCGTTCTGACCTGCATCCTGAGTGAGCTTAGCGCCGTAAAGTGTACCTGCCGACAAGTCTTCAGCTGTGTCTGCGACAAACTTAAACAGTACGCCTCCCGTATCATCTTGAGAAAGGTAAACCGTTTTGCCGTCAGGCATGACCGTTGAGTTTTCGTGCTCATAACGGCCCATGGCAAAATGCTTAACAATAACCGGCTCATCAGCCAACGGCTCTGTTACTTCCGCAATATAGCCATAGTTGTACGGGTTTGGCGCATCTGGTGCCGTCATTTGCCACATACGACCTAAGCGCGCATCTGTAGAAACGGCCTCTGGGTTATTCCAGCTTGGTGATGTTGTCGTATCCACCGCCGAATCAACCACCCACTCTTCTGAAGTAAGCGGTGTACCCCAAGGTGACATTGAACCAAAGCAGTTTGCCGCCGTTCCCCATACTGGCGAGAAATCCAGCATCATAGCTTCAGTTACTTCCCACATACCAAACTCGTCTTTCTCCACTTTCATGCGGCTCATACCGCCAGGAAGTTCTTCCCAGTTCGAGAAAAGGTAACCTTCGCCTTCGGCGGTTGAGATGAAGCCGTTAAAGTCAGGCATGTCATTTTCAAGAACCAACTCTTCGCCATCCAACGTGTAGATGTGACCTAAGCCTTCTGGTAGGTCAGTACCGAAAGTGTCGCCCGTTTGTCCAAGTACTTGATATTGACCAATGGCAGAAACCACCAGCTCTTTTTCTTCATCTGAGCTTGGTACAGGTGAATTTGGTAATGTTACTGGCAGATTGTTGAAGTTAGCACCTGCAAGCACGCCCACTGTACCGGTGTTAATAGGCATTGCATTTACACTGGTTGTCGCCGCATTAGTGCCAGACGGGTGCTGAACGTTAAAAAATAAATCGCCTTCGTCTGTTAAGAATATACCGGTCACTTCTGCACCAAGTGGAACCGTAGCAATACGTGTTAGCGTACCTGCACTATCACCTTGAGGACCTTGGTCGCCCACCGGGCCTTGCTCACCTACAGGGCCTTGTACACCGTCTTCGCCATCGTCACCTTCCAGTGAACAGGCAGTCATCCCTAGTGTTACAGCCAGTGCTATCGCTGAATACTTAATTCCACGAATTGTTTCGCTTTTCATTATAGTTCCTTGCTTATACTTGTTTTCGATGTTGAGTGGAGGTAAGCAGAAGACTCACCTCAGTAAACGGTCTTAGCGGGCGAAAGTCTGGAGGACATTTGTGACATTCCGGTGACAGTGAATTGACACCCAAATGAAGCTTTATTGACACAAGGGTCTGAAAAAACGAATAAAACAAATGCGAAGATTTACGAAGGCGCTGTAATCATTGGGATTATTGAATGTTCAATCAAGAAAACCTAAACCACTCAGTCAGTTTATGAATTATTTATTTCACAATACTGGTCAGAGCTTTGTGCCCGTGAACAAAACAGGACATAACTGCTTAAAAGTTGGATGGGGTAAAATTGTAAGAGAGGGTAGTTGGAGAAGGCAATTAGAGGAAGACATAATATAAGCTAACGGGCTACGCATTTCGCTACGGCCCGCTAGCCCGGTCGCTAAGTAATACTTAGTTTAAGACGGTAAGAGGGTGATTATACGTCTTTAATTTATTAACCAGATAATCTTCGAACTGCTTTGCAGTTTGTACATCGCTGCTGCGCTTAGGCCAAACCGCGAGAATTTTATAGTCTAAAGTGGTTAAAGGTTTGAACAATACAAGGTGGTCATGTTCACCCTCGAATACCTTTTCGACCTGATCTAACCGATAAACAACGGCCAACCCTAAGTTGTCATTATCTGCCAAGATACTTTGCGTTCCCCAAGTCGCTACAACGCCCCACTCACCACGCTCGGCTTTAATCACCTGCATTCCATCATGCGCCACTAGACCTGCGACAATATTATCCGATGGCTCTGATACAGAAACGCTGATGTGGGTTGTGGGGTCAAACGCATCAATTCGATAGTGCGTGGTAACGTCGATGCTGTCCGCTTTCGCATCAGACGATGACCACCCTTCGTAGCCAACCTCGAACTCAGCCCGCAACTGAGAGTTCGATACCAATTGGTATTGCGTATTCTCTACATGCTGAAAATGCATAACTGTCTGCGTTGAGGAGTCTTGGGTTTCTTGTTCTGTTAATCGACCTAGCGCACCCACGCCCAACGATTTACCAACTTTAAGCGCGTCTCCACCCCACGAAGATAAATTATGATAGCTATCGTAGCCGTCTTGCCCCACCTCAGGTAATACTACACTGTCGTTCGCTTTAACAAAGACATCAATAGCGTTACGCCAATCAAGATAAAGGCGATAGCCCATTTGATCAGACTCCCAGCCTGGTCCTTCGTAACGCAAAAAGTAAGAATGATCGGTCAATTGCGGAGGCGATGTGAATGAGGTAACTTCTTCAAAAGAAAAACCCTCAGCGCTATATACTGCGTCTTGCCACTCTCCTCCTGTTCTTACGGAAAGTTCAGCGTGCGCCCGATCGTGGAGGTTAACATTCGTAGCTTGCTCAGGTGGCATAAGTTCTAATGACGCACTACTTCCTGGCGCAATGGATGCTGCACCTAGTAACACCGCTTGCCCTTCGCTATTCTCAATCCATTCTGACGGATATTGCTTTAACTTCCACCCCGAATATTGCGGGGGCAGAGATACTTCAAAAATTTGATCGCCGCTACCACCGTCTGCCGAATTTTTCACCTTAACAGACAAAGCCGAATTTATATCCCCTTGTGAGCAACTTGCCAGAAATGGCACTAAAACCAGGCCTATCTTACTAAATTTCATCACTTTTATGCTCTCCATCGGTTGGTAAAGTGTTTAACTAATTTACGATATTTATAAACAATATATTGACAAATGCCACCGGTGGCAATTATTTTAAATTTTGTTAACGAGATTTTTCAATTTAGTATGTCGATAAAATTCGGCACGCCAATGAACCATTTAGTGAAAGGTAAATTACATGGTCAACTTTAGCCTTGAAGGTAAAACTGCATTAGTGACCGGAGCAAGTCGGGGTATAGGACAAGCGCTTGCTTTAGCGCTCGCTACTTCTGGTGCCTTTGTTATCTGTGCCAGTTCTAGACCAGGTGGCTGTGATGAGACGCTACGTAAAATTCAAAGTGAAGGTGGACAAGCTATGGCGTTGGACGCCGACCTCGCCGAGCCTCACGCTGTACTTAAACTTGCCGAAGATGCATTAAGCATTAAAGGTCACATCGACATATTGCTGAATAACGGCGGAACTATTTTTCGAGCGCCAGCTACCGACTTCCCTTTCGAGGAGTGGCGGAATGTGCTTGCTGTCAACATCGATTCAGCTTTCCTACTTAGCCAAACTATTGGTAAGACAATGGTAGAACGTGGTCAAGGTAAGATCATCAACATTGCATCAATGTTGAGTTACACAGGTGGCATTACTGTTCCTGCTTACACTGCAAGTAAACATGCCATTGCGGGTCTTACCAAAGCGCTTGCAAACGAATGGGGCCAATACAATGTGCAGGTGAACGCGATTGCGCCCGGTTACATCAAAACTGATAACACCCAAGCACTACAAGATGATGAAAAGCGCAGTGCTGAAATTTGTGCCCGCATTCCAGCTAATCGCTGGGGGGAAAGTGATGATTTAGCAGGTGCGGCGGTATTTCTTGCGAGCGCAGCCAGCAATTACGTTAACGGCCATATCCTTGCCGTCGACGGCGGCTTTCTGGCACGTTAATTAACGAACGGGGGATACAGCCATGAGCGACAAAAAAAGCATGAGCGATAGAAAAGACATGAGCAAGAAAATAGACACCCGATATGCTATCGGTCGTAAAGAGGCCAATGCTTACAACACGCAAGAATTGCGTGACGCGTTTTTAGTCGACACCCTAATGACACAAGGTGAAGTCGTATGGATATACACCCACTACGAACGCTTTATGCTTGGAAGTGCCGTACCGACAACGTCAGCGCTAACGCTAGAAACCATTGAAGATCAGCTAAAGATGCCATTTTTTACCGCTCGCCGTGAGGTAGGTGTGATTAATATCGGCGGACCTGGCACCATTACAGTTTCAGGCACTCGTTACCATTTAGATAACGAAGAAGCCTTATACATCGGCCAAGGCAATGAAGAAGTCATTTTTGAGTCGGACAATGCGTCCAATCCTGCCAAATATTACTTAAACTCGGCGCCGGCTCACCACGCCTATCCCTGCAAAAAAATAGGCAGCACAGATGCAAACATCCTTCACTTAGGCAGTCAGGAAACCTCCAACAAGCGTGATATCAAACAGTTACTTATCAATACTGTTGTCGATACATGTCAGCTTCAAATGGGATTAACGCGTCTACATACGGGTTCCGTCTGGAACACCATGCCAGCTCATCAGCATGACCGACGCAATGAAGTGTACTTTTACTTTGATATGGACAGCGAAAGCCGCGTATGTCACTTCATGGGCGAACCGCATGAAACTCGTCACATTTTCGTAGCGAATGAAGAAGCCGTAGTATCGCCACCTTGGTCAATTCACTGTGGTGTGGGTACTGGAAGCTATGCATTTATCTGGGGAATGGCAGGTGAAAACCTTGATTACGATGATATGGACAAGTTTCCACCTTCACAGTTGCGCTAAGCAGCCCTGCTTTCAATAGGTGTAATGATTATGTTGCGGTATATAAAACTCACACTGTCTGCCACAGCGCTGTTGCTAACATCGGCGTGTTCTCAAAATGAATTGCAAGGTGAAGTCACCGTGTTGCGCTTGGGGCATACCTTAGACACT
Source organism: Alteromonas marina (assembly GCF_000808575.1). Taxonomy (GTDB): domain Bacteria; phylum Pseudomonadota; class Gammaproteobacteria; order Enterobacterales; family Alteromonadaceae; genus Alteromonas; species Alteromonas marina_A. The sequence continues at coordinate 187,641 of NZ_JWLW01000003.1, forward strand.
CAGCACTCTGTACACAAGGCAATGGAATATCTAGGAGAGCGTCTAGATTACTATTCTGACGGCACAATGAGTGTGGTGATTTATCCAAGTAGCCAGCTGGGAACTGAGCGAGAAATGGTAGAACTGTTGCAGATTGGTTCACTCGCTATGACTAAAGTATCGGCAAGCCCTCTGGAAGGGTTTGCACCGGAAATGAAGATATTTAGTATTCCCTATATTTTTCGCGATAACGAACACTTCTGGCGAGTATTAAACAGCGATCTGGGCAATGATTTGCTTTCTGGTGTTGAGGATTTCCGTCTTAAAGGCCTGGGCTATTACGATGCAGGTAGCCGCAGCTTTTACACTAACGATAAACCAATAAAAACGCCGAGCGATCTAAACGGGCTAAAAATTCGCGTGTTAAATAGTCCTACTGCGGTTGCAACAGTTCGTGCACTTGGAGGCGCAGCGACTCCCGTTGCCTGGGGAGAGCTTTACACAGCGCTTCAGCAAGGCGTGGTAGACGGCGCTGAGAATAACCCGCCAAGCTACTACCTTTCACGTCACTATGAAATTGCCCGCTACTATAGCCTTGATGAGCATACCAGTGTGCCAGATGTCATGCTCGCATCCCTCCCAGTTTGGGAAAGCTTGAATGAGCAGCAGAAAATCTGGTTAACCAAAGCTATGGAAGACTCCGTTGAATACCAACGTGAACTTTGGAAAACATCCACACAAGCCTCGTTAGAAAAGGTAAAAGCCGAAGGCGTGACAGTTATTACGCCTGATAAAGCGCCTTTCGTTGAAGCGGTTAAGCCTTTTCATAAGAGCTTCGAAGGTACGCCGATTGGCGACTTAATAACGCAAATAAAAGCGATGTAACAATGACAATAATACGCCTCATCGACAAAGCCTTAGCCGGCACCCTTATTGCAGCCATGGTGAGTATTTTACTTACAGTAATTTGGCAAGTGGTCTCGCGTTATGTACTTAAAGACCCAGCATCAATCACTGAAGAATTATCTAGATTCATACTAATTTGGATTGGCATATTAGGTGCTGCCTATGCGTATCGACAAAATGCGCATTTAGGCTTCAACTTAATTGTTGAGCGCCAGTCGCGTAAAGTAAAAAGATTATTACTCACCTGCGTTGAGATTATCGTCATCATTTTCTGTGTATTAGTGATGGTGTACGGTGGTTCCGAGCTTGTGTCTCTCACCCTAGAATTAGAACAAATCTCGGCGGCTCTGGGTGTAAAAATGGGCCTTATTTATAGCGTGCTGCCCCTGTCTGGTGGCCTTATCATTGCCTATGCACTGGTAAACATTACTACGCTGTGGCGAAACAACAATAAGGAGTCAGCGTAATGGAACTGACCGGTATTATCTTAGTCGTTGCCTTTTTCGTATTACTCCTATTAAACGTTCCTATTTCAATTAGCATAGGGGTAGCAACGTTACTCGCTATGGTAATGAGCATGGACATTGCACCCGCTACCATTACTATTGCCCAGCGTATGGCAGGTGGACTCAATAGTTTTGCGCTACTGGCCATCCCGTTTTTTGTTTTATCTGGCCTTATCATGGGACGCGGCGGGATAGCCAAGCGATTAATTGAATGTGCAATGGCGCTTATTGGTGCGCTTCCCGGTGGTTTAGCCTTGGTGAACGTCGTTTCCTGCATGCTTTTTGGTGCAATTTCAGGGTCTGCGGTAGCGACTACGTCTGCTATTGGCAGCTTCATGTTGCCCGAAATGAAAAAAGCTGGCTACGAGCCGAATTTTAGCGCAGCGGTCACTGCCGCTGCATCAACTACGGGAATGTTAATTCCACCAAGTAATATCTTAATTGTATACGCAATCGCTAGCGGTGGCGTATCCATCGCCGCCCTCTTTATGGCTGGCTATATTCCAGGCATTATGGTGGGTCTAGCGCTCATGCTGGTGTGCTTTATCTACGCAAAAATGAAGGGATACCCCCTATCGCCGCGACTTCCTATTAAAGTAGTTGTCGAAAAAACTATCGCAGCACTCCCTTCCCTATTCCTCATATTCTTAGTGATTGGCGGCATTGTGGGCGGCGTTTTTACCGCTACCGAAGCTGGTGCCATTGCGGTGGTTTACTCATTGCTGTTAGCTGTGGTGTTTTATAAAGAAGTGGATGCGAAAGCCCTACCTGATATTTTCTTGAAGGCGGCAGAAACGACGGCAATTGTAATGCTGCTTATCGCGGCCTCAACAGCGATGTCTTGGCTATTGTCGTTTGAGAACATTCCGCAAACCTTAAGTAACGCAATGTTGTCGATAAGCGATAACCCATTACTTATTCTTCTCTTAATCAACCTATTGCTTATCGTAGTTGGTGCATTCTTGGATATGACACCTGCCGTACTTATTTTTACGCCCATATTTTTGCCGGTGGCCTTAGAACTTGGAATGAGCGAACTGCAATTCGGCATCATGCTCGTACTCAACCTGTCTATTGGATTGTGCTCACCGCCCGTCGGCGCCGTACTTTTCATTACCTGTGCCATTGCCAAAACCAAACTTGAGAACATCATTCGACCGCTAATACCTTTATATGTGGCTATGTTTGTCGTTCTTATGCTAGTTACGTATGTCGCATGGTTCAGCGAAGCGCTACCACGTGCACTAGGATTTTAGTAAGGTAGAATCATCAAAACTGAAAGGTGTGGTCAGGCGTAGTTTGATCAAACGAACTTTCACTTTTGAGTAACAAAAACATATTGCCCGTATTTGTGTGGTAATATCGGAAGTAACGACATAATAGCGCGGAAAAACAGAGAATTATGAACAAGCGCCCGACTATCAATGATGTTGCAGCCCTAGCAGGTGTATCAAAGCGTACCGTGTCACGCGTCATTAACGGTGCGACCAATGTGGGAAAAGCAACACGTGAGCGCATTGAAGCGGTCATTCAAGAAACGGGGTTTGCCCCTGACAAGCAAGCGCGTGGTTTAAGTACTAGCCGCTCTTACTTGATAGGCTTGATTTATGATAACCCCGATGCCTTGTATATCGACCAAGTACAAAGAGGCGTGTTAAGCATATGTTCTCAAAAGGGTTATGAGTTAGTTGTGCACCCTTGTAGTTATAATGCCGACGGTTTTGTAGAAGACTGTATTAACTTTGTACGTCGTTCAAACATAGACGGTGTCATCATATTGCCACCGGTATCCGAATCGAAGTTATTAGCCGACGCACTGCAGCAAAAGAGCATTAACTATGTGCGAATGGCGTCAGTAGATTTAGATGACCATCAAAATATCGTAGTGAGTGACGACAGAGCTGCTTTAAGTGATTTAGCGCGCTATATGGTTTCACTAGGTCATAAAGACATCGGTATCATCAGCGGTCCGCAACAGTATTATTCCTCAAAAGAGCGTTTGGAAGGCTTTGTTGAAACCCTTAACGGCCTGGGTGTCGATGTACCTAAAAACAGGGTAATTGAGGGTAAAAACAGCTTCGAAAGCGGTATAGAATGCGCGCGTCAATTGCTTATTCAGTCACCACGAGTCAAAGCTATTTTTGCAAACAACGACGAAATGGCGGCAGGTGTGTTAAAAGTAGCCCACGAAATGGGAATTACCGTGCCAGACGAACTTTCCGTTGCTGGGTTCGATGACAACTTACTTGCCGCTCGCGTCATCCCTGCCCTTACCACTGTTCAACGTCCCGTTGGGGATATGGCAGCAATCGCAGCGCGTAAAATCATCGCGCACATCGAAGGCAGTGAAGTTAGTGAAACCGAAACGTATCTGGTCAAACCTCACCTAATTATTCGCGATTCCATCAAAAAAGTGTGATTTTTTACAATGAAGTGTTGCTTACACTTCTTTTTCGACCTATTATGCCACCGGTGGCACTACAATAAACAAGAATGTTAAAAATAAACAATTTGTAAACAGAGCGTAAAAGACAACGCTTTTTATCGTTTCACTCTTTTGGTTATTCAGCGCTTCGCTTAATCAGTCATTGAAATTAAGTAAGCCTAAAGATAAAGCAGGAATTGTAATGGACGTTAAAACACAATTAGTAAAGGTGCATAATAACGATAACGTTGCGGTTGCAACCTGCCCTATCGTGGCGGGCACCTACATAGCTGAATATGACATTACAGTCAGCCAAGACATTCCTGCCGGCCATAAAGTTGCCTTAACTACCATAGATAATGGTGGTGATGTCGTAAAATATGGCTTCAGTATTGGCGCAGCAATAAGCCAAATTAACCCCGGCGAACATGTTCACAGCCATAATGCAAAGACCAAGTTACAAGGCACTGAACAATACGTTTACTCGCCGTCGAATACCCCATCGAAGCAAACACATGCTAGCTCTGGGCTACAGTTTATGGGCTACAGAAGAGAGAATGGAAAAGTAGGTATTCGAAATGAAGTGTGGATAATTAATACCGTAGGCTGCGTAAACCGAACTGCAGATCGTATTGCCAACGAATGTAATCGTCGTTTCGCCAGCGAGTGCGATGGGTTCCGCGCGTTTACCCACCCTTTTGGCTGTTCTCAGCTGGGCGACGATTTAGATGACACGCGCACAATCTTAGCATCACTTGCATCTCATCCCAATGCTGGCGCAGTGTTGATTGTTGGTTTGGGATGTGAAAACAATCAACTGAAGAACTTACTGCCTCATGTTGATAAACCGGCAAATCGGGTTCGCTTCTACAACGCACAAGAAGTGGTAGATGAATTAGAAGAAGGCGTCAATGCGGTTTATGACTTGTTAAAAGTAATGGCTAATGACAAACGTGAGCCTATCGACGCTAGCGAATTAACCTTAGGCATGAAGTGTGGTGGTAGCGACGCTTTTAGCGGTATTACTGCCAACCCAACAGTAGGGCGTGTTACCGATTTAATGTGTAATCTAGGTGGCTCGGTCATTTTAACCGAAACGCCAGAAATGTTTGGTGCCGAGCAGCTCTTAATGAATCGCGCTAAAAACAAAGACGTATTCGAGGCGTTTAACTCGCTGATTGATGAGTTTAAGAACTACTTTATCGCCCACAACCAACCTATTTACGAAAACCCGTCTCCAGGCAATAAGGCAGGCGGTTTAACCACGCTAGAGGAAAAGTCTCTCGGCGCGGTTCAAAAAGGTGGAACGTCTACTATTCAGTCCATCTTGCAGTATGGCGAGCCCAAGCAAGATAAAGGCTTAAGTTTATTACAAGCACCTGGTAACGATGCCGTTAGTTCAACGGCGTTGGCAGCATCGGGGGCACATATCGTTTTATTCACCACAGGCCGAGGCACGCCCCTTGGTTTTCCTGTACCCACAGTCAAGATATCGTCAAATTCAGATATCGCTAATAAGAAGCCACATTGGATAGATTTTAACGCTGGACAAGTTCTGGAAGGCGTCTCTATCGATAAGTGTGCCGAAGCGCTACTCCAACATTGCTTGGCAGTGGCATCTGGTCAACAAACCTGCAACGAGAAGAATGGCAGCCATGAGATTGCTATTTGGAAACGTGGCGTCACCCTCTAAAAGAGAGCGTTATGGAATCGATATTATTACATGAAGATAGACTTTTTCCTGCCGATGAAGCAACCCGAAGTGTTGCAAAGGCGCTGTATAAGGAAATTCGAGATCTCCCTATCATAAGTCCACATGGCCATACTGACCCACGTTGGTTTGCACAAAACAATAATTTCACCAATGCAACCGAGTTGTTTATCACCCCTGATCACTATGTGTTCAGAATGCTGTATAGCCAAGGTATTAAATTAACCGATATTGGTGTGCCACGTTGGGACGGCGGCGAAACGGAAAAGGATCCACGTAAAATCTGGAAACTTCTGGCTGATAACTATCATCTATTTGCTGCCACACCATCGCGTTTGTGGTTAGACACTGTATTTCACGATGTATTTGGTTTGCGAGAGATGTTGTGTAGCGACAACGCAACGCATTATTACGACCACATCACTGCGCAGCTTCAAGGGGATGACTTTAAACCCCGTGCACTGATGGACCGCTTTAATATTGAAGTGATTGCTACCACTGAAGGCGCGCTTGATTCCCTTCCCCATCACGCAGCGATTAAAGATACACCGTGGGCAAAGCGGGTTATCACCACCTTTAGACCAGATGATGTAGTCGATGCTTCACGCGAAGATATTGTTTCAAACATTGAGAAACTTGGTGAGCTCACCGGTGAAGACACTGCAACCTGGCAGGGCTACCTGAACGCAATTCGTGCACGACGTGCCGTCTTTAGAGAGCACGGTGCAACAGCAACGGATCACGGACACCCAACGGCGAACACAGCTGATTTAAGTGAAGCTGAGTGTATTGCTTTATTCGATAAAGTAAGAAGTGGAAACAGTAACGCTGAAGAGCAAGAGCTATTTAGAGCGCAAATGCTTACCGAATTAGCGGGAATGAGTGTAGAAGACGGCATGGTGATGCAAATTCACCCTGGTTCGTTTAGAAACCACAACAGTCAGCTCTTTACACAGTTTGGTCGCGATAAAGGCCACGACATTCCAATGCAAACAGATTTTGTTAAAGCGCTTCGCCCGTTACTCGGTAAATACGGTAACGAGCCTAACCTCGACATTATTCTATTTACATTAGATGAAACCACGTACAGCCGTGAATTAGCACCACTCGCAGGCCACTACCCTTGCCTGAAACTTGGTCCGTCTTGGTGGTTCCACGATAGCCCTGAAGGCATGTTGCGTTTTAGACATCAAGTGACAGAAACCGCAGGTTTCTTCAATACTGTTGGTTTTAATGACGATACGCGCGCGTTCTTGTCTATTCCTGCACGTCATGATGTTGCCAGACGCATTGATTGTCGCTTCCTTGCACAGCTAGTTGTGGAGCACCGCATCAGTGAAACAGAAGCGGCCAGCATTGCAAGAAAACTCACTTATGATTTTGCTAAACAAGCGTACAAACTGGGGTAATCATGACAAAGCCGTTATCAATTTCAACACTACCTCTTTTAAGTGACAGCGTAAGTAAACCAAATTACGATCTGGAAGCAACCGGTTGTGGCATTGTGCATATTGGTCCAGGCGCCTTTCACCGTGCGCACCAAGCGTATTATACCGAAAAGGCGCTGGTTTATGGCGGTGACTGGCGCATTCACGGTGTGTCAATGCGCAGCGCATCTCTTAAAGAAGCGTTGAGTACACAAGACAATCTCTATGCGTTGTGTATTGTTGATAACGAGCCTGAAACCCACATTATCGGCGCAATTAAAACCCTTTCTACATTAGCACATGATCGTGAAGATATTGTTGCTGCACTGGTAAACAAGCAAACTAAAATTGTAACGCTTACCGTGACAGAAAAGGGCTATTGCCTTAATGCGCAAGGTCATCTAGATACTGATCATCCGGATATTAAAGCTGATTTAGTCACGCCAGAAACACCGGTAAGTGCAGTTGGCCTAATTGTGCAAGCGCTAGCACAACGTAAGCAGGCAGGCTATGCAGATATTACCATTATCAGCTGTGACAACGTGTCAGACAACGGTAAAAAACTGCAAAAAGCGGTGACCGAGTTCGCCAATAAAACGGACGAATCACTCGGCCAGTGGATAACCGAGAATATCGCTTTCCCCTGCACTATGGTTGACAGTATTACGCCAGCAACTGAAGACAGCTTTAAAGCCAACGTTGCCGCTGAGCTGGGTTTAACTGATAACTGGCCTATTCAGCGAGAGGCATTTACTCAATGGGTGGTTGAAGATAATTTTTCTGGCCCACGACCTGCTTGGGATAAAGTTGGCGTTACTTTTACTCATGATGTGAGCTTCTTTGAAAAAGCTAAGCTTCGCATTCTAAACGGCACACATTCAACACTGGCCTACATAGGGTTATTGCTTGGCAAGGAAACCGTATTCGACGCAATGCGTACCCCAGCCATAAAGCAGCTGATTCAAACCATGTTGAAAGAAGAAATTGTTCCGTCTCTATGCAGTGATAACGAGCATGCCGATAGCGGAACACAAGACTTCGATCTGAACGCTTACGCACAAGACATTGTAAAGCGCTATGAGAATAAGCACATTCGCCACCTTTTGTCGCAAATTGCTTGGGATGGGTCACAGAAAATCCCATTTCGAATTCTCGACACAGTACGCGATAACCTAAAAGCAAAACGAAATATTGATTTGCTCTGCAGTGCCGTTGCGGCCTGGTGCCTATTTGTAAACAACAAGGCACGTTTAAACGAAACTATCACCGACCCGCTAGATAGTATGTTAAGGGCCACAGCAAAATCGGTAGACTTTCAGGCAATAGAACTTGCTAAAAAATTGCTATCTCTTGAAACCATGTTCGCTGAACTGTCGGTAAACACTACGTTCAAAGAAAAAGTGCTCGAAAAAGTTAATCAGCTGCTTAGCATTTTATCGCACGAAAACAGCAACGAAGGTCAGCAAGGTTCTGCTCCCACTACGTTAACAGAAAGTTCGCTAGATTCACTAAAAGGAACCGCGTGATGAAAAGTACCTTTTCCATGCTTAAAGGCGCCCCATTACTCCCTATTATTCAGCCTAAATCTGTTGACGAGGGGCTTCACCTAGCAGAAGCAATTGCAAATAGCGGCCTGTGCAACATAGAAGTAGTGAAACGCAGCGACGCAGCATTTGAAGCCCTGTCAGCGATTAGAAAACAGTTTCCTGAACTCGTTGTGGGCATGGGCACATTGTTAAATCGCAACCACGTATTTGAAGCGTTGGATGCAGGCGCGCAATTTTTGATAACGCCCACAAGCTCAGAGACATTGCTCGATACACTGATTGCGTCTAATGCACCCTTTTTGCCAGGTGTCGCTACGCCTGCCGATATTCTTTTGGCGCACCAAAAAGGCATTCGCGAAATGAAGTTCTTTCCTGCGAGTCTTAGCGGCGGAACACCTTTTCTTAAAGCTATTTCAAGCGTATTTAGCGATGTTTCCTTCTGCCCTACCGGCGGCATTAATGGCGACAACGCGAATGAGTATCTCTCGCTTGGCAATGTTCGAGCAGTAGGCGGTACATGGATGATGCCCAAGGCAGCCATTGAAGCACAAAATTGGCAAGCGATTACTTTGGCATGCCAACAAAGCCTAACATTATTTGATGAGGCCGCGGCATGAGCATAGTTGATACCAAACAAAGAATGGTTATTTTTGGCGAGTGCATGGTAGAGCTTCGAAGCACTCAGCGTGAGTCATCAGTTAGTACGCGCGATGAAAACACAGATAATAATCTGATGGCGAAAAGCTTTGCTGGCGACACGTACAACACTGCGGTTTATTTAAAACGCTGCTTGCCTTCATCTTCCATTAGCTACTTAACAGCGATAGGCGCTGACTTTTTAAGCGATGAGCTGCTGTTTAAAATGGGTGAGCACGAAATTAACACTGATTTAGTGTTTCGCTCGTCGTCGCGCAATCTTGGTCTGTATATGATCCGCAACGACAACGAAGGTGAAAGAACCTTTGCATATTGGCGCAACCAGTCTGCGGCAACACAGACGCTCAACATCATGAAGGGCACCGAGTTTGCGTGTGACTGGTTTTATTTGAGCGGTATCTCTATTGCCATTTTAGACGACGAACAGCGTGCTACACTATTCGAACTGATTTCGTCCCTCAAGGCCAAAGGCAGTAAGATTGCCTTCGATCCCAACTATCGAGCACGCCTTTGGTCGTCTCAAGAGGATGCTAAATACTGGACGGGTAAGGCTTATGCTGAAGCAGACTTAGCGTTCCCTGGCGCAGACGACCATTTAATGCTGTTTGGCCACACCAATGCTGATGAAATATTTAGCTATTTAGCCGACAAACAGATTGAAGAAATCGTAATGAAAAACGGGGCAGTTGGCGTTCATATACTCCGCCAACAAGAGCAATGTATTGTGCCTGTTGAGCGTGTTGAACAGGTGGTTGATACAACGGCTGCTGGCGATGCATTTAATGGCGGTTATATGGCCGCTCGACTTGCAGGTAGAAAGCCTGTCGAGAGCGCGAGCTATGGGGCAAAAGTGGCAGCGACTGTGATTACCTACCCCGGTGCCATTATATCAGGTGATGCCTTCACTAATCACATACCGTCGCTATAGTCGGTATGTGACATTCCTCTTTCTTTTCTCTTCTATTTCCTGCCATTGTGACCATAAGCAAGCACGCTAATTAAAATAAAGGCGATCCCCCAATAAAAAAACGCGGCACGCCCGCAATAACGCGCCACTTCATTTTTATGTGAGCTTACAACGTGTCTCGATATAAGTATTTTGCCAGTGGGTGCGCTGTCGCTTTTAGCTGTCGCACGAATATTTGCGCCATTTTCGCCGCGCCTACTACGTTCAAGTGAGTGTCGTCCGTTTTTCCTTCAGGGTAGCGCGCATATAGGTCGGCGGGCACCTTAATGAAGTAATGGTTGCTGTTAGGCTCGCCTACCTGTGCAAGAAAATCGCAAGTTAAAGCGTTCATAGGAATAAATGGCACGTTATTTTGTGCTGCCACTTTCTTCGCTGCATCGGCATACGCCAGCAACGTCCGTTTTAATACACCTTCCTCAGTGAAATGACGCCTGCAAATACTACTTGCGATAATCACTGATGCCCCTTTTGCTTCAACATCCTGAACAAACTGATTCAAGTAAGCTGGATAAGCATTTTCCGGGTCGGCATAGCGAGCGGGATCCGACTGTTTTTGATCGTTATGACCAAACTGAATAGCCACAAAATCACCTTCAGACAGATCGGATAACAGAAGCTGCCAGCGTCCCTCATCTACAAATCGCTTTGTGCTTCTGCCGTTAGCCGCGTGGTTTTTAATATTAAGATTGGGCAGCATGAATTCAGGAAGCAATTGCCCCCACCCACGTTCTGGATATGACAACATAGGCTTGTCTGACATGGTTGAGTCGCCGACCAGATGTAGGGTAACTGGCTTGTTGTAGGGTGGAGCTTTTACAGCCTCTTCACTGCCTTTATCAGTAGCGCTTTGGATTGAAGCACTTTGGGAACCCGAACTGGTAAGTGCATAAGCACTAGATTGCGCCGCGTAACTAATGTGAAGCGTACTAGTGCCTTGCTGGTCTGCCACTGCAAAAGTACTCGATACAACAAAAACGCCTGCAAGACTGTAGCGCAGCGCGGTGAATATTTTCCCTGTGGTGGGTTTACTTGAATTTTTCACACCTTTTCTCCTTTTCAATATTTCTATTGTTGCGATGCAAATTGCTCAAAAAGTAAGGTAGAGGCGTGCTGAACTCCTCCCGGCCTACACTTTTGCACATAAAAAAGGCCATCATTACGATGGCCAAACACACCCGTCTTCACGGAACACAACATTTAATTATTATCTCAGGCCGGCCAACATAATTGGCCGGCCTGTTTTTTTACATAGTATAACGAGCGCCCAAGAAGAACTGACGGCCCGTGTGGTTATACTCACGTACCAAGTTCAAAGAGCCATCACCCGTGGTAAACAAGCGCTCGTACTCATCGGTAAGGTTAATGACTTCAAAGGTCAACGTTAGCTCGTCGTTTACGTTATAAAATGACGAGAAATCTACCTGCGTAGGTCCTGTCGTACCGTGCGCAACGTTACCATTGCTGCCAGTAAAGTCTGTCAGGTAATCGTCGCGTTTGTTAACTGACACACGCGCACCGTATTGGTCTGTTTCGTAATACACCGTAAAGTTGTACGATGTTTCACTCATACCTTCGATGTCGTCAGCATTAACGTGCGTATAGTTCGACACGATACCCATGTTTTCGAACAGTCCTGGTAAGAAACTTAGCGGCTGCTGATAAATTAACTCATAACCGCTTACACTTCTGTCTTCAGCGTTAATTGGACTGCTATGCTCGTATGGAATAGTGCGTGGGTCTAGCGCAATTACAGGGTCAAACTGTGCATCGTTGTCGATAAAGTCGTAGTAAGCACTGTCGACTAAACGCTCTTCTGATGCGCGAACAATCCAGTTATCAATGTCTTTGTAGAACACTGTTGCTGCTAGTAGCGCTTCGTCATCGAAGTACCATTCAACACCAAAGTCAACGTTGTTCGACGTAAACGGATCAAGGAATGGGTTCCCCACGCTCACCGAGCCGTTAATATAATCAAAGCTTGGGTTACCAGGGTTTAATGAGTTCAGGCTTGGGCGAGTCATAGACTGTGTTAAGCCAAGGCGAACAACTACGTCATCAGTTGCTTCAAGTGCTAAGTTAACTGCTGGTAAAAAGTTATTGTACTCGTTTTCGATTTGTACCGTTTCGCCTTGAATAAAGCCTTCAGAGGTTGTGGTTGTTTTCACATAACGCACACCGTAATTAGCGCGAAGTAACATGTCGGCAATCTCATAGCTCGTATCAAGCTCAAGGTACACAGCTGATGTTTCTTCGCCTACTTGCCAGCTTTGTGCAGAACGCGGTGTCCAAACCACATTTAACAATTGGCTATTAATAGCGTCAAAGTCGGCAACAAGGAACGGGTCAAGAGGGCCGTCAAAACCACTTCCGAAATCGTCTACCGGCATAATTTCAGCAAAACCTACTGCCGAGTCTTGATCTGGGAAGCCATTTATTTGCTCTTCACTGTAGGTTACAACACGGTCATTGTAGGCAAAGCCAGCCTTAATAGTGACTTCATCACCTAAGTATGTCGCATCAAATTTGACCGTGTCGTTTTCACGCAATACATCAGTAGCACGTAATCGGCCATCGCTTAGATTATAGTTGCTTGCATCGTTAACATCGTAACCGTAAGTCACTTCTGGCGCGTTGCTGTTATTGCTAAAGTCAAAGCCGTAGCTGGTTTCTTCCAGCAGCGTCATATTGTAACGATATTGCTCTGAACGAGCGTCAGACTCTGCAGTACCGGCCATCATATCAAGTTTAAGGTTTTCACCAATAAACCACTCGCCAGAAATTACAAATTGGCTAAAGTCAGTGGTTGATTCCTGTAAACGGCTTTCAATACGCGATTTGATACCGTCGTACGTACCAGCCAGCACCTGTTGACCATTAGGATGAACAGTAATGGAGGTAGGTGTAATTTCTTCGAATGTACTTCTGAACATGTGGAAGAAGTTATACATGGTACGGGTGTTATCAAGCTTGGACACTAAACCGTCTAACGTTAGTGTGAAATTATCTGTTGCAGCCCACTGAATTGAACCGGTGAAGCCTACACGCTCTTGATCATTACCAAAGTAGTCAGGTCTAGGTAAACGAGGAGTCCATAAACAATTAATCGGGTCTACCGACTCACCTTCATACTGGCAATCATCTACGTCAGGTGTGCCGTTAACAACCGTGTTTGATGTATCGCCAAAGATGCCACCACCATCGCGAACTGGAGTAGTCCAACGAACTGTACCAAAACCTTCCTGTCTTACTGTACGCTCTGAGAACGCTGCCGAGAAAAGCACACCGACTTTGTCGTCAGCGAAACGGTTGCTGATCATGAAAGCGGCGCGAGGATCGGTCTCTTCTGTAATGCTGTTATAGCCGCCTTGAAGAGATGAAACGAATTTAAAACCGTCGTAATCAAACGGCTTTGCCGAGTACAGATCAACCGTACCTGCAATGCCGCCTTCTTCCATAGAGGCGGTAGGAGATTTTTGAATATCTACGCGGTTGAACAATTCAGAAGCGAAAATGTTAAAGTCAAAGCCACGTCCACCGTTTACACCGCCACCTGAGTCAGTGCCATCTGTACTTGCTGGCACTTCCATGCCATTAAGTGTTGTGCGGGTAAATGAAGGGCTCAAACCACGCAAAGTAATTTGGCGCCCTTCTCCACCTTCACGAGAAATGGCTACGCCGGGTACACGTTGAATTGACTCAGCAATATTTAAGTCCGGGAATTTACCAATGTCTTGCGCAACAATTGATTCTTTACTGTTAACTGATGTTCGCTTTTCCATCAGTGATTTATTAAGTGATCCACGAAAGCCTGATACTTCAATGACTTCCATATTTTGCGCTTCGGTTTCACTGGCTTGTTCGTCTGTGGCTTCTTGCGCATGAAGATGTGCGCCTGACAACGCTAGCGTAACAAGAACAGCGAGTTGCTTTTTCTTTGGTAACATTGTTGTTTCTCCGGTTTTTATATTTATAAGAGACGCGCATACTGACAAAAGGTGAAGATGCTTTTGAAACGTGTGTGAACTATTCAAATTTACACAAATTCAACATTTATCGTATTTAACCATTTCACTCCCCTTTATGCCACCGGATAACATTTTGGTGATTAATATCGCCAATGCTTTACTTTTTCCGATAGCACGTCTTGGCTGTTAAGGAAGCGAAAACGCGTCAATTCTAATTCATTCTCTATAGTGGTCTCGTAAACCACCAAAACCTTGAATGAGAAGAGTTGCAGGGTACAGCTATGTTTTCTAATTAACGCAAAACTTCTCTTCGGCAATAATGTAAACCTCGAAAACAACACTCAAGCTTTACATTTGATTTACATCCTAAACAGTTATGCTACCGGTGGCAACAATTTTGTTGAAAAAATTTACAATAAGTAGAAATTTGATATGCGATGATGAAAGAAGAAGAGACTATAGAAACTTACCAAAGCAGGATGAGAGCCTTAATTAAAACATTTAAATACAGTTATTTACGCCATACTGAACGCTTTTTAAACGCGTAAAATAAAAGTTAAAAAATGTAAATAATTCCGTTGACATATGAGCAAATAAAAACCATTATGCTACCGGTAGCACAGAGTGTATTTACAATGTTATAAAAATAAGGGTTTGTTATGCTAAAAGGTATTCTACGCGCAGCTTCCGTTGTAGCTTGCACGGCGTTTGTTTCTTCCGCTGCTAATGCAAATGATTGGGTACAAATGCCTCTCGACAACACACAATCGTGGTCTATGAGAATGATAGAGTCTGAGATGGTGCGTTTCCCAGAAGCTTGGCAAATCGATTGGGATGAGAAGCCACAATGGGATTACGTTCACGGTCTCAACCTCCTTGCCATAACAGAAGTCTATCAAGATACTAAAGATCCCCGTCTCCTGTCTTATGTAAAAGGTTACTACGACATGTTGGTTCAACAAGACGGAAGTATCAAAACCTATGATATCAATAAGTTTAATATTGATATGGTTAACCCTGGTAAAGTGCTGTTTTTCCTCTATGAAGAAACCGGCAACCCTAAATACAAAAAAGCCGCTGACCTACTTAGAACGCAGCTTACTACTCACCCACGTACCGAGCAAGGTGGCTTTTGGCATAAGAAACGCTATCCAGACCAAATGTGGCTTGATGGCCTATACATGGGGGCCCCCTTCTACGCTGAATACATTGTTAAGTACGGCGATATGAAAGAGCTAGACGACGTATTTTTGCAATTTGAACTCATTGAAGAGCACCTTTACGACGAAAAAACAGGCCTCCCCTTGCATGGCTGGGACGCATCTAAAAAGCAAAAGTGGGCTGATAAAGAAACAGGTCTTTCTCAACATCACTGGTCACGTTCGCTAGGTTGGTATGCTATGGCAATGGTGGATGTGCTAGAAGTTGTTCCTGCCGAACACCCAAAAACACCGTGGCTACAAGGGCGCTTTAAAGCGTTTATCGACGCTACGCTTACCTATCAACATAATTCAGGCACCTGGTATCAGGTTACTGACTTGGGAAGCCGTGAAGGAAACTACCTTGAAGCATCAGGTACAGCAATGTTGACCTATGCTATGGCTAAAGGTGCAAGCCTTAAGTTTCTTCCTGAGGAATACAAAGCTCATGCAGAAAAAGGGTTTGCTGGACTTCTTGATCAAATGATTTCGGTTAATCCAGAAACTAACGTTATCAGCCTTGAGCAAGTTTGCGCTGTTGCTGGTCTTGGTGGAAATCCATATAGAGATGGTTCATTCGACTACTACATGAGTGAGCCAATCAGAGCAAACGACGCGAAAGGTGTAGGCCCATTCATTCTGGCTGCACATTATTTGAATAAGTAAAAACCGCTAAATTGTAAATAAAAGGGGTATATGATGGTCCGACCTAACTCACCGAATGCCAGACGTCACTTCTTAAAGTCTGGTCTCGCCACCACTGTTGCAGCTTCTGGGATGGCTGTAGGTGTTCCTACATTCCTATCCGGATGTGCAAATGTGACCGAAACGGGAAGGACTCAACGCCAGTGGGACGCCGAAGCAAACCTTATTAAAGGGATGATAAAGCGTCCCACCTTTGCAAAGCGCGAAGCTAATGTTACCGACTTTTTAAATGAAAATGGCAGTGACTTTAAGCAAGCGTTACATGCAGCTATCGACCAAGTCGCACGCCAAGGTGGTGGCAAAGTGGTTGTGCCAAAAGGCGACTGGCTATGCAGCGGCCCAATTCACTTACAGTCGAATATAAACTTGCATATTGAGGCAGGCGCAACAATTCGATTTTCTACCAATCCTGATGATTACAAACCATATGTTTTTACTCGCTGGGAAGGTATGGAGTTAATGGGTTACTCCCCTCTTATTTATGCTTTTGAGCAAAGTAATATCGCAATCACCGGCAAAGGTACGCTTGACGGTAGCGCGGCGAAAGACAACTGGTGGCCATGGAAAGGTAAGTGGAAGGCTTCAACATGGGGTGACGATCCGGTTGAGAACCAAAAATATACCAGAGACACTCTGCAAGAAATGGTAGAAAACGGGACACCCGTTAGTGACCGCGTTTTTGAAAATAATTACCTGCGCCCTCCGTTTATACAACCTTACCGCTGTAAAAATGTACTTATCGAGGGTGTTACCATCCTGCGCTCTCCATTTTGGTTAATTAACCCTGTGCTTTGCAAGAACGTCACCGTTAACGACGTGTACTGTAAAAGTTTCGGCCCAAATTCGGACGGGTGCGACCCTGAAAGCTGCACGAACGTTCTTATCTCTAACTGTACATTTGATACAGGGGACGATTGCATTGCCATTAAATCTGGACGCAATGCAGACGGCAGAAGGGTCAATGTTCCCTGCAGTAATATCGTCATAGAACATTGCGAGATGAAGGCTGGCCATGGCGGTGTTGTAATCGGCAGTGAAATATCCGGCGGTGTAGAGAATCTCTATGCTCAGCATTGCACCATGAGTAGCCCTGATTTAGACCGCGGCATTAGAATTAAAACCAACAGTATTCGGGGTGGTCACCTAAAAAATCTAAACTATCGCAATATCGATATTGGGACGGTGAAAGACGCTGTTGTCGTGAATTTCTTCTACGAAGAAGGTGATGCCGGTAACTTCCCTCCACTACTGGAAGATATCACTATAGAGAACTTGAACGTTGCGTCAGCTAACCGGGCCTTTGTGCTTCGCGGGTATGACCATACGCCTATTTCTGGATTGACGTTGAATAACATAACGATAAAACGTGCGCTTAAAGATGCCGTTATCGAAAACGTAGCGCATCTTTCAATAAACAATGTGTTTATTAATAGCCAACCATTTAACAAGCACGGGCTGTAGAAGAATAAATACTATGGAATTTAATAAAGCACGTGTCAGTCTTAGTTTAGCCTTTGTGTTGCTGGCGGGTATATTTTTCAGTGGATTAAGCGCGGCAATGCCAGCAACGACGGATGTAGTGGTAGCTAAATCACATGACAGTGACGATGACAGTGGCGCAAGTAAGGACGCTTTACCTCATTTTAACTCTGTGTCCCAAGCTGTTGCTTATATCGCGTCTCACAAGCCACAAAAAGATAAAGTATGGACCGTCTTTATTAATGAAGGCATTTATCGAGAGCGTGTCGTCATAAACGTTGATAATGTTCACTTTGTGGGCAAGTCGCAAGAAACAACGACTATCGTTTTCAATCGATATGCAGGTCAACAAGTCGCAGAGAATTCTCAAGAAAAATGGGGAACTCGTCGCACTGCCACTGTGGAGATTTTAGGTGATAATATCACTTTGGAAAATATCACTATCACCAATGATTTTGATTATCCCGGTAACGAGGTCAAAGCAAAAGACGACCCTACTCGATTATCAGGTACGCAGGCAGTAGCGCTTAAAACCGATGTGAACTCAGATCGCACTTACCTTAAAAATGTCGCACTCTGGGGTTACCAAGATACCCTCTATTTAAAAGGTGACCGCGCTCTGATTGAAGGCGGAACAATAGCAGGACATATTGACTTTATTTTTGGTGAGGGCACCGCGTTTTTTGAAAGCGTTTCTATTGTTTCCCGTACACGTTATTCTGGCGGTGATAGCGAAGGACTAACAGGCTACATTACCGCCCCAAGCACTCATTTACAGCGTCCTTATGGGTTAACGTTCAATAACTGTAGGCTTGAAAGAGAACACGGCGTTCCAAATGAAAGCGTGGCACTGGGAAGGCCTTGGCATCCTACAACCACCTTTTCAGATGGCCGATATGCAAACCCTTACGCTGTAGGTAAAACCACGTTTATCAACACCTATATGGCAGGTCATATCATCCAAAAGCGCTGGACTACTATGGGTGGAACTACGCCATCAGGTACAAAGAGACCATTTAATCCCCACACAGAAGCAAGATTTTCCGAGTACCAATCTCATGGAGAAGGTGCACCTAAAGCAGTCTCCTCACCAGCAATAAACTCTCATTTTCTGAATGATAAAAACGCGGCTTTTTACACTAAAGAGGCGGTATTGCGAGGCTGGGTGCCAAACCATTTTCCAAACGATGATAGATAGAGTGACTTAAAAAAGTAATTTGCTCAGCACATTGCGTAACCACTTGGTATCTATTATCTTTTAGTTATCACTGTGCATCTCTATACCTTATGTCCATACGTTTTCGATATATCGTTGCTTTAGCGCTAACAGCATCGCTAATTACTTTGTCTTTTCTAATTCTTTCAGGATTAATTAAAGAACAAAAGCAAGATGGAGAAATTATTAATATTGCAGGCCAGCAGCGTATGCTATCGCAACGCATAGCGATGCTAGCTGCTTCATCGACATTGTGTAAAGACAACCAAGAATTAGGCTACTTAAAACAAGATCTTGCTAAATTCAAACAAAATCATGAGTATCTTGTTTCGTTGGAACATCTGCCTACGCAAACGTTTAACACTTATTTCCAACAAGGACAGCTTGATTCAAAAGTCAAAAACTTTGTCGATATAGCTGAGGGTTTGTTAACGAATGCACGTTGTGAAACATCTCCCCTTATTCCAGTTCAAGACCTTACCTCGCTTCTACAGCAGCTAGACAATGTTGTCAGCCAATTTGAACAAGAGGCAATTTCACGTGTAGATACGGTTCTTACTATTGAAATGTACCTGTGGCTTGCAGCACTTGTTCTGCTGAGTATAGAAGCCGCACTTATTTTCTTTCCTATGGAACGTCAGGTTAAACGTTCTATTAACGCGCTAGAGCACTCGAAAGAATTGGCACAAGATGCGGCAGAAAAAGCAGAGAAAGCCAGTAAAGCAAAATCAGAATTTCTATCAAGTATGAGCCATGAGTTGCGTACGCCAATGAACGGTTTATTTGGCATGATAGAACTGGCAATAGATAACCCCGAAAAAAGTAACTTGTACTTAAAAAAGGCAAAAACAGCCGGCCGACAGCTGTTAGTTTTGATCAACGACATATTAGATATATCGAAGATTGAAGCCGGCAAAATCAAAATAGAACAGGCCCCTGTTGATTTGTTACAAGTAATAGACGATGTAGTTTCATTGCAACGGGTTTATTGCCAGCGTAAAGGGCTCGAATTTCACTACTTGAAAGACGCTGATCTTCCCCATGTAATCGAAGGTGATATAACGCGAATAACGCAAATCTTACACAATCTGCTGAGCAACGCTATTAAGTTTACGGCCGAAGGCTCGGTAACGCTTAAAGTGACACACGCTAAACATGAAAATGGCAATCGCCTTAACTTTGATGTTATCGATACAGGCATTGGCATACCTTCTTCTAAACTAGAGAGCATTTTCAAAAAGTTTGAACAAGCTGACCAATCTACAACACGAGAGTTTGGCGGCACAGGGCTGGGGTTAAGCATCGCAAAGCAGCTAGCTAACCTAATGGATGGCGACATTAATGTGGTCTCATTATCAGGCAAAGGCAGCACCTTTACCTTTACAATGCAGGCAAGAGAAGCACAGCTCCCAGATATCAATATTGTGCCAAGTGTTAACTTGCGTTGTGCAATCATTGACGACCTTCAAACCAGTCGCGATTACTTTGAGCACATCGTTGCGTCTATGTCGATTGAGCCCTGTAGTTATGAAAGTGCTAACGCATTTTTAAACGACAAACCGTTTAGTTTTGATGTCATAATTCTTGATCTCTCTATGCCAGAAATGAGCGGCGTAGATTTACTTCATCAGCTTAAAGGCTTAAAACCGCCTAAATTTCCTAAAGTAATACTAATTTCGGCTGAGCTAGAAAGACTGGAAGACGAACAAGAAATACTTGATAGTATTTGGAAGACTCATGCTAAGCCAATCAACAGACGTGAACTAGAAAATGATTTAAGTAAGCTGATTGAAGCAAAGCCTGTTAGCCGCCAAGAGATTCAAGAACTCAACAAAAAGAAACGAGTACTATTGGCCGAAGATAACGAAATTAACGCAGAGATTGTCAAAGCTATATTGCAAACTGAAGGGTACAAATATTTGCATGTTAAGGACGGCCAAGATGCCGTTGAAGTATGCAAACGGCACAAGTTCAACCTGATACTTATGGACTGTAACATGCCTATTATGGGTGGTATCGAAGCTTCCACTATTTTGAGAAAAACTTTGGAATCGAACACTCCCATCATAGCACTAACCGCTAACGCATTTGCCGAGGACAAAGGAGAATGCTTGGCCGCAGGCATGAATGACTTTCTAGCAAAACCGTTAGATAAAGACACCCTGTTAATTACAATTAAGAAATATATTGGATAAGGTGCCCACCAATACTGCGGGCCAGCTTTATTTGCCCGATAAATTTAACTCAGCCAAGGAGTTGCTACACGGTGTAGGCCTCTTGCTCCCCTATATACCCTGGAGCAATAGCAAGGTTGTCAGTGTCTGCCAAACTTTGTTGGTTTCTAAGCCAAAGTTGATACTCACCAGTGCGTAAGCTTGCATGTTTTGTGCAGTCAACATTCCAGCGGCGGAGTAAATACCCTGCCATAGCCGCGCGTACCTCTAATTTGAGTACGCCTCCTTCCATGGCGTAATCGAGCTCTATTGCCGTTGAATATTTGATATTCTTGGGATGAGGCACTATTTCGAGTGAGATAAGTCTTCCCCACTCTTCATCGTGTTCAATGCATTCGTGGATTTCAGGCTCAGTTTTAACTGTAACCTTACTGATTCTTGTCAGAACGAAGTCGCGAAAACTTTGTGATTTTCTATCGAAGGCGCGCACATGCCAGCGCTGACCATTATCAACAATACTATGCGGCACAAGTTCTCGTGCGCCACTTCCACTAGACAGCGACGTGTAAATAACGCTCATCGCCTTTTTGTTGACTATGGCTTGTACTACTTTCGCGACCACAAAAATATCAGGCACGTTCAGGGAAGATGCACTTTCTACCGGAAAGTGTACATCGCCAATGGCATCAAAACCGTCCGATATGTCGTTAGCAAGCTTTACGAGCGTGCGTTTAGCATCGTGCTCGAAAACTGGGCTAAAGCTTTCTGTTTGAAAATAACGCTTTTCCCTTGGATCATAGATTAAGTTTTCAGGCGCTAACTCTTTATATAGCGTAAAGTCACGAGAGCCTGCCGATAGCCCTACCTCAAAACGATTTATTAAATCTTGGCGATGAATAGCCCCTTTAAACAAAAGGCAGAAATCGATATACGCCAGTCGTTGGCGTTGAGAAAAAGAAATGGTTTCTAACATGGTGCGCACTTATTGTATTTTTATTCAGTGTGGTTCATTTAAAGCCGCATGTAAATAGCAAAAGGCACAAAAAAGCCCAGCACTTTGGCTGGGCTTAAACTTTTAGCATTTAAGGTTTATGATTTCGCACGCTTACGAGCGAAAACCATGCCACCTAAGGCCAGAAGCGATAGCGCAAAGGTACCTGGTGCGGGTACTTGGGCGATGGTGAAGCTTGCGGTTGCTGGCGTAGCCGTTTTGGGTGAGAGTGGACCTACTGCAGCGTCAACAAATTGATTTTGCAAAAATGTAAATGGCGATATATCAATCCCGAAAGAAGTAGCCAAAAACTGCGCGCGATAAAGGCTAACTCCACTTTGCCCTTGCTGTGGTGCTGTCGAACCGAGCGCCCCAGCTGATTCAGCAAAAATAGCTGTACCTTCAACCCTTCCCGAAAAAAGCTCAGGCGGAAAAGTAGGCCCTCCTGGGAACGTCGGAATTGCTTGAGTACCAAACGGCATGAGGCTTTCAATACTATTATCAATGAATTGCAACACTCTATTATCAAAGCTAAATGCTGTAGAATAGGCAGACATGAGAGTCTGTACGCTATTATTGAATAAGCCGGAAATACTTACTGTAACTGTCACTGTATCACCAACATTATAAATCGCCTTATCTGTCGCCAAACTAATTAGCGCTGCATTTGCATTGAATGTAGTAACAGCCATTAATAGTAAAAAGAATTTTTTCATTGTTATTTTCCTAAAATTAAATTGCACAGTTAGCGCGTGTACACATCGCCATTAATGCCTGAATATCGAAGAAGCTAATTTGGCCGTCGCCGTTGAAATCGTAGTTTTCACCCGTCGCTTGCCCTTGTAAAAATAGTTGATAGAAGGCCATGATGTCGTTGTAATCCACATCGTTATCATCATCAAAATCTCCAACTGTTACTTCTTCTGGGAAGTTAAGCACTACCAGTACTGGGTCGTGATCTGACGAGCGATACGCATCAGCGCCGTAGTAACTAGAAAGCTGGGCTTCAGTTTTATAATTTACGTTATAATCGAATACGCGAGGTTCATCCGCATTGATGTGCCAAACCGTTGCGTCTACCACATATTCGGTTAACGATGGGCTAGATAAAGCGTGATCTAGATAACCTACTTCTCCGCCGAAGCTATAGGAATAAGCGCTGTCTCCATCAAAGAAGTTAACCAAGTTACTGTAGCCAGCCTCTTCGAGCGCAAGGATAGGGTCTTCTTTCGCGTAGGCATTTAAATCACCCATTACGATAACGCGGTCAGACAAGACGTCACTGTTTTGCTCAACAAGGGAAATCAGGCCTTGTGCAGCTTGGGTACGCTTTTCATTCCAACACCCCTGGCCGTCACCAGAGTCTGCGTCGTTGCCTGTAGCACCACCACAACTTTTTGACTTGAAGTGATTTATCGCTAAGGTAAAGTCTTCGCCATTACTGTTTACACTGAAGCTTTGTAGTAAAGGTTGGCGATTACCATAGTCAAATGGTGCATCGGATGACGTTACAGGGTTTCCCTGTAGCGAGACTACTGCTGGTTTATAGATAATACCTACAGCAATTTCGTCACCGCCTAGCTGAGACTCTAATGCAACATAGCTGTACTCATCGCTGCCCAATTCTGCGTTAACGCTATCAACTAGTGTCGCAATCGCAGAATCGTTTCCATATCCATCGTTTTCAATCTCTACTAGACCAAGCACATCGGCGTCCATAGCCACAATAGCAGATACTGTTTTCGCTTGCTGGCGAGCAAATTCAACTTCTGAATCTGCGCCGCGAGAGGTTGGAAAGTCTGGACCGTTAAAGTAGTTAAGCACATTAAAGCTAGCCACTTTTACATCACCGATAGCATTTAGCTGTGGTGCAGCAATTCGTGGATTAGTGCGCACGGTTTGAATATCACCAACAGGGATGAGGTTGTAAGCACCAAAGGCATAATGTAATACGCCTTCAAGAGCCTCTACACTGTCTCCCAAGCGCAGTGGATTGTTGTGCGATAAACCACCTGCTGGGAAAGGAATACCATCCAAATTCTGTGATGTAGCTCCGTCCTCAACCAATAAGGTGTTTCGTGCATTGATTTCAGAGAGCGCCAACGCTTCTTCTGAACCCGCTACAAACTGATTAGTAGGAATGAATAAGCGTTCTGACGACACGTTAAACTGACCATAACGCCCAAGATTATAGATATCAGATACTTTAAGGGTTTGTTCAAAACTAATGTGCATGCCCTCTAGTGCCTCTAAATCAGTATCAAGGCTAAATGGCATAGCAACAGGTGTGTAAAGCACATTACTACCTACACCCGTAACCTCGGGTTCTGCAGACAGAGTTAATTGGGTTACACCAAAGCGCTCGCCTACTGTACCTTGCAAACGCACCGCATCACCTGCTTCTGGTAGACCAAATGAACCTGCGTAAACAAACACACCTTCAGATGTTGCCGTATTACCATCTGAATCACTCGCTTCTTCCTGAACGAAGAAACCACTCATAGCAGGCACAACTTTGGTTACAACCGCCTCGACAGTCACGTCGGTACCGACCATTGCTGACTCATCGCCGTCACCTTGAATCGCGCTGATTAGCGTTGCTTCAGCGATAGGGTCGGTCGGGTCATTGGGATCTGTCGGGTCAGTTGGGTCGGTAGGATCCGTTGGTTCGCTTACTGAACCATTATGACCGCCAAAATTACTCAGTGTATCTTTTGGAAAGCTGTCCCATTCATCAGTGGTAAACGCTGGGTTGCGGTTAGGGTTTCCGCCTGTCACAGAACTCTTGCGTACTAACGTGACGTCTTTGCCCCAATTAGTCTTAACGCCAAAAGTACCTAATGCATCTACAACTTCACCGTTGTAGACAAGTTCAAGGTAATCGTCTCCATTGAAGTTCATTACTAAATTGCTGATTTTTGAACCAGCTTTAAGCGAAGCATCCGCACTCCCGTGAGCGAATGTCGCCACGCCGCCTGCAGGAATCTCGCCTTCAAGCACTAGCACTTTGCGGTCTGCATCGGCAGTATCGCCGTTTGAAAGTAAAACTAACTCGTAGCCAGACAAGCTCACAGGTTGAGTCGAGCTATTGAAAAGCTCTATCGCTTTGTTATAGCTACCGCCCTCAATATACTCTGAGATGTAAACACTATTGGTTGACGGTCCTGTGTCACCACCTGTATCACCGCCTGTGTCTCCTCCTGTGTTTCCTCCGGTATCACTACCAGTGTCTCCGCCCGAGCTATCACAGCTTTCATTAAAGATAAGTGAAGCAAGTTCAGGCTTATCAATAAACGGGTTACGGTTCCCTTGCAATTCAAACACACGCTCGTTACGGCGACGCTCAAATTCATCAACTGGATCGCTTTCATGCCACTGAAGCAGCACACAAAGCTTGCCAAATGCTGCTTCGTCGGTAGACGTTAAGCGGTTTAACAATACTAAATCTTCTTCGGTATCACCTGCAGTGTTACCGTCGTAGCGCACATCCATATAAAGCATAGAGCGAGCTACGTCGCCTTTCACTGCATCGCGCGGCTCAAAAGAGTCATTATCAACACGGTTTGTTGGTGCCTCTGCAAGTGCGCTATCGCTAAAGTCAAAATCAAGATTACCGCGCGAACTGTTAACAGAGATGTCTGTGGGGCGCAGGTGAAGAATATCGGTGTATGCCGTTAAGCTTGAGCTTGAAAAGCCATGACTTTTTGCCCAAACATGTTCACGGTTCCAATTGTCTGAGTTAGAGCTTTGGCTACCACTTCCGTTGGTAAACTTCCCTTGCGATATCCCTTTGTAAAATAGGATAACATTGTCAGTATTTGAAGGATCTTCATCGGTATAGGTTAGCGCCGTCCAAACCTCAGAGTATGATAGCGTGCGATGACCATTTTCAATGATGTTGTGTGTTGTTTCTTTCAGTGTTTGTGCGCTATCGCCATTAGCAATAGCTGCATCTAGAGCGGCGTAGTAGTTCGATGCTACAAAATCACTCGCTAAATTAATTGCTTCTAAATCTGGGCAATTAAAGCAACTACCGCTTAAGAAAAGAAGTTCGTTTGAAGGCTCGCCCCCGTTATCAGGATTATCACTGCCGTTGTCTCCTCCATCAGTCGCACCGCTACCGGTCACCGAAATACTGTCTAAATTTAAGTATTCTGTGCCAGCATTATTAGCCATAGCGACTTTCAATACTAACGTGCTTCCGCTTCCAATTGTTTCATTTATCGTGGCACTACCGAAATCATCTTGTACGGTATTGGATGCCCCTTCGGTAGGCGCTATAAGCTCAAAAGCGCCGCCATCTATTGAGTAAAATACATCAATGTAATCAGTCGATTCAAAATCGCCACTTTCCGAGAGCACTGCATTGATGGTGACATCACCGGCGTCAGTGATATCAATTGATTCACTTAACCAAACCACTTCGCCATCGACATCACGGGCTTGCATGGCGCCATTTTCTACCCGGAACCAATCTGTATCTGCAGTTAAAGCGCCAGCTGAAACATCAATTGACCAACGCTCATCGCCTTCAAGATTTGAAATGGCTCCGTCAGGATTCGAGCCAGTTGCGCCTTTGTTTTGAAGCTCAGCAGCTTCAAAATCTTCTTGCCAAACCGTTTCGGCTGAAGCATTAACCGATACTACGCCTAATGACAAGGCGCCAGCCAACAACGCGTTGACTACCTTAGCTGAATGCTTCAGCTTATACTTTTGTGTGTTACCCTCATTAATCATTCTGCTTTCCGCTTTATTTGTATAAGGAAGGTATAAATTCTTATACATACGTATACACAGCAAGCACTTAATTAAAATAATAATAAAACAGTCACACTGCATACATATCAACAACTTACAACTTTAAAATAAGTTTATTTATTCATTAACTCGACTGAATCTTGGTACAGGAAAATCTAATTTGTAACATTACAAAGTTGTTTCAGTTTTGAAACATTTTCATGGTGCTATCTTGAGTTTGTTACATTTTAAATGCACAAAAAAAGAGCGCCTGTTAAGCACTCTTTAGTTCTGTGGGGGACACTAGTAACACTGACTTTACATTGACTAATGATGCCTCTTTGTCGCTTACCAGCTTGCAGGAAAGCAGTTTTGACAGCGTTATCTATGAATAACGGCTTTTCCCATCGAAATGAAATTTAGAACCGATAGCGGCGCAATTGCATTTGCATGGTCTTTATTTGCTTAACTAACGCTTCGCAATTTTCGACAACCTCTTTAGCATAGTTGGTATTGGCTTGCCCTACCTGCTGGATACTGCTCACCCCTCGGTTTACATCGGCAGCAACGGAAGTTTGCCCTTCTGCCAAACTAGCGGCGTCTTCATTTAGCGCAGTGATTCTAGCGACAGCCTCTAACGCTTGGTTTAACGACTCACCTGCGTGTTTAGTGGTTTCCACCGTCTTAAACGCCGTTTCCTTGTTCAGCTGCATTTTTTCAGAAGCGATACGGCTTCCTTGCTGAAGCCTTTCTATCATAATGCGGATCTCTTCCGTTGAAGCCTGCGTACGACTAGCCAGTGAACGTACTTCGTCTGCCACCACGGCAAAACCACGCCCCTGCTCACCTGCTCTTGCCGCTTCAATTGCTGCATTAAGCGCGAGTAAGTTTGTTTGCTCTGCAATGTTTCTAATTACTTCCATGACGCCGCTAATTTCCTCGCTGGCCTGTGCTAGTTCATTGATTACTTCCACTGATGCGTCGACGTCATTCGCTTGCGATTGGATATCTTTGATAGTTTCAGACAATACGCTTACGCTATTTCTTGTATCTGTATCAGCAGCACTAGCTGCGTCACTTGAGCTTCTTATCGTAGTAGAGACGCTTTGTGCGTTTTGCTGCATCATCGTAATCGCGTTGTCGATGGATTCGGTCTCTTGACTAAGCTTCGAAACGCTTTCCTTAGAACTCATTGCGGTAGTATTAAGTGCTTCTGATTTTGCTAACATATTATCGGTGGCTTCATCCACGCTTTGCAGTGTTTGCTGTAGTTGAACAAGTAAACCGTTAAAAGCTTTAGCCATGGTGCCAAACTCGTCACTGCGGTTTGCCTCGAAGCGAAAAGTAAGATCGCCTTCACCCGTTGAAAGGTTGTTAACTACACCAATAAACTCATCCAGTGGGTTTCCAACGATATACTTCACCAACAACCAAACAGTGAGTAATATACCCGCGCTAGCTAACACTATTTTAAACACTAGGGTTATCACTGAACTGCTCACCATCGATGCTTTCTCTGAGGCTGACGCGGCTAATATAATGTCATAACCCCATTTTGAAAAAGGCACTACTTCCACAATCCAATCTTCGTTTTTATTCAACGCTTCGGTGACTTGCGCATCGTTAACATGCGATGAATGCATGCGAATGTTGCCCTTACCATCTCTTAGCGCTACAAATCCATTCTCTAAAACATGACTTTGTTTTATCGCTTGCTCTAGAACGTTAAGGTCTGCTGAATATCCCACATACCATATACCCACTACTTGTCCGCTAGCATCAAACATGGGCTCATAACCTGTCAGATAGGGACTACCTAGAATATCTACTGCGCCATAGTAAGCTTGCTGTTGGTTTATTTTCTGAATCGCTTTTCCCGACGGCGCTAATTTAGTGCCAATTGCTCGCTCGCCATTTTTAATGACGTTTGTGCTCACTCGAATGTAGTCATCACCGGTTTTACTGAAAAGCGTTGCTGTACCTCCCATAACACTGGTTAGTTCGTCAACTAATTCAAAATCGTTTGCTTGCGGAACATTCCCCAGCCTTAACTCTAGTGCCTGTGTTGCTTTTACAGTGATATAGTCGCCTTGATTTGGAACCCCCAAGGCTTCTCCTCGTTGCTTCAGAAGCGCCATACTGCTTTTCACTCGCTCAAGCATAATGGCGTCGGTCACGGTTAGAATGTTGACTAAGCGGTCGGCAGTGTTTTTCTTCTGCTCTTTAACAAGCTCAGAAATAGACGACGACGTAGTGACCACAGTGATAATTGCTACAATCAGTGCGAACAACGCAATGACTGCAGACACCGAGAACAGAAATTTTCTTTGAATGGACATGCAACTTCTCAGGTTAACAGTTAGGTAATCACTCACTCCTTTGACTTTTGATCCATACCATACACGCTAGCCTATTCGTTCTAGCGGGCTCACGCGCTACTTTATAAATTTAGGCAATTTTTGTGGCAGTGCAAATTGCCCAAACGATTAATATTTCAAAAATTTCCGAAAAAGCAAAAATAGTGACTTTACTTGTACATTACGACACCTTTCTTGAAACGTTGTCTAGATCTCAAAATGTCACTTCATATGCACTTTACCGCCTACTATTTTAAGCGCGGGAACTCCCCGAATCATTGCACTCCTGGCAAACTGAGCATTACAGGAGGGACAAACCCCTTCTTCAATAGTGTAGTCTTCAACAATGCGTTCTTTGAAGCACTTCACCAGCGCGCCCTTTCCTCCTTTTCGATACTTAAAAAGTTGGAACTTACATTTAACGCAAAAAATCTGCACGGTTCTAATCGGTCCTTTTGCACTGGGTTTCGCCATGAATATTTATGTTCTCCATATTAAAAATTCATCTTTTGTTGAAGTGCGACAAATGGTAAATCTTAGTTATACTTCACAAAGGGTGATGTGCCCTATGGTAACCATAATTCTGCATTGAAGTATAAATACACAGGTAACTCACTATGCAGAGTAACTCTCGAAGGTAATATCAATGAAGATAATTGCAGCTCTGTTTTTTATTCTATCGGCACCACTTTATGCGGGTACCGCCGTAATTGTTAATGCTAGCAACAACTCAGGTATAGATATCGACACGGTAAAAAAAATATACCTTGGGAAAGTAAAAGCATTTCCAGATGGCAGCCGCGCAATCCCACTCACCTTTGAGCAAGGCAATGCTGCTAGAGACGCTTTTAACAACAATGTGCTAGGAAAATCAGAATCTCAATATTCTGCATTTTGGTCGAAGCTTGTATTTACCGGCCGTGGCACTCCACCGGAAATGATTGCATCGGAAGACGAAATGCTAAAGTTAGTTGCGACTAACCCGAACACAATTGGCTTCATTGACGAGAGCAAAGTCGACGGCCAAGTTAAAGTTGTTGGTACATTTTAATTTCATCATCTCAATAAGCGTATTTGGGGTTCAGTGCGACATGCTTGCTAATGTGGCGCACTGAGCCAAGCTGCTAGTCAGGATAACTGGCAAGATAGTTAATGTTTGCAAAAGCCATTATTACATCTTTTGCAAAGTCGACCCTAGGGTGTCGTAACGCGCCTTTTTTCCATACCAGATAGATTTCGTTTTCAGGCCCACTCTTTCCAAGTGAGACGAGTTCACCTTTAGCAATCGCTTCTTTGCAAAGGTAATCAGGTAATACTGAATAGCCTATCCCAGCTTTGATAATGCTGCTTATCGCGCGAATATCTGGACATATTGCTGCTACAGGTGACTCGCATGGTGCATTGAACACTTCTGAAAAATACCGGCGAATAAGCGGTAGTTGTTCGTCATAGCTCACCACTTTGTGCTGATTCAATAACGACGCCGTTATCTCTTTATCAGCAAGTAATTTACCTTGAACCCGGTTCATCACCAATATCAAACGCTCTTTATCTAACATCTGATATTCATACATAGCGTCTGTTGGCTCAGATGCGGTGATAGCAAGTTCAGCGATATCATCTTCCAACAATTGATAGGTGTTATTTTTATTTCCCGTATGAATAACCAAATTTACTTTGTCAGCTTGCAGTAAGTTTGCGAGCGCAGGGCCCGCAACAAAACTCAAATATTCCGCAGGCCCTGCTAAGTGTAAGGTGCCGTGATCCGTTGACGCTCGGCTTCGAATAGACGCAACTTTTTGTTCCAATATATCTATGTGGCTGGCTACTTGTAGCGCTAAATCATCAGCGATCGCCGTTGGCTCTACGCCTCTCGCTTTTCGCACAAACAATTCTTTACCGACAATATGTTCCATTGCCTGAATATGCGAGGTTACTGCTGGCTGAGACATATGGAGCCGCGCTGCGGCACGTGTGATGTTGCCGCTTCGATAAACTTCTACAAAGGTTTTTAGCTGTGTTAGGTAAGACATAATTCTCCACCCATCAGATTTTTGATGACTCATCATAATTTATCTGACTTCTGCTTTTAAACCAACAACTCTAAGATGCACGCACTTTCAAATGCGACAGGAAAAGCACATGAGAAAATCATCATCAATTCTATCACTTGCCATCATCGCTGGGTTATCACAGTCGGCGTATGCAGCCGACGCTCAGTCATCAAAAGCCAGTAAAGGCGAAGTGCTTGTTCTACTTTCAAGCGAGAATGTAATGCAGCTGGCAGAGGGCAAAACAGAGCCAACAGGTTACTACCTCAACGAGTTTGGAGTACCGGCTAAAGCATTGGTAGATGCGGGCTACAAGCTCGTATTAGCCACACCCAAAGGCAATGCGCCATCAGTAGATAAAAAGTCCGTGATTCCACATTACTTTGACGGCGGCGAATCACAAATGCGAGATATTCAAACGTTTGTTGCGTCGATAGATGGCATTAATGACACACTGTCGCTAAACGAAGTTATTGCTCAAGGGCTTGATGAGTTTGAGGGTGTATTTATCCCAGGTGGGCATGCGCCGCTTATCGATTTAGCCAACAACCCTCAGGTAGGCGAGATCTTGTCTCACTTTCATAGTGAAGGAAAGCCCACTGCTGCAATCTGTCATGGTCCAATCGCCTTACTTTCTGGGCAATCTAACCCAAAGGCATTTGAACTGGCATTGAAATCAGGTGAGCAAGCCACACCTGATAATTGGATTTATGATGGCTACAAAATGACAATCTTCTCTACCCCGGAAGAAGAGTATTTCGAAAGCACTTTGGATGATGCAACTTTACAGTACTATCCAGCAGATGCCATGGCGCAAGCGGGTGGAAGTATGGAATACAAAGAAATGTGGGCGCCAAATGTAGTAGTAGACCGTGAACTCATCACTGGCCAAAACCCATTTTCTGACGAACTGTTAGCTGAGAAGCTTTTACAACAGCTAAATTCACAAACTAATTAAAGACAGGCAACACAATGCTTAATTTTACATTTAAAAATCAAACCGAAATTTTATTCGGCAAAGGTCAACTAAGTGAAGTGTCTTCACGTTTGCCAAAACAAGCAAAAGTTCTCTTCCTATATGGCGGCGGCTCAATCAAAAAGAATGGTATTTACGATAAAGTAAATGCCGCACTCGAAGGCGCCGACATTATTGAATTTCAGGGCGTTGAACCAAACCCTGAGTTTGAAACATTGATGAAGGCGGTGAGTGTAGCTCGCGAAAACAATGTGAACTTCATTCTAGCTGTGGGCGGTGGAAGTGTTATTGACGGCGCGAAGTTTGTTGCTGCAGCCGTTAACTTTGAAGGCGATCCATGGGATATTTTAGTTAAAGGCGCCGCGTTTGAAAACCCGTTACCTATCGGCGCAGTGCTTACACTGCCAGCAACAGGCTCTGAGAGTAACGGCAACTCGGTAGTAAATAGAAAAGAAACGTCACAGAAGCGCGCGTTTTCATCGGAAACGGTACAGCCAGTATTTGCTGTGCTTGATCCTGAGTTCACCTATTCACTACCCCCTCGTCAGGTTTCTAATGGTGTGGTAGATGCATTCGTACATGTCATTGAGCAGTACTTGACTTACCCAGTAAATGCACCGCTTCAAGATCGCTTTGCAGAAGGTATTTTACAAACCTTAGTTCAAGAAGGCCCTAAAGCCTTAGCGACACCCGAAGATTATGATGTGCGCGCGAACGTTATGTGGTCAGCAACCATGGCGCTTAACGGACTAATCGGCAAAGGTGTTCCACAAGACTGGGGCACACACATGATTGGCCACGAACTCACCGCACTACATGGTTTAGACCACGCTGTAACCCTAGCTATCGTATTGCCATCACTAATGTTTGTGCAGCGCGACAAGAAGCAAGAAAAAATTCTACAGCTTGGCGAGCGTGTATTTGGTATTCAAGAAGATGACAAAGAAAAGGCCATCGATTTGACCATTAAAGCTGTACAAGACTTTTTCGAAACCATGCAGGTAAAAACCCGCCTATCAGACTATGACATACAAAAGTCTGCAATTGATGGGCTTATCGACAACTTAGAGCGCAACGGATTAACAGCGCTTGGTGAGCATGGCGATATCGACTTGGCAAAAGCGCGCGAAATTTTAACCCTCGCAGCATAAGCCTAGTTGCATATGACGCAACGCGCATATGCTTTTTCAACATTTAAGTGCCCAGCATAGACTGGGTACTTTTAATTCTTATCTTCATTGGAGAACAATATGACTGCACTATTTGAACAGTTTTCGTTAAAAGACGTAACGCTTCGCAATCGAATTGCCGTGCCTCCTATGTGCCAATATTCGGCAGAAGACGGCTTTACCAACCAGTGGCATGAAGCAAACTATCAGTCGTTCGCTCGTGGTGGCGCAGGGCTTGTAATTGTTGAAGCAACAGCGGTTTCTCCGGAAGGTCGCATTACGCCAAATTGCTTAGGCATTTGGAAAAACGAACACGTCAGTGGCCTTAAGAACATCGCAGAGCGCATTAAAAGCCAGGGCGCGGTTGCCGGAATTCAAATTGCTCACGCTGGGCGAAAAGCCAGCGCTAACCGCCCTTGGGAAGGCGACGACCACATTCAGCCAAGTGAAGAAAACGGTTGGCAGCCCATTGGCCCTTCTGCAAAAGCGTTCGGTGCGCACCTTCCGGTAACACCTACCGAAATGACCAAGGCCGACATTGAACGTGTTAAGGCTGACTTTGTTAAAGGGGCAGAACGTGCGCTTGAAGCTGGGTATGAGTGGCTTGAACTTCACTTTGCTCACGGTTACCTAGCCCAAAGCTTTTTTTCGAAACACGCGAACAAG
The DNA here is from genome assembly GCF_000808575.1 of Alteromonas marina. GTDB lineage: Bacteria > Pseudomonadota > Gammaproteobacteria > Enterobacterales > Alteromonadaceae > Alteromonas > Alteromonas marina_A. Next base: position 221,451 of record NZ_JWLW01000003.1, read on the forward strand.
CGTACAGATGAATACGGCGGTGATGCACAAGGTCGTGGACGCTTCTTGCTTGAAACACTAAGCGCTGTACGTGAAGTCTGGCCAGAAAACCTGCCGCTAACCGTGCGCTTTGGCGTTATTGAATACGACGGTGAAGACGAGCAAACGCTAAGCGAATCTATCGAACTAATTAAACAGTTTAAAGAAATTGGTGCTGATTTTGTAAGTGTTAGCGTGGGCTTCAATACCCCTGAGGCCAATATTCCGTGGGGCCCAGCTTTCCTAGCACCTGTTGCAAAACGCGTACGAGACGAAGCTGATATCCCTGTTGCAACGGCTTGGGGTGTAGACACACCAGAACTTGCTAACGAGACTATCGAAAACCAACAGCTTGATGTTGTTATGGTAGGCAGAATGCACCTTACTAACCCGCATTGGACGTACTATGCGGCAAAACAGTTAGGCGTTGAGAAACCATCTTGGGTAATGCCTGCGCCTTACGCTCATTGGCTGGAGCGTTACGCGCCGTCTGACGAGAGATAGCCTTTAATTCAGACAGTAAAACAATAGCGTTTTACTGTCTGTCTTTAACTCTATACATTCTTCAATCAAACTTAAGGCGCAATACATAGACTTATATACGCTTGCTTTTTATAAGGTTAAGTTTAAAGTTGATATTCACTTACTTCAAAAACTTAGCGAATGAAAGCTGGCAAAATAGTTTCCCCATCTATAGACACTAATGATCTGATAACAATTAGAAGGCATCGCGTTGCTCAAATAAGCACAGTGACATGCCTTGGGTTGTTTGTCTCATTATTTGCAGCTAGAGATATCACCTTCGATATAATGCTTGTAGCGTTAGCAGCAATGTTCACTGCGGCAATACTTGCTTACAAACATTTTGTTGTCGCCAGCAGTTATCTACTTTTAGTCACATTGTCATCTATGCTATTTGCCCTATCCGCAACAGGTGCAGGCACTTTCGATATCGCTATGCTTGGCTATCCAGCCATTATTATTTTTGCGGCTCTACTCGGCGGCATTGGGCTATTCGGCACAGTGTTATCTCTCGTATTAGTTCAATGTATTACCCTTACATGGCTTGTTATGAAAGGCGTTATTACGCCCAACACGCCCACGTTAACCTGGTCTCATTTGACTTTTATTATGATCATTTTCGTGATCACAGGGTTCTGTGTATTTATCCTTGTGCAAGATATTCGTCGGCTCATGGCATCACTGCAACTTGAATACACTAAGGTTAAGAAAAATAGAGAACATATTCAGTATTTAGCACACCATGATCCACTGACAAACTTACCGAATAGACTTTTGGGAGAGCGCTTATTTAAAGAGAAACTAGCTCAAAGCGAAGGTAATGGACTGCAATTAGCGTTGGCTTTTATCGACTTAGATAATTTTAAACCTGTAAATGACGCGCTGGGCCACTCTGCTGGAGATCGTTTTTTACAGCATATTTCTCAGTCAATAAATGAGAAACTTTCTAACGATGAATGTCTAATTCGATTCGGAGGTGACGAGTTTATTGTACTTGCCGCAAACATCACTGACCGCAAGCACATAGAAACCTTGTGTGAGCGTCTAATTAAATGGTGCTCTTCTGAGTTTGAAGTATTTCAAACTAACATAGTAGTTTCAGCGTCAATTGGCGTAGCAATAGCACCGTATGACGGGGCCAAGTTCAAACAGCTATGTAGAAAAGCAGATGTGGCCATGTATGAAGCAAAACGAAATGGTAGAAACCGCTTTGAATTTTATGATGTAAAGTTTGACGAAGAAAGCGACGAAAAGTTTTCGCTGATTCAGCGGCTACGACCTGCTGTATTAGCCAACCAATTTGAAGTGTATTATCAGCCCCTGATTGATTTGAAATCTGGTCAGATATGCTCTATTGAAGCATTGGTGCGCTGGCCTCAAAATGATGGGTCACTAGTGTTTCCCGATAAGTTTATTCCATTGGCAGAAAGTAGCGGACTCATTAACCCATTAGGTGAATGGGTACTAACTCAGGCTTGTCTTTTCTGCGCTAAACTTCATCGCAATGGCTACAGTGAAATATCAGTTGCCGTTAACTTATCATTCGCGCAGTTTAAAGACGGAACTCTGCCCAGTATTTTAAAGCGCGCTCTAGATTTGACACAACTTAATCCCAGATTTTTAGAACTTGAGCTTACCGAATCAATTCTCGCTGACGAAAATGGAAACATTCCTGAGCAACTTGAACAAATGAAAGGACTCGGTGTTCAATTTGCCATCGATGACTTTGGCACTGGTTACTCCAATTTAAATTTCCTTCGTAAATTCAATGCGCATAAGCTTAAAATAGACCGAATTTTTATTAACACATTAGGTCTTGACGAAAACGATGTTCCCTTGGTTTCAGCAATCATCAATATTGCAGAAAGTTTGGGAATGGTGACTGTAGCAGAAGGCATTGAACATGAATCTGCGCTCAGAAAGCTAAAAGAAATGGGATGTGATATTGGACAAGGATTCTATTGGAGTAAACCTGTTCCAGAAAAACAGATTGAAGCACTTATCGCATCGCAATCTTACGCTTAATAAGGCTTTGACACATCTTGCTTCAATCACTACTCCTAGCGCTGTAGCGCCTTACGTTAAACATAAAAAACGCTTTAAACACCCTCTAATTAGGATAATTTATTGTTTAGAACCCGTGATAAGTCACAAATTCTTCGTTATCAGCGCGAGTTGAACGAACATCGTTTGCTGGAAAATCAGGGTCTGGGTAGCCTAGTGCGATACAAATCATAATGGCCTCATCATCGGGGATATTAGCGTATTTATGTACTATGTCTGACTGCATTATACCCTGCCCATTTATTACGCAACCAAGCCCTAAATCCCACGCTGCGAGAACAATACCGTAGGCTAACGACCCCAAGCCGAACTGTGTTATGCCCGCGGGCTCTAATGCCTTATCGTACGTCAGCACCAAAGAAACCGGTGCATCAAACTGACGGAAACCGCGCATCATCCAATCCATACGCTTTTCTTTGTCTTCACGGGCTATGCCCATTACATCGAATAATTGTATAGCCACATCAATTTGACGCTGACGATGAATACCTTCGTAGTCCTCTTTGTAGGGAAAGTCTCGAACGTAGGGTTTCCCTTCTAGTGTATTTTTGGTGTTTCCTTCGCGAATTTTATCGAGCACCTCACCGGTTACAGCGTGTATTTTCCATGTTTGCGTATTATATGAAGACGGTGCCCATTTGGCCGCATTAATTATTTTATCTACCGTTTCTTGGGTAACTGGTTGCTTTGTAAACCCGCGAACACTTTTTCTAGATGCTGCAAACTCTGCAAAATTCATGAACTTCCCTAAGACGCTGAATAGCTATCGATATGTAAAAATAGAGTAAACAGGAGAAGTAATTGCTTCAATAGCCTTATTTACAAATTCAGATTGTTTGTTTTTATAGTTATATATAGAAGTTAGTAAACCCTTTCATAAAGCGCGCCGTAGCAAAAACAAATCATGAGTCAGGCACACATGATGTTTATGGAAGTTTGGCTTTTAAAAGAAGCATGTGAAAGGAGTTTTAAAATGACTAAGAAACCACAATTAACGACGTCGGCAGGCGCGCCCGTTGTAAGCAATGAAACCACTAAAACCGCTGGAGAGCGTGGCCCCGCACTCTTACAAGATTATCAGCTCATTGAAAAGTTAGCCCACCAGAATCGTGAACGAATTCCAGAGCGCGTGGTACACGCCAAAGGCTGGGGAGCACAAGGCACGTTTACGGTCACTCATGACATCACCGATTATACTTGCGCCGATTTATTTTCAGAAGTTGGAAAGCAAACTGAAGTGCTTAGCCGCTGGTCAACAGTAGCGGGCGAGTCTGGCGCAGCTGATACCGAACGTGATGTACGCGGCTTTAGCCTGAAGTTTTACACTCAGCAAGGCAACTGGGACATGGTAGGTAACAACACCCCTATCTTCTTCATTCGCGACGGATACAAATTCCCTGATTTTATCCGCACGCAAAAACGTCACCCGAAAACAAATCTACGCTCGCCGGAAGCTATGTTCGACTTTTGGGCCGCCCAGCCAGAAAGCGTTCACCAAGTCACTATTTTAATGTCTGATCGCGGCATTCCAGTGTCGCCAATGCATATGAATGGCTATGGCAGCCACACCTTTAGCATGTGGAATAAGGAAGGCAAGCGTCATTGGGTGAAGTTCCATTTCAAAACTCAACAAGGCATTAAAAACTACACCAATGAAACGTCTGAAAAGATCATTGGAAGCACTCGAGAAAAGTATCAAGAAGAGCTGTATAACGCCATTGAAGAAGGCAATTTCCCAAAATGGACAATGTATATTCAAGCCATGCCTGAAGAAGAGGCAGGCCAACAAAGCTATAACCCTTTTGACCTAACCAAGGTTTGGCCGCACGACGATTATCCGCTGATAGAAGTCGGCGAGTTAGAAATGAACAAAAATCCAGAAAACTATTTTCAAATGATTGAAAACGCGGCATTCAGCCCGTCGAATGTTGTTCCAGGCATTGGCTTTAGCCCCGACAAAATGCTTCAAGCGCGTATCTTTTCCTATGCCGACGCTCACCGCTACCGCTTGGGCACGCACTATGAAGCACTACCTGCGAATGCGCCAAAAAATAGCAAAGTAAACCACTATCATAAAGACGGCGCTATGCGCTTCTTTACCAATGATTTCGGTAACCCAGATGCTTATTATGAGCCAAATCAATATGAAGGCCCAGTTGCTGACTTTTCAGTGAAAGAGCCGCCGCTTCGCATCGACGGAGATGCCGACAGATATCATCAAGATGAAGTTGATGTCGATTACGTTCAGCCACGCAAGCTGTACGAAATGTTTTCTGATGAGCAAAAAGAACGGCTATACAAAAATTATGCTGCAGCTATGGGCCCATGCTCTGACAGTGTTAAAGAGCGCTGGTACGCCGTGTTGGAAAAGGTTCATCCAGACTATGCAGCAGGTGTAAAAAATGCAGTAGACAGCTTGGACACTGATGTAAATACGGTACCTATTACCGAAAATACACCTATTGAAGACAATTAAACCTGCTTCTAGTGAATTAAACTCTATTTCCAAGTTGGTATCCTTAGCGGGTATCAACTTGGTTCACAGCCGGGCAATGGAAACAAACCTTTATTGGCTCAATCAAATCTCATTAATCCAACAATAGACTTTTGTTAGCAAATCAACACCATTCAACTTTAGAACAAATCTTATCTCGCAAGTTTGCGAGATTGCGTTTTGTGGCTTACGTTTAATTCATATAATTGTTTTTAGCGCTGTGTATGTCGTTATTTAAAAAGTCAAAAATTGAACAAAACACCCCTCGTTTAGCCCCATGGAAAATAGCCATTATCGATGATGAAGAAGGCGTTCACGAGGTTACCAAATTAACTCTACGCAAGTTTAGCTTTGAAAAGCGTGGCGTAGAGTTTTTATCAGCTCATAGTGGAGAAGAAGGATTAGCGCTTTTGAAAGCTAATCCGGATATCGCGCTTGCGTTTGTTGATGTAGTAATGGAAACCGACGATGCCGGCTTAAAGCTAGTAGATGCTATTCGCAACGACCTTAAAAATCACGTCACTCGATTAATATTGCGAACAGGCCAGCCAGGGCAAGCTCCTGAAGAGGATGTTATCAGACGTTATGACATCAATGACTATAAAGCCAAAACAGAACTTTCCTCACTAAAGTTAAAATCATGCGTTTATACGGCGATTCGCTCTTATCGCGATATACAAACGATCGAAAAAGGCAAACGAGGTATGGAGGATGTACTGAAATCATCATCCTCTGTTTTAGCAAGTCAGTCACTAGCGCAATTTGGTACCGCTGTACTGAAACAAACGCTTACCCTTCTCAATTTAAACAACTCAGTGCTTTACCTCTCGACACAACACACCGATTTATATGGTGACACCAGTATGACAGTTTTGGGTGCAAGCGGAGACCTTATTGGACTGTGTGAGCCGGGTATTTCCACCCGTATTCCCGAATCGATTGAAGAAGAAGTTAAAAGCGTTCTGGCCAATAAAGCACACTTCCAAAGTGATAACGTGTTTATCGGTTATTACCCCACTGGTGAAGACAGCCATAATATTTTGTACATTAAACTCGACCAGCCTTTAGATGATATGCAACGAAAGACATTAGAAATGTTTGCATCTAACGTGGCGGTAATTTTCCAAAATCTCACACAAAAAGAAGATATACAAAAAACGCAGAAAGAACTGATTATGGTACTGAGCGATGCCATTGAAATGCGCAGTAAAGAAACCGGGGGGCACGTAAGACGCGTTATTTTAATGACAGAGTTTCTCGCTGAAAAGCTGCACATGAGCAAAGAGTTTATTGAAACTATCCGCTACTCTGCAGCCCTTCATGATGTGGGCAAAATCAGCATACCCGAAACCATACTGCATAAACCGGGGAAACTCGACCCCGATGAGTGGGAAATTATGAAAACCCACGCTCAAAAAGGTTATGAGCTACTTGCAGATTCTGACCGGATTGTTGCCAAGATGGGCGCAATTATTGCCAAAACGCACCACGAACGTTGGGACGGTAAAGGCTACCCTGATGGGCTGGCTGGCGACAATATACCAGTGGAAGGGCGCATTATGGCGATTGTTGACGTTGTCGACGCCCTTCTATCCAAACGTTGCTACAAACCTGCATGGAGCGTTGATGAGGTTAAAGCTTATCTTAAAGAGAATGCAGGTAAACAATTCGACCCGCTAATTACCCATGTAATGCTAGAGCACTTCGACAGAATATTAGAAATCCGTGCAACAGAACCGGACGAAGATGAATGAAAGAAAACTTAGAGTTAATTTTACTGCGCGTTAGCCAAAGACCAGACATTGATAAAGGCGAACTGGATGTTGCTTCAAGACTTATTATCAACTCAGTGTGCGAAGGCTTGGAAATTACTCGGGCAGGCATTTGGTTATATGACGAAAACCAAACACTAGTGCAATGCACACTACTTATAGACAAAGGAAACGACCTCGATAACGAAAGCTTAGTGCTAACTCGAAGAGATTTTCCCCATTATTTTGAAGCGCTCGACTCAGGTAGAACGATTGCCGCCCACGATGCGATAACCGATGTTGCAACTTTTGAGTTTGCTGAAGTGTATTTAACGCCTCTAGGTATAAGCTCTATGCTGGATGTGCCTATTCGCCACCGCGGAAAGATGATTGGGATAATATGTTGTGAGCACCAGGGCAAGGCTCGACAATGGCTTGACGATGAAATGGTTTTTGCTGCATCGCTCGCCGACCTCTACGGGCGTGCAATAAGTGCCAATGAACGTGCAGACTACGAGCAACAACTTCTCGAAGCCAACCGAACCCTCGAACAAAAAGTGAAAGACCGCACTAAGGAGTTAGAGGCAGCTCAAGAGAAACTTGTCGAGTCAGAGAAAATGGCAGCCTTGGGCAACCTGGTAGCGGGTATTGCTCACGAAGTTAATACGCCGCTCGGCATTGCACTTACCTCGGTAAGTAACTGCAAAGAAGAGCTCAAAGATATTTATCGAGATTTCGAGAATGGCGAGTTAACAGAAGAAGGTTTTAAAGACTTTGAGGCGATATGCTCTGAGGGTTTATCACTAGCGGAAACCAGTTTAATGCGGGCCGCAAACTTAGTACAAGATTTCAAGCGAACCTCTGCGGACCAGACCTCATTAGAAATTGAAGAAATCACGCTAGATGAATATATTCCTAGGGTTTGTAATCCATTGAAGCCTATGCTTCGCAAAGAGCAAATTGAGCTCAGCATCGATGTTCCCTCTGATTTAGTTATCACTACATGTCCGGGCATTATAGCTCAGCTATTAACGAATTTAATATCGAACGCTCAGCGACACGCCTTTGGCCCATCAGTAGATAATGAAGTGAATAAAGTTTCTGTAAGCTGCGGCAAAAGTGAAAAAGGTATTGTAATAAGCGTTCAAGACAACGGAAAAGGCATTCCTGCAGAACTTCACAAAAAAGTGTTTGAGCCTTTTTATACAACGGCCCGCGATAAAGGTGGCACGGGTTTAGGCCTAAATATTTTATATAATCTTGTTCGCCAGAAATTTAACGGAGAGATTGATTTGGTATCGTCGCCTGGTGAAGGAACCACGATTACGGTTTGTATCCCCGTCGAAAGCTAAAGCCGCTCTCCCTGTTTAAACCATTTATCTTCCCAAGATAAATTTAAAAGCGCGCCATGGTTTAAATGTCGCGCTTACGACGGTTCAAAAGCCTCACACAAGGCAAGCTAAGGATAAAATCATAATAAGGGCATGTCGTAATGCAACTTTCACAATGGCGTAGTTCAGGCCAATTCCTAAGCGTTAATAATCAGCAAATTTTCCACAAAACTCAAGGTAAAGGGCCTGTACTTTTGTTGATTCATGGATACCCCACTGCGAGTTTCGATTGGGTTAAGTTATGGCCTGCGCTAACTTCCCACTTTCGTTGTGTCACTCTTGATATGTTAGGATTCGGGTTTAGCTGTAAAGCGCCTAAGAAATATGAAATTAAGGAACAAGCGGCTGTTATTAACGAGCTAATGCAACACTTAAACATCGCAAGTGCCCACGTTTTATCTCACGATTACGGCGACACAGTTGCACAGGAGTTAATGGCCCGTCAGTTAGAAGGTAACCTCGCGTTTCGTATGGAATCGCTCCATTTGCTAAATGGCGGCCTTTTCCCTGAAACCCACCAAGCGTTGCTTATTCAGAAGCTATTGCTTTCCCCTATTGGCGTACTACTTATTCGTTTCTTAAACAAAAATGCAATTCGAAAAAGTATGCATAACATTTTTGGTCCCAATACGCCGCCTTCGGATCAAGACATTAATGATTCTTGGGCGCTTATTAGTGAAAACAATGGTCACAAATACATGCACTTACTTTTGGATTATATGAAACAGCGTAAGCAATACCGAGAGCGCTGGGTAAGTGCACTTCAAAATGCTGACGTTCCGGTTCGACTAACAGCTGGCATGGCAGACCCCATTTCTGGTGCGCACATGGTGGAAAGGTATAAGGAACTTATACCCAATGCAGATACAGTAGAACTTGCTCATATAGGGCATTACCCGCAGATCGAAAGTGCTGAATTGGTTTTAGAGTCTGTTCTAGAACTTATTGAGAATTAGATATGCGGGTGTCGCTTCAATAAGAGAAGTTGGTCGGTGTGAGAGGATTTGAACCTCCGACCCCTGACACCCCATGACAGTGCGCTACCAGGCTGCGCTACACACCGACCGAAAGAGCGGATAAGTCTACTCAAATTTGTTCACAATGCAACGGAATTTAGCAATAAGCCTGTTTAAGCGCTCAATTGCTAACCATCTTTGCAAATTTCTGCACCAAAACACCTAGTTGCCGTTTTTTTGATATCAGGCCAAAGTGACGTAGCACACTGCGGTTACCACTAAGGCCACCAGCATGTTAAGCATTATTCCTTCTCTGGCCATGGTTTTAATATCGAACTTTTCCGTTGAGTACGCAATGGCGTTAGGCGCTGTTGCTACTGGCAGCATAAAAGCGCAACTTGCGCTAATTGCCGCGGGGATCATCAACAACTTAGGATCTACGCCCACAGCCATACCCGCGGCCGCTAGAATTGGCATTAGTAGTGTAGATGTTGCCGTGTTTGAAGTAATTTCAGTAAGAAAGGTTACAAACAAGCAAATGCCCAGTACAAGTAGTAATACTGGTAAGGTTGCAAGCCCTGTTAACCATGAGCCCATTAATACGCTTAAGCCCGATGACATAAACGCTTTGGCAATACAAATACCGCCGGCAAACAATAACAACATACCCCACGGAATATCATTCGCGGTTTTCCAATCTAGCAGCTTATCGCGGTTGCCTTTTGCGTCTACTTCACCGTTATCATTGCCGCTATTGGTGAAAAACATGGCGGCAACACCCGCAACGGCTATAGTGCTATCACTGATAGTAGTTACCCCTATCCATGCAGTCCAAAAAGGTCTGAATATCCATGCCATTGCTACCGTACCGAAAATGGCAAGTACACGCTTTTCGGCCTTTGTCCATGCGCTAGGTACAGGCAAATCTATGTGGCCCACTTCTTTAATACCGCGCGCTAACCACAAGGCCATGATAGGCACACCTAGTATTACGATTGGTACACCTGTTTTCATCCAGTCGATAAAGCTGTATTCAATACCTTGGGTCTCTTCATACACGCTCATAAAGATAATGTTAGGTGGCGTCCCAATCGGTGTCCCTACCCCACCTAAGCTTGCCGAATAAGCAATACCAAGTATTAGCGCCACGCCAAATCGCGGGTTGTCTACTGCATTGATAATAGCGATAGCCATTGGCAACATCATTAACACCGTGGCGGTGTTACTAATCCACATACTGAGTACTGCGGTTGTTAACATGAAGCCCAGTACCAGCTTAAGCGGGCTGCCGCTGCCCGTTACACGTAGCATGTAAATGGCGAAACGCTTGTGTAAGTTAGCGCGCTCCAACCCTTTTGAAAGCATGAAAGCAGCCATTAATAGAATGATAACGTGGCTTCCGAGAGCAGAGGCAGCTTCGCTGTGAGACAACACACCAAATAACGGGAATAACGCGAATGGCAGAAGCGAAGTAGCGGGAATAGGAAGCGCTTCGGTTACCCAAAGTACTGCTACAAAAAGGGTAATCGCAGCGGTAAATATAATTTCGCTGGGCTGATTTACAACCCACAAGCCCATACCGCTTAGAACAGAGGCGATAAACGCGAAAAGAATAATACTGTTCTTGCGTGTTGGCTGTCGTTGTTGAGTATCTGAAGAAGGTTCAGGGTTTGTGTGCATTGCGCTTCCCGTTACTAATCGCTTTATTATAAGTGCTAGGGCCTTAGCTACTGGCCCTTTTTATTGCTCTTATAGTTTCTATCAGTAATTAGCGGGAAACGCACGAGGCTTTTCCAAAAAAGTGGTATTTAAGTTGATTTACTTACTTTCGTCGTCAGACGAGATTCGGCTGGCTACTGCGCCTGCTTGGCCTTTGTATTTAGCATCAACTCTGGCGTTGTAAGGTTTTTCAGCTGGCGCCGATAACACCTCAAAGCTTAATGCGCCTATTTTCATTTTAGGGCGAAGCGCTAGCGGTAACTTACCACTGTTGTAAAACTCAAGAACGATGTTGCCCGACCAGCCTGGATCTATTCGATGCGCGGTCACGTGCACCATCAAGCCCAAACGCGCAAGCGAAGAACGCCCGTCTAACCAACCTACGATGTTGTCAGGCAAGGTTACTGACTCGTGGGTAATAGCAAGCGCCAGTTCCCCGGGGTGTAGAAAGAAGGCTTTACCCTCTTCTAGTTCAATTTCATCGCTCATTACGTGGTCCAGCGCTTCTTGAACCTGTGCTTTCGGCCCACTTAAATCGATATACGGCGCTTGGTGATCTTCAAACACGCGAAATTTATTACCTAGGCGGATATCTACCGTTACACCACTTATTTGATCGTAGCTGGGTGTAGGGTCAATTTTAATTTTTCCATCTTGCAGATGTTGGTAGATATCGCGGTCGCACAAGCGCATGGTGTATTCCTCATTTCGTTAGGCCGCTATTATGCGTATGTCGCTGCATGCATTCAACTGCTCAAAGGCTTGTTTTATCTGCTTTTGCGCAATTTTCGTATAGTTTTATCAAATTTTAAATTTAAGCAATCGAACCTGACTATAATTCACCTTTACTACACCTGTCTGAATTTACCTATCCGTCGGGCATTCCTGATATTTGTTACCTAGATATTTCAAGCTAGTTACTCTTTACCAACAATGCCAATAGGGTTGCCTTTGATGTGTTTAACGGCCCCTTTGCGTGGCGTAACAGTAAGGGCCAATTGCATAGACAGCGCGCGAGCAGCCTCACGATAGCTTTCACTTAATGCACTCTCGGGCGAGGTAATTAACAAAGGCGTGCCGGCATCGCCATGTTCGCGAATATGAATATCAAGAGGTAGCTGACCTAAAAGCGGCAGTCCGTGACGTTCGGCAAGTGCCTCGCCCCCATCTTTTGAAAACACATAGTCTTTGGTGCCACAGGCTCTACACTGGTAGTAACTCATGTTTTCAATAAGTCCTAATACAGGTACGTTAACTTTTTCAAACATGCTTATGCCTTTTTGAGCGTCGGCTAGCGCTAAGTCCTGCGGCGTTGTAACGACTACTGAAGCGGTTAGTGGAACTTGTTGCGCCATTGTCAGTTGGATATCGCCGGTACCCGGTGGCATATCTACAATTAAGTAGTCCAGCACGGGCCATAGGGTTTCATCTAATAATTGCTTTAATGCCCTGCTTGCCATGGGTCCGCGCCATACGGCGGCGTCTTCTTGAGGCACTAGGTAACCAATGGAGTTCGCCACTATTCCATGTGACATAAGGGGCTGCATGTGCTTATTATCTTCGCTTTCAGGATGTGCATCGGGATTACCTAACATAATGGGAATTGATGGCCCATAAATATCGGCATCTAAAATCCCAACTTTCGCGCCTTCCTGCATAAGTGCAAACGCTAAATTGATACTGGTTGTCGACTTACCTACCCCGCCCTTGCCAGAAGCCACAGCTATGATGTTTTTAATGTTGGTGACCGGCGCTACTTCTGTTTCTCCACTTGCTACGTTTTGTTTAAACGTAAGTTGGTCATCGTCAAGCTTCCCTTTAAGTTGGTTAAGCACTTCTTGTTTAAGCCGGTCTAGCTGTGTAGCAATACAGAACGGCAAGGTAACTGTTACACCGGCATCTTCATTTTCTGGCTGGCTAAAAGCACACCATGGCAAGGTATCTTCAACATCTAACGAAAAATACTTGGCCAAAATTACAGCAACTTTTTGAGTTGCCGGCTCTGCTTTGCGAGAAAAGAACATAAAATGCCTTACTAATAGTAGAATTGTGTGAATTACGTAATGCAAAAAACGCGGTTTTCCGCTAGTATTTGCAGCCATTTTGAAACGCAAAGAATCAATAACGTCATTATGTCAGAAAAACGCCGAATTCTGGTAACCAGTGCGTTGCCATACGCAAATGGCTCTATTCACTTAGGTCATTTGCTAGAACACATTCAAACCGACATCTGGACTCGTTTTCAGCGCCTTCGCGGAAACGAATGTTACAGTGTTTGCGCCGACGATGCACACGGTACGCCGGTTATGCTTAAAGCCCAAGAGCTTGGCATTACACCAGAAGAAATGGTGGCAAGAACGCGTGCTGAACATCACCAAGACCTTGTTGATTTTCACGTAGATTACGACAACTACTATGTAACCCATTCGCCAGAAAACAAGGCGCTGTGTGAAGAAATTTACACCCGTTTAGATAATGCGGGCTACATCAGTAAACGCACTATTAATCAACTGTTCGACCCTGAAAAAGAAATGTTCTTACCGGATCGTTTCGTTAAGGGTACCTGCCCTAGCTGTGGCGCAGAAGATCAAAACGGCGACAGCTGTGACGTATGTGGTGCAACGTATAGCCCAACAGAAGTAAAGAACCCGCGCAGCGTTGTATCGGGTGCTACACCAGTACTACGCGAGTCTGAGCACTTCTTCTTTGACCTGCCAAAATTTGAAGGCATGTTAAAAGAGTGGATCCGCTCAGGTGCTCTGCAGGAAGAAATAGCTAACAAGCTGCAAGAATGGTTTACCGAAGGTCTTCAACAGTGGGACATTAGCCGTGACGCGCCTTACTTCGGCTTTGAAATTCCAGGTGCGCCGAACAAGTTCTTCTACGTGTGGGTAGATGCACCTGTTGGCTACATGGCTAGTTTCAAAAACTTCTGCGACCAAAACAATCTAGAGTTTGATGACTTCTGGAAAGCAGACTCAGAAGCTGAGCTTTATCACTTTATTGGTAAAGATATTACTTACTTCCACTGCCTTTTCTGGCCTGCCATGCTAGAAGGCGCGGGATACCGTAAGCCCACTGGCGTAAATATTCACGGTTTCGTAACGGTGAACGGCGCGAAAATGTCAAAGTCGCGCGGTACCTTTATTAAAGGCCGTACTTACCTTGACCACCTGAACCCAGAATATCTGCGTTACTACTTTGCGTCTAAGTTAGGCGACGGTGTTACCGACATCGACCTTAACTTTACTGACTTCGCACAAAAAGTGAATTCAGACCTGGTAGGTAAAGTGGTTAACATTGCAAGCCGCTGTGCAAGCTTTATCACTAAGCGTTTTGACGGCAAATTATCTGACAACGTGATTGAGCCAGAGCTTATTGCTGAGTTCCAAAGCGCGTCAGAGAGCATTGCTGCACTTTTCGAGAAGCGTAAGTACCACCAAGCCGTGCGCGAAATCATGGCTCTTGCTGATAAAGCGAACCAGTTCATTGATAACAATGCACCTTGGGTAACCATTAAAGACGAGACTAAGCAGCAGTTCACACACGATGTATGCTCGCTAGGTATCAACATGTTCCGTCTGTTAGTGATTTACTTGAAGCCTGTGCTTCCTGTACTTGCAGAAAAAGCAGAAGAATTCTTAAACGATAAGTTCGACTGGAATTCGCTGCAAACCCTATTGAAAGGCCACGCCATCAACAAATTTAAGCCAATGATGCAGCGTGTAGAAATGGAGAAAATCGACGCCATGGTTGAAGATTCAAAAGAAAGCCTAGCGCCAGCAGCACCAGCTATCGACCCAGACAGCCCGCTTGCTAAAGATCCTATCAGTGACACTATCTCGTTTGACGAGTTCGCCAAGGTAGATTTACGTATTGCACGTATCGCTAACGCCGAGCACGTAGAAAAAGCTGACAAGCTTCTACGCTTAGAGCTGGATTTAGGCGGCGAAACAAAGCAAGTTTTTGCAGGTATTAAGTCGGCCTACTCTCCCGAAGCGCTTATTGGTAAGCACACGGTGATGGTGGCGAACCTCGCCCCTCGTAAAATGCGTTTTGGCATGAGTGAAGGCATGGTATTAGCCGCTGGCCCTGGCGGCGACGAGCTATACATTCTTGAGCCGCACGAAGGTGCAAAACCGGGTATGCGCGTTAAGTAAGCTTTAAAGCTAACATATGAAAGTAAGGTGACATTCAGCGCTAGAAAGCGACGGGATGTCACTTTTTTATTGGGCGGTTATTTAAACTCTTCAATTTTTAATACCCAATCCCGGCACAAGCACACAGCCGTATAAGCTCAGTAATCTTCCCCATCAGCTAGCTCCAACATTACTCACATGCTCTGCAACTTAATCCGCTATTTGCTATTGCCCTCTTGCCCTCTTGC
>NZ_JWLW01000004.1 GCF_000808575.1 Alteromonas marina
TTAACTGACTGGCATTAGCCTTTTGGCGCTGTTTTTGTTTATATCAGTTTGAACAAAACTACTCTTTATTTTCTACAGGCCATCCGCCTAACGCTTTATAGCGATTTACCATATAGCAAAATAGCTCTGTGGTCTTTTGGGCGTCATATAGCGCGCTGTGCGCTTCGTTTTGATCAAATGCAATCCCTGCAGCACGGCACGCTTTTACCAAAACAGTTTGTCCTAAGGCAAGACCTGCAAGACTGGTGGTATCAAACGAAACAAATGGGTGGAACGGTGTGCGCTTTATATTACAGCGCTCTATCGCAGCATTGACGAAACTCTGATCGAACGTTGCATTATGAGCAACGATAACAGAACGTTGGCAGTCAGCATTTTTTTGCGCCTTGCGGATAACTTTACATAAGTCCTTCATGGCTTCGCTTTCTTCAATCGCACCTCGTAATGCACAATTTGGGTCGATACCATTAAACTCTAAGGCTGCTGGCTCTAGGTTGGCACCTTCAAAGGGGTCAATGTGATAGTGAAAAGTTTGATCGGGATGAAGTATACCGTTTTCATCCATTTTTACTGTTACCGCTGCTAATTCTAACAGGGCGTCAGTGCCTGCATTAAATCCGGCTGTTTCAACGTCGATGACAACGGGAAAATAACCTCGAAAGCGCTGGGAAAGAAGGGGCGGGTTGGCAGACATAAACACTCTTGTAAGACTCTATTGCGTAAATTGGTTGGTGACTCAAGTGCGTACCAACCTGCGAAGCATATTGCGTAAAAGAATTATCGCAAGGATACCTTCGAGTTGCCAGTTTCAATTTATACGTTGTTAAATCAGGGGTATAGCAATGGTACGAAACTCCGATGGTATTAAACGCTAAACTTTTCTACAATTTGGACGATAATCATATTAAGCGTAATGAATTCAAAAGCTCAATGAGAGTGTTTTATATAAGTTAATTCGATTCAATATGCTTGGTGATTCGGGGCGTATCATTGTCTCTTGCCCGTGTTTGTCTGATTTTCGTTATGGTGTCGAAATGGTGTCGAAATTAAAATATATCGCTTTATTGGGGGTAGTGGGGTCATTATCTTCCCACGCTGCCATGCGGCAATATTCTGCAACCATAGAAAGCTCCAACTGGCGTATCGATACTGACACCCGCCTTCAGTGTACTCTCAACCACGCATTACCGGGTTACGGTGAAGCCATGTTCACAAGCACGGCATCGAAGCAACTTAACATGGAATTTGAGCTGGACATGCATTTGCTGCCCAGCAAATTTGATATGGCTGCAGTCTATTCTGTACCACCTAAATGGATGCCAGGCGTCGCGCCTAAAACCATAGCCGACATGTCTCTTCGAAAACAGTACAACGGTGATCTACCCCAAGATGCTGCGTGGACTATGCTGTCTGAATTGGAAAAAGGCTTTTGGCCCACAATCTATTACCAAGACTGGTATAACAAATACGACCAGGTGAGCGTGGCACTAAACGCCAGTAATTTTTCAGGCGTGTATCGAGAGTTCGTTAAGTGTGTCTCGAACCTACTCCCATTTAGTTTTGATGATATTGCCTACACGGTATTGTCTTATAAGAACAACAGCACAGAACTGACCAAATATTCGCAAAAGCGTTTAACCATGATTGGTGAATATTTGAAAGAAGACAGCGAGCTCGAGCTTGTGCTTCTTGACGGTTATACCGATAGCTATGGCGGTCGCTACAACAACGAACAATTGTCTATTCGACGGGCCAACGAAGTAAAAAGCTATTTGACGACGCTAGGTGTACCTGAAGATCGAATTCAGTTAACAGGCCACGGTGAGAAACGCCATATTGCGCCAAACGATACGCGAGAAAGCCGCGCCCAAAACAGACGCGTGGTGGTGCGACTTTCTAAATCGTAGGCGCTAATTGTTGCGCCTACACTCGCTTTAAAATGCGTTAGTTTTATTTTTCTCGCCACCTTAATACCGGTATTAAATGGTCGGTGAAAACACCGTCAGCATGTATTACGTTGTCTAAAACTTCCAAGACTTGTTCTGAACTCATACCTGCCGGTAGTGCATCATGTCGGTAGGTGTAGGGGTGGATTGTCAGGTTATTTTCGTGGGCGTATTTAATCCATTCCGCAGCTTCTATTTTTCCTTGAGCCATCGCTTTTTTATCGAGTAAATGGCCTAACCAAGGGCCTATACCATCGGCATACAATGCAACCTGCTGCATGCCTTTCTGTGTGCGTAGCCATTCATAGTCTGTGTCGCTTTCGCCCCAGTCGTTCTCGCCAATCAGCATGACAACTTTACCTTTATAGCCCAAGGTTTCACGAATGCGCTTAACTTCGTTAAAGTCGAAGCATTGCAGATAGCTATTACCGCTCTCGCCACCAAATCCGTAAGCATTTAAAGCATCTACAACGATTTTACTGGCATCAATGCCTTCTTTAATGTGAAAGGCAGGGGACTTTACTTCAGGATAAACCCCTACAGATGTGCCAAATTGGCGATTTAGCTCGCTGATTAATTCAAAATGTTCAGCTAATGTAGCCACTTTGAAGTTAGCGTGGTTACCGCGATATCTATCGGCAAACACTTGGCTCCCGTCACTATTAGTGCGCTCGTGTACCCGCAGTTGTCGCAGTTCTTCAAGGGTAAAATCACGCGCGTAATAACGGCCGTCACCTCGATGGCGCGCCGGGAACACATCTTCTACGTTGGTAACCGTTTCTAAATGAATGTCGTGTAGTACAACGGGTATGTCGTCTTTGGTGATAACAACATCTTGTTCGATAAAATCAGGGCGCAATGAAAAAGCGAGAGTAGCAGCTTCGAGAGTATGCTCAGGTAAATAGCCAGATGCGCCGCGATGGGCAATTACCGTAAATCGCTCTTCATCCTTCACTTTTGTATCAGCGATTGTTTGCGCATGGTCGTTATACGTAGCAGTGGCCGAAAACGCATTGCCAGAAGCAAATGAAGCGGTAAAAGCGACAAGTAACGCTGGCAGAATAGCGGCTAGTTTTGCTTTGGGTTTAGTGCAAAAATTTACATTGCCCTTTGCTCTAGAATTCGGGCTTGGCGCTATTCCAGCTAGGTTTATACTTTTAGCGTTTTGCGTAAATAACAAGCGATTTCGTAGCATGTAACGTCACTCCATGTGTTTTAATTGGCTGCTAATCTGTGCCACACTTTTGTATGTGATACTGTGGTGTTTAAAGCGTCTAAAGCGTTTAAATCGCGCTAAGTATCAAGGGCTTCTTCTCGCGCTCATACTTGCGAGCTTGATCACAGCGAGATTGATTTATTTTGTATGAGTTCTATGGCATATCCATCGGGGTCGCGTACAAAAGCGATAACTGTTGACCCACCTTTTACAGGGCCTGGTTTGCGATACACATCGGCACCATTTGCTTCTAAATTCTCACAAAACTGATAGATGTCATCTACTTCAATGGCGATATGACCATATGCGTTACCCTTATCGTAGGAATTGTCGCCCCAGTTATAGGTAAGTTCTAATACTGTACTGTCAGCTTCATCACCATATCCAACGAAAGCCAGCGTATATTCGTATTCTTTGTTTTCAGACTGACGAAGAAGGCGCATGCCCATGAGTGAAGTATAAAAATGAAGTGAAGCTTCTAAGTTTTCAACTCGAAGCATGGTGTGAAGCATTCGCATAACAGATTCCTTTTCGAGCCATCGGAATAACTCGATGGCACACAGCATTGTGATTGCGTGTTGGACGTTACTTTTCTGTACTCCTAAATTCATAAAGTACTTTCATAAGTAAACGCAAACGACACGCGCTTATGATAATAAGGAAATGTTAACGCTTTAAGACAGTTTTACAATTCTAATTAATCGTAACATACCAGTCCGCATAGATAATTTCCCACTCAGAAAGTGCTGGCAAGTTTCCTAGCGAAGCGTGGGAGTGCAGGAATAGTTGTTCCCTTTCAAATTCCCAGAATGAAGCTAGGAAGCTTGCCAGATCTTCCCGAAGGGCGAGTTTAAAATGTCCGTACTCTTTGTTGTGTCACCTTAATGTAGAACCACTATACCTGCGGTAACACGCCGCGATTACGAACATTTTAAGTCTCGCTGAGTGGGTAATTATCTATGTGGACTGGTATCAAAAGCCCCACAGACCGATATTATCAATTTTAAGACGGCGAGGCTGGCCCAACAGGTACACTACCATCTTACCTAGATCTTCATTTTGAATCAGGTTAATGAGTACGTGTCTGTCATAATTTAAACCTATAGCAAAAAAGCAAGACTAACCTAGCTTTCAACTGCCTTGAACAAACATACGTATTCAGCTTCCAAAAAACATTTTTGTAAAAAAGTTGTATTTTGGTTAAAAAATAAACTAAAAACTAGTAGACATTACTCACAATAACCTGTACCTTTCGCATCGCTCTAGATATGTTATTTGCTTTACCTATTACTGCGCTGTACCTCTTTTTTAAATCTTTCAAATTGAAGTTTTATATAGATATACAACTGCTTTACTAGCTTGGAGATGTCTATAGCTATTCGGTGGCTTCCACCATTACATCAATTTTTTTAAAAGGTTTTTATTATGTCTAATTCTGTAAACGGTACAGTTAAGTGGTTCAACGAAGAAAAAGGTTTTGGTTTTATCACTCCTGAAGCTGGCGGCAAAGACGTATTCGTACATTTCCGTTCAATTGCTTCTGACGGTTTCAAAACGTTGAAAGAAGGCCAAGAAGTTAGCTTCGAAGTTGAACAAGGCCAAAAAGGTCCACAAGCTGCTAACGTAGTAGTTCGATAAGACCTCTAAGCTTATCAAAGGTCATTTCTCTTTTCTGAAGTGACCTCATAAAATATGGGCTCTTTCTGAAACTTAGTGTTCACGCAAGAGCCTAATTATCGTTTTTCGATTTCTTTACCCAACCTGCGAGGAATTCAAAACAAATAACATCAAAAAAGAAGTATTTACTATGCAATTTCAAGATTCTATCTCTACCTTTAATAGCGCCATGTCAGGTGCGTTAATTTCAAATATCTCCATAAATAAAACAACCGTTGCCTATAAACATGCGAATACTTATCGGCATGTAGAATTGCCATCAAGGCAAGAAGCAAAGCGATTTGTTGCCCAGCTTATTCAAGCGCAATAAAACGTAAGCATTTCGGACTAGCAGAGGCGAGGGTAAGCAGATTACTGGTATGCAATGGCCAGCACGAGATGCACTGACCACTGTTTGATGATTACTAACGTGAAACTATTGTTTAGCTTTTAAGTCAACGTCCGAATCGGCTAACAAGTATATACTTGCTGCGTAGGCTGCAATGTTTTGCGCAAGTTCATCGGGGGCAATTTTATCTAAGGTATCATCTGGCGTATGGTGAAGATCAAAGTAATCTCTACCGTTTTGATTTAACCTAATCGTTGGTACGCCTTTCGCTGCTAGCGGAATAATGTCAGGGCCGCCGCCAGCAATGTCTGAACCGCCACGCACTATACCTAGCGGTGATAAAATCTTCGCAATTTCATCGACTAGCACAGTCGCTTCGGGATTCACATTTGACACTAGTTGCCAGATAGTTTGCGCACCAAAGTCAGATTCTGTGGCCAGAACGTGATTTTTAAGGTTCTTTTCGTGCTGTTTAGCGTAAGCAAAGGCGCCTAATAGGCCCACTTCTTCAGCGCCAAACATGACCACACGAATGGTGCGTTTTGGGCGCTCTGGCAGTGAAGCAATTAATGCAGCAGCTGCCGTGGTAATAGCAACGCCTGCGCCGTCATCAACTGCACCGGTTCCTAAGTCCCAGCTGTCTAGGTGGCCGCCAATAAGGATAATCTCTTCGGGTTTCTCACTGCCCACTAAATCCAGTATTACGTTGCCGCTGTTTACTTCGCCTTTCCATTTCGATTCAGAGTGAAGCGACAGTGACAGCGGTTTACCTAAGTTATGTAGACGTCGTAAATGGTCTGCGTCAGGGTTTGAGATAGCGACTACGGGGATATCAGCCCAATTATCGCCGTCTGAGCTCATCATGCCTGAGTGAGGGAAACGGTGAGAGTCTGAACCTACTGAGCGCACGACCAGCGCTTCAGCGCCGCCGCGTTGAGCATGTTGCCAACCAATTCGGCGGCGTTGGTTCGCTTGACCATAGCCTGCACCTGTTTGGCTTTTAACCATGGCGTCGCCATCGACAAATGCAATTTTGCCTTTAAGGGCACCATCTTTAACTGCGGTTAGCGCGTGAATGTCTCTGAAATAAACGATGTCTGCATTAATCTCGCTTTCAGAAGGCGCTGCACCGCCAAGGGCTGTGCCGTAAAGCGGTTGAGCATAAGGCGCCGTGAGTGAAATGTGTAGGTGGCCTCTATCCCAAAAGGGCATAGTGAATTCTTCTACGCTGACTTTATCAAAACCTAGACGTTCTCCTACCACCACGCCCCAATCTCTAGCTCGTTTTTCTGCTTCAGAGCCGCCCAGGCGAGGGCCAATCTCAGTGGTTAGTGATTCAACAATGCTATAGCCTAAATCACTTTTCAGGGCTTTTTGAATTAATGCTTCCGCATTTTTCTTTTGCTCGTCAGTGATGGGGGATGTTTCTGCAAAAACACCAAAACTGCATGCACTTACTAATGCACCAAACGCTAGCCTTCTAGCGATAGTATTCAATCGAGACATGTGTTCTCCATGGATTTATTTTTATATTTCTTTTTTATTTGCGCGAGCAAAACTCTAACCCATCCATCATAGCCAATTTGATTGTCCCTTTCGAGGCAAACCACAAGCGTAAGTCGTGTGTTAGTCGCAAAATTTCTTTTAAGAGAAAATAAATGGAGAATAAAAAAGGAGCCTAAGGCTCCTCTCTGAAAGTTTCTATTTACGCTTCTTCTTAAGCGCCAACTTTTGTTTTTTCTCTTGTTCCTTCAGTACTTCGTTAATGAAACTCTTTCTGCCGAACTCGCGTGTGATAACACACTTGTTTAAGTCGAAACCGCGGGCAGGGCAGTATTCTCTACCATATAGAATGATTTGGAGATGCAAATCGTTCCACCTTTCTTTTGGGAACAAACGTTTTGCGTCACGCTCTGTCTGCTCTACACTTTTTCCGTTCGACAGCCCCCAGCGATACATTAATCGGTGGATATGAGTATCTACGGGAAAAGCAGGAATGCCAAAGCCTTGAGACATAACCACAGCGGCAGTCTTGTGACCCACTGCTGGCATGGCTTCCAGCGCTTCAAAGTTTGCAGGCACTTCACCGTTATGCTGCTTGATGATCATGTCAGACAAATGCCAAATGCCTTTGGACTTCATGGGAGATAAACCACAAGGGCGAATAATGTCTTGAATTTCTTCAATACTCATCAATACCATGTCGTACGGATTATCTGCCCGAGCAAAGAGCTTTGGCGTAATTTGGTTAACGCGCTCATCTGTACATTGCGCCGATAGGAGAACCGCAATGAGTAACGTATATGGGTCTTTATGATCTAAAAAGATAGGAATTTCCGGATAAAGGTCATCCAGTATTCGCATGATTTCTTTTACTTTTTCCTGCTTAGAAAGCGGCTTGGCCGGCTTAACTACATCATTCATTTCTAAATACTTTTTTGTTTTTGATTTTTAGCGTTTAGCTTTCAGCTGTAACGCGTACCCGTTCAGCCTTCACTGCAGGCAATGTTTGCTTAGCGGCTAACTTTGCATCAATACTGTTTTTGATAGCAATGAGAAGACCCATACCTAAAAAGGCACCAGGCGGCAGTATCGCAAGCAAAAACGGATTTTCAGTATTGAAAAGCGTGATGGTCCAGTTCTCAGCAATTGAGCCAAACAGTCTGTCTGCACCAGCTAGCAATGTACCTGCACCCAATATCTCACGCATACCACCTAAAATGACCAGCACTGCGGTAAAACCCAGTCCCATCATGAATCCGTCGTAGGCAGAGGCGAGCGGCCCGTTTTTCGACGCAAAGGCTTCTGCGCGGCCTATGATGGCGCAGTTAGTTACAATCAGCGGAATGAAAATACCTAGCGCTAAGTAAAGGTCATAGGTGTATGCATTCATTAATAGCTGAACAATGGTAACGAACGCAGCAATGATCATAACAAAAACGGGAATGCGGATTTCGTTTCTTACCACATTACGAACGAGTGAAACGGTAACGTTACTGCCAATGAGTACCAACATGGTAGCGAGGCCTAACCCAAGACCATTGATAAAGGTTGCGGTAACGGCCAATAGCGGGCACAAACCTAACAGTTGTACCAGCGCAGGATTGTTCTTCCAAAGCCCTTGTAAAGACAGGTCGCGAAAATCAGTCACGTTATAGCTCCTCTACACTATGAGGTTGAGCCTCATTCACGTTAATCGCATCAATTGTTTCAACGGAATCTGTAATTGCGCAGGTGTTAGGAGCGTTGAAAAGTGCAGATTGGTTGGCCTGTGCATAAAGCAAGGCTTCGCGTACTGCTCTTACTACTGCTCTCGGCGTGATGGTAGCGCCAGTGAACTGATCGAACTCACCACCGTCCTTTTTGACCTGCCAAGGCGCCAAATTGTCGGGTGAAAAAGGCTTGTCACTGAACGCCGTTATCCAGTTGCTAACGGCAAGCTCTATTTTATCGCCAAGCCCAGGGGTTTCTTTGTGTTCGATAACGCGCACGCCAAGCACCCTCATACTGATTCTATTAGTGTTGGGCGCAGAAATATCGGACGCATTCTCGTCTTGCTCAGATGACTTCTGAGGTGTTGAGTCAAGCTCGGCCAATTCCGAGAGCGCTAACGCGGTGATATTGAGATTTTCGCTCTCACCGTCGAGCGAGTCAGTACTCGAGCCGCCTTGTGTGTTTCCAGCAACGTGTGCATCCACTTTTACACCAACAACGATATCGATATCTCCACTGTATCCGTCTGGAGCAGTGGCTTCTAATACTAATGCGCTAGGTTGGCCATTTAACGTCGCACGATATATTTTGTGGGCTTTTTTGTTGCCAAGTTCAGGTGCATTGACCTCTGTGCAGTTGGCGTAAAGGGCATTGTCGTGGAATTCGCTAGGCACGACTTCATTAAGTACGCTTAGGAGTTTTTGCTGCTTTTGTAGCTCAATTTTATCTTGGGTGCCAAAAAAAGTGAGTGCTATTAATGCTGTGGTAACAACGGCAAACGCACCTAACATAAGGCCGTTTTTGGTCAAGCTTTCTTTCATCATTAGTGTTTACCTCGACCTTTAACGTTTTTGCCGTACACGCGAGGACGGGTATAGTAATCAATCAAAGGCACCGCCATATTCATAATAATAACCGCAAACGCTACGGCATCAGGGTAACCACCAAAGGTACGGATTATTACCACCCAAAAGCCAATCGCTGCACCAAATATAATGCGGCCTCTTGGTGTTGTTGATGCTGAAACCGGGTCGGTGGCGATAAAGAAGGCGCCCACCATTACTGCACCGTTAAACAGGTGAAATAGCGGTGAAGCGTAGTAATCGGCGTTTGCTAAATGAAGCAGTGATGCACAAACAAACACGCTTAGCAGCATACCTCCCGGGATATGCCAGCTGATAACGCGGGTCTTCCAAAGGTAGAGGCCACCAAGTAAATACGCAAGACTCACCATTCCCCACCCAGCACCAGCAGCTTCGAATACCCCGCCATCGAAGATTGGCTTCGCTAATGATTCTGAGTATGTTACGCCTTGCGTTAGGTCGGTTTTCAATGTGTCTAACGGTGTAGCCATGGTTACACCATCGGCAATGGTTTTGAGTTGAGTGACATCGTATCCGCTAGTAGTAAAACCAGTAAATATGAGTGATACCGAATCAAAGAAACTTGGCGTAATGCCAGCGTGAGTCGCAGGAGGCAGCCATAGGCTCATAGCCGCAGGGAATGAAATAAGCAGTACCACATACGCTATCATGGCAGGGTTGAAAATATTAAAGCCAAGCCCGCCGTAAACCTGTTTGGCCACAGCGATGGCGAAGAAAACACCTGTAACCGTCATCCACCAAGGTAGGGTAGGAGGAATACTAATGGCTATGAGTAACCCGGTTAATACCGCACTGTAATCAGTCAGCGTACGTTCAATAGGTCGTTTTCTCAGAAAGAGGATCACGCCTTCAATAACTAGGGCGCTCACTACTGCGATGACCGCTTGAATTAGCACTCCCCAACCAAAAAAGAGGGATTGTGCAATCATGCCGGGGATCATGGCGTAAATCACCATACGCATGACTTGGCCGGTATCGCGTCTTACCCTTTGGTGTGGTGAACTCGATAAACTTAACTTCATTATGATTCTTTCTCTTGTTCAGCTGCTACTTTTTTTGCTTTAGCCTTTGCTACTGCAGCTGCAATGCGCGCTTTCTTTTCATCTTGTGCCGTCGGTTGAGATGGAGCTTGCGTGCTTGTTGTCTGGCCTACACGGCTAGACGATTCGCTCTGCTCAAATGCTTTACTGCTTTCCTGCTCAGCAGTATCTGATGAAGTCGCTACATTGCCATTACTGTCTTGAGTAAGTTTCTTTGCTTTAGCCTTTGCCACTGCGGCAGCAATGCGCGCCTTTTTCTCGTCAGCTTCATTTGTCGAGGCAGCGTTGTTAGCATCAGTCTCGCCATCAGGGCTAGATACTTGCGTATTTTGCGAAGCGGCCTTTTTAGCTTTCGCTTTTGCTACCGCCGCTGCGATCCTAGCTTGCTTTTCATCTAGCTGTTCTTTGGAGCGACTCTCTGGTTGCTCATCCAATTGAGTTGGCGCACCTTGCTCTGAAACTGACTTATCAGGCTGCCCGTCTTCGCTATTTCTAGCAGCTTTTTGCGCTTTAGCTTTAGCGATTGCCGCGGCAATACGCGCTTTTTTCTGCGCTTCAGCGGTTAGCTCTGAATTAGCTTCAGTATCGGAAAGTTCGGTATGCTTTTCGCCTTGAGAGCCCGCAGGTTTTTCTGCTGAAGATGCTTCAGACTGGCTGACTTGCGCGGCTTTTTTTGCTTTTGCTCTAGCGATAGCGGCAGCAACTTTAGCTTTTTTCTCATCTTCTGGTGATGATGACTGGTTACTTGGCTGTTCTGTGGTTGATGGTTCGACAGCGCTTTCATCTTGCGTTTCGTTTTGAGCTTGTGCGGCCTTTTTCGCTTTTGCTCTGGCGATTGCTGCAGCAACCTTTGCCTTTTTATCATCTTCTGGCGGTGACGCTTGCTCAACTTGCTTATCCGCGCTTTCAAGTTGAGCTTCATTCTGGGCTTGTGCGGCTTTTTTCGCCTTAGCTCTGGCAATAGCTGCTGCTACCTGTGCTTTTTTATCGTCTGCCGCAGTGCTTGGTTCGTTGGTATTTGTTGTATTACTTTCATCCTTTGCGTTGGCCTGCATAGCCGCTTTCTTTGCTTTCGCACGCGCAAGCGCCGCCGCTACTTTGTCCTTGGCCTCAGTTGCGCCAGCATCAACAGCGCTATTCGCATTATCGGCTACTGCATTTTCTTCTTTGGCTTTGTTGGCGGCTAATCGTGCTTCTTTTGCTTTTCTATGTTTTTCTTCGCGCTCAAGTTTTTCGCGCTCTAAACGTTCTTTACGTGCTTCAAAACGCTGTTTAGCTTTTTCGGCCTTGTTCTTTTCATCACGCTGAATGCGTATTTCAGATTTAGCCTGGCGGTAGTAATGCACCAGTGGGATTTCACTGGGGCAAACGTAAGCACATGCGCCGCACTCTATACAGTCGAAAAGGTCGTATTCTTCGGCTTTATCGTATTCTTTTGCTTTGGCGTGCCAAAACATTTGTTGGGGGAGCAACGACGCAGGGCATGCGTCGGCGCATGCGCTACAGCGAATACAGGGGCGCTCTGCATTGTCGTCTACCAGCTCTTTTTTTGCAGGAACCAGCAAACAGTTTGTGGTTTTAACCACGGGGATCGTAGCGTCTGATAAGGTAAAGCCCATCATAGGCCCGCCCATAATCACTTTAGGTGCTTTCTGTTTTTTCGGGTTGTAGTTTGCTTCATCCAATAGATGAGAGACGGGCGTACCCAACAACGCTCTAAAATTGCTTGGTGATTCAACGGCTTCACCAGTTACGGTAACAACCCGTTCAATCAGCGGCTTGCCGTGTAAAATAGCATCTGCAATGGCATAGCAGGTACCAACGTTGAACATCATCACGCCTACGTCGGCAGGCAATCCATTTCTTGGAACTTCTCGGCCAGTCAGTACCTGAATCAGCTGTTTTTCGCCGCCGGCAGGGTATTTAGTCTCAACGCTAACAACGCGATAGTCTTTCTTATCCTGACAGGCAATATTAAGTGCTTCGAAAGCCTCTGGCTTGTTGTCTTCAACCGCAACTACAATGGCCTTCGGCCCAATAAGGTGAGTAAGAATGTCTAGACCCTGGCGTATTTGCCAGGCGTGCTCACGCATTAATCGATCATCAGAAGTAATGTAAGGCTCGCACTCAATCCCATTTAAAATAAGAAACTCAACAGGTTTAGATGTTGAGGTTTTTATATGGGTAGGGAAGCCGGCACCACCCATTCCTGAAATTCCTGCTTGGCAAATAGCTTCTATAAGCTTGTTCTTATCTATGTCGCTATATTTTGCTACTGGAGATAGGTCGCACCATGTGTCTTTACCGTCAGGACGTATCGAAATACACATTTCTGTTAGGCCGCTAGGGTGGGCTACAACATGCGGAGCAATCGCAACAACCTCGCCCGAGGTTGGCGCATGAACTGGCACAGAAAAAGGCGATGAGCTTTGCGAAAGAATTTGGCCTTTCAATACGGTATCGCCAACTTCTACGCAGCAGATACCCTCTGAGCCAATGTGCTGCCTTAAAGGAACAATCAATAATTCGGGTAACGACGGTTTCTTTATTACTGATGTATTAGATAGAGATTTCTTATCGTCGGGATGTACGCCACCTGGAAATGAGTACATCTTTCCCGCTTCAAGGGTTTCTATAATTGAATCAAAACTTGGATACATCACAATTACGACACCATTTTGATGGGGATATCACCTTTGGGCGATGATTCAAAATCCCATTTCCATGTAGAAGTTGTTTGAGCAATTGGCACCATGTCGATACAGTCGACAGGGCAGGGATCTACACATAGGTCACACCCTGTACATTCATCAGTAATAACCGTGTGCATGTGTTTGGCGGCACCTAAAATGGCGTCGACAGGGCAGGCCTGAATACATTTGGTACAGCCGATACATTCGTCTTCGCGTATAAACGCGACTTTTTTAACGTCTTCTTCGCCATGAGCTGCATCAAGGGGTTTAGGTTCAACTCCCATCAAATCTGCGAGTTTTTTAATCGTTGCCTCGCCACCAGGTGGGCACTTATTAATATCATCACCTTCAGCAATTGCCTCAGCATAAGGCTTGCAGCCCGGATATCCGCATTGGCCACACTGAGTTTGTGGTAGTACGGCATCTATTTGCTCAACAAGCGGGTCGCCCTCAACTTTAAAGCGAATGCTCGCGTAGCCCAGAACTAAGCCAAAAATAAGCGCAAGGACGCCAATGGCAACAACGGCGAATATAATTGCGGTAGATATCGTCATTACACTTTCACCAGTCCACTAAAGCCCATAAATGCAAGGGACATCAGGCCAGCGGTTATCATAGCGATTGAGGCACCTTTAAAAGATACAGGTACATCAGCAGCAGCTAAACGCTCACGCATGGCCGCAAATAACACCAGTACCAGAGAGAATCCCACAGCAGCGCCGAAACCATAAATAAGACTCTGCATGAAATTATGCTGTTCGGTAAGGTTTAATAGCGCTACACCAAGCACTGCACAGTTGGTTGTGATAAGAGGAAGGAAAATACCTAACAATCTATATAAGGTAGGGCTGGTTTTGTGTACGACCATTTCTGTGAACTGAACCACCACTGCGATAACAAGAATAAAGGCCAGCGTTCTAAGGTAACCAATGCCCAGTGGAGCAAGTAAATAGGTTTCCACTAGGTAGCTCGACGCAGAGGCAAGGGTGAGTACAAATGTAGTGGCCATAGACATGCCCATGGCAGTTTCAAGTTTGCCAGACACACCCATAAACGGGCATAAGCCGAGAAATTTAACCAACACAAAGTTGTTAACCAGTACTGTACCAATCAATAGCAGTAAAAATTCAGTCATGAATAACGCAATTCCTTCGAGGAATTTTGACGGACAATGCCCGCGAATTAAAAAGAAAAACAGATTAGGTCTATTATCCCTTTTTAGAACGGGTTTAACAACTTGATTGAATTAGGGTTATTTAATGTCTAAACGCGTTGTTTTAGGAATTAAAATAGAATGAAGTGGGTGAGGCGATTAAGAGCCAACTAAGTGGCTCCCCCTCCCCGACTCGAACGGGGGACCTGCGGATTAACAGTCCGTCGCTCTAACCAACTGAGCTAAGGGGGAATCGACACCTAAGTTGTTTGCTGAAGTTGGCTCCCCCTCCCCGACTCGAACGGGGGACCTGCGGATTAACAGTCCGTCGCTCTAACCAACTGAGCTAAGGGGGACCTGTGCTTCAACGGAGGCGAATATTAAAGACGTACTTAGGAACTGTCAACAACATAAATGAAATATTTGTGCTGACTGCGCAAAAAATAGCTTTTTACGGCTTTTATGTTCATTTTGTCGTCAATGCAGAGAAAATGATGGTTAATAACTGCACATTATTCCCTCATTGCTTATGAACAAGAGGTTGTTTTAGTCATTGATAGTTTTACCCATCTCGTTTTCTTATATATCTCACTAAAGTTAAAGGGTATAACTAAATAGAATAAAAAAACGCTTTCATACTGGTATTATGTACAGGGTTTAATAAATCTGTAACCTGTACCTGAGGATTAAAAGGTTAGTCACCACTTACGTGCTGAGAAATTAATCGAGCACGAAATCCCGCCGAATATGGTCTGGCGTTAGTTATCCACTAAATCTGTGGATAACTATGTTGATAGCTTATAATCGCTGTTGTTATTTACGAGATCGCGTGCGTATTGATCTAATCAGGTTATGGCGTTATTGAGTGGATAAGCTTTTTAATACAGAGGGTTAGGGTGTTTTTTTTGATCTTGTTTCTCGATCGGAATAGATCGGTTGAACAAAAAGTAGCTTGTGTGTTAATTCAACGAATGCCTAAATGCTATTCAATGAAATCCATCTTAATTCTCAATGTCTTACATTTTGTTAACATTTTTGTGTGTCTTTTAAACGCTCTATTTAGATAGCTAGATGCGCCCGAGACGTTTTGCCTGCATATTAAAAGTGAAACAGGATAGAAATTAAACTGTAATGAACACATACGCACGTGTTTTGATTTATTTTTATAAAAAAACTAGGAATTTTGTGGCGTAGCCAGCGAAATGGTTCATCGCACGTACTTTTGTCAAAAACATCGCTTTTCATACAACCCTCTTATGCTTTGTTTTGTTTGTCGAATACGCATAGCTAAATAGTGTTCACTCTTTTACACTAACGCGCAATTGATGAGGGGATTTTAGTTTGCCGGAGCTCAAGTGATAAAAAGTAACGCTAAACAACGTACTTCCGACTTATTGGAAGGAGATATAGGTACTACGTTAAAGCGTATGACTATTCCCATGATACTGGGAATGGTAATGATGATGAGCTTTGGACTTATCGATACCTTTTTTGTGAGCTTGTTGGGCACCGACCCTTTAGCCGCTATTAGTTTTACCTTTCCCGTTACTTTTACCGTAATAAGCCTAAACATAGGTTTAGGTATTGGTACCTCTGCAATTATAGGCAAGTTACAAGGCAGTAAAGAAATAACTAAGTCTCAACATTATGCGACGGGTTCATTAATGCTGTCCTTTTTGCTCGTGGGTGCATTAGCTGCAATTGGCTTTTTCACCATAGAGCCTGTGTTTACGTTGCTTAATGCAACAGACAATCTCATGCCGTATATATCTGACTATATGGGGCTATGGTACTTGTCGAGCGTCTTTCTTGCCATGCCGATGGTGGGCAATAGTGTGCTGCGAGCGTGTGGCGATACCCGCACACCCAGTATTGTTATGGCGGCAGGCGGCGGATTAAACGCGTTGCTTGATCCAATTTTCATTTTCGGCCTTGGGCCCATTCCGGCAATGGGAATAAAAGGCGCGGCACTCGCTACCTTTATAGCGTGGATAGTTGGTGCATTATGGATTCTTTATATTTTAGCCGTTCGTCGAAAGTTGATGTTGCCTCGACTGCTGTCACTTGCCGAGCTGCGTGATAGCAGCCGTGAAATTCTCAAAATAGGACTACCTGCGGCGGGGGCAAATATGCTTACCCCTGTTGCCGGTGGCGTGATGACAGCTGTAGTTGCTGGTTACGGTGCTGAAGCGGTTGCAGCGTGGGGAGTGGGAAATAGAATGGAGTCTATTGCAAGTATTGTTGTGCTAGCACTTTCCATGACACTGCCTCCATTTATCAGTCAAAACGTTGGGGCAGGCCAAGTAGAACGGGTAAAAACGGCATATTCGCTTACATTGAAATTTGTTCTGGTTTGGCAGTTCGCCATTTTTCTTGTCATGTGGGCGCTGTCTAGCTGGATAGCCGTCGCCTTTGCTAATGAAGCAGAGGTAAGCGTACTAATACAGCTGTTTCTGATGATTGTGCCGCTGGGTTATGGCATGCAAGGCATTATCATTCTGACTAACTCATCGTTGAATGCCATGCATCGTCCAATGACGGCATTAACGTTAAGTGTCATCCGCTTATTTGTTTTCTTCGTACCTATCAGCATTGTGGGTAGTTTTCTATTTGAACTGAAAGGGTTATTTGCAGGAACGGTCATTGCCAATATTGCAATGGCGTGTGTTTCATTTGTTGTTTTCAAACGTGCGATTACTCAGTTTGAATTAGATAAAGAAACGTCTGAGCACAGCTAATACCAGAGCGGCTATTTAAGGCTGTGCGTTTTTAATGTTGAGTAGTTTGACCGCAAGCAAGATGTTAAGCAGTAAGCTAAAGAAAAGGTTAAGTAAATGAGTAGAGGGTTTGAGCTTCATTCTAAATACAAGCCAGCAGGCGACCAGCCAAAAGCAATAGAAGCTTTGGTGGATGGCCTAGAAAGTGGCTTGGCCGGCCAAACACTGCTTGGTGTTACGGGGTCGGGTAAAACCTTTACCATGGCTAATGTCATTAAAGAAGTGCAGAGGCCAACGCTTATTCTTGCACACAACAAAACATTAGCGGCTCAGCTTTACGGTGAAATGAAAGAATTCTTCCCCAATAACGCCGTAGAGTACTTCGTTTCATATTACGATTATTATCAGCCAGAAGCCTACGTTCCAAGTACAGATACCTTTATTGAGAAAGACGCGTCAATCAATGATCATATTGAACAAATGCGACTGTCCGCCACTAAAGCGTTGATGGAGCGCAGAGACGTGGTCATTGTAGCGAGTGTGTCGGCTATTTATGGTTTGGGGGACCCTGAATCCTACATGAAGATGCTGTTGCACCTTCGCCAAGGCGACACCATGGATCAACGTGACATTCTACGTCGCCTTGCAGAACTGCAGTACAAGCGTAACGATTTAGCGTTTGAAAGGGGTACGTTTCGTGTGCGTGGCGATGTTATAGATATTTTCCCAGCGGACTCTGAAAAGCAAGCCGTAAGGGTCGAGCTTTTTGACGATGAGATAGATAAAATTAGTCTGTTCGACCCGCTAACCGGGGCTGTCGATAAGTCAGTTATTCGAGCAACGGTTTTTCCTAAAACGCACTATGTAACCCCTCGAGAGAAAATCCTCAATGCTATTGAGCATATCAAGGAAGAACTTGGCGATCGCAAAAAGCAACTTCAAGAGGCAAATAAGCTGATTGAAGAGCAGCGTATTTCACAGCGCACCCAGTTCGATATCGAAATGATGATGGAGCTTGGCTATTGTTCTGGGATCGAGAATTACTCTCGCTATCTTTCAGGAAGAGCACCGGGCGAACCACCTCCAACCTTATTGGACTATTTTCCAGCAGATGGCCTAATGTTTATTGATGAGTCTCACGTAACTGTCTCTCAAGTAGGGGCAATGTATCGTGGGGATCGCTCTAGAAAAGAGACCTTGGTGGAGTTTGGTTTCAGGCTGCCGTCGGCGTTGGACAATCGTCCGCTTAAGTTTGAAGAGTTTGAACAGATTTGCCCCCAAACCATCTATGTTTCTGCGACGCCAGGCGATTATGAATTAAAGAAAACTGACGGTGAGATAGTAGAGCAGGTTGTGCGTCCAACGGGTCTGCTAGACCCTGTTATTGAAGTACGCCCAGTAGCGACTCAGGTAGATGATGTCCTATCTGAAATTCAAAAGCGGGTAGAACTAGACGAACGTGTGCTTATTACTACCTTAACCAAGCGTATGGCTGAAGATTTAAGCGAGTATTTAAATGAGCACGGCGTTAAAGTTCGTTATCTGCATTCGGATATCGATACGGTAGAGCGAATTGAAATAATCCGAGACTTGCGACTGGGTAAATTCGACGTGCTGGTTGGTATTAACCTTTTACGTGAAGGTTTAGACATGCCAGAAGTGTCGCTGGTGGCGATTTTAGATGCCGACAAAGAAGGCTTTTTGCGCGCTGAGCGTTCATTAATTCAGACCATTGGTAGAGCCGCGCGTCACGTGAATGGTAAAGCTATTTTGTACGCTGACAGTATTACCAAGTCGATGAAAAAAGCGATGGACGAGACTGAACGCCGTCGTGAGAAGCAAATGGCGCATAATGAGGCAAACGGTATTACGCCAATGCGACTTAATAAGCCTATTACCGACATTATGGACTTAGGCGACTCTGCACATCCTGCGTCAGGTAAAGTCAGACTGCGCAAAGTTGAAGAGAAGAAAAAACAGCAGAAAACAGCCAGTGCCACTGAGCTGATGGACCAAATTACCGAGCTTGAAAAGCAGATGTTCGAATATGCTCGAGAACTCGAATTTGAAAAAGCAGCATCATTGCGCGACGATATTGAAGCGCTGAGAAAGCAGGTAGTTACACTGTCCTAGTCCACACTTATCGAAAGGTAACGACACTCTTTTTTCGCTGCAATGTGTCGAGAATTTATCTAGGCCTGTTGATCTATGATGTATTGCAAAGGTCAACAGGCCCTAGTATGCGCGCTTTAGTATTAAACTAAATAACTCTTACTGAGCTTAAGTGTATTTCTTCTTTTATGGCCTTTATATTCCTATAAATATTCTGGGTTTAATGCCGACCTGGCTAGCACAAATTTGTAATTTTCATCACATAATGAGACGAAAAGCCGTAAAATATCGTTGTAATAGCGCAATTAGTTACATATAGTTCTAGCTTGAGTATCGATAACTATACCTATAAACAGGTGCTAATATGCTTAATCGTCTTCAGGAGTCAGATATCAAGCTACTGCGAGTGTTTTACGCGGTAGCGAGCTGCAACGGATTTACTGCGGCAGAACCTGTGTTGCGTATGCAACGCCCTAATATCAGTGCCGCAATCAAAAAGCTAGAAGAGCGTTTAGACTTGGTGCTATGCCACCGTGGCCGTGGTGGCTTTCAAATGACAAAAGAAGGCGAGGTGGTTTTTCAAGAAACCAAGCGCATCTTCAATGCCTTCGACAACTTTGTATTCAACCTGAAATCGCTGCACGATGACTACTCCGGCCATATCACGCTAGTGTTAATGGCGGGCCTTCCGCTTTCAATGCATTTAGCCGTGAGTAAAGCGGTTAAGAGTACGATGAAGAAGTTTGACGATATTCATGTGAATATTCAAACGCGTCTTTACAACGAGGTTGAACATGTCGCGCTATCTGGCGAATGCCATCTTGTTGTTTCAACCTACGATATGGTTAAGCCTGAATCAGTAACTTTCCACCCCGTCGGGATTAAGACGGAAGGACGATTGTACTGTGCGCCAACTCACCCTTTGGCGAAGTATCGCGATACTGAGTTACCAGAAGGCGTTAAAATTGTTGACTATCCTGCTATCGGAATTTCAGGCTTATCGTCAGCTAACTATATCGAAGATGAAACCAGGCTATCTATCCAGACCTTCTCTGATTCATTTGACGCAGCAATGTCGGCGATAATGACCGGTGAATACATAGGTTTGTTGCCAGATTATATGGCAAAAGAGCAAGGGGCGGCGCTAGGACTTGTTCCAATTGCGCAGGGGAGTTTATTTAACTTCAGTCACGAGTTGTTTGTTATGAATGGCAAAAACACACGGTTAAATCCGGTCTTACGTCACTGTATTAAAGAGTTAAGCTATTTTATTTCTGAAAGTCAGAAGTAGATTTATCAACGCAAGCGATATGAAAACACCTCTTGTCTGAACGCGCATAAAAGCGCGTGAAACAAGGGGTGTTTTTTTATCGGACAACGTGTGCGGGTTAGCGCAACGCTTATTCGTACTCTAAAGGATCGATTGCATCATTTTCTTTAAATGCCTCTAAGCGTTCTTCGCACGCTCCGCATTTTCCACACGCTTTTTCCCTGCCGTTGTAACAGGTCCAGGTCTGTCCATAATCCAGTCCCATTGACAAGCCGTCCGTTAAAATAGCCGTTTTGCTGTCGTCAATATAAGGCGTCATAATAGTAACGGGAGTATAGTTAGCAATCCCGCATACATCATTCATTTTATGCACGAATTCAGGTCGGCAATCTGGATAAATGGCGTGATCGCCAGAGTGAGCGCCATAATAAACTTCGTTAGCCTCTAAACTTACTGCGTAGCCAACGGCTAGTGAGAGTAATATCATATTGCGATTTGGCACCACGGTTTGCTTCATGCTTGGCTCTTCATAGTGGCCTTCTGGTACGTCGATATCTGACGTGAGGGCTGAGCCACCGATAAGCGTATTTATAGCGCTAATATCAACAATTTTGTGTGGGACATTAAGGGATTTGCATACATTCGCGGCGTAATCGAGCTCTTTCTTGTGGCGTTGTCCGTAGTTAAAGCTCAGTGCATGAACTTTTTTACCTGCTTTTAGTGCTTTATGCAGCACTGTGAAGGAGTCCATGCCTCCTGAATAGATAACAACAACGTTTTCTGACATAGTTTTTCGAAGATTTAAGAAATTATGCCCGAATTTTATGTGATCCTTGGTAAAATCCCAACATACAATCGTTAAAGGGTGTCAAATTGTCTGTAATGTCCACATTAAACATCAATGAGATGTTTGAAACTATCCAGGGTGAAGGTGCTCACACTGGTATACCTTCTATCTTTGTTCGTTTACAAGGCTGTCCTGTGGGCTGCCCATGGTGCGATACTAAACACACATGGGAAATTAAGCCTGACTTGAGTGTGTCGCCACAAGCTGTGATCACAAAAGGCGAAGAGTCTGAAACCTATTTCATCTCCAGTGAGGAGGCTTTGCTGGCTGAGTTTGGGAAACAAGGCTATGTGGCAAAGCATGTAGTTATTACTGGCGGTGAGCCATGTATGTACGACCTACGTCCTCTGACGAGCCTACTACACGATAACGGATACACAACACAAATAGAGACCAGCGGTACCTTTGAAGTACTTTGTGACACGCGTACGTATGTGACGGTTTCTCCTAAAATAAACATGAAAGGCGGATATGACGTCTTAGTAAGTGCGCTTGAAAGAGCGAATGAAATCAAGCACCCCATCGCAATGCAAAAACATATAAACGAGCTTGATGCGCTGCTTGCTAATGTATCGTCATTAGACGGAAAACAGGTTTGTTTACAACCAATTAGCCAGCAAAAGAGAGCCACAGAACTTGCAGTGCGTACTTGTATTGAACGTAACTGGCGGCTATCTTTACAAACACACAAATACATTGGTATTGAATAGGTGTTTAAGGCGCGCAGGCTTTACGAGAAAACTTATCTCGCGCTGAAGTACTCAAATTAACAAGGGACATAAAGAAGATGCATAGCTTTAATCTGCTAAAGAAAGCCCTAATAGCGGCCTTCACGTTATGTTCTTTTACTGCTGCATCGATGGTTGAAGCCGCTACTTGGACAATCACTTATCCGCGTCCTATAGATGACTCAGATGCCCGTGCCCAATACCCTATTGCTCTGCTTAAACTTGCGCTAGATAAAACCGGCGTAAATTATGAGCTGCGCCCTTCTGATCGTATATTGCTGACGGGCAAAGCGATGCGTCAGCTACGTGAAAACAGAGAAGTTAACGTAGTATGGAGCATGACGGACAGTCAGCGCGAGAAGGAGCTGACCCCCATTCGTATTCCAATCGCAAAAGGGCTTATAGGTCTTCGTGTTTTCGTTATTAACGAAAATAAAAAGGCGAAGTTCAACGATGTGCTGTCGCTGACCGATATGCGTAAACTCGTACCGATTCAAGGCGAAGAGTGGCCGGACACCAAAATTCTTCAAGCCAACGGGTTTAACGTGTTTACTGTGCCTGAGTTTCGCGAAGCGTATGACATGATTAAACAAGGTAAAGGGGACTTTTTTCCTCGTTCTGTTATGGAAGTGGACGCAGAGCTGGAGGTGGAAGGTCGTCGTAACAATCTTTACCTTGAGCCTTCAATGGCGCTGTATTACCCCACCGCTATGTATTACTTTGTAAGTTCAAGTAACAAGACGTTAGCGAATCTTATTGAAACAGGCCTTAACCGAGCCATTGAAGATGGCTCTTTTGATGCGTTATTTGAATCTACGTACGCCCCAATCTTAGCGTCTTTGGGGGTTAATGAGCGTAAAATTTTCACCCTCGAAAATCCGTTATTACCTATTGAGACCCCTCTTACTAATTCTGCTTTATGGTATAAACCAAAAACAGAAGCATCAAAAGAATAAATAGACAATAAAAAACGCGGCTTAGGCCGCGTTTTTTGAATATTAGATCTGCTTGTACGATTGTCTATTAAGACTCGCCTGCGTGGACGCCTTTCATCGAGCGGCCAGAAGGATCTGCGTTGTTTTTAAAGCTCTCATCCCACTCAAGAGCTTCTGCAGTACTACAGGCGATTGACTTGCCGCCAGGCACGCAGCGCGCAGCACTCTCTTGAGGGAAGTAGCTCTCAAAGATAGTGCGATAGTAGTAGCCTTCTTTCGTATCTGGTGTGTTGACTGGGAAGCGGAACTCCGCAGTTGCAAGTTGCTGGTCAGTCACTTCGTTTTCAACGAAATCGCGAATTGAATCAATCCACGAATAACCTACACCATCACCAAACTGCTCTTTTTGACGCCACAGTACTTCTGCTGGAAGGGTTTCGCCGTTATCAAACGCCTTACGAAGGATCCACTTCTCCATTTTTCCATCTAGACACATTTTGTCTTGTGGGTTTAAACGCATAGCTACGTCAATGAAGTTCTTATCTAAGAATGGAACGCGAGCTTCTACACCCCATGCTGATGTGGCTTTGTTAGCACGCGCACAGTCAAACATATGTAGACGATCAAGTTTACGTACCGTTTCTTCGTGGAATTCTTTGGCGTTTGGCGCTTTGTGGAAATACAGGTAACCACCAAAAATTTCATCAGAGCCTTCACCCGATAGCACCATTTTAATGCCCATCGCTTTAATCTTGCGTGTCATTAAGTACATTGGAGTAGCGGCGCGGATCGTTGTTGTATCGTAGGTTTCCAAGTGATAGATAACATCACGGATGGCATCTAAACCTTCTTGAATGGTAAAGTGAATTTCATGGTGTACGGTGCCAATCATGTCGGCCACTTTCTTCGCTGCCTTAAGGTCAGGTGCTCCTTCAAGACCAACAGCAAAACTGTGTAGGCGAGGCCACCATGCATCTGTCTTGTCTTCGTCTTCAACGCGCTTTGCAACGTACTGCGCAGCGACAGCTGAAACCAGTGAAGAGTCCAAACCACCTGATAGAAGTACAGCGTAAGGTACATCAGACATCATGTGTGACTTCACTGCTTTCTCGAATGCTACACGTAGCTCTTCCAGATTGCTGGTGTTGTCTTTTACGTTGTCGTATTCCATCCAGTCGCGTTTGTAGTACTTAGTGATTTTTCCCTCTTTGCTCCACAGGTAGTGGCCAGGAGGAAACTCACTGATTGTTTTACATACGCCTGCTAACGCTTTCATTTCAGATGAAACATAGAAGTTACCGTGTTCATCGTAACCGGTATAAAGCGGAATAATACCAATATGGTCACGGGCAATAAGGTAAGCGTCTTGTTCTTCATCGTAAAGAATAAACGCAAACATACCCTCTAGCTCATCAATAAAGTCGATGCCTTTTTGCTGGAAAAGCGGAAGGATAACTTCACAATCAGAACGGGTTTTGAACGGATACGGTTCAGCTAAGTCTGCAGCTAGCTGCTTATGGTTATAAATCTCACCGTTTACGGCAAGAATTTGTTTATCGTTTTGGCTGATAAGAGGCTGCGCCCCTGTATCAACGTCGACAATCGCCAATCTTTCGTGACAAAGAATGGTATTGTCATTATTCCAGATACCCGACCAGTCAGGGCCACGGTGGCGCAAAAGTTTTGATAAATCGAGGGCTTGGGTTCTGAGTTCAGACACATCGGTTTTGATATCAAGGATACCGAAAATACCACACATATAACGGATTCTCTCTGTTCACTTGTTGAAAAAAATAATAGAAGTTTTTTCTGTCGGTACTCGCGTACGAGTGGGCGATGGTTTGTTGTTATTCTTATTCGCGTGCCCTGAATGTGCCAGTCTGACAGGAAATTGCAAGTACATTATGATGAGAAAATGGAAATTCTTATTCCATTTATCCCAAAACAGCCGTTTATTAACATTTTTATCCTATTTTGAGTGCGTAATTATCATATCAATTAAATAGTGAGTGTGTTTACTGAATAGTAAAAGATAGCGATTCGAAGCCGCTTGGATAAGTGCTTTGGGAAGGAAAAATAAGAAAGGGCCTATAAAAAGGCCCTTTTAGTATTGCTGCATAACTAAGCATTTTTAACGCTTAGAAGTCAGTTCGGATATTAATTTTTGCGCTGAAACTCACTCGCTTCATTCCACCTAGGCCAAGCGTCAGCATTCGCAACGCCCACACCCACGTCAAACAGCATTTGCGTGTCTTGCACAATTCCGCTTAAATCCCAATCATCGCGATACTGGTCGCATACTTGGTGATAGCAGCCCGTAACAATAACGTTCATGCGTTT
Source organism: Alteromonas marina (assembly GCF_000808575.1). Taxonomy (GTDB): domain Bacteria; phylum Pseudomonadota; class Gammaproteobacteria; order Enterobacterales; family Alteromonadaceae; genus Alteromonas; species Alteromonas marina_A. Next base: position 25,100 of record NZ_JWLW01000004.1, read on the forward strand.
TCTATATTTAGCTGTTTCTGCATCTGCTGGTTCGTTACCGCCCTCTGCATAGAGTGCTGGAACACCTTGTTTGGCAAAGCTGAAGTGATCTGATCGGTAATAGTAACCAGCTTCTGGTCTGTCTTCTTGAGTCAGTGTACGACCTTGCTTAGCTGCAGCGGCTTCAAGGTAATCTTCCATTTCTGACTTACCCATGCCTACAACGGCAACGTTCTTGGTCTTACCCAATACGTTCATTGCATCCATGTTGATGTTTGCAACGGTATTCTCAATAGGAATAACCGGGTTGCTTGCATAGAATTTACTGCCTAATAATCCTTGTTCTTCAGCGGTCACCACTAAAAATGATACCGAGCGTTTTGGTGCAGGTGTAAGTTTAGAGTAAGCTTTTGCCATGGCTAAAATGGCCGCAGTGCCCGTCGCATTATCATGAGCACCATTATAGATTTGGTCGCCTTCTTTGCTCTCATCTTTACCTAAATGATCCCAATGTGCCGTGTAGATAATATGCTCATCAGGAAATTCTGCGCCCGGCAGAGTCGCGATAACGTTGTTGCTCTCTGACTTTTTGAAGGTGTTATTAACCGTAACCGTTGCTTTGATGTCCATTGCTTTGCTGTAAGGACCTTGCATAGCGTTTGCTTTCTCTGTGTCGAAATCAAGGCCGGCATCGGCAAACACCTTCTTCGCTGCATCTATCGTTAACCAACCTTCAACAGCCACACGGCTTGCTCCTTTGTCGGCACTTACTAAGCCGTACTGCGGACCACTCCAGCTGTTAGCAACAACTGACCAGCCGTAAGAGGCAGGTGCAGTTTCATGAACAATAATAGCGCCTGCTGCCCCTTGACGGCTCGCTTCTTCATATTTGTAGCTCCAACGGCCGTAGTAGGTCATCGTTGTGCCCTGAAACTTGCCGCTCTCCGGATTTTCAAAGCCCGGATCGTTTATCAGCATGACGACCGTTTTGCCTTTTACGTCTAACCCTTCGTAGTCATTCCAGTCATACTCTGGTGCATTTACACCATAACCTACGAACACCAGTTCCGAATCTTCAAGAGATACAGAGCTTTGCTCACGTTTAGAAGAGGCAACCATTTGCTCTTTGTAGGCAAAGGTATTGTCGCCTATGGTCATTGTCATATCTGGATCAGCGGTGATCTCCATAAGCGCTACTTTTTGAAGGAAGCTATCGTCGTTACCTGGCTTAAGTCCCGCTTTAGTAAATTCACTGACCAGGTAATCAATGGTTTTCTTTTCGCCTTCAGTTGTCGGTAGACGACCTTCAAACTCATCTGAAGACAGTACCTTTAATGGCTCGCGAATATCAGCGTCTGAAATATTGTTGTAAACACTGTCAAAGTTAGACGCCACAGGCATCTCTTTTTTCGCAGACTGATTTTGTGACGCGCTGTCGTTATTAGGTGTGCAAGCACTTACGCCTAGAAGGGTAGGTACAAGCAATGGCAAAAACATTTTTTTCATTGTTAGTCTCTGTTTGCTCTACAATACGCACCCAGTATAGAGAAAACCCCAAAGCGAACCAATAGTTGATATGCAATCAGACTCAATACCCTTCTGTAAAGACTACTTACTAAAACACGCGAGTAAACCAGTTACGGACCTTTTAGAAGAGGTTGGCTTGCTAGGTAAAAGTGCTTTTCCTACTCCTGACTTGCTAAACAATTTAACGGTGCATTACTGTAGCTCCTGGAAAGGGCCTTTGTTTAAAGGGCAAAGCCAGTTTTCAGAAGATGATCAGCGTTACTACGAAACCATCATCAGCGAAGATGGAGTTGTGCCTACTCGAGAGCAAAGCTGGCATGATCTATTTAATGCCCTTATTTGGCTTCAATTTCCAAGAACAAAATCGTTGTTAAATGAGCTACACATCAATGACATTAAACTCCATGGTGTAAACCCCAGAACGTCACGACGCAATCGCATTACTCACTTCGATGAATGCGGAGTAGTACTTGCTATCGAAGCACCTGAAGAAAATAGTCCGCGCTCACACAGTGAATTCTCTGATAACGGCACCAATTCGCAAAACAAAATTAATGGAACCTTGCCTTGTACAGCTAATGCGTTGGAAGCATTCTTAGGTGACCTCGCCGCGCATGAATGGGAGAAAGTTTTTGTCTACAAGCGAGCGTTGTGGCATTCAAAAGTAAGCCCCTTTATTTTTGGCCACGCAAATTTAGAAATGATGCTTAATCCGTTTGTCGGTCTCACAGGCAAATGGCTAGCGGTGTCTGTGCCTCACGGTTTTAGCCGTCTTGATAAATGGCAGCAGCGGTCGATAGTTGATGATGCCATGATTACACGTATCAAAGCGTTAAATTATTTTGAGAGTACACCGCTTTTGAAGCCACTGCCTTTGCTGGGTGTACCTTCGTGGCACACTCAACAAGATAAAGAGTTTTATCAGAATACCGACTATTTTAGACCACTACGCGAGGGAAGTAAGCCGACTATTCAGCTACCCTTGTGGACTTAAGTGTGTTGCGCTGCCCACGTTTTTCACCGAAAACAGCGCCAATTGCCAAATGATAAAAGGCTATTGAACAGAGGTGTTTTAGAATAGCGCTAAGGCTATCAGCCAAATGCCATAAATAACCACATACGGCGCGCATGCAATTAGTGCTGCCTTCTTAAGAGGAAAAGACGTCCATTGCGAGATGCCCACAGTAGCAAGATAGATACCCCAGAAAAGCTCTAGCCTTAACGCTTGACCGAAAGCGTACCAAGGCGAGTCCATCGGGATATTCGCAATATACCCAAGAGACGCAGGCGACAAGATTGATGGCGCTACCTGATGGTCGCCAGCAAACAACAGCAGAGCAACGCCAACCAAACCAGTCAACACATAAGGCATTGAAAGCCACCACGCAAAACCGTACCAGTCAGTAAAACCGTAAACATGAGTGTCATCTGAACGTGTCATTAAGTTCACGTAAACGGCGTACACAGCGTTTATAATAATAGGAACAAAAAAGGCGCCAATAATGGAAGACCAAAGCAATGCATTTCTAGTGAAGAAGGCTTTCATTTGTTCTTCTTCTGCAGGGCTCATGTCACCTTGTGCCGCTATGTTCATCTCTGCAAACCACTCAATGTCGACGAAATTCACGTAAAGGTATTGTGATACTAGCGTAATAGCCATGATCAAGATAAATGGCATCCAGCTCCAGTTGTTATGCTCACCAACTGCTTTGAAGACGCCATTCGGTTTGAAAAAGATATCATTACACGCTTGGAAAGGATTCGTCACAGTGTGCATCCCTTGCTCCTCTTTCTAGTTTTTATTTGTTGTTCAGATACTGTGTAAAACAATGACTATATGTTATCGCTCGTTTACACATGAATAAGTTTAGGCTTACAGGTTACTGGCGAGCATAGATTATGTACAGCACAAGATTCTGATAAAGAGGCATTTTTTGTAAGGGAAAATGAATAAGGCTAGTTAAGTGTATGGCGCACGCTCAGTTAAATAGAGGTAAAAGGGAAGCATGGCTTCCCTCTCATTTTCTATGGTTGCAAACCATAAACAGTCTACAGATAAGTTATATTCAGCAGCGTTAGCACTATTGTGCTATACATCACAGAAATAGGTAGTCCTATCTTTATAAAGTGCGCAAATTTGTAGTTGGCAGCGTTAAAGACCAAAAGGTTAGTCTGGTAACCAAATGGCGATATAAAGCTTGCGCTCGCCGCAAAGGCAACTGCTAAAGCAAATGGCATTAGCGGCGCTCCGATAATTTGCACTAGCCCGTAAGCAAAAGGAAACATTAATGCCGCAGCCGCATTGTTGGTTACAAACTCAGTTAAAAGCAGGGTGAATAAGTAGATAATCACGAGCGCTACAAACCAATCAGTACCCGCCAAAAGAGGCATTAGCGCTTCGGTTGTAGTCATAATGACCCCAGAGTTTTCTAGTGCAGTGGCCAAACTTAATGCACCAACTATCACAACAATTAAGTTTAGCGGGAGATTGCGCTTCATTTCGCCATTTGACGTAACCCTAACGCCAATAAGGACAGCGGCTAAAAATAGTAGACCGATAGCCAATGAAATGACGTTAGTCGCGGCTAGTAACACTGTGGTAAGGAAGCCGCCAAGGGTAATCCATTCTTGTTTGTTCGTTAGTGGTCGGGCAATTTTTTGCTCTGACAAAATAAAAAAGTTTTTATTTAAATTTTGACGAGTCGCAAAGTCTGGGCCTGTTGCTAAAAGTAAGAAGTCACCTGCTTGAAGCTTTATTTCTCCTAACTTGCCTGACAGCTGCTCTCCATCGCGGCGAATGGCTACAACAGCCGCATCAAATAGGGCTCTAAAGCCAAGTTTTTTAATGGTTTGCCCAATAACTTGAGCGCGATTGGCAACCACTACCTCGGTTAAGCTCTCACGGAGTACCCCATCAGACTCCGCGAACATGCTTAGCCCCTTTATGTGGCTAAGATTATCAAGCTTTTGAACGTTGCCAGAGAAGATCAGCTTGTCGTTTTCCAAAATGACTAGGTCAGGCCCAACAGGAGATATCAGGTTGCCATTGCGCACCACTTCTACCAAAAAGAGTTCTGGTAAGTTACGCAAATGGTTTTGTTCTACGGTTTTGCCTATGAGCTCTGAACCAGATTCCACTTCGGCTTCAACCATATACTCGTGATAGTTATTACTCTTATTGCCAATATGAGGTAGCAAAGGAAGTAACAGAAACATGAGTAGACCACAGCTTAAACCCGCTACGGTGCCATAAAGTGTGAAGTCAAAAAAGTTAAAGCCTGGATGCCCGTGCTCTTGCAAAAAGCTGTCTACAATCAGGTTGGTAGACGTACCGATTAAGGTGACCGTACCGCCTAAAATAGCTGCGTATGAGAGCGGAATCAGCAATCGAGAGGCAGGATGATATTGGTTTTGCTTAATTGGACCAATAAGGCTTGCCACAATAGCAGTATTGTTCAAAAGCGCAGAAGATAAAAATGTCAGTGAAAACAAGCGCCAATAGGATTGAGTAAAGTTAGCACTTACTAGTTTCCTACCTAGGCGTTTTATTAGCGCTGTTTTATCAATTGCACTGCTTACCAAAAGCAACAAAACAAGGGTAATAAGACCCTTGTTTGTTAAGTTTAGCAAGATGTCATCAAGAGATAACTGCTGGGTAACCAGTAAAGCTAACACTGCACCAGAAAATACAGTGGAAGGGCGCTGATTGGTAAAGATCAGCGCGCATATCGTACCGGCAAATACCGCCAGTACGATGAACTGGGTCACATCCATATTGCTCCAGTCCTGCTTAAAGTTTACTGATATCCACAGAGTTCCAATGCGGGAAGTGCTTGCGTACTAGTGCATTGAATTCAAGTTCGAACTCAGAGAAATTAGGCGATGTATGCTGTGCGTCACCCGCAATTTCATCAATGATCATGCCCGCGCCAACGGTACCGTTGGTAAGGCGATCGATAACAATGAAAGAACCAGTAGGGCGGTTACGCTTGTAAGGGTCGCATGCAACAGGTTGAGTAAACTTAACGTCTACCACACCAATCTCGTTAAGATTTAAGTGCATAGCATCCGTTTCTTCTAGCGTATTCACATCAATTTGATTATCGATATGAGCAACTACCCCTGGCGTTGATTTAGTCGCGAACTTAAACAAGTATTGCTTGTTTGGCATTAGCGGCTCTTCAGACATCCACACAAGGTGTGTTTTGAATTGCGTATTAAGCAATGGCAAGTTGTCTGATTTTACAATCATGTCGCCACGAGAAATGTCAATTTCATCTTCTAGCGTTAGCGTAACGGCTTGTGGAACATAAGCGCGCTCTTGGTCGCCTTCAAACGTAACGACTTGCTTCACCTTTGATTTCTTACCAGAAGGAAGTGCCGTTACTTCATCACCTGGTGCAACTTGGCCAGATACCACCGTACCCGCAAAGCCTCGGAAATCTAGGTTAGGGCGGTTAACGTATTGTACAGGGAAGCGGAAATCTTCTAGGTTGTCGTCTTCACCAATTTCAATGTTTTCTAACATTTCCATAAGTGGCGTGCCGTCAAACCAAGGGGTATTTTCGCTCTTGCCTACTACGTTGTCGCCTTCAAGTGCTGAAATAGGTACGAACTGAATATCAGGAATATCAAGCTGCTCAGCAAACTTCAGGTAGTCTTCCTGAATTTGCTTGTACACTTCTTCTGAATAGTCCATCAAGTCCATTTTGTTGATAGCAACAATAACGTGTTTGATACCTAGAAGAGAAACCAGGAACGAGTGACGTTTGGTTTGTACTTTAACGCCGCCGCGAGCATCAACAAGAATAATAGCAAGGTCGCATGTTGACGCACCGGTTACCATGTTACGAGTGTACTGCTCGTGCCCCGGAGTATCAGCGATAATAAACTTACGCTTGTCAGTAGAGAAGTAGCGATAGGCTACGTCGATAGTAATCCCTTGCTCACGCTCAGACTGAAGACCGTCTACAAGAAGGGCAAGGTCAACTTTCTCGCCGGTAGTGCCCACTTTTTTACTGTCTTTAGTGATAGCGGCAAGTTGGTCTTCATAAATCATTTTAGAATCGTGAAGTAAGCGACCAATTAGGGTACTTTTACCGTCGTCTACGCTACCGCAGGTAAGGAAACGTAGCATGTCTTTCTTTTCGTGTTGTTCTAGGTAAGACAGAATGTCCTGTCTTAGTAATTCGTTTTCATTGTTCATGTTATGCGCTCACAAGGAAAAAGGGGTTTAACACAGACTCTTTTTGGTTGTACGTAAGAGCGTCAGCGTTGTCATCTAATGGGTTTTCAGGGTCAAGTACGGTTACGTTTGCGCCTGCTGCTAGTGCAACGGCGTGTGCTGCTCCCGTATCCCATTCAGATGTTGGGCCTAAACGAGGGTAAAGATGTGCTTCGCCCTCAGCCACCAAGCAAAGCTTCAGTGAACTACCCATCGCCACAAGCTCGGTTTCACCTTTAAGCTGTGCCAATAAATTCTGAATTTCTGGGCTTTGGTGAGAACGACTACCTACCACTTTCCACACTTCTGCACCATCGTGCTTGCGCGCAGAAATAGCTGTAAATTCGCCATTCACTTCAGTCCATGCACCTTCACCAACAATACCTACGTAGCTTTTGTTAAGTGCTGGCGCGTAAACCACACCCATGGTCGGCTTACCGTTTTCGATAAGTGCAATGTTTACCGTAAACTCACCGTTTTTCTTAATAAACTCTTTGGTGCCGTCTAGCGGGTCTACCAGCCAGTATGACGACCACGTTTTGCGTTCATCCCATGAAATATCTGCTGACTCTTCAGAAAGAATTGGCAGGTCAGATTCAGCTTCAAGGGCGTTAACGATTACGTTATGTGCGGCAAGGTCAGCTTCTGTTAGCGGGCTGGTATCCTGCTTTTCATAAATGGCGAAGTCTTTCTCGTAAATGGCCATTATCTTATCGCCGGCTTCTTTGGCGATATCTAGCACTTTTTGTGCAAGACTATTTAAAGGCTGTGTCATTACACCAATCCCTTTTCTTGAAGCAAAGCATACAATCGCTCAGCGGTTTGCTCTGCAGGTTCATCCTGATAGGTTAAGTGTACTTCTGGCGCTTCAGGTGCTTCATAGGCTGAATCGATACCTGTGAAGTCCTTAATTTCGCCGCTACGCGCTTTCTTGTATAGCCCTTTCGGGTCGCGTTTTTCACACACTTCAAGAGGTGTATCGACAAACACTTCTACAAACTCTCCGTTTTCCATTAAGCTGCGGCAGTAATCGCGGTCGGCTTTGAAAGGTGAGATAAAAGCGGTAAGCACAATGGTACCGGCATCGACAAACAGTTTAGCGACTTCGCTAATGCGGCGAATGTTTTCGACGCGATCTTTATCGCTAAAACCTAAGTCGCCACACAGACCGTGGCGCACGTTGTCGCCGTCAAGCAAATAGGTGTGCTTGTTCTGCTCGTGAAGCTTTTTCTCAAGCAGGTTGGCTAAAGTCGATTTACCAGAGCCACTTAAACCCGTTAGCCAAAATACGCGAGGCGTTTGACCAAGCTTTTCAGAACGGGTGGTCTTGTTTACTTCGTGTTTATGCCAAACAACGTTGTCGGTGGCCATTAGAAGTACCCTTCCATTTTCTTCTTCTCCATAGAGCCTGCGCTGTCATGGTCGATAACTCGGCCCTGACGTTCAGACGTCTTGGTAAGCAGCATTTCTTGAATAACTTCAGGTAGGGTTGCTGCTTCTGACTCTACCGCACCGGTCAGTGGGTAACAGCCAAGAGTACGGAAACGCACAGAGCGCATCTCTGGCACTTCACCTTCTTCTAGCGGCATACGGTCGTCGTCAACCATAATAAGAATGCCGTCGCGCTCAACGACAGGGCGAGGCTTAGAAAGGTAAAGTTGTGGAATATCGATGTTTTCTAGGTAGATGTATTGCCAGATATCTAGCTCAGTCCAGTTGGACATTGGGAATACACGAATGCTTTCGCCTTTGTTAACCTGAGAATTATAAATATTCCAAAGCTCTGGGCGCTGGTTTTTTGGGTCCCAGCGGTGGTTGCTGTCGCGGAATGAGTAAACACGTTCTTTGGCACGTGATTTTTCCTCGTCGCGTCGAGCTCCACCAAATGCAGCATCGAACTTATATTTGTTCAGCGCTTGCTTAAGTGCTTGAGTTTTCATGATGTCAGTATGTTTTGCTGAACCGTGGCTAAATGGGCCAACGCCAGCTTCAACACCTTCTTCATTGATGTGAACAAGCAAATCAAAACCGTGCTTCTTAGCTTGTTCGTCACGGAACTTAATCATTTCACCAAACTTCCACGTGGTGTCTACGTGTAATAGTGGGAAAGGAATTTTGCCGGGCGCGAACGCTTTACGGGCAAGGTGAAGCAGAACAGAAGAGTCTTTTCCTACAGAGTAAAGCATAACTGGGTTTTCAAACTCAGCAGCAACCTCACGGAAAATCTGGATACTCTCGGCTTCGAGTTGTTTCAAATGCGTTACAGACGGGATACTAGCAGTCATTTTGAAGTCCGAATTTTATGTTATATATAAAAAAGTTATATGCGGGTTATTTTTCTGCATAGAACGATAACATATTTAATTTCAAAAGTAGTATGCGATTTTGCTATTTAAAATAGCTATCTTATTCCATTAAATAAAACTGTCATGCATTTGAAGCATAAGCTACTTTATTCAAGGGCTATGAAAAGAAAAAAGCCCTGTTTAGAAATATAAACAGGGCTTTTTATTCACTATTGTTGTGAATGACTTTTTACGTATTGTTCGCTTACTTTTCGCTCAATTTGGTTTGGAAAGCGTCGAATGTATCGACCACTCCTTCTCTTGGCGAACCAGATTTACTTAAAATCAAGATGGTTAAGCTAGATAAAATAAACCCAGGTACAATCTCGTACATCCATTCGCCAAGCTTTTGGCCGCCGATTTCAACTGGAAGATAAATCCACAGTAACACTGTTACCGCTCCTACAACCATGCCACCTAGCGCTGCGCGACGTGTCATTTCACGCTTAAACAGACTAAATAGTACAAGCGGTCCGAATGCCGCACCAAAGCCAGCCCAAGCATTACTTACAAGCGTTAAAATGGTGCTGTCTCTATCATAAGCTAAATAAATGGCAACAAGTGCGACAACCACTACACTCACGCGACCTGCAATAACGAGTTCGCCATCTGACGCATCGCGACGAAGGAATGCTTGATAAAAGTCACTGGTCAGTGAACTTGAAGTCACCAAAAGCTGAGACGAAATAGTACTCATGATCGCCGCTAAAATCGCAGCGAGCAGGAAGCCACCGATAAGCGGGTGGAATAAAATTTGAGATAAGTAGATGAAGACGGTTTCTGGATCGATTTCGTTTCCGTTACCTGTTACATAAGCAAGGCCGAAAAGCCCCGTCATTAACGCACCAATAATCGACACAATCATCCAACTCATACCGATATTGCGCGCAGTTGGTATATCTTTAACAGAGCGTATCGCCATAAAACGCACAATGATATGAGGCTGACCAAAATAACCTAGGCCCCATGACATCAGTGAAACAATGCCTATTACGCTTAGTGCTTCATTGGTAGACGCATCCATAAATGCATCGAAAAGCGCCGGATTAATGGTATCTAATGCGTCAATTGACGCGCCGATTCCACCCAACTCGCTAATAACAACGGCAGGTACCATAATGAGAGATACAAACATGATGCACCCTTGAACGAAGTCGGTCATGCTCACTGCCATGAAGCCGCCAACAAGGGTATAGGCTACAACGACACCAGCGGTAACGTACAAGCCGGTCTCATAAGTTAATCCAAATGATGTTTCAAAAAGCTTTCCGCCGGCAACTACGCCAGACGACGTGTAAAGCGTAAAGAAAACAACGATGACCACAGACGCGATTACTCTTAACAGGCGAGAGTTATCGGCAAAGCGATTTTCAAAATAGTCAGGGAGAGTGATAGAGTTATTAGCCACTTCAGTGTAAACGCGAAGTCGTGGAGCAACTAACATATAATTTGCGAGTGCACCTAGAACCAACCCTACAGCAATCCACCCTGCAGATAAGCCAGATACATACATAGCGCCAGGTAAACCCATGAGCATCCAACCACTCATGTCCGATGCCCCAGCTGAAAGTGCGGTTACTGCCGGGCCTAATTGGCGGCCGCCAAGCATGTAGCCCTCTACGTTGGTGTCTGTTTGCCGATAAGCGAAAAGGCCTATTCCTAACATTACAATGAAATACAAACCTAACGAGATTATCGTGCCAGTAGCCATATAAATTCCCTATGCTTTTTTCTTCATGCTAACACCTATGACATAGAGTCTCTATGTCAGTCGGCGACCTTGCTTGTTTTCTATACGGCTATACGTAAATAAAGTTTGGCGACAAATTAAAACGCATAGGTTTCGACGCGAGCACGACCGGTTCTTTTGGCTTTATAAAGAAGTTCATCACACGCCTTTATAATGGTATCCAGATTGGTTTCGCCGTTTACATTGAGAAGCCCGGAAGAGAAACTGACGGAGAACTTTTCATTGGTATGGCGCCAATGTTTCTGACGAGAAAGCGTCATGTTTAATTCATCAAGTATACGCTTTGCCGACTGCTGATCGGAGTCAGAAAAGTAGATCAAAAACTCTTCACCGCCATATCGGCAAAGCTTGTCTGACTTACGAATTCTATTTTGAATAATTTGGGTAAATGTAGTTAACACTTCATCACCCACGGTGTGACCGTATCTGTCATTAATTTTTTTAAAATTATCAACATCTAGAAGGGCAATACACGAAGTCTTATTGTCGTTAAGGGATTTTTTAAGGCTATTTAACATGGCTCGACGAGTTAGTGCACCGGTAAGTGAATCACGCTCGGCAAGTAAATCGCTTTGTCTTTTTGAAATCCACAGCCATAAAGCGAGTATGAGAAGAATAGTGACAATGAGTATAAAAATGGTAGTTTTCATTGCCTCTTTATCGGTGGATAGCCCTTCTTTTTCTTCTTGAAGTGCGTTGATTTCTTTCTGTCGATAATGGGCTAGCTCAATATCCTTAGCGATACTATTTGAGAAATTAGACGAAGAAAACTGAAATTGCTCTGTGTTTTTCTCGAAGAGCAGTTGGTTGTACGCTTTTGAATGCTCGTAGGCTTTTTTGTAATCGCCTATTAAATCGTAAAGCATTGAAAGTTCGCGCTCTTTACGTAGTAAAAGTTGGTTTTTAAACCCGTTTTCAGTCAGACTATTTTGTACGGCCTCTTCGTAATCTTTTATTGCTAACGAGAACTGCTTTTTACTGCTATCGATAATGGCTTTATATGATTGGTAAAGATAGAAAAGTTCCTTTGTTTTAGATGTTATATTGATGGGAGCAATAGCGTCCATTCTTTTTACGACAAACTGTATTTCAGTGTCATGAGTTTGTCGAAATCCTACCATGAGTAATCGCAATCTTTGAAAGAGGGTTAGAAACACCTCGAGTTCTGAATTTCTATTTTCTACAAATTTAAGTGCTTTATCGGAAATCAACAGCGCGTCTTCGTAGTTACTTTGGAGAAGAAGTGAATCGATTGAAGTAAAATACGCCCAAGTAACGGAATCATCATTTAGATTGCTTTGCTCAATTATCGTCTTTGAGTGAAAGTAAGCTCTACTTGGTACCGAAAGTTCTGTAAACGCGACACGAAGCCATTCATGAGCTGTAGCGCTATTTAAGGCATTTTCTAAGGTACGAGTAGAAGAGCGGGCGGGCAAATGGGGAAGTGCGTATTCTATTTCATTAATGGCCTGAATGGGGTTAGCTACGGTAAGTTCCATAGATAGCCATATGCTGGCTATAGCAGTCGCGGTTTTACTCCCCGTTTCCAGAACTTCACGCTTCAAGCGTCTGAGCGCAGGCACAGTAACGGTAATTCGCTGAGATGAACCGTCAAAGTCATTCATAGCTCTGGCGTAAGTATAATAGGCCCGTGTGGCAGCGTACAAATCTGGACTCAGAGATTTTAATTCTTCCCAATGGTTCTTAAGCAAAGGCGACTTTACGTAAATGGGAACGCGAGGCTTTTCAACCTCGTTAGCCGTTCCCGTCGCCAGTAAGTGCCTGAAGATAATACCTTCACTACTTTCATCATCTTGAATCTGTGACTTCTTAATCTCAATCACTATCCGGTCGTTGTCGATAGCTGATGGGCTATTCCAATTATAAATCACTAATGCTGCTAGTTGACTATAAGCATTAAGCTTTTTAAGCCTTTGCTCTAGAGAATGATGAGCTAACTGGGCTTGAAGTGAGTCGCTGAAGACTAAGATAATAAGTAGACAAAACTTCACCCTTGTAAAACGACACCAAGCGGTCATTGAATTTGCTACCTCTATACTGCGGATAAGCTGAAATGTTTGCTGATAAATAAAACAGTTGTTTTAATCCTGAATTATAGGTTTTATTGCGTATATTTTCATCTTTAATTTTAGCAAAAAAATCGGCCGCAGTGGGCCGAAGAAGGGAAGTGCATAAGGTACGCACTTTTTTGGGACGGGGGCGTCTTCCGTTAGGCTGAAAATTGAATCCTTTCAGAGACTGCTTTTTTCATTTCGCTTAAATCAGCGTTTTTATCGCCAACAATCATCACATTCGCATGATTCATCTTAATGCTTTCTCCATGATATTGACCGTCAGCAAACTCGCTTGGTACTGAGATATCGCCTCGCTCAGGCACAACGAATACCGACATTTTCCCTTGTGGCGTGTCGACAATAAGATGTAGGCTTCTTACAGTGCTCAAATGGCAATAGTTTACCACTTCAACGCCATCTAGCATTTCGCTGAAACTACCACCAAAACTTGCCAGTTTTGCGTTAACCATATCTAAGTCTGCAGGAAGCTGCGAATGTGCGCGCTCCACTTCAGCGTACTGCATGTGGGCAAGTGCCTGCCCACCAATGCTTAGCGGCTGGTGATACCACATTGTAATCCCAATACCAACGGTAAAGGCAACAGACGCAGCCATGGCTAAATACCAACGACTTCTGCGCTTGTAGCGGGTAAATTCATCCGCTGACTGCTGCCAAATTAATTTGTTAGCAAGGTCTTCTGGTACGTCGACTTTAAGCGCTTGCTTTAACTGCTTATCTAGCTGCTTTTGTTCATTCCAGAAACTGCGTTTTTTTTCATCCGCTTTTGCCGCTTCTATAACATCACTGTCAGTCGTTTCTGGATCGGCGTAGATACGACGCCTAAATTCCAACTCATCCATTTACACGACCTCTCTGTTCACTTTGCTTTTCTAACGAGTCTTTAAGCTGATTCCTCGCACGAAAAAGACGAGTCATTACTGTGTTCTTATTGAGCCCTAATTGGTTGGCTATCTCTTCACCACTAAACCCAAAAATGAGTTGGAGGATTAATGGTTCACGATATTCAACACTTAATCCTCCTAATAGCCGCCTAAGCTCTCTGTCTCGAAGATCGCCATCGGCCTGCTGAGTATCATCCTGAATATGAACGTCATCTATATCGACGGTATCAAATTGCTTGCGTTCAAAACGACGGGCATTCTCACGGCGCAGTATAGTAATTAACCATGACTTTGCAGCTTTCTCATCGTTTAGCGCATCTAACGAGCGCCAGGCACGTAAAAAGGTTTCTTGTACGACATCTTCGGCAATGCTCTGGTCTTTAATCAACCAGTATGCATAACGATAAATGTCGGCATGAAATGCCTTTACCAGCGCTTCATATCTTTGGTGTTTTGCTTTCATATCCGATAAGACCTGACTACTATCGGATTTATTTCGCCCAAACATAAATTAATCCAAAAAATCTGAACATTTTCACTATGGCATAAAAAACGCGTCATTTCGTTAACCGAAAGACGCGTTTTCAATTTAGTGCAAGTCGGCGGAGCAATTAGCCGAAGCTTCTACGCACCTTTCTGCGTGGCGACCCATGCATTAATATTTTCTTCTAGAATAGAGAGTGGAACAGGGCCGTACTTCAGTACTTCATCATGGAAGCCTTTCCAGTCAAACTTGTCGCCAAGTTCCTTTTGCGCATGCTCTCTAAGTTCCATGATCTTTAGTTTACCAATCATATAGGCCGTGGCCTGACCTGGCATAGCAATGTAGCGCTCAATCGCTTTTTGCGCGTCGTATTCAGGGTTCGGCGTATTTTCAACAAGGTAATCTACCGCCTCTTCACGCGTCCATTTTTTAGCGTGGATACCTGTATCAACAACAAGCCTACATGCACGCCATAGTTCCATCGCTAAACGTCCGAAATCAGAATAAGGGTCTTTATAGAAACCCATATCTTTCGCGAGTTCTTCGGTATACAGACCCCAGCCTTCGGTGTAGGCGGTGAAGCTCAAGAACTTCTGGAATTGAGGCACACCTTCTAGCTCTTGTGCAATAGCGCGCTGCATGTGGTGACCAGGGATACCCTCGTGATACGCAAGCGCCTCTAACTGATAAGTTGGCATAGCTTTCATATCATAAAGGTTTGCGTAATAAATACCTGGACGGCTGCCATCTTGCGCTGGGCTTTGATAAAACGCTTTACCTGCCGATTGTTCGCGGAACGCTTCAACGCGTTTAACAATCATTGGCGCTTCAGGAAGAATGCCGAAGTATTCAGGAATAGCTTCTCTCATGTCGTCTATGGCGGTTTTCGCCATATCAAGGTATTGCTGTCTACCTTCATCGGTTGAAGGCAGATAGAATTGGTCATCTTCACGCATGAAAACGAAAAACTCTTGAAGGGTGCCTTCAAATTTTACTTGTTCCATAATCTCGCGCATCGCGTTGTGTATGCGCTCAACATTGTCCAAGCCAATTTGATGCACCTCTTCGGCGGTAAGGTCCGTTGTGGTAAACCAGTTAAGGCGATTCTGATACCACTTATCACCATTTGGTAAGCGCCACACACCGTCGCCTTCAGGCGTTACTTCTCTTTGATGGGCGAGCTCTTCGATAAACTTCTCGTAAGATGGCATGACCGAAGTTACTAGTGCAGCTTTCGCCTCACCTAATAATGTGGTTTTTTCGGCCTCTGTTATATCAAGGTTGTTAACCTTGTTTTGAAAATCTTCCCAAATAGTAGAAGGTGTTTCGCTTGAATCAAACGGCGCGCCAGTTATTACATTTTTTGACGCATCAATCATTTGGTCATAAGCCCATGCGGGTGGGAATACGCCTGCTTTTTCACGTAACTTCATTTGTTCAATTACTTGGTCAAAGTAAGAACGAACGTTGTCTAATCTCCCAATATATGCCTGAGCGTCCTCTTTGCTTTTTACGCTGTGAATATTGATAAGGAAGCTAGGAACCTGGGTGTGCGCAGCACGGAATTGATGCACAATATAGCGGTGGTGTCTAAACTCATCGTTAGCTAAATCGCGCTCAATACCAAGTTTATAAAGGCGCAAACTTAACTTTTCTTGATCACTCAATTTGCTGGTGTCGAAGGTATCAAGCTTTTCTAAACGATTTTTCGCGATAGCAATACGGGCATCAGCCTCTTCGTCACTGATGTCATCCCACTTGTCGTAATCCCACTTTTTACCTAAGTAGCTTTGAAATAGTGGAGAGCGTTTTAGATCTTCTTCAAATGTGCGCTCAAAGAAAGCATTGAGGCGTTCAGATTCAGACTGCCCAGCGGGCTGCTCTGCTTTGATCGGCTCTGGCGTTGTTTTAGCGGTTTCGCTCGCTGGAGAGCAAGCGGTTAACGTAGTAACGGCTAACGCGATTGGCGTTAGCTTTAATAGTGTTTTCTTCATTTTATTCCCCGTCGCGTTTAATTGATTATTTTTATAAGCTAAAGCTTCTAAGGTTAATAAGCCTTAAAGAGGACAATAAGGCTCGAAGGCTCGACTGTTTCTCGAACGCAATCATTTTTGTTAAAAAGCCCTCGCCACTTTGATTTAGCTAGTTGCAAGGGCTTTCATTACGCAAATTCTAGTGTATTAGCAAATGAAATGCGTTTTATGAAGCAGGATATAAGTTAGATAGCGTGTGATCGTTCTTTGTATTTTTCTGCTTCCATTCGCTGCGAGCTAGCTTAATTTCATGCGAGAGTTGCTCTAAAGCCTTCGTAACTTGTTTAGATTGTGCGCTCGTATCAACCTTATTGGCAGAGAAACGAAGTGCGTAAAGTTCATTTACTCTATCGGTGATACCTTTAAATTGTGAAAGTTGCGCGTTACCTAAGGTAAGCGCCTTTATCCATTTGTTAAGGGCAGGTGTTAGCTCACGTGTATTCTTTGCTTTAATCACAGACATAAGGCTCTGAAAATGTGCTTTTTCATCCCACTGAGCACTAGAGTGGATGCGCTGTGCAGAACCGGTTTTGTGAGTTATTCCAAGTCCGGCAGACTGAGCCTGCTTAAGCTTTCTGTAGGTAACTAACCATCCTGTAAGCGCAATAATAAACAGCGCAAGTAGTACACCAATTACCATCCAATTAAACTGCGCATTTTCGTCAGTTATGGCTTCACCTGAAGCAGAGCCTAATGGCTTGCTCTCATCGTTAGTACTAACACTAGGCTTTGTTGCAGTGGAAGGTATATCGTTTTGAATAGCGTCAGTACCTGTACTACTGGTTGATGGAGTATTTGGGATATTAGAAGTATTAGCATTATTTGCGCCGCTCGCTGGCGCTACCGTAATTGAACGAGCGGGAATAGTGGCATACTCAGTTTGCTGAGTAAGCGTATTAAACCAAGGGATAGTAATTTCAGGTAAGACAAAGTTACCAGGCTGCGTTGGAATGATCGCCAGCGACGTTTGGCGCTGTGAAATTAAGCTCTGGTCTTTTTCAACTGTCGTAGTATTAGATTGATCAGGGTACAGCTTAAAGTTTGGCGGATAAAACTCAGGAATATCAGGAAGCTGCTCTTCTACTACGCCCAATGCGGTTAGCGTAACAATACGGGTGACTGGTTCACCTGCTACAAAACTATCACCTTGTGGCCATTCTTCATCCACTCGCACCATTTCAGAAGGCAACCAAGGGTAATCTATCCCCTGAGGAATGGGCTTAATGTTCACCGTAATGTCGGGCCCAACCCGATTGATTTGCTGGGTGCGGTTGAAGAAGCCAAAACGTTGGTTAGTATTGGCAGCCATAACTTCGCCAGTGAAAATAGGGCCTCTTAGCGTGAATTCACCGGATGCTTGAGGTACAACAGCAAATTGACGCTCAATAATTTGATACCGTCTTCCATTTACTATATCTGTATACTGTTTATCTTCTCCTAGCTGGGTGATTTCCGCATTTTGCATTTCTGGCGCTTGTAGACTGCCGCGCTCAATATTGCTAGAAAGAAACAGCTTAACCGTATAAAGCAGCTGTTGATTTAGATAGGCCTCTTTCAAGTCGATATCCGTGGTAACAAAATAGTCTCTTGCCACGTTACTTTGTTCTTGAACTGGTATTACTTTAACTTGAATAGGCTTGGTTGATTTTCCTTCAATGTTTAATGGAGGAATGGTGAACGTGCCTTCCTTTCGGGGAAATAACGTAGTGGTCCAAACGGTGGTGCGCTTGGTGTCGAAATTGACGATTGAGGTTTGGCTACTTACCGATGTTCTTCCGACCACAAAGTCTTTAAGCAGGGGAGAGCTGTCGAATGCATCTCTGTCCGCGCTGCCGTCTGCGGTAACCGTTAAGCGAATGGCTTCATCCAACATGACAGGGTTTCTATCAATGGTGGCTTCCAGCGAATTTACATCGGCATAAGCCACCGCATTTACAAGTAGGGTAAATAAAAAAACTATACGTGTAGATTGTAATAAGGCTCTCATCTACCAATCACTCCGGTTTGAAGGCATACGTTGACGCTGACGTTTTTGTGCTTCTAATTGCATTTTTCGTTTTAGTAGAAATGCAGGGTCATCTGGCACGCGGCGCATTAAACTCTCCATTCGCTGCAGCTCTTCTTTTTCTGTGTCGGTAAGCTCGGTTTCTTGACCTTGCATAGCCTGTGCTTCCTGCTCTGCTTGTTGTTCGTTTTCTTGTGCTTGCGCTTGCGCGCTGTCACCTTGATCAGACTCTTCCTGTTCTGCATTTTGCTGCATAGAGTCTGATGACTCGTGCTGACTGTTCATCTCGGAATCATCAGGCTGTTGTGAGTTATCTCCGCCATTTTGCTGTTCATCATTAGCTTGGCTTTGGTCAGACTGTTGACCCTCATTACCGTCTTGCTGACCATTCTGCTCGTTTGAACCTTCCTGATTGTTCTGGTCCCCTGATTGCTGTTTGCTATTAGGGCTATCAGAGCTATCAGAGTTATCAGAGCTATCTTGGCCATTATCCTGCGAGTCACTCTGTTCGCCGTCATCGCCATTTTCGTTCTGGTTTTGCTCCTGATTCTGCTGTTGCTGCTGTTTCAGCAAATCCTCGACAATCTTTTTGTTGGTTTTTGCATCGTCGAAATCGGGGTCTTCGCTTAACGCCTGATCATATTTCTTAATAGCGTCTTCAAGCTTACCGAGTTTTGCCAGTGCATTGCCTTGATTGTAAAGACTCTCGGGGCCAGGGATGTTTTTGAAGGCATTTAATGCACCTTCGTAGTCACCTGATTTATAAAGTGATGATGCTTTCCAGGTGTCGTCATTAAACTGATTTACGGCGTCTTTGTACTTGCCTCTTTGGTAACTGTTCAATGCTTCCTGGTTGTCATTCATAAATGGCGTTTGCCACCATGAAAGTGAATCAGGTTTATTTGTCATCTCTAGCGTATTTTCTGGTGCGCTTATGCCTTGTGACGTGCCAGCAATTTCTGAGGCTTGGGCACGTTGCAGAGCATGGGCGTTTTTAATCATAGAGGGGCTAAGTAAACCCACCAACACGATGAAAACTAACCCGCGTTTGAATGCAAAGGCGGCAAACGGAAGAAGTATAAGCAGCAAGTAAGGGCCAACTTCTTTCCACTGGTCTCCTTGCAAATTACTCTCTTCTTCGTTCTCTTCGCTGTCGCTTTTATCTAGTAGAGATACCGAGGCGAGGGCATCAATGTCGGCGTCGTTTGATGTAAAGGATTCAAAGCGTCCGCCGCTCGTTTTAACCACACCTTTCACTGCGCCTTCATTTAACTTGGGAATAACGATGCTGCCGGTGAAGTCTTTCAAGAGCTCGCCGCTTTGCTGGCGAATAGGCGCGCCTTCAGATGTCCCAACGGTAAGTGCGTTTACTGTAAAAGGAATAGAAGCCACATACTCTTGAAGCTCTTGTTGTTGTTCTAACTCTATACCGTCAGTAATCCAGTAGATCATGCCTGAGTTATATCCGGCATTAGTAAGTAGTTCAGACGCACTTTCTATACCTAGCAGAGGGTCGCTGCCCGGCACGGGCATAATTTCCGGTGACAGGCTTGGGATTAGGGTTGTGATATTTCCTGCGTCTTCGGTTAAAGGGCTAATGACAAACGCATCGCCAGCGTAAGCAACCAAGCCCATTTCACCTTCACCAATAGCGTTGACTAGGTCTATCGCTTTATATTTAGCGCGAGTTAGCCTGTCTGGCGTCATATCGGTAGCGCGCATTGAAAGCGACATATCTATGACTATAACGTGTCCCATTTTCAACTGGTAAACCGGCTGCGGCAGGCGTTCCCATGTTGGGCCAGCGAGTGCTATCACACTTATAATCCACACAAAAGCAAGCATCCACATTGGAGGTTTTGCGCCCATTTCGTTTTTTCCAATCACCATGTATTGATATAGGTGAGAAGGGATCACAGATTGCCAGCCAGATTGCTTAGCCGTGGTTTTTCTAATTAAAAACACAAGCAGCATCAAGGGAGCGAGCGCGATAAACCATTCGGGGCGTAAAAAATGAAATTGGTTTAAGAAGTCGAATTCCATTACTTCGTCTCCTTATTTGTTTGTGCTGCTTGTTTTGAATCAGCTGAGCTCGGGTGTGGCTGGGACGAGTTAATTCGTCTTTGTGCGAACCAACGAAATGTTGATAAAAGAACCGTGAAGAATGCCCATAGTGCTGACAGTAATATTGCCGCACCAAGGGGATAGTAAAACAGAGCGCTCAATGGACGCATCTTACGCGTTTCACCTTCAATAGGCTCAAGCGCGTCAAGTTGTTGATAAATAGCCTGAAGTTCCTGGGCATTTCGAGCTCTAAAATATTGGCCGCCGGTGCTAGTCGCAATGTCGGTTAACATGCCCTCATCAAGCTCTTGCGACGGGTTTATTTGTCGGCTTCCAAAAAAGCTTTGGATCAGCATTTTATCTGCACCCACACCAATAGTGTAAACCTTCACACCCTTACTAATCGCCAACTCTTTCGCCTGCTCGGGGGTAATATTCCCTGCAGTATTTTGCCCATCGGTAAGAAGAATTAATACGTTATTAGACTCTTCCCGTTCGTCAAAGCGCTTCACGGCTAAACCTATCGCATCGCCTATGGCCGTTTGTTCGCCAACCAACCCAATGACAGCTTCACTCAGAAGTGTAGAAACCGTATCTCTGTCATAGGTAAGCGGCGCTTGAACGTAAGCAGTATCGGCAAATAAGATAAGCCCAATTCTGTCGCCTACGCGACGCTGGATAAAGTCATAAACCACCGACTTAGTCATGGTTAAACGGTTAACTTGTCGGCCATTTAGCTGCATATCATCTATCTTCATACTGCCCGATAAGTCAACCGCCAACATCATTTCTCGACCTTCGTTCGGTATGCTGACAGGCTCTCCTAACCATTGAGGGCGCGCGGCAGCCGTTACGAGCAGCAGCCATATTAAGCTACTTACCACTAGCGGAATTTTGGTTTGTTTCAATTGGGCTTGCTCTGACACTTCACCAGGTCGCAAACTAGGAACCCGCAGTGCAGCCATAGGCATGTCTTGTGCTTTTTTAGAAAGCAAGCGAACTATAATAGGTAAGGGGAGTACGAAAAAGACCCACCACCAAGCAAAATTAAGCATGATGCGGCTCCTTGGCTTGTTTATCATGATGGCTGCCATCGTTTAGACCGCCATCATTCACACCGCCTTTAGCCCCCTTGTTTTTTGGCAGTTTGGCTTTTGAAAGCCAGTTTTTTACTGCCCCCTTGCAGGTTTCAAAATCACTAGGGTTGGGGGTGGCTTGATAAACATTGCTTACTAACAAACCTAAATCACTTTCAAGTTTGCTATCACTATTTTTCAATGCAGAGGTTAAGAACGCTTGCCACTGTTTACCGTATAACCCAGCTACTTGCTGAGTTGGGTAATAGCTCATCGCCGTGCGTTTTAGAATTGAGTTTAACGCTACGGGCCAATTGCTTTGTTGTGCTGAAATCGATTCAAGTAAGGCTAAAGCCTGCTTACGCGCCTTGTTGTGACGTAGGTGAGCAGTGATCGCTTTATATAGGCAAAATAGAGCAAGTAAAACTACTGCAATTGCGACCCACCAACCCCAATCTAATGGCCAAATGTTGACCTCTGTAGGTACGTGTATATCGCGCAGTTGAGCGAGTGGATCTTGCTGCTGAGGGGGCACTGGCATTTGATTTGCCGGTGGCATCGATTGAGCAGCTGATTTTGTGTAACTAGATAAAAAGCTTGATACAAAATGGGTTGAAAGAATACTGCTCTGCATTAATTAAGCTCCAACCTTTGTTCTTGTTGCATACTTTGAAGCTGCTCGTCTAGGGGAAGACCCGCTGAAACACTAAATCGAGCGATATTGTTTTTGCGCAAGGTGCTATAAATCGCGCTGTTGTGTTCACTGCGCCATTTTTGATAGTGCTGTTGCTCGGTATTGTCGCCTAACACCCAGCGTTGTTGGTTTCGGCCATCAGAAACGCTGACGGTT
Source organism: Alteromonas marina (assembly GCF_000808575.1). Classification (GTDB taxonomy): domain Bacteria; phylum Pseudomonadota; class Gammaproteobacteria; order Enterobacterales; family Alteromonadaceae; genus Alteromonas; species Alteromonas marina_A. The sequence goes on from NZ_JWLW01000004.1 coordinate 47,414, forward strand.
TGTAGTGAACTGGTTTGTGGCAAGGCGTGTTCTATTGGATCGTTAATTACGATAGCCCTTACTTCACAGTGTCGTGTTAAGTGACTTAAGTGTTGAATAGCTTGGGTACTTAAATGCTGAAAGTCCGACACAAGATAAACCAAGCTCCCCGGTCTTGCTATTCGTCTTGCCCTAGCGCACGCATCGGCAAAAGCTTGTTCGTCTTTGACTTTGTCCGGCTTAGATTGCGCGCTCTGTTCGTGCAATGCCATAAGTTCATGACACACGTGCAACACTGCTTTTTTGCGAGTTAGTGGTTTAATTTCTTTGTGCTGTTGCTGATTAAATACCAGCGCGCCAACCTTATCGCCGCGAGCGGCAGCAGACCAGCTAATTAATGAAGATACATGAGCGGCTTGCACCGCTTTAGTAAGCAGCTGCGTGCCAAATGCCATTGAAGGTAGGTAGTCACAGAATAGAAAAACCGGGCGCTCTCGCTCTTCCCGATACACTTTAGTGTGAGTTTTACCCGTGCGCGCAGTAACGCGCCAATCAATAGCGCGAATATCATCACCAGGCTGATAATGCCGGGCCTCATCAAACTCCATGCCTCGGCCCTTGTGCTTGGTGAGATAACTCCCAGCAAGTTTAGCTTGTGGCATACGTTTAGGCGCCAAACTAAACAGCTTAGCTAACTGCTGGTAGCGTAATAATTCTGCGGTAGACAACGAGACGCCATTACTTTGCAGCTTGTTTAGCTGCGCTTGTACATTCACCATAGCTTAAGGGACTGCGACAGTTGCAACAATCTTATCAAGTACGTCGTTAATCGTTACGCCTTCAGCCTCGGCTTGATATGACAGAATAATACGGTGGCGAAGCACGTTGTGAACCACAGCTTGAATATCATCAGGACCAACAAAGTCTCTGCCGCTAAGCCATGCGTGAGCGCGTGCACAGCGATCTAGACTGATGGTTGCTCGAGGGCTTGTTCCCATCGCTATCCACTGGCCTAATTCCGCGTCAAAATTCGCAGGCTGACGTGTAGCCATAATCAATTGAACTAAATACTGTTCTAACTCAGGCGCCATATACAAAGACAACGCTTCTTTACGCGAGGTAAAAATATCGTCTTGAGTTAGCGTTGGTGGCGTAACAGGCGGTTCTGAGAGGGCTTCACCTCGCGTTAAGCGCAATATCTCTAATTCTGTCTCGGCGCCAGGATAATCGATGTCCACGTGCATCAAGAATCGGTCTAGCTGTGCTTCAGGTAGTGGATAAGTTCCTTCCTGCTCTAGCGGGTTTTGCGTCGCCATTACTAAAAATAGCGGAGGAAGAGGGTAGGTTTTACTGCCCACCGTAATCTGACGTTCCGCCATGGCTTCAAGCAGGGCCGATTGCACTTTTGCTGGTGCGCGGTTGATTTCGTCGGCTAGCACTAAGTTATGAAAAAGCGGCCCTTTTTGAAAAACAAACTCACCGGTTTCGGGACGGTATATGTCTGTACCGGTTAAGTCGGCAGGCAAAAGGTCTGGGGTAAATTGTACGCGATGGAAGTCGCCGTCAATACCGTTAGCAAGTGCATTGATTGCGCGTGTTTTTGCAAGCCCTGGAGGGCCTTCTACCAGAAGGTGGCCGTCGGCTAAAAGAGCGATAAGAAGGCTTTTGGTTAACGCATGCTGACCAATAATCTGTTGGTCTAAATAAGCGTGTAACTGTTGAAATTGCGCTGCTGCCATAATGCAAAATTTCCGTTTGAGTTCTCGTTATCAGGAAGTGTCATCGGAACGATAGATTTATAAATCTCTTATAAAGTGATCGCTTAGCTAAAAAGTAAATTACATATTAATTAGATAGCTTTAGCCCGTCACAATGACACAAAACATTCTTTCATTTCCATATAAGGTTCATTCTATCTTTCTTCAAGTCGTCAAACAGTAATAAAAATGCGATATGTGGTTGGATGCGAAGCAAGCTTTATAAATTTCGATAGCATAAAACGGTCAAAATTTATGACCAGGGTAAACTTTAGTTTCATTTATGTTGCCCTTAACCCTGCATTATTTGCTATTTTGTTCATTGTTTGTAAAAATCGGGTTTATTACAGGTCAGACCACTTTGGGGCGATAAGCTCAAACGGAAGTCGGTCATTAATTTAGGTGCATTATGGCAACAAAACAATCAGTTACTACCCGAGAGGGTGATCGCATCGCCATTGTCGCGGGGTTGCGTACTCCGTTTGCGAAAATGGCTACATATTTCCACGGTGTTCCGGCTGTTGATCTAGGTAAAATGGTCGTAAACGAACTTCTCGTTCGCCATGGTGTTCAAAAAGAATGGGTTGATCAGGTTGTCTACGGTCAAGTAGTACAAATGCCTGAAGCGCCAAACATTGCGCGCGAAATCGTGCTTGGCACGGGCATGAATATTCATACCGACGCTTACAGCGTATCTCGTGCATGTGCGACGAGCTTCCAGTCAACGGTAAACATCGCAGAAAGCATGATGGCTGGTACAGTACAGGTAGGCATCGCAGGTGGTGCAGATTCAACGTCGGTATCACCTATCGGTGTATCGAAGAACCTTGCGCGCGCGCTGGTAGATTTACAGAAAACCAAAACGTTGGGTCAAAAGCTAAACATCTTCAAGCGTTTAAGCTTAAAAGACCTAGCGCCTGTTCCTCCTGCGGTAGCAGAGTACTCTACAGGTTTGTCGATGGGACAAACGGCGGAGCAAATGGCGAAAACGCATCAAATTTCTCGTGAAGAACAAGACAAGCTTGCGCATCGCTCGCACAGCCTAGCCGCTGAAAGCTGGGAAGCAGGCAAGCTGTCTAGCGAAGTGATGACCGCTTATGCTGAACCTTATAAAGGTGCGCTTGAGCGCGATAACAACGTACGTTTCGATTCTAAGCTTGAAGGCTACGCTAAACTTCGCCCAGTATTCGATAAAAAGTATGGCTCGGTAACAGCAGCAAATGCTACACCGCTTACCGATGGCGCTTCTGCCGTGCTGATGATGACAGAAAGTCGAGCGAAAGAGCTAGGCTACACGCCATTGGGTTATATTAAGAGCTACGCGTTTTCGGCAATTGATGTGTGGGAAGACATGCTAATGGGGCCGTCGTATGCGACACCTATTGCGCTAGACCGCGCAGGTATGACGCTAAACGACCTAACACTGATTGAAATGCACGAAGCGTTCGCAGCGCAAACCTTGGCAAACGTTAAGATGTTCGCAAGTGACAAGTTCGCTAAAGAGAAACTTGGCCGCGACAAAGCGACGGGTGAAATTGATATGGACAAATTCAACGTAATGGGTAGTTCAATTGCTTATGGTCACCCGTTTGCTGCAACCGGAACACGTATGATCACGCAAATGCTAAACGAACTAAATCGTCGTGGCGGCGGTACAGGTCTTCTTACTGCATGTGCTGCGGGTGGTCTTGGTGCCGCAATGATTGTGGAGACAGAATAATATGAGTCAGGAACAAGAAATGACAAATGAAGTTCAGCCAACATCAGGTGCATTTACGTTAACCAAGCAAGATAATGGCGTAGCTATTCTTAGCATGGACGTACCTGGCGGGAGCATGAATACGCTTAAAGCTGAGTTTGGCGATGAGATATCTGCCATGCTTGATGATATTGAACGCGACAGCAGCATTAAAGGTGTGGTGTTAACAAGCGGCAAGCCAAGCTCATTCGTAGCAGGTGCCGATATCACCATGCTAGCAGCGTGTAAAACTGCGGAAGATGCCACAACGATTGCCGCTGGCGGTCAAGCCATTTTCGATAGAATTGAGAACATGAAGGCGACCTTTGTTGCGGCTATTCACGGCCCAGCGTTAGGCGGTGGTTTAGAACTAGCATTAGCGTGTCACTACCGTGTATGTACCGATTCACCTAGCACTCAGGTAGGTCTACCGGAAGTGCAGCTTGGCTTGTTGCCAGGCAGCGGTGGTACTCAGCGCCTTCCTCGCCTAATTGGCATTCAGCAAGCGATGAAAATGATGCTTACTGGGTCTCCAGCACGCGCTAAGCAAGCTAAAAAGTACGGTATTGTAGATGACGTGGTACCTCACAGTGTTTTGTTGAAGGTAGCTGAACAGTTTGCGCTTAAACGCAAACCAGAAAGGGAAGCGCCGCAAAAGAGTGTGATGGACAAAGTGTTAGAGAAAACCGGCCCGGGCCGTAACATGATGTTCAAAAAAGCGCGCGAGGCGACATTTGCCAAAACCAAAGGTAATTATCCAGCGCCAGGCTACATTATTGATGTAATTGAAACGGGCATGAACGAAGGGATGAAAGCGGGGCTTAAAGCCGAGGCTGAAGCCTTTGGTAAGCTTGTTATGACGCCGGAATCTTTCCAGTTACGTCAGATTTTCTTCGCTACGACAGAAATGAAGAAAGAAAACGGCGTTGAAGGTGTTAAACCTGAAAAAATGAAGAAAGTCGGTGTGCTTGGCGGTGGTTTAATGGGTGGTGGTATCGCCTATGTAACGTCGACCAAAGCCGGTGTACCTGTGCGTATTAAAGACGTGCGTGCTGAAGGCATCGCCAACGCAATGAAATACAGCTATGACATCTTAAACAAAAAGGTGAAGAAGCGTTTCATGCGCAATAGTGAAATGCAGAAACAGTTAGCGCTTCTTACCGGTACGCTAGATTATAGCGGCTACCAAGATGCTGATATCGTGGTTGAGGCGGTTTTCGAAGATCTAGACCTTAAGCAGAAAATGGTGGCGGATATTGAAGAGAACTGCAAAGAAAGCACGATTTTCGCGTCTAACACCTCGTCTATTCCTATTACACAAATTGCAGCTAAGGCAGCACGTCCTGAAAATGTGATTGGTCTGCATTACTTTTCGCCAGTAGACAAAATGCCTTTGGCCGAAGTAATTGCTCACGATAAAACGTCTGACCAAGTCATTTCATCGACAGTTGAATTTGCTAAAAAGCAAGGCAAAACACCGGTTGTTGTTAAAGACGGTGCGGGTTTCTACGTAAACCGTATTTTGGCACCTTACATGAATGAAGCGGCAAACCTCATTCTTGACGGTGAGCCTATTGAGCACATCGATAAGTCATTGGTTAAGTTTGGCTTCCCGGTAGGCCCTGTGAAACTACTTGATGAAGTGGGCATTGATGTTGGTACTAAGATTATCCCATTCCTTGTAGAGGCGTTCGGCGAGCGCTTCACTGCGCCAAGTGCTTTTGACAAAGTACTTGCAGACGGCAGAAAAGGTAAGAAAAACCAAAAAGGGTTTTATTCTTATGAAGGCAAAAAACCAGGTAAAGAAGTCGATGAGTCAATCTACGAATTACTTGGGCTATCACCTTCTGCTAAGCTAAGCGAAAAAGAAGTTGCTGAACGCTGTGTATTAATGATGCTTAATGAAGCAGCGCGCTGTTTAGACGAAGGCGTTATCCGTAATGCCCGCGACGGCGACATTGGCGCTATCTTCGGTATTGGCTTCCCTCCATTCTTAGGCGGCCCGTTCCGCTATATGGATACACTGGGTATCAAACACCTTGTTGCTCGTTTAAACCATTATGCTACTGCTGTAGGTGATAAATTTGCACCTGCTGAAGTGTTAGTAAAAATGGCGGAAAACGATCAAAAATTTTACAGCTAAGTTTATAAAATGTTAAAAACCGGGCTTTGCCCGGTTTTTTTATGTCTAATAGGTATTTTTGCTGGTTTATTGTTCTATTTTGGGTAAAATTCCTGCGGTTAAAAAATGAACGTGTCAAATTGTTGGCGTCAATTATCAGTAAGTTAAATTGAATAATTGATGGGGATAAGTAAACCCACGTAACTAGGTCAAATAGGCGGAGGCAGTGTGATTTCACTCGTAGTATTAAGCGTTATCTTTTCTCTCTATTTTTATGTAGAAGCGTTTAAATGGGGAATGAGCGCGAAAAAGTGGGCGATAGCTGGTTTTGTGTTAGGTCCAATTTTACTGCCCATGTTTTCTATCTCTCGCCATATACACTGGCGCAATGCAGTGGGGTTTAATAATCTTTATATTACAGCGTAGAGTCAGCGATTAACTCATTAACTAAATGTTGTTCTTATCTTGCGGATATAAAAAAAGAGAGTATGTACTCTCTTTTTTTTGAAAATCGTTTTAACTTCAATTAGAAGCCTACGCCACCACCATGGCCGCCACCCGTTTTAGGTCGCACATACTCTGGCTGGCTTACTGTCTCTTTTTGCGACTCAGGAGCCTGTTTAGCGCCCTCTAGTTTGTCGGCAGCAACTGGGGTAGCGGTAGAAAGTACTAGTGCAACTGCGTACTCTTTTAACATGTTAATTTCCTCTGATATTTTTGAACGAACAAACAAAGCCGATTTTTTATATTTGTTACCGGCACTCTAGTTATTGCTAGTTACGTGCCAATATGTAAGATGATTTTTTAAATCCTTTAAAATCAAAGGTTTACAGTTTTATTGAGGCCTACTGTAAATAGGGGCAAAGCTAGCGCCATAATAATGGCACTAAAGTCTAATATACGAAGGTTGAAAGGGAAGAGTTTTGCCTAAGCTTGCCGCTTGAAGGTAGTTAGCGGGGTAAGAAATGCCCCCTCAGTAAAGAATGCCGAAGGGGGGAAGGCATTAGTACTGGCTACTGCCTAACAGTGTATGTAGCTTTTGATTTTCGGTAAGCAGCTTTTCGAAACGTTCTGCGTTTAGTGGGCGACTGTATAGGAACCCCTGTAACATCTCGCAGTCATAGCGGCGCAGTATGTCTAATTGTGACTCTTCTTCGACACCTTCTGCTACCACTTTAAGACCTAAATTGTGGGCAATATTTATAATGGCGGCTGCCATATGCCTGTCCACATTGCTTTTCGCAATATCATCGATAAACGCTTTATCAATTTTTAAGGTGTTGAGAGGGAAACGTTTTAAATACGCCAGTGACGAATAGCCGGTGCCAAAATCATCTAGCGCTAAGTGAATGCCTCGCTCACGCAGTCGGGTCATCATTTGAAGGCCGTTTTCGGGGCTTTCCATTAGCGTGCCTTCGGTAATTTCACACTCAAGGTGAAGCGGTGACAGACCTACATCGCTCAATATTCTGTTTATTCTGTCATCTAGGTCTGGTAGTTCAAACTGCTTTGCCGAAATATTAACGGCCACACGACCGCTAAATAACCCCTGATTTACCCAGCGTTTGGTATCGGCGCAGGCCTTGCGAAGTACCTGCTCACCAATTTCAATAATCTGACCGGTCTGCTCTGCTAAGGGAATAAATTGCCCCGGGCTCACTATGCCTTTTTGCGGGTGCTCAAAACGCACTAGTGCTTCCATACTAACCAATTTACCAGAAGCGATGTCCACTTTAGGCTGGTAGTAAACAGTGAACAAATCGTCTTTAATGCCTTGACGGATTAAGTTTTCAATTTGCAGCTGCCTAACCGCATTTTGATTCATTTCACCACTGAAAAACTGATAGCTGTTGCCGCCGTTATTTTTCGCAAAATACATGGCTGTATCTGCGTTTTTAAGCATTTCTTGGGGGGACTCACCGTCATCAGGGTAAAAGGCAATACCAATACTTGCGCCTAGCACAAACTCTTGTTTATTAATAATAAAGGGGCGCGATAAGGTGTCTAATAAGCTTTGTGCATAGTGGGTTACCGTATGAATATCAGCGTTATCTTCCATCAATATACTGAATTCATCGCCACCCAGTCGGTAGCAGGTGGCATTTTTTCCAGTAATGCGCTGTAGCCGTTTAGCAATTTGCTTTATTAGAATATCGCCGGTTTGGTGGCCCAGTGAGTCGTTTATCTTTTTAAAGTTATCCATGTCCAAGCAAAGTAAGGAGTGAGCGCTGGATTTTCGCACCAAGTTTTGATGACTTGCTTGGAAAAACGAACGGTTAGGTAGCTCGGTAAGGGGGTCGATGTTCGCGAGCTTTAATAGTTCTTTTTCGGTGCTCTTACGTGAAGTAATATCGCTGAAAACACCCACGAAATGACTAATTTTGCCGTCTTCATCGTGCACGGCATCAATATTTAGCTCCATTTCGTAGCGTTCGCCGTTCACACGCACGCTCTCTACCTCACCAGACCAGTTGCCCTTAGATTTAAGGGTTTTCTTGATTTCTTCAGTAAATGCATCGGGGTACAGGTGAAAATGCATGTAGCTGGCAAGGGCTTGGTCGCGGGTTTCCCCAGTGTAGCTGCAGTAGGCGTTGTTAACGCTGATAAATTTGAATTGGGTATTGGTAATAAATACCCCTTCTGAAATGTTCTCTATCGAGCGCTTGAACAGGTTAAGCTGTTCTTCTGCTTCTTTCAAGTGGTGGATATTCTTTAACGTACCCGTCATTCGCACCGGTTGTTCGTTATGGTCACGCTCTACCACTTTTCCGCGATCAAGGATCCAAATCCATTGATTTTTAAACGTCTTAGCGCGGTAGGCTAGTTCATAAAAATCACTGTCGCCCTCTAAATGCTCTCTGAGCGCAGATTTGACACGATTAATGTCGTTAGGATGGATATTAGCATCATAAGCGCCGGTGGTACGAATATCGTCTTGAGGAAAATCTAACGTGCCCCAAGTGTTTGCCCTATAAACCTGACCTCGATAGACATCCCAGTCCCATAATTCATCGCCCGAACTCCACAACGTAAGTTTTAAACGCTCTTCTGACTCTTTAATAGCAAGCTGGTTTGCCTTTCTTATTTGGTACTGGCGCAGAATGAAAGCAAGGATAGCCAATGCAATTAGGCAGTAGAATACAAGGGCAACGGTATGAAGCCATGGGGGGCGTTCTATGGTTATTTTTAAACTTCTACTGTCAGACCAAGTTTTACCTGGCTCTTTCGCTTGTACTGAAAATGTATAGTTACCAAAAGAAATATTGTTAAACTGTGCAGTGCGCTCTTTATCGACGTAAACCCAGTTACTTTCAAAACCGGTAAGCTTGTATCGATAGGTTACCTGATCCGGATAAACCGGGTTAACCAGCCCAAACGAAACACTAAAGCGCGTTTCGTCGTGCTTAAGCATTAACTGTTCTTCATAAGTGATACTTTCTTTTAAAGCCTGATAACTTGAAGAGTCTTCACTTTTGTCTTGTGTATATCTAGTTTTTTCAACCGAACCAAATACACTCACTTGATACAGCTGCGGAGGGAGGGTTTTCTCTACTTGATCATTAACGTTTATTGCATGCTTTGAAATTTTAACAAAGCCTTTATTACCGCCAAAATAAATTGTCTCATCAGTAGTGGCAATGACCGCGCCTTCACCAAGTGAGTTAAATTCCAACTGGGCGTTAGGAATACTATCAGCCTCTCTAAGCGAAGGTAGGTGAACCTTGTGCACCCCCTTTGCATCGGAATACCAAATGCTGTTTCCTACAGCTACTGTTGAAGTTATAAAACCACTTTGGTTGTCTCTTTTTTGTTTATTAAGTAGGGCGAAGCTTTTCTTATCTAGCTGAATAACGCCATCAGAACGTGTGGTCAGCCAAAACCCAGACGGGGTTTCGTGTACGCCATAGACCAGAGAGTTAATGCCGTTAGATGAGTCGAGAACTTGGATGGCTTTGCCTTCATTAACTGAGTAAATGACTACCTTCTCTCCCGCCCTAAACCAGATATTATTATTGTTGTCCTCGTATATCGCTAGTATATCCCTAGTTTTTTCAGTTGGTGCAGTCTTAATCACTTCTACGCTTTTAATTTCTTCTGAAAAAGGAGGTGTGTTTATGGAATAGACATGCCCAACCAATCCCTGCAACCAAATGGCCGAGTCGCTCTTAAAGATATAATCAATAAAGGAGCCCTTGAAATACTCATGCACTAACACTAATCCGTCTTTAGTATCTTTGAGTACGAGCAACCCAGCAGAGGAGGCAATCCAAATATTATCCTGGTCATCAATTTCAATGTCCCAATAGTGAATAGCGGGATCCATTTCTTCAAAAAAATCAAAAAACGATACTTTTCCAGTTTCTCGAGAGATTTTGCCTAGCCCTTTTTGCTGAGACACCAGATAAAGTGTCTTTTCGCTGCTCTCTGCAAAGCCCCACAATGTAGAAAAGTTGTCTTCGCTATGTCGGTCAGAGTTATACACAGGCTGAAAATGTACGCTGGCGTACTCAGGGTGGTATTTGAAAGCGCCGCGGTGAAAAGTGGCGGCCCACACCACGCCCGTACGATCCTCAATTACTCGCATCACTATTGCAGAGGGTATGCCGGTAGTACTGTAGGTGTCTGAGTTTAAATGCAAGAAATCAGGACGATAATCGGGAGATATTGTCGCTTGAGCAGCATCTGATAATAAAAACAGCCCAATATAAGTGCCCACCCAAATATCTTCACCCACCACAGAGATTGAAAAAGAATTAACTTCTTCGGTAACGCCCAAGTCATCGCCTTGAATCCGCTTTAAAATGCGGCCATTAGACGCTAAAACGATTAGGCCCTCATTTGTTGCTAACCAATAATTGCCGTTAATTACAGTGATATCGTGCAGTGCACGTATGTCTAAAGAAACACCCCAGGGGTTGACTTTGCTTGCGTCGTAAACATCCAGCGTTTCAGTATCTAACAAGGCTGCGCCAAACTCATTGGATCCAACCCATATACGGTTGGCCTCTTCAAATATCACTTTTATAAAGCTTTCCTCTTTAAAGAGTTGAGTGAGAACGCTTATTTGTGTGTTTTGTTTTGCATAGCGATAAAGAAACTTACGGTCAGTAAAAAGGATGTCACCATTTTTCGCTTCTGAAATTGCAGTGATCAAGTCTGTTTTTATCACCGAGTTATCTTTATCGAAGACTTTAAAACTGTCTGACTCAGGCTGATAGAGAGCAAGCCCTGAATGGGTACCAACCCACAGGTGCCCTTCAGAATCGACAAAGAGTGTTTGAATGTATCCTGAAGGCAGGGAGTTAGGATCAACGTCTGACGGGTGGTATTGCTTTACGTCATAACCCGAGTAGCGGTTGAGGCCATTTGACGTCGCTAGCCATATAAACCCCATATGGTCTTCCACAATGTCTAACACTGCGGTGTCTGATAGGCCGTGTTGCTTATTTAATTCTGTGAAGTGAAGATCAGAAACTTCTATCGCCTTTGCAGAATTGAAAATAATTCCAGACAAAGCCAACGAGAGAAGCAGCATTGAATAAATTAGGGTTGAGCGCACCTATACACCTTTGGCATACGCCATTTATTATTTTTCTAATTTTTCTGGCAGCATCCCTAACAACCAGAATAATAAATATGCCGAATTAACCGAGTCTCTACAAGGACTTTTTAGAGATAGCAGGGATGATGGGTTACTTATTAAGCAACCGAGGGTAAATTCGATGTCTATTTATCGACACCATGGTCAAAAACTTGACGTTTATATTCTGGCTATATTGTAGGTTCGTGTTTGTTTTCCACAAGATGTTGAAAGAACGGGCTATGTTGCTAGCTACTTTTTAAGTTGGCTATTTATGAGTGCAGTACACTTACCGCATAAATACGATGCTAAACGTACCGTGAATAGGCAGGCAAATCGCCGGTTTTGTTTAACACTATGCTATTAGTATACGTTGATTAGTAGTACGGGATTTCTTGCTTAAAGTGAGAGATGCTGTTGATAGTTCGTTTCCCTTGTGTTGATATTGCTTCGAACTTTCCTTTTGAAAACAGAACCAGTTCTCCGCAACGTTCGCGTTTAGCGAGTTGGTGTGCAAAATCTTGAATTTCTTCAAAACTCAGCGCTTTCACTCGCTCGGCAAGCTTAACATTTCTATTAAATCCTAAATCCTGGGTACCTAAGCTCACCCATAATCGCTGAGACTTCATCGAAAGGGTAAGGTCCCGTTCTTCTAGCTGCTTTATGAGATTTTGTTGAATAGTTGGCCAATAGAAGCGGTAGAATTCTATTTCGTTTAATTGCTGAAATAAAAAGTCGGTCATCGCATCTAACAAGTGTTTGGGACTGCACTGTGGACTTTGAATGTAGAACGCCATGCCGGGGTGCTGGTTGTGTGGAACATAGCCCGTTCCTACGATATAGCCCAGTTGTTGCTCTGTACGTAACGAATTGAAAAATGGAGCGGCTAGCATTTGCTCTAATACCATACATAACGCCGTATCGGTTAACCCTGGGGACGGAGCCTGTAGATAAAGCACAACCGCTGAATCGTCATGATTGCACAGCACTTCATGATAGAGCGTCCCGCCTACTGGAAGCTTAGATACGGCGCGTGATAGTGGACCACCACCTGCATTTTTATATTGTTTTTGTAAGTTTGCTGAAAAGGCTTTTGCTTCTTCACTCGCCCAGTTTCCGTGAATAAATGCTTCAATAAAATAATGTTCAAAAGCACGGGTTCTGAAATTAAGCATTTGCTCGTAAGAGATAGTGTCTATCACATCTAATAGTTCTACTGGAGCCTGTGTATTGCGTTGAATAAGCACGCTTAATCTAGAAAATAAACGGTTAGTTGGCTTGTTCAATAGCGAGTTGTGAAGGCTTTGGAGCTGCAGCGTTTTGTGATGCTCAAACGCTCTTTCGTCGGGTACAAAATCAAGTACAGCATCGAGAAGTTCGTTGGCCAAAAAGGTTTGCTGGTTAGTAAAGCCTCGCGTGTGAAGCGTAAAACCAGCTTGATGGCCATATATACGATAGTGAAGACCGGCAATTTCAGCTCGATAGTATTTTGCCTGCAAATGATCATTTAAAGCGCCAAGCCAAATGCGTTTAGCGGCAACAGACAGTAAAGAATCAGAAAATTTTGCAGCGTCAAAAGAAATATAAATATCGCCTTTAGGACTATGGAACTGCTGGTCTTGGGCAAACCAGAACCGATAACCGCCGGTATCGACTAACTTATTAGGAATGTTAAATCCAGTCTCAGGCAGTATAAGGCTGTACTCGTTTGCTAAATAAGGGTTGGGTGGAGGAAGCTGTAATTCACTTATAGGTGAAGGTGAAGATAGTTTTTGCAACAACACAGCATCAATTTTCTCAACGCTATATTCAGCTTCGTAGAATGCACAAACTTGAGTGGTCTTTACGTCTTTCGAAATAACTTTCAGACGAATGTTGTCTGGAGTGAAATAGGACAAAGCATGTTCAATGACGCTTTTATCATAGCTTCCTATGGTAGAACGCAGTTTGCATAATTCGTCTGGACCAAAAATAAACTGGTGCTGCGCATATTCAGTGACCAGGCTAAGAGGCTTGATATTTTCTTCGTACTCAAGGGCTAGCGTATTTAACTTCGATTTCTCGTGAAAACGCCAATCCTCATGAGAAGCGTCTCGAATTATTGAGATATAACTAAAAAGTGCCTCTAATACACGGTCTTTGTTGTCGAGCCCGTTTTGCGACAGCTGAAAGCTCACATTAAAGTCTTTAAAGTTGTCTCCTTCTATACCTGAACCAGCAATAAGGTTCAGCGCCCAGTCTTTTTCTTTAAGGTAGGCAAGTAAACTTCCTTCACCTTCATCCCCAATTAAATGACTAATATAGTTCAATGGTTTTGTTTTGTAGTCGTTCTGCAAAGCGGGTAGGGCGAACGTTACTATCATTCGCTTAGCTGACTGCAGTGGGTGAATGTTTATTTGTATTCCTAGCTCATTATCGGTGTAAAGCGGTGGCCAATCATCAGCTGCCAATTCACCTTGTGGCATACTACCGAAACATTGGTGCACTAATGCTTCAAGCTGCGGGAGCGGCATGGTACTGACGATACACAAGCACATGTTTTTTGCGCAGTAATAGGTTTGATGAAGTGTTTTAAGGCGTTGTTTAAGCGCGGCGCATCCATGTTGAGAAAAGGTATCACTATTACCTACTGAAAACTTAGCAAAAGGGTGCTGGGGATTACAGGTTTCTTTGTGAATTTGATAAAGTCGACGCAGGTCGTCTTTCTTTTTGAATTCAAATTCTGCATGGATATTCTTGATTTCGTTAGTGAGCGCCTCGTCCTCAAACAAAGGTTGTCTAAGCATATCGGCGAACGCGGGCAAGGTTTGCGCAATAGCGTCACCGCTACAGTTGAAATGGTAGTTTGCATACTCGGTGCCTGTCCAAGCGTTTATCGTGCCCCCATGCTGCTCAATAAAACCATTTATTGCGTTAGGCTTGGGTAAATGACGGCTTCCCATAAACAACATATGCTCTAACAGGTGAGCTAACCCCTGACAATCATCAGGGTCGTAAAAGTGCCCAGCTCTTACCGCCATAGAGACAAACGACTCACTTGCCTCAGGCGTATAACATAACATAGCGCGTAGCCCGTTAGGTAACATAACGTGGTGCGCGTCTTCTAGGTTTATTGTGTTATTCACATCGTCTCATATTTGATAAAAGGCACCTTACTGCTGGAGCGTCTATTAAGATAATCTTCACAAAACCTTAAATAATGGTCGAAAATTCTCATTATTCATAGTTTAGCGCTAGGCGAAGAATCAGCTCTCTGATATCGTTAGCGTACTTTCATTAATACTATGCGCAATGTTATGTCAGGTCAAAGTAGCAACGACGACATTTATCTTTTCATTATGCGTCACGGTGAAGCAGAAGCGCCCAGACTCGATGACAAGAATAGGCAGCTTACGTCACTTGGACGAGAGCAAGCAAAGTCAGCTGCACTATGGTTGAAAGACCAGTATTGCACGAAAGGTAGTGTTGATTTAGCGCTTGTTAGCCCATATCGTCGAGCCAAACAAACCCATGATATGGTGTCGCTAGACATAGTAGCGGACAAAGTTGAAAGCAATGAAGATATTGTTCCAGAGGGCTCCCCTCGTTTGGTCAGTGACTATATTGATGGGCTTCTTCATGCGGCGGTTAATTCAAAAAAACCAATCAAAAAACTGCTGGTGGTGAGCCACATGCCGCTGGTTAGCTATCTGGTAGATGAACTTTGCCAGTCTTACACTACCAGCTTGTTTTCTACAGCATCAATTGCTGTTATCAAGTATTCATTGAGCGAGCACAAAGGCACTTTAGTCACCCACTACCAAGGCGTCTAATGCGTGTAGTTAATTCATCCCCAATTTTGTAAAAACTGAACAATTAGTAGTTAAGTATCTTTCTCTTCGGTCGATAGCCTCTTTGAGAGTGTCAAAGTTTATTCTATTGAAGGGTTGGGAAATGGACAGCAAATCTATTCCTGAGCTCCTTAAGCGTTCATTGCAATCGCATATGGCGGAGGCTGATTTACGTGAAGATGAGGAGACGCAGGATATTATTGCCAAGTTATCTGAGTTGTCAGATAAGGTCGCTGCTGCGAAAGCGAGAGCGATGGCAAATCGTGCGCAGCGACTCGCTGATGAAGCAAAAGGCTAGCGTCGAAACTACTAGCCTTAAGAGTTTAGTCGTTATTCGATTCTCTTGGTGGCACGTAGTATTCCGGCATGATTCTAACTGTTTTTATCATGCTTTCTGAAATGTCTACAATTTCTAATGGGTAACCCGCCAAACGCACACTTACCTTGTTTTCAGGAATATCCTCGAGATACTCAAGCAACAGACCGTTAAGGGTTTTGGGACCTTCAGTCGGCAAATTCCAATCCATTTCTCTGTTCAACTCTCGTACGTTGGCGCTTCCATCAACCAGTACCGAGCCATCTTGCTGAACGTGTGCTTCTTTACTGTGGTCTGGAACCATACTGGTGGTAAAGTCACCGATAATCTCTTCAAGAATATCTTCAAGAGTGACTAGACCCATAATGTCGCCATACTCATCAACAACCAGAGCAATGCGCTCTTTTTCGGCTTGGAATTTGTACATCAATGTGTGCAGCGGTGTAGATTCAGGTGTGTAATAAATCTCACGAACTGCACGAAGCAAGCTCGATTTAGTAAACTGGTCTTTTGATAAAAGGCGCAGGGCGTCACGCACATGCACAAACCCTACCGCATCATCGACACTGTCTCGGTATAACAGAACACGGGTATGTTGAGCATGGGTTAACGCTTTCTGAATTTTCTTCCAGTCGTCGTTTATGTCGATAGCAAAAATTTCAGCACGCGGCACCATAATATCTTCGGCCGTTACGCTTTCTAAGTCCAAAATACTCACCAACATATCTTGGTGTCGCTTAGGGATCATGGCACCCGCTTCGAAAACCACGGTTCTTAACTCTTCTCGACTTAACGAGTCATCACTTCCACTTGAAGGACTAATTCTTAGTAAGGCCAGAATACCGTTTGTGATACCGTTAATGGCTGCTACAAAAGGGTACAGCAAAGTAAGCAGCGGAAGCAGGATAATAGAGCTCGGGAATGCCACTTTTTCTGGATACAGTGCAGCCAAGGTTTTAGGCGTTACTTCTGCAAAAATAAGTAAGACCAGCGTCAAGCCAAATGTCGCAGCAAAAAGCCCCCAATAATCACCGAATAAACGAATACAGAGTATTGTTGCGAGCGAGGATGCCGCAATGTTTACTAAGTTGTTACCGATGAGAATAAGGCCTATAAGGCGATCAGGTCGTTCTAGAAGTTTAGCAACGCGTATAGCTGAGCGGTTGCCTTCTCCTTGCAAGTGCTTGAGTCGATAACGGTTTATCGACATCATGCCAGTTTCTGAACTTGAAAAATACGCAGATAGTAATATGAGTACGCCGAGCGCGATAAACAGCGTACTCGTTGATATGTCGTCCAATTAATGGGTTCCTGTCTTAACTTAGGCTTCAAATGTATTGATTTGAGGTGCGAGTTTCAAGGGAAAATTGTTGATATGCCCCTAATTAACTAGATAACACCAAAAAGTGACGAGCGCCGCTGAGCCGCCTAAACAGCCAGCCCGGCAGCGAGCTCAGCAATAAATACAGGGAGTTTTAAAGAAGAAATTCGCGAACTAGTTTGCTACCAAAATAGGCAAGGGACAATAAAGTCACGCCTAACACTGTCATCACAATGACCTGTCGCCCGCGCCAACCTCGAAGTTTCTGACCTATAAGAAGAACAAGAAATACCACAAGCGCTGCAGCGGAAAGTACTGTTTTGTGCGCATAGGTTTTATTAAACATATCTTCTAAAAAAACAAACCCGCTAATAAGCGAAACTGTTAATAAACAAGTGCCTGCAAGTAATAGCTTAAATAAGATATTTTCTACCAGCATAAGGGGGGGTAACGATGAATGTAGTAACGCAGCACCTTTTTGCTTTAACCGGTAGGTAATGTAGGACATTTGCAGTGCGTATAAGAATGCAATGACCAAAGTGCAGTAAGCAAACAATGACAAACTAATATGGATAACTAAGCCCGGCTGCAGCTCTATGTGCATGATGTACGACACGGGAATAAACTGTGAGGCGAGTACCGTAAGACTTGCAAAGCCGAAAACAACAGGAAGTAAAATAAGATTAGGAATGGCGCGGGCAAATATAAGCATGGATACTGTGATTATCCACGACACTAATGAAAGTACGTTGGTTACACTCATGTCTTGCCCAGGCGCGACAATAATAACGTTGGTGAGAAAAGCGATATGTGCAATTGCCCCAACACTAGCGATGGATAGCCCTAATCGCTTATTCGGGCCGTCTTGGTGTACGAATTTGCCAATAAGTACTGCCGCAGCTAATGCGTAGAGTAAAGCAGCAGAAATGGCGAAAAGGGTGTTCATGATGCGTCCTGTAATAGGTAGGTGACGTCTTCACCGACTGAGTCGGTATTGATACTGCAACTTGCAAGTAAATTCAACCATCTCCTTGATTTTGTTTGTTTCACACCCACTTTTAGTGTGGGTATAGGATCATGGAAGGACAATTTTTACTCCATATCGACTTCGAAATTCGTACATCAAATTTCGACAACCCTTGACGCAAAAGTTTAAAAATTTAACCGCAATTGTGGGTACGTTACCGTTCGCTTTTACGTTACAATGCGGGCATTACGTCTGAAATAAAAAGAAGTTTCATACTATGTTTGAGAATTTATCAGAACGCTTAGGCCAGACATTACGAAATGTCAGCGGTAAAGGGCGTCTTACTGAAGACAATATTAAAGAAACGCTACGCGAAGTGCGTATGGCGCTACTTGAAGCCGACGTTGCGCTACCCGTAGTAAAAGCGTTTGTTGCACAGGTAAAAGAACGTGCAGTTGGTACCGAAGTAACCAAAAGCCTCAAGCCTGGCCAAGTATTTATTAAAATCGTTCAGTCTGAACTAGAGTCGGTGATGGGGGAGGCGAACGAAAAGCTTAACCTCGCAACTCAACCTCCGGCTGTTGTGCTTATGGCGGGCTTACAAGGTGCGGGTAAAACTACGTCTGTAGGTAAACTTGCGAAATACCTAACTGAGCGCGAGAAAAAGAAAGTGATGGTAGTGAGTGCCGACGTTTATCGTCCGGCCGCTATCAAGCAGCTTGAAACCCTTGCAGGTGAAGTGAATGTAGCTTTTCACCCGTCAACGATTTTACAAAAGCCCATTGATATCGTTAACGATGCCATTGTTGAAGCGAAGAAGAATTTCTTCGATGTACTACTAGTAGATACT
Organism: Alteromonas marina; assembly: GCF_000808575.1. Lineage (GTDB taxonomy): Bacteria > Pseudomonadota > Gammaproteobacteria > Enterobacterales > Alteromonadaceae > Alteromonas > Alteromonas marina_A. The sequence goes on from NZ_JWLW01000004.1 coordinate 65,875, forward strand.
GCAGGTCGTTTGCATGTCGACAACGACATGATGGACGAAATTAAAGAGCTTCACGCTGCTGTTAAGCCAATTGAAACCCTGTTCGTGGTTGATGCCATGACCGGTCAGGATGCTGCGAATACGGCAAAGGCGTTTAACGATGCACTGCCTTTAACGGGTGTAATACTGACCAAAGCAGATGGTGACGCACGAGGTGGTGCAGCACTGTCGGTTCGTCACATTACGGGTAAACCTATCAAGTTTATCGGTATGGGCGAAAAAGTTGATGCACTTGAGCCTTTCCACCCTGAGCGTATTGCGTCTCGTATCTTGGGCATGGGCGACGTACTTAGCCTTATCGAAGAGGTTGAGCGTAAGGTTGATAAGTCGAAAGCGGAAAAGCTAGCCAAGAAAGTACAGAAAGGAAAAGGCTTCGACCTGCAAGACTTTAAAGATCAGCTTGAGCAAATGAAGAACATGGGCGGCATGATGGGAATGCTTGATAAGCTTCCTGGCATGGGTGGTATGTCTGATAAAATCAAAGATCAGGCAAACGACAAGCAGTTCAATCAAATGGAAGCCATCATTAACTCAATGACACCGGCTGAACGTGCGCGCCCAGATATGATTAAAGGGTCGCGTAAGCGCCGTATTGCAGCAGGCTCAGGTACGCAAATTCAAGACGTAAACCGTTTGCTTAAACAGTTTACGCAAATGCAGAAAATGATGAAAAAGATGTCTGGCGGCGGCATGAAGAAGATGATGCGCCAGATGAAAGGCATGATGCCTCCGGGTGGCGGTTTTGGAGGCCCAGGTGGTCCAGGCGGCCCGGGTGGATTCGGCGGTCCAGGCGGATTTGGCGGAGGCGGTGGCTTCCCTCCACGTTAAGGCTATCGCATAATTTCATAACGCTAAAAAACCTCAATCGCAGCAATGCATTGAGGTTTTTTTATTTTTTTGCATCTAATATCAATCGTCGCCCGTTTGGCTTATTGAGTAGGACGTGAGCAGTACTTATCGCATTGCGCGGTTGGCAGCGTCTCTTCACTAAACAATAAGTACGGAGATGAAGATGGAATTCAATAAAACATCACAACAAAAATTAAAACTTTCGCTATTAGCTTCAGCTATGGTTTTTGCCTTAAGCGCCTGTAATGGTGATGACGGGAGCGACGGTTTGAATGGCGCAGATGGTATCGATGGCGCACCAGGCCAAGATGGAGCTCCAGGGCAAGACGGTGCGCCTGGCTTTGCTGCTGGTACGTTTTTGGTTGCGAATAATGGCGATGCTAATCGCAACACGGTAACTGTGGTAGATCAAAATGCCAATGCACTCAGCACGGTAACCACAGGCGCTAATGAAGGCATTGTTTTCACTGAAAGCGGAGCCTTGGTGCAAGCAGGTGACAGTGATTTACCTTTATTGAGGACATTGTGCAATTTCGATGTCCAAACTAACTATATGATGAATACGGGTAACGAAATCACCGGTACAGCAACAGGCCTGGTTAACCCTAAAGGTATCGCGTTTGCTGAAGACGCTGGGTTGGTAATGGTAGCTGATTTTAACGGTCAAAAGGTAAGCGTTTTCGGTGGGCAAGCGTCGGGAGACGTTGCGCCTGTTGCTGAGATTATGGTTTCTGCAAAACCATGGGACCTAGCATACGATGAACAGAACGATAGATTATTTGTGGCTCTAACCGATGGTACGCTAGCGGTATATGACAATGTAGCTGGTTCGGGTTTTGCGCCCACAGTAATGCGCTCGGTGGTACCTTCTGATGCAGACGGAAATCAAATATCAGTAAACCTTCATGGTATTGTATATGAGCCTATGTCTAACCGCATGGTGTTGTCAGACGTTGGCGATGCTGCAATTGCCGATGATGGTCAAATTTTTGTTTTAGAAAATGTCTCTACGGCTGACGGAGCTGTCGTTCCAACAAGAGTTATCGGTGGAGCATCGACGCAGCTCGGTAATCCTGTAGATATTATTCTTACGGGCTCTGACCTTCGCGTGGCGGAAAAATCCAATGACGCCATTTTGGTGTTCTCAAACATATTTAACGGTGCGAGCGGCGACATTGCCCCGACGTTATCTACACCTTCGGTGAAACCAGAGTCTTTGGCTGAATTTAAAGAACTAGATGAAATGAAGGACGCCTCTGACGACGGGATAACTACCATGCCTATTATGGGCCTTTCGGTATCAAGTAACCCTGCAAGCGAAGGTGCAACCACGGGGCAAGTAGCGCAATACAGCGCAGTACTTTCCAGCGAGCTAAGCACCTTTGAGGTTGGTATGAGCATTGAGAGTGCCGCTTTCACGGCTAGTGGTGATGGTGTCATCACCTTTGATGATGTGGATAGCTCAACAGGTGGCTTACTAGTAATCAACCGCTTGAAAACTATGCGCGATGGAATGACGTACAGCGATAGCTACGACCACATGATTATGGGTAGCGCTACCGGACTGATTGCACCTAAAGGGTTAGATATTGCCTCAGAAGCAGGTGTGGTATTTGTAGCTGATGTCAACGAAACTACTCCTGCCGTTCGCGTATTTTCGCCTTGTGCGTCAGGCAATGTTGCGCCTCTATTAACACTTGAAGCGTCCAACGGGGCGCGCCCTTGGGATGTGGATTACGACCCATCGACTGATAGCGCCTATCTGGCGTTAACTAACGGTTCGGTTGCCGTGTTTGAAGAAGTGATGCGCAAAATGGAAAGCGGTGAAACCGTAATTACGGGTGAAGACAGGCTGATTGTTCCTGCAAGTGGTGGGACAGCATTTGCCGCGCCGACCAACATCCATGGCATAGACTATGATAGCCAAAGCGATAGCTTGGTCATTTCCGATGTAGGCAGCGCAGCGGATGCTACTGACGGTAAATTGTACGTGATCCCTGGCGCAGGCAGTGCCGATGGCATAACTGATGTATCGGTTAATATTGCAGGACCGAACTCAATGTTGGGTAATCCGGTAGACTTGATGCTCAGCAATGGCCATGTATATGTTGCTGAAAAATCAAATGGCATGATCCTGCGCTTTGACAATATTCTAAATGCAGCCTCGGGTGACATTGCGCCGACTTTCAGCATGATGTATCCCGCGCCTGAGTCGGTAAATGTATTGTCAGTGAAGTAAAACAGCTGATAGACAGCCTTATAGAAACAGTTCACTTCTTAGCTGTTCAATGAAAGCTTTATGCTTTCGCTAAAGCGGCACGTACCTAATCAGTACGTGCCGCTTTATATTTAAGTAGCGTTATCGGCATATTTAAATGCTTTGCTAACTTAACTTTCAAACAATAGCATGCTTTGTAACCAACAAATCGCCGCGCATCTGTGCAAATTCGTGAATTCATAATACACTGACGGGCTACATCGTGCGCATGTGCTCGCTTTCTTTCAGGTATGCAACTTTTACCCTATCAAAGCAGGTACAGTTTTGTGCTGTGTGAGCGTTCACGCGGCAGAGTTATTGATACAGGAACACTATGGCAGGCTTAAAACGTATTATTCTTATCGACACGCATTTACCAGGCGTGGTCGAGCTAAAGCTTGATGGACACACCAATATTTGTGGTACCAATGCGTCGGGTAAAACCACGCTTCAACGACTTATTCCCGTGTTTTACGGCGAATATCCTAGCCGCGTGGTACCGGCAACCCGTGACAGCTTTGAACGCTGGTACTTGCCTCGTTTATCTAGCTTTATTATATATGAATACACGCGTGCCGAAGGTGACCTGTGCCAAGCAGTGTTAAGCTCAAATGGTACGGGCGTAAATTACCGTTTAATCGGCAAGCCATTTGAAATCAGTGACTACTTGATAGAGCAAAAGAACGGCAAACACGCCAGTGTAAGCAGCGCCGAGCTTGCACGTGCCATGAAGCGTAACAACATATTGGTTACGAGCTTACTTAATACGAAAGACTTCCGCGCAATCATCCAAAACGATCACGGTGTGCTTAACCAGAGTAACAATGCACGTGAGCTATTAGGCTACGCTAAAATCTTTAGCCTTTGCGAACCGTCGAAACACATGCGCCACATCGAAAAACTGGCTAAAGCGGTACACTCAAAAGAAGGCAAGATGGAAACCATCAAGGCCATGATTGCCGCCATTTTAGAAGAAGATGGCGTTACGCCACCTACTTCAGGCCTAAGCCGCCATCGCGTCGATGACTGGATTAAAGAATGTCACTTAATTAAACAATTCGACAAAATTCGCCCTGAGTTTTCTAAACTCGAACAAGCTGACATGGCGCTAACCACAACAGAGCAAGTGCTTGCTAACCTTAAGCATAGCTTCGAGCTTGATAAGACCTACTTGGCTGCGCGCGTTGAAACAACAAAGAATGAACTGGATGAGAATAGCTTCCAGCGCAAACAAACGGACAGCGAGTGGGGTGATACCCGTGATCACCTAAATCAGGTGATTTCATCTGCTCGCGCCGATGTTGAGAAGTTCACCAGTGAACTTGATACGGTAGAGCGTGAATTCGATAAGTGGCAAGACGAAAATATTGAGCAGCTTAAAGAAGACGTGGCAAATTTGTCGCAGTGGCAAAATGAAAAGGCCATGGCCGATAGTCGCTATGTACTGCTTACTGAAAAACACCAAGATATTGAGTCGGCCTATAACAAGCGCTTGGCTGAGCTAGGTGAAAAACTGTCAATCACTTTAGAAGAAATGTCAGCCGCACGCCAAGAAGCCGCAGAGAATAAAGCTGAGCAGCAGCAGAGCGAGCGTGAAGCATTAAGTCGTATTCAGAGCGACTACAATAGCCAGCTAAGCGCGCTTCAGAACGATTACCAAAATAGTTTGAATGAGCTAAAAGTTGCTGAAGCTGAACTAAAAGCTTCACTAAGTAACGCAGGCTACAACGAGTTTGAACAATCTCAGCTAGATATTCTTGATGCGGCCATAAAAGAAGCATCGATTAATGAAGATGCAGCGCGGGGTGAGCTGCGACAAGCGCAGCAGGCGCACAGCAAATCAGTTGAGTTTCGCAAAGAGTGTTCTAATGCGTTAGATAAAGCGCGCAACGCCTTTCAACAAGAAGAAAAAGCGGTTAACAAAATTAATGCGCTTCTTTACCCAGGCGAAGGCTCGCTACTTGAGTTCTTGCGCGCCAACGTCGATGACTGGGAGTTGTCCTTAGGTAAAGTTGTTCGCCCTGAGCTACTAGAGCGTACTGATTTAGCACCTGCTATGGCAAAGAATGCACAAGGCGACAGCGATACCTTTATGGGCGTTAAGTTAGCGCTTACTGAACTTGATACCCCAGACTATGCCTTTACCGAACAAGCCCTTAAACAGCAGCTGCAAGAAGCCGAAATTCGTCAAGCCGCTGCCCTTGCCGCGCAAAACGAATGTGAACAGCGCCTCGCGAAAGCGAACGAAGATGTGCGCAACGCCGAACTTGTGGTTACTCAAAAAGACAACGCCGTTAAAAGTGCCGAAGCCAGCCGTAAACGTGCACAGCAAGACCGCGATACGGTACTTAGCGAATATCAGCAGGCGCTTTCTGTACGTAAACAAAAAGCCAAAACTAAGCTTGAAGCAAATCAACAGTCGCAAAAGCAAGCGAAAGCACAATTTGAGCTTAGTCGTGACGAAATCAAAGATCAGCAGCGCGAAGCGGAAACCGAACACAAATTCCATTGGCAGCAGCTTATCGCTGACAGTGAAGCACGTATATCTCAGCTTGATAGCGACATGCGTAAGGCGAAAGACAACGCTGCACAAGACCGCAAAGATATGCAGAGCTGGCTGGAAAGCGAATTAAGTAATCGCGGCGTGGATGTTGATGAAATAGGTCAGCTTAAAAAGCAAATCAATAAGCTTAAAGAAGACATTACTCGCACTGAAACCCATCGTCATAAAGTGGCCGACTACGAGCGTTGGTACACTAACGTATTTACCAAGCAAAAAGTGGTATGGCAGGAAGGCTTGTCTAAGTCGCGTAAGTTATTGGGTGAGTCCGAGCGTAATTTAGCTAGCAAACAAGCCACCTATAAAGCTAACCGCGAACAGCTTCAAGAGCAGCACGGGCAGCTCGAAACTACGCTTAAAACTGCCAGTGAGCACTTGGAACAGGTTAAAACCTTAAGTAAATCTCTTGCCAAGCTTACGCTTCAGGCAGGTGATGAAACGGCTGAAATTAAGCATGACGATGTAAGTATTGGTCAGCGTATTTCAGAAGTGCAAAGCCAGCTTCAAGAGCGCGAAAACTTACTAAGCGATATTCGCGCTTATGTAGAACGGTTCGATCAGCTTATTGCCGCGCAAGCGGGCACAGGATTGTCGGATACGTGGGAGCGCGCCCGTGAAGAGTGTGCAACGCTGAACGCCCACGGCGTGAAGAGCTTTGACCACCGCCGTATGGTGTCTCATTTGGCACAGCTTCTAAACGTGATTGTTCCGCAGAAGCTACAGGGCTTGCGTGAGCAAGGGCGTATCTTTGGTGCCGATCTTTCGCAATACTACTTTGTACTTGCCGATATCGACAAACGCATTGTGTCGCAAAGCCGCCGTATTACCCAAGAGGTCGACGGCGACCTTTCTCTTGATGGTGTATCAGACTCGGCTGTTAAAATTCGCTCACGTATTAGTGAACTTGAATTCTGGCCCGAACTTGAGCAATTCAGAAAGCTCTATGAGCACTGGATGGAAGAGGGGGCTAACGAGTTACCAGAGGAAGAATACGGTCAAAGTATGCGCCGGGTTCTTGATATTCTTGGCCGTGCAGCGCTTACGGGCGGCATTAGCAAGCTACTTGATATCGAGCTACACCTTCGTGAGGGTAAAAGTGACCTTGTCATTCGTACTGACCGCCAGCTTAACGAGTCATCAAGCCACGGTATGGCCTACCTTATTCTGTGTAAATTCTTACTCGCTTTCACTCGTCTGCTGCGCGGCGATGCTGACGCCACAGTGCATTGGCCGATCGATGAACTCGGTACACTTCACCAAAACAACGTGAAGAAAATCTTTGAAGCGTGTCAAAACAATAACATTAGTGTAGTCGGCGCATTCCCTAACCCAGAATCGGAAGTACTGACGTTGTTTGAAAACCGCTACTTGATAGATAAGGTAACCCGCCAACTGCAGGTGGTTCAGCCAAAAGTAAGCGCTATAGGGGCGCGCATTAAACAGAAAAAAGAAGCAGAAAAGAACGGTGAAGTAGCAGGTGAGGAGGCATCAGCATGATGACAGAACAAGGCCGTGTACTGAGTGCACTTTTACAAGGCGCGTTTATTTGTCAAGTGACCGATGAAGAAGCATGGCGTTTTCTTAAATCAAGAGACAACGCTGCGCAGTTAGAACCCCATTTAGCGTTATTAAATCGTACATTATCGACCACCGCTGAGGGTGACGTATTCTTTGCCAGCTTCCTCACCATTGGTGAGAACGAGCGTAAAGTGCTTACACAGCAGTTCCAAGATACAGCATCTAACCTAGTGCCTCTGGTAGAGTGGTTGCTGCTAGTTCAGCAAGCCAATGAATCTGATATGCCCATTACCATGGGTAGCGCGATTCGATTAAACGAGCTGCAAACTACCATTGAAGACACCCCCGCCTATGCTGAGCAGTTAGAGAAAATATCGCGCTATCGTATGTTTGGCTCTACCAGTGTGAATTTGGATGGTCAGCTAAAGCAGGTGTTTAAACGCTTAACCGAAATGGGTTATCTGATTAAGCCAAACCCAGATAAACAGATTTATCTGGGCACGGGCAAAATTGAACACCTTTACGAAATGCTACGTTTCATTGATGAAACTGAAGCGCTGAGTTTATCTGAGCAGGCGGAGGCCGCTATTTCGCAAGGTAGCTTGATATGAGCCAGGTGTTAATTCAGGCAGGGACTAAACTATTAAACGCATTGGGTCGTCACAGCGACCTGATCATGCAGGCGTACATTAATGGTTCAGTAAAAGAGCGCGATCACAGCCCTAAGGTGTTGGAACAGCTTGTTCAATTAGGCGTATTGTGGCGCCCGGAAGCGCAAAGCGAACTGCGCTTAAAAAGCGCCGTAAGAACCCTTTTAGAAGGTAGTTTACAAGACGAGCGCAACCGGACTATCAACGCCAATATTGGTGCGTCGCTGGCAAGCCTTAAAACCCTAACCGAGCACTATAAAGAAGCCCTTCACTACAACAAGTACAATGAAGCGGCAGCCCACATGGGCGATTTAACCGAGCATGTCTATCAACTTTCAGAATCATTGAGTAATAGCGTACGTGTCATGTTTGGCCGTATTAACAATGAGTTTGGCTATGTGTCTTCGGTTGACGCTAAAATTCGCGAAAATGAGCTAGCGCAAGGACAGGTAACCGACTTACTTGCCCAGCTTGAGTGTTTCCGCTTCGATGAGTTAAGTGAACTGGCGGGTTCTAACCGTGAACTTCGTCACTTGCTGGTGGTGTCGCTACAGCAGCGCTTTGCCAGGGCCGCACAGGAGCTGTCGGTAGTACAAGCACGCTTATTAGACTTGTTAGGCCGGTTTAGAGAGTTCCAAGGTCGAACACGCTTGCTTAAAGGCTTCTTGCTACACATGGAGCAGCAGCCTGATTTTGCGCCAGGCAACTACGCTAACCTGACTAATGTGCCTGTTTTGTTTAACCAATCGGACGCGATTATTGCTAACGCCGCCCCAGACGTGAACAACGTTGAGCATGAAGCCGATTATCAGAATATTGTGGCGTCGTTAACCCACGTACATAAACGTCAAACTAAGCACGAAGACACGAAACCGGTCGATATTGATGTGACTGAGCAATCAACTTTGTCGCTTGAGAAAGATCCATTACAGCAAGCAGTAGAAGCGTATTTCTGTGAAGTCATCGATTCGGGCCAGCCTAAAACGGCGCTGGATTACTTTGAAGAACAGGCGTTAGACTTTGACCCTGAAGTGTGGATTTATCAGGTAATTGGTGGATATCAAGCCCTGAACGATGAAGATAAGCAGTTTTTTGCATTAGAATCCCATGGTAATAACGATAAAGTCTATACGGGTAATTTCTACATAAACGATATCACCTTGGGCTTGCGTTAACGTCATTTCTTAATTTTACCCATCGACTATCAAGGTAAAGTCTGGCCCACGTTTATCAAGGGTGTGCCAGACGTTCTTACAACGCTAGTTGTTCAAATCTAAACAAAAGTCACTGCCTTTGTTAACCCATGTTTACATCATAATCACACAAGATTTTGAGATGTATGACACTTGGAACCTGTCAAAAAACACCTATAATGCAATAGGTGTTTACACTTATTTAACATTGTGAACTGAAAGCTTCATCGCGGCGTAACACTATCGTCAATTCAGCGGTCTACATTATTAGCCCTGTTAAACCTTGGAACCAAGTTAAAGGTTTATAGGTCCTATCGTAGTTCAACAACGACGCGTTATTGATGCTTTGGGTGTTAAATAGCTCGGTGTAGACACAAAAAAATTATCGCTACTGCTAGGACGCAGAGCATGTTGTGGTACTGCCGCGTACAGTACGAAGAGGAAGAGTGTTATGCAATTATCAGAACAACAAAGTTTTAACCAAGCCCTTATCAAGCTTTCAGTATTACTTTATCAAGTCGACGGAATGGTCACACTGTCGGAACAAGACTACCTGAATGCAATGGTTGAGTCTTTAGACTGGCAAAGCCCAATCTGTCGCGAAGCATTTCTAAACGACACGATATACCAAACGCGAAAGGCCATTGACACCGGTGATGCCATAACGTTTTTACGCAGCTTAAAACATGACTTGTCGTTTGATGCTGAGAAAACACTAGAAGTGGCGATGGCGATCACTGGCGTTGATGGCGAGCGAAGCGAGGAAGAAACCGAACTTCTATCATTACTTACCCATAAATTACTCGCCAAAGCATTAGTTTCGGGTAAAGATACACTGCAATAATCGTTTTTTATTGCCATAAGCCTACACGTTAACAATGCCAAATTTTACTGTTAAAGCAGCACACGCATGTGCTGCTTCTCTCGCGCTGTTCTTATTGAGCGGTTGTCATTCGTCACACAGCTCGCAGTTCAGCGCTAGTGCACAGGCTTTTCCGGTGGGAGTGCAGCCTTTCGATAATTATTTAAATGAAGTTGAAAGTTACCTGCAGGAACATAGAACGTTTATTTCTAACAATAAAACACAAGAAATATTCATGAATATGCCGTTTGAATGCGGCACGCAATTCCGCGATATTGGTGTATTGCTAGTTCATGGGTTAGGCGATTCACCTTACTTTTTTCGTGATGTTGCGAACGCCATGTGCAATGAAGGTATTCACGTTAGAACCATCTTGTTGCCGGGCCACGGCTCAAAACCCGGAGACATGCTAAATGTTAGCTATCAGCAGTGGCAGACAGAAACGAATCATCACATACGGCTTTTTTCTAAGGAAGTAGACAACCTCTATATTGGGGGCTTTTCGACGGGTGCTAATTTGACCACAATAGCAAGCTTTTCAATGGCTGAAGAGCTTGATATAAAAGGGCTAATGCATTTTTCACCAGCCTTTAAATCACGCTTCTTCGTGTCTCGTTTAGCGCCCTATATCGATTCATTATTTCCTTGGCCCAATGTCGAAGAAGAAGATAACCCTAGCCGCTATAACTCCACTGCAATGCCGGGTTTCGCTGCTTATCAAGAAAGCGTAAATGTGCTTCAAGATTTGTTTACGCACTCTGAAAAAGAAGAACGAACATTGAATCTACCTGTGCTTATGGTGGTGGCAGAAAAAGACAGCGTGGTAGATACTGCGATAATAGCTGAACAGTTTAGAGACAATTTTACTCATCCACACAAGTGTTTATTGTGGCAGGGCGAGGATGACCCCGAAGTACCTGAAAATACACTCATCATGCAAACCATGACGATCCCAGAACAGCGGATTAGCGCAGCCTCTCACATGAGTACACTTTTTTCAGATAAGAACCCGCTATATGGTACTGCGAGTGACTTCCGCATATGTGATAACGGGCAAGGTAGTGACGCTGAAGCGCGCTGCAAAGCGGGAGAGGAAGTGTGGTACGGACCGTGGGGATTTAAGCCTGGTAACGCTGATGGAAATTTAGCAAACAGTGAGCAAGACCGAGTGTACGCAAGGCTAACCTACAACCCTTACTTTGATAGGATGGTCGATCAACTGCTGGCCTTTACTGGTAAAGCCAAAGTCAAAGCGTTCTGTAAAACCTACTAGGGCAATTATCTATGCGGATTGGTATTATAATTTTGTCTGTTTGAAAGCTTGAACGTCAGCCGTGTTCTTATAAAAAACGCCTAAGCCGTAACGCGGGTAGAAACATTTGCTGTTACAACACACGTAGCTTGGGCGTCTTTCCTATTTCTCAAAGCAAATCTAGCGCACGGTAGCCATTTAGATACCGCTTAAATAGGTATAGCGCCTATTTAAGCGGCTAAATCTCACAAGTGCTGTGCATTGGCTTCTTCCATTTCCCTTTCAAGCTTAGCGCTTTCATCGGCACGAGGCTTGGTAAAGCGGGCAAGTGCAAGATATAACACTGGCGTGAGGTAAAGAGTAAACACTACAGCTATACCTAAACCACCAAAAACCACCCAGCCGATAGCATTACGGGCTTCTGCTCCGGCACCTGTAGATAGAATGAGTGGCAGGCCGCCTAAAATTGTTGAGACCAGCGTCATCATAATAGGGCGTAAACGCACCTTACCGGCCTCAACAATGGCATCGTAAATATCATAACCCTTATCGCGAAGCTGGTCGGCAAATTCAATGAGTAGGATAGCGTTTTTAGCTAGAAGGCCTATCAACATTACCAAACCAATTTGCGAATAAATATTGATGCTGGTGCCGGTTAAAAACAGGGCATAGACCGCGGCTGCAATACCAAACGGAACGGTAAGCATAACCACGACTGCACTGTTTACGCTTTCAAATTGTGCTGCTAATACTAGCAATACAATGACAAACGCTAGAATATAGGTGAGCGCAACCTGCTTAGACGTTTCTTCGAAGGTCTGTGCTTCACCTAAAAATACCAGGCCAATGCCATCAGGCAGAGTCTCAAGCGCTAGATTTCGAATTTTGTCTACTACATCGCTAAGCGCCACATCTTCTGGTAATTCCATTTCCACTTTTATCGCTCGTCGCTGTGCCTGACGCTCTAATTCTGCTGCAACACCTTCTTCGCTAATAAAGGCCACACTTGAGAGCGGTACTAGGTTTCCATCACTACTCTTTACATAAAGGCTGGTCAGGTCGGATGGGTCTAGTGTACTGCGATTGTTGGTTTGCAGCATAATTGGAATAGCTTGATCGCCTACGTTTAAGTCGGCAATATCATCGCCATTAACGGCGGCGCGCAATGTGCTGGCAATATCGTTGAGCGGAACCCCCAACTCTTCTGCGCGACGTCTGTCTATATTCACGCGCATTTGAGGTTGTGTTGGGTCGTAGCTAATTCTAGGCCTTCCCAATTCGGGTAAGTTTTCTTCAAGCTGACGGGAGAAGCTTTGTGCAGCTATAAAAATATTCTCGTAGGTATCGCCGGTAAGTGCAATCTCTAAACCGCCACCTTGGCCGCGCAAATTAAGACTGTTACCGCCAAAGGCATTGCCAGGTGCACCAGGTATTTGCTGTAGTTTAGGACGTATTTCGTTTACGACATCTTGCAGTGATTTATCCCGTTCATCCCAATGTTTAAGTGGTGCAGTGATAAATACGATGTTCGGGTCCCATGATCCAACCACGGTGTAAATAGAGTCAATGGTGCCGTTGTCCACATAAGGTAGCAGTAGCTCTTCCATTTTTTCAGCTTGTCTATCCATAAAATTAAGACCAGCGCCATCAGGGCCGCGTGCAAATATACGAATTGTGCCTCTATCTTCACTTGGTAGAAGCTCGTTATCGATATTTTGTGACAATATATAAGCACCCCCGCCAGCGGCTAGACTTAGTATGCCGACTACCCAACCGTATTTAAGGGCTTTTAATAGTGACGCTTGATATACGCGAAGGCAGGCATTGCCAAAGCGACCAAAGGTTTGACTAAACCAACCGTTAGCTTTTGTTTCTTTTACTTTGAGTCGAGCCGTAAGTGCAGGTACTAGCGACAGCGCAACAAAAGAAGAGATCACCACAGCGCCAGCTAACACGCCACCAAACTCTCTAAACAATCGGCCTGCAGTTGATGGAAGGAAAGCGATAGGAATAAATACGGAAGCGAGTACGGCTGTGGTTGCCACTACAGCGAAAAACACTTCCCGGGTGCCGACTACGGCGGCAGCGCGAGCACCTAAACCCATACTTCTGCGTCGCTGAATATTTTCAGACACTACAATAGCGTCGTCCACTATCATGCCAGTAGCAAGAACGAGGGCAAGTAGGGTAAGAATATTAATTGAAAAGCCCATACCCCAAATAATTGCCAGAGCGCCAGCCAATGATACCGGGATAGATAGTGCAGGAACGATGGTAGCGCGCCATGAACCAATAAATACCAGTAATGTTACTACTACTAACGCTACAGTAAGGCTAAGCGATAACACGACTTCTTTGACAGAATCACGAATAAATTCTGCGTCGTCTGCTGTCACTACGATATTCATGTCGGCAAAACGCTTATCCAGGTCTTTGACCATAGCTAGCACTTCATCAGAAATCTCGATGGTGTTAGAGCTTGCTTGGCGAATAACGCCAACGCCTATCACTGGCGTGCCGTCTAAGCGAACTACACTAGTGGTGTCGGCCGGACCGAAATAAACACTGGCGACGTCATTAACACGTATGTCGCCGCTGACCACAATGTTGCCCACATCTTCTGCTGATACTGATGTTGCATCAGCGCGTACGATAAGCGCCTGTTCAGCCGACTGTATACTGCCCGCGGGTACATCAAAAGGGGCTAGTGCTAGTGCCTCTGCTATGTCGCTCATTGATAAGCCGAAACTGGTTAAACGCAACGGGTCAACCGACACGCGCAATACGCGTTCTCTGTCGCCATTTAACGTAACATCGGCAACGCCAGGAATACTTAAAAATAGAGGCGCTACATCGGTATCAACGCGCTCGGTGAGGGTTTCCATATCTAGTGTGTCGCTAGAGATAGCAAGGCTAACTACCGCTTGGGCGTCGCTGTCTGCACGGATAATCGCTACTTGTTCAACGTCGTCGGGGAGTTGGCGCTGTACGCGGCTAACTGATTCACGTACTTCATTGGCGGCATCTTCTAAGTTAACACCGGGCCGAAACTCAACGCGAACACGGGCTGAGTTTTCTTCGCTTTGCGCGTAAATGTCTTTCACACCACTAACTCGCGCTACGGCACCTTCAAGGCGACCTGTTACTTCGGCATCTACAGTTTCAGGTGACGCGCCTGGAAATTGTGCTGTTACCGTGACGCGAGGCGTGTCAACATCAGGAAGCTCACGCACTTCGAGACCGCTTAACGCCGCAAGACCTGCGATAGCAATAAGCAAATTTAAAACGACAATTAAAACTGGGCGTCGTATAGAAAGTGAGGGCAGATCGCTTATCGAAGAAGAAAGATTCGGATCACTCACCTTTTGGTCCTCCGGCCAGTTCGGTGGTAATTTCTTGTCCAGTGCGTAAGCGCTGAACACCTTCCGAAATTAAAGTGTCGCCTTCTTTAATATCGCCTGAAACTAAGATAGTTCCTCTTAGGCGTTGATGAACGCTTACATCTACACGTTTAGCCTTTCCATCTTCAGCAAGCCATATATAGGCGCCTGTTGCTCCCCACAGTAATGCAGCTTCAGGCACGGCTGCATAGCGTTCGCCATCAATACTAAGATTTACTCTAAAGCTCATACCTGGACGAAATTTATCAGACGAGTTATCTAACAATGCGCGAGCACGAAGCGTACGGTCTGCTTCGTTTATGCGAGAGTCTATTTGCGCTATCTCGGCTTTTACCTTTTGCTCTTTATCGCTCCATGGTTCCAGCGTGACACTAGGCGCATTAAGTAAAACCGGAAGCGCGGCTTCAGGGGCTTTGAAATTGATAAATAGCTTACTGCGGTTATCCAATGTGGTGATAACCGTTTGCTCGTTAATACGGTCACCCACTTCAACGTCGGTAATGCCCACCACACCATCAAAAGGCGCAACGATATGTCTGTCTTCTAAATCAGCTTTTGCCTCTTCTACAGCAACTTCTGCTAGGTCGCGCTGGGTCCTAGCCAAGTCTAACTCGCTAACCGGCACAGCGCCTTGCTTATAGCTTGATGCTAATCGTTCTACGGTACGCTGTGCGTCTTCCAAAGTGAGCTTGGCGCGTTTTAATGCTGTCCGCTGGCGTCTGTCGTCAAGGCGAACAAGTACCTTTCCTTTTTCTACTGTTTGTCCAGGGACAAAGTTAATTTCAGTCACTTCGTCGGAAACGGCAGGGTATAACACGATAGAGCGCACGGCTTCGGCACTGCCTACCGCTTCTACTTTTCGTGTTTCGTTCATAAATTCAATGGGCTTAGTCACAACAAGCTTCGCTTGCCTGTCTCCCATAAACTGCGCGTTGGCAGTTGGCACCATTATTAAAAAAAGAGCGCAAAGACCTGTCCATGTCTTCATTGCACCATAGAATGAATTTTTCATTTTAAACCCGTAGCGTTATTGGAACCTGTGCAGAAAAAGCTGCTGGCCCTTTATTTTTGTATTACCAAAACGTATGTTTTGTAGTCGATTGGTCGACCTCGTTGTTTGTACCGTATAGCACCACAGGCGGTTCAGCTAAGCAATTGCAGTTCGGCGTATTCCCTGTACAGGGTATCGCTTTTCATTAACGACGCATGGTCGCCGCTTCCTACGACGTGACCTTTATCCATAACTAATATGCGATCGGCGTGCTGTACCGTCGCAAGTCGGTGAGCAATCACAATGCTAGTTTTTCCTACCATAAGCCTATCTATGGCTTGTTGAACCATACGCTCACTCATCGCATCAAGCGCACTGGTTGCTTCATCGAGGAGTAAAATTGGGCGGTCAGCCAAAATAGCGCGAGCAATAGCAATACGTTGTTTTTGACCGCCAGAAAGTTTTACGCCTCGTTCGCCTAATTGTGTGTTGTAGCGCTCATCTAGGTTATCGATAAATTCGTGGGCAAATGCCTGCTTCGCTGCATTTATCACGGCGTCGTCACTTGCAAGTGGGCTGCCGTAGCGAATGTTTTCCAACACGGTATCAGCAAATACCACGGGCTCTTGGGTAACTATCGCAATATGTTGGCGCAGAACGTCTACAGGCATTTTGTTGATTGGCGCACCATTAAACAGTATTTGTCCGGCACTTGGGTCGTAGAAGCGCATTAATAATTGAAATAGCGTTGTTTTGCCTGCGCCACTTGCTCCTACCAGAGCAAGACGTTCTCCTGCTTGAATGTTAATGTTTAAATTATCAAACAAAGGTTTGCTGTTGGGGTAAGCAAAGCTGACATTTTCCAATTCTATTTTTGGTGCCGCTTTGGAAATTATCGGTTTAGTACTTGCTCCTTTTGATGCAGAGAATGTTGAAGAAGCATAGTCTTCAGCTGTGTCACCATTCAAAGACCGAATAGCAGGCTCAGTGGTAAATAGCTCGTACAAACGCTCACTTGCACCAACTCCTCGCTGTACTTCACCAATGACTTCGCTGATTGTGGCCACACTGCCGCCAGCCATTACGGCATAGAAAAGGAAAGCGGAGAGTTCACCTACGGTCATAGTGCCGTCTAATACTTGTCTTGCCCCCACCCAAGCAATAAAGATGATGGCCGTCATACTGATACACATAATGCAGCCAATAAGTAGTGAGCGATAGTGAATACGCTTTTTAGCTACGTCCATGGCAAGCTCTACCTTTTTAGAGAAATGCAGTCGTTCGGCATTTTCAGCGGTATAGGCCTGTACAGTCATGATTTCATGGAGACTTTCATCGATTCGCGCGCCTAGCTCTGCTACTTTGTCTTGGCTTTCTTTGGCATAACGGCGTACTTGAGGCGCCAAGACCTTGATAGGAACTAGCACTGCGGGTACTGCAACAATTACGCAGAAGGTAAGAAGGGGACTCGAAAACGTCATAAGCGCCAGTGCACCAACGAAGGTCACAACCGAGCGTAGGGTCATCGATAAACTCATTCCCACTACGGTTTGGATGATTGTAGTGTCGCTGGTAAATCGTGAAATAACTTCGCCAGTTCTAAGCTCCGCAAAAAATGAAGGCGGAAGAGACAGCAAGTGGGCATATACCTGGTTTCGAATATCTGCGCTAACGCGCTCGCCAAGCCAAGTCATTAAATAAAAACGCGCGTATGTCGCTAAACAGGCCACAATAGTGATAGCTAGCACTAATACTGTGGCTTTGTTTAACGTATCCGCTGCGTTCTCTATGAAGCCGCTGTCGATAGCGTACTTAATGCCTTGCCCAAGTAAAAGCCAAGCAATCGCGGCGGTGAAAAGTGCTATGACAGCACCTACAACGCGCGCTTTGTAGCGAAGTAAATGTGAGCCAATCCACTGTAAGACTTGTTTAGTAGATACACTAGCGAGTGGTGTTGTCAAAATTACCTCTTTAAGCGCATAACTTATTCATAGCGTTGATTTCGCTACGCGTAATATATTCGATGTTTGGATTATACGGCAAAGCATGTACATTGGGCGAAGCCTATGCGATTACAGCGGCAGTATTTACGCTGGGATGAAAGCTAACGTCGCAGAAACGAGAGCAAAATAGTTAAAACGGGAAAATAACGATGAGTGAGACACGTACTTTGTATTATGTTCATGATCCAATGTGCAGTTGGTGTTGGGCATTCGTTCCTACTTGGGAGCAAATACAGCGTGAGTTACCCAGCGACATTGAGGTTGTCTACTTGCTTGGCGGGCTCGCACCGGATAGTGATTTACCTATGCCGGAACAAATGAAACTCACTATTGCAGGCTATTGGCAAACTATTCAAGACCGTGTTCCTGGAACACAATTTAACTACGACTTTTGGACGCAATGTCAGCCTCGTCGTTCAACCTATCCTGCTTGTCGCGCGGTATTAGCCGCAAAAGCCCAAGCTAAAAATAGTGATGAAGAAAAAATACTAGAAAAGGCAATGATTAAGGCAATTCAGGAAGGTTACTACCTAAATGCGAGAAACCCTTCTGACTTTGATACCTTGGTGGCGTTTACGAGAGAAATAGGGCTTGATGCCGAGCAATTCGAATTGGATCTCAATAGTGAAAGCACAGAAAAGAAGTTAAATGATGAAATCACTATGTCACGCAAAATCGGTGCCCAAGGCTTTCCCAGCTTAATACTCAAATCAAACAAACTTGCCGAGACAGACTGTGTTAATGCAAAAAACGCAAAAAGCGCCCAATGGCTAAACGTTCCATACGATTATAATGATGCAAGTGTAACCTTGCGCAGTCTTTGAAATTTCTTGAGATTACCTTCCCCAAATACGAAGACAAAAATATGCTGCTGTTAATTGTTTATTTGTTGAACCAGGCTTGTTGTGGTGCTGCTATCGGCAATGATTAAAACAATACCACCAAGCATGCGCTAATTATAAGTTAAGCAAGACTTTTACTTGCAATGAGTGGTGATATCCGTATAATTCGGCGGCCTTCTAATTGGTGTCTAATTTTTAGACGTTGATGGAAGGCTTAAGTTAACGGTAACGCTACAACGAGTTTGAGGCATTTATGGTTACTATTCGTTTACAGCGTGGTGGCGCGAAAAAGCGTCCATTTTATCAACTAGTGGTGGCTGATAGCCGTCGTGCAAGAAACGGTCGTTTCATTGAAAACATCGGTTTCTTCAACCCAACTGCACAAGGTCAAGCGGAACGTCTTCGCGTAGATCTAGAGCGTGTTGAATACTGGGTTGGCGTAGGCGCGAGCTTATCAGATCGCGTTTCTAGCTTGGTAAAAGAAGCGAAAAAATCTGCAGCGTAAGCTGTTATTAACTGGTGGTATAGATGAGTCTAGCGTCTGACAAAGTGATTGTTGGCAAAATTGGCGCACCGTACGGTGTTAAAGGTTGGGTCAAAATCAACAGCTATACAGAAACGCCAGAAGGTATTTTTGATTATGCGCCATGGTTTCTTGGCGATGAAAAAGAATACGAAATTGACCAGTGGCGACCGCACGGTAAAAGCCTCGTTGCAAAAATTGTGGGCGTTGATAGTCGAGATGATGCCGAGCGTATCAAAAACTTGGATATCAACATAAACGCTTCACAGCTGCCTGATTTAGGCGACGAAGGGGTTTATTGGCGTGAGCTCACCGGCATGAAAGTAGTAACAACGCAAGGTTACGACTTGGGTGTGGTGAAAGAAGTGTTTAATACAGGTGCTAACGACGTGATTCACGTTAAAGCGAATGTAGGCGATGCTTTTGGTCAAAAAGAAAGACTATTGCCTTTTGTGTTCGACGAAGTCGTACAAGAGGTTGATAAGGAAGCGAAGGTCATTAAAGTTGACTGGGACCCGGGGTTTTAAGTGACACCGGAAAAGTGGTTTGGCGTTGTTAGCCTGTTTCCAGATATGTTTGCCCCTTTTACCCAACAGGGTGTTATAGGTCGAGCAGTTAAGTCTGGAACGTTATCGGTTGACACCTTCAACCCCCGTGACTTTACACATGATCGCCATCGTACAGTAGACGATCGCCCCTACGGAGGCGGACCCGGTATGCTGATGATGGTAAAACCGCTAACCGACGCAATACAAGCTGCCAAGAAAGTGGGTGGCGAAAAAAGTAAGGTGATCTACTTATCACCACAAGGGAAACCCCTTGACCAAGCAGGCGTACAGCGCCTTGCTAACATTGACCGCACAATTTTAATTTGCGGCCGATATGAAGGCATCGACGAGCGAGTAATCGAAAGCCATGTAGATGAAGAAGTCTCTATTGGTGATTACGTGCTAAGCGGCGGTGAACTGCCAGCAATGGTCCTTATGGATGCGGTTGCTCGATTAGTTCCTGGCGTGTTGGGGCATAAAGCCTCAGCAGTTGAAGATTCTTTCACTGACGGTCTTTTGGATTGTCCGCACTATACGCGGCCCGAAATACTCGATGGTCAAAAGGTACCTGATGTGTTGTTAAGTGGGGACCATGAAAAAATTAGGCAGTGGCGATTGATGCAATCATTAGGTAGAACCTGGCAGCGTCGCCCTGAATTGTTAAATCACCTAGCTCTGACTGAGGAGCAGCAGCGTTTGCTTGAATTATTCCAAGCGCAACTGCAGCAAGATGACAGTTAACTAGGACGAGAGGATATGATGAGCAAAGTCAGTCAAGATATCATCAAAAAAATCGAAGAAGCACAGCTAAAGACTGATGTTCCTGCGTTTGGTCCAGGTGACACAGTAGTTGTTAAAGTTCGCGTTACCGAAGGTGACAAAGAGCGTCTTCAGGCTTATGAAGGTGTTGTTATCGCTAAACGTAACCGTGGTCTGCACTCGTCTTTTACCGTGCGTAAAATTTCTAGCGGCGAAGGCGTTGAGCGTGTGTTCCAAACACACAGCCCGGCAGTTTCTTCAATTGAAGTGAAACGTCGCGGTGCGGTTCGTCGTGCTAAGCTTTACTATCTACGTGAGCGTTCAGGTAAATCTGCACGTATCAAAGAGAAGCTTAACTAAGATTACTAATCCTTGCGTTATTGTTAACTTCGAAAAAGCCCGCGTTAAGCGGGCTTTTTTGTGCCTGAAATTCGATCTTTTTTCTTCTTTGCACAATACAAACATTAACGTTTCTTAATAGAGTAAAGAATGAGCTCGGATTATTTTATTGTGCTAGGCATTGTAGGTGTCGCTTTTTTTGCCGTATCTGGTGCACTGCTTGGACACGATAAAAACATCAATGGTTTTGGTATTGTGGTTGTCGGCGTAATGACAGCGCTCGGTGGCGGCACACTACGAGATTTACTTTTAGGAAAACCTATCTTTTGGGTCGAAACGTCAGAATACCTTCTCGCTACCTATTCTGCCATTTTCGCCACCGTGCTGTTTGTACGTTATATGCCGTCGCCTTCCAATTTTTACTTTATTCTTATTGATACCATAGGGTTGGCTATCTTTAATGTAATGGGTATTGAAAAGGCTTTGATGAGCGGAACCGGAATGATTGTCGCCCTAACGATGGGTATGACGACCGGTATCTTCGGTGGTCTTATGCGCGATGTGGTGTGTAGAGAAGTACCTTACGTCATGCGTGGTGATGTTTATGCAAGTGCATGTTTTGCAGGAGGGCTTACCTATGCCGCTCTGTTTACTTTGGATATTTCCTATCTTTGGTGCATTCTAGGCTCAATTCTCGTCACTGTTCTACTAAGAATTGCATCACTTCATTGGGGCGTGAAAATAGACCTGTTTAGGAAAAGAACGCCTAAATCCAGTACAACCTAACTAGTAAAGCAGTAACACGCATTTCCAAGCTATAGAGTGCGATGAAGCACCACGTGAGGCACTTCACTTCATCAAGTTTCACGGCTACGCCATAAGTGAGAGTGCTTCTATTAAAGGCTTATTTTCGTTGTCGATAGTATCGATAATATGTTTGTGCAGACGTTTTTTGTGTTCACCAAAAATGCCGCGCTTCTTATCGAAGGTTTTAGCGTAATTCAGCGCGCCTTCCTGTAAGCTTTCTTGTGAGTCATAAGCCTTTTCTACCACATGATCTTGCTCTAACTCTTTACCCGAAACGCGTCTTCCTGAAAGTTTCATTTCGTTAAATCTATGATACGGCATCGCTTTTTTTACGAACTCAATCATACCGGGCAGGAAGGGGATTGAAAGGTCGACTTCCGGAAAACAGAAAAAACCTTTATCTGAACGCATAAACCTGAAGTCGCAAGCGCACGCTAAAATCGCACCATTGCCAAAGGCGTGGCCGTTGATAGCCGCTATAACAGGGAGAGGGTAAAGCAACAGCGTTTTGAATACCTCGTCCATATCGTGCATGAATTGCTTTATTTCTTCAGTACGGCCAGTTTTCATTGCCGGCATAAGCCAGTCTGTGTCTATACCTAGACTAAAGCATTTCTCATCGTTTGACGTGAGCACTAGCGCTTTACAGCTCTCATTTTGCTCGATGGTATCTAACGCTGAAAGCATCTCCTTTGCAAAGAGTGGGTTGTGACGGTTTTCACCATTTTTCATGGTTAGAATAGCGACATTACCAGTGTACGTGAGGGCTAAATTTTGCATCGTTTTCTCGTTTTTATTCTGATAGCGCTATGATACCGAAATCTTTCGATAGATGAGAAATTTAGCTTATTTATGTTGGTAAATTACCTCATTAAATTTGCCGGGTTTTGAACGTTTATACAAATATTAAAGGCACTAGGTGCTTAACTAGACAGGCTATGTGGAATAAACCTCACTGCTGGTCAAAAAATGGGCTGGCGGCGCGCGCTATTGCCATTCAGTCATGTTCATTCACTTCGAATCTACCCTAGATTAAAGTATTATTCGTTATTGCTTGCGCTATAGTGCTTGAGTTGTTAAAAAGTCAATGACGTTAAAGAAATATAGAAAAGCTGGTTGTACATTAAAGTTTACATGCAGATTGCACACTCTTTTGGCGTTTAATTTTCCGTTTTTTATTTGTAGTTAAGAGAGTAAGAGAGCTCCCATGATCAAGGACACCGTAAATAATGTTCACGTAAGTACCGAAGATGTACTTATAACCCCTGAAGCGCTGAGTGCTGAATTGCCTGTGTCAGACAAAGCGTTAGCGGCTATCTCTGAGTCTAGAAAGATTGTTTCAGATATCATCCATCGTCGCGACCATAGATTACTTGTAGTGTGTGGACCATGTTCTATACACGACGTTGAAGCCGCGAAAGAGTACGCACTTAAGCTAAAAGAGCTTCATGAATCATGCAAAGACACGCTATTTATCGTGATGCGTGTGTACTTCGAAAAGCCGCGTACTACGACAGGTTGGAAAGGTTTAATCAATGACCCGCATATCGACGGAACGTTTGATATCGAGACTGGCTTACGTAAAGCGAGAGAGCTGTTAATTTGGCTTGCTGAACTAGAGCTTCCTGTAGCTACTGAAGCATTGGATCCAATTAGCCCACAATATCTTGCTGAGCTGTTTAGCTGGGCAGCTATCGGTGCGCGTACCTCTGAATCGCAAACTCACCGTGAAATGGCGAGTGGTCTGTCTATGCCTGTAGGTTTTAAAAATGGCACAGATGGAAGCTTGGATATTGCCATTAATGCGCTTAAGTCTGCGGCTTCAGGCCACCGTTTTATGGGTATTAACAAGCAGGGACAGGTAAGCATTATCGGCACCAGCGGTAACCCAGATGGCCACATTATTCTTCGTGGTGGAAAGCAGCCAAACTACGACTCGGTATGCGTGTCAGAATGTGAAATTGAGCTGCAGGATGCGAGTTTGACAGCAGGCTTGGTAGTGGATTGTAGCCATGCAAACTCCTCGAAAGATTATCGCCGCCAGCCTTTGGTTGCACAGAATGTGGTCAATCAAATTCTAGAGGGCAATCAATCTATCATCGGCGTTATGCTGGAAAGTCATTTGAAACCTGGTAATCAAAAAGCAGAAGGCAAGAAACCTGAAGAACTTGAGTACGGCGTTTCAATTACGGACGGATGTATCGATTGGGAAACAACAGAGAACTTAATATCTCAAACCAGAGATAAGTTAATAACTGTGTTACCCTTACGCCAAAATAAGCGCACGGTGGCGTAAATCCAAGTAACGCCAAAAAGTGGCCAAGTAATGTTGGCCACAAGCCCCCGTGCCATTTGATTCAAGGATAAGACAGAATGGCCGATTTATCGCAGCACTTGAAACAGTTAGATAAGCTGCGTGAAGGTATCGACGAGCTGGATACCCAGCTTGTCGAATTACTCGCAAAACGCAATAAGATTACCACCCAAGTTGGTCAAATAAAGGCAGAAGCTGGCATGCCCGTATATGTGCCAGAGCGTGAAAAAGCGCTGATCGCTTCTCGCCGTGCTCAGGCTGAAGCGCTTGGGGTCTCTCCAGAACTCACCGAAGACTTGTTACGTCGTGTAATGCGAGAGTCTTATCATACGCAAAACAACAACTACCGCTGTGTAAAACCAGATGTCGACAACGTAGTTGTCATTGGTGGAGCAGGAGCGCTTGGCCGTGTGTTTGTGAGCTTGTTCGAACGAAGTAATTACAAGGTTTCGGTCGTGGAAAAAGACGACTGGGAAAATGGCAGAGCAACATCATTACTAAGTTGTGCTTCGCTGGTTGTTGTTGCAGTACCTATTAATCTAACAGAAGCCGTGATTAGCAAGCTAACTATGCTGCCAAAAGACTGTGTGCTCGCAGATATAACCAGTATTAAAGCTAAGCCACTTGAAGCAATGCTAGCTGTACATAGTGGCCCTGTCGTTGGATTACACCCCATGTTTGGTCCTGACGCACCAGGCATGATTAAGCAGGTAGTGGTAGTGTGCGACGGTCGTGACAGCGACAAGTACAGTTGGCTGATTGAACAAATGCGAATATGGGGAGCCACAATTCACGACTCCAGCGCGCAAGAACACGACCAAGCCATGGCATACATTCAGGTTATGCGCCACTTCAACACCTTTGTGTACGGACAACATTTAAAAGGTGAAGACCCTAATCTTGAATCTCTCACCATGTTTAGCTCTCCAATATATCGTTTAGAGCTGGCAATGGTGGGCAGATTATTCGCTCAGTCACCTCAATTGTATGCCGATATTATCTTCAATAACCCTGATAACTTTGCACTTCTGCGCCGCTTTTATGAACGCTTCGGGATTGCACTATCATTACTTGAAAATGGCGATAAAAAAGGGTTTGTAGAACAGTTTATTAAAGTAGGCGCGTGGTTCGGAGACTATGCGAAGAAGTGCTTAGTAGACAGCAAACAGATGTTGCTAAAGGCGGATGACGGTCAGCTTTTAAGAGATAAGTAGTGTTCACTAGAATGGGTTAAGAGCAAGAAGCGAGCTAAAAGCTCGCTTCTTACATGTTAGTCAGCTAGCGCACTCGCGGCAGCCACTTTGGTTGGGCTAATTTCTTCACTCGGATAGCATCCTAGTACCTTGATATAGCGCGTAATGCCTCGTAATGCATCTAACGCATTCTGTACAGGGCCATCTTCTACATTGCCTTCCACATCAATATAGAACATTTCTTCCCAAGGGTTGCCTGGAATAGGGCGGGATTCAAGCTTGGTCATATTGATGCTGTTCTCTCGAAGCACCAATAAGGCCTCTACAAGTGCGCCTGGCTTTTGGATGGTAGACATAACGAGGGTTGTTTTAGCTGGTACTTGCAAAGGGACAACCACAGGATTGCGAGCAACAACAATAAAGCGGCTATGGTTTTCTTTTTGATTCGCCAAGTTACTCTTTATTGCCATCAGTCCATAAAGGTTGCCGCCTGCTTCACTTCCAATAGCCGCTACGTCGTCGCGCTGAAGCTCACTAACGGTCAACATGGCAGAACTTGTGCTGTCCATAGTCTTTACTTCAACGTTGCCTAGCTCGGCTAAGAAATGGCTACATTGAGTGAACACTTGAGGGTGTGCATAAAGTGTTTTAATTTTATCGATGCTGGTATTAGTCCCCACTAACAAAGTATGGCGGATAGGGTGGGTAAGCTCACCAATAATGCTTAGCTGTGTGTGCTGAAGTTGGTCGTACACTTCATTGATACTGCCAGAGGTTGTGTTTTCAATGGGCAGCACCGCGTAATCGGCTTCTGTACTCTCAACTTTGTGAATAATTTCAGCAAAGCTTTGGCAGCCAATTTCCAACAACTCTCCAGGTCTACGTGAAAAATACTTCTGTGTCGCAAGGTATGAGTAAGAGCCCTTGTCGCCTAGGAATGCTACTCGGTTTAACGGTAGCGTGCTGCCAGGGTTAGCACGTTCAGCAAGCATTGCCTGCTGGTTTAAAACTGAATCTTCAATAATAACGTGAAAAATTTGTGTTACGTAATGAGGATCTAAACCAATGCTCTGGCCTTCTTTTATTAAGCGCACTAATAGCTGTTCTTCACGCTTTTGATCTCTTACAGGAATGTGGTGCTTTATTTTTGTCTCGGCCACTTCGTTAGTTAACTTTCTGCGTTCTGAGAGTAGTGTAAGTAATTCACTGTCAAGAGCGGTAATGCGCTCTCTAACAGTATCTAATGCATTGTCTGACATATCATTCCCGTGCGTATCTTATAAATAAATGTTGCTAAAAAAAAACCTCCCAAGTGGGAGGTTTTTATGCATGTAGCTGCGCCTCCCTAGTAAAAGGATGTAAACGCAAAAATGAAAAATACTACGTGCTTTATTATCTGTTTCATGAACCTGAATGTATGTCGAACCCCTATGTGTGTCAACCCATTTTTACAAAATGTATAGTTGTTTTTGATATGAGGGGCTTGAAAAAGAACTAAAAATGAGTTTGTTACACATCGCGCAGTTTCACGATATGTAGCATTCGTTTAAAAATGCATGCTATGAAGGCTAATTACCTAAAAGCGCTGACAGCATTTGGCGTACTTCATTTGGCTCAAAAGGCTTATCGCACAAGGCATTTACACCGGTTTGCTGAATGTTGGCCATATGGGCACTGTCTGCCGATTCAGATGTCACCATAATAATAGGAATATGCGTGGTTTCTGGATTAAAGCGAATGAATTCAGACAGCTCTCGACCGTCCATTTCAGGCATATTGTAGTCGGTAACCACTAGGTCGAAAGCTTGGTCTTTTATTAAAGTAAGCGCAGCTGCGCCATTTTCAGCTTCTTGGATTCGCTGCAGTCCCATTCCTTCAAGTACTCGTCTAATATGATTCCGCGCAAGTTTACTGTCATCGACAAGCAGCACACGAACGTCGTGCACATCAAACAATTCTAGTTCTAACTCATCGTGGTTGATAAGGTCGAGACTCGCATTTAAGGCACGTGATAAATGAAGAGGCTCAAAGGGTTTAGGAAGAATTGCTGCGACACCCGCCTGTTTGAATTCTTCCAATTTACTTAGTCGATTTTCACTGGAGACGAGCATAAATGGAATACTCTTAAATGCGTCGTCTTCTTTTATAAACTTGAGAAGCTCTAGTGCAGTTCCGTCCTCATAATACATAGCACTAACTATTAAGTCGGCGCCATGGGCTTTAACCGCTGAACGAGCTTCGGAAAGGGTACTGACTGGGTCAATTTCCTTAACGTTTTCTTTTAACAGCAACGTAGTGATAATTTTTCGTTGTGTGTCAGATGGTTCAACCAAAATAATATGTAAATCAGAAATTGACAGCTTTTCCATTTCAGACTCTTTTTGTTATATGTTTATGAAAAAGTGAGAGCGTGCTTGTGGTCTTCAATCACTAACCACCCGCAAGCTTAACTTTGTACCCTTTGTCAGTTAGCAGTGAGCGCAGTTTTTCTCTGTCATCAGTTTGTACTTCAATGACGCCATCTTTTACCGCTCCGCCGCAACCGCATTTCTTTTTTAATTCTGAGCCAAGTTTCTTTAGTTCGTCAGAAGGAAGATCTAGCCCTTTAATTAACGACACACCTTTTCCTTTGCGACCTTTCGTTTCTCTGTGAATACGAACTACGCCGTCTGAAGAAACTGAACGTTGCTCTGGTTTTTGCTCAGGCTTTATTTTGCCGCTCTCTGTACTGTAGACCAAAAGAGCGTCTTGCCAATCTTGCATAGATACCTCAATAAAATCCGTAAAACCATCCTTTTTATGCTTGTCAAAACTTAATCATACGAAAGTTTAAGCACTTCTTGATGGCGATGTAAAAAAGTTCAACTAAGATAAGGATAGCAAAGTTAAAAGCATGTATTGAAGCATTTCTGCTGACATTTTAAGGAAAGCATATGGAAATAACGTCAAGCTACCAGAATCAAGGGAAAGTATTGGTAATCGATGTAGGAACAAAATTTGATTTCAGTAAAGTCGAAGATTTTAGAAACGCATACAGCGAACTGAATGACGGCGTAACTCATATCGCTGTTGACTTGTCTCGTACAGAGTATATGGATAGCTCAGCACTAGGCATGCTATTGAACATGCAGAAAACATTGGCAGGCAAAGAACTCTCCTACAGTATCGAGAACGCCAGACCTCAGGTGGCAAAAATTCTCAAAATATCCAGGTTCGATAAAAAGTTCGAAATTAAGTAGCCTGAATAGGACTTCTTCTGTTGAAAATCCTCATTGTTGATGACGAGGCTATCAACCGTACTCTCTTGACTAACATGCTCTATAACGCTGGCTATACAGAATGCGTTGAAGCAGTAGATGGTATAGAGGCGATTGAAACATTTATTGAAGAGCAGCCAGATTTGGTTTTGCTCGATGTTGTTATGCCTGGGCTGTCTGGTTTTGATGTTGCACCAAAAATCCGTCAACTTGCTAAAGGCCCTTATCTTCCTATTCTGTTTATCACTGCCCTAGAGGACAAAGACAGCTTAGTGCGCTGTTTAGAAGTAGGGGGAAACGATTTTGCTACAAAACCTTTTGACCGTCATATCTTAATTGCGAAAATTAGGGCGCACTTAAAAATACGTGCGTTAAGTGAACACGTTGAACAACAGAACAAGAGCCTGCGACTTTTTAATCAAAGGGTGGCACGGGAACACGCCATTGTTGAGCATATCTTCAGTCATGCCATAGTTAATCGCCCGGAAGTGCAGACGCATTTCGATTGTTTTCTTCAACCAGCCGAAACCTTTAACGGTGATTTATTCTTGTGCGAAGCAAGCCCTAGTGGGGGCATTTATTTCATTGTGGGGGACTTTACTGGACACGGTCTTGCTTCGGCTATTGGCGCCCTGCCTGTAACACGTGTATTTCAAGAGCTAAGTCAACAAGGTGTATCGGTATCTGAAATTGTTAGTGAATTAAACCAGATCCTCATTAAGTTCTTGCCCAGTGATATGTTTATGGCTGCCGTAGTTGGTGAGATTAATGCGGCGGGAAACCGCATAAATTTGTGGCAGGGCGGGATGCCTGCAGTGATTATTCCTGCGACATCAAACATGGCGCCACGTAAAGTATGTTCTCGTCACATGGCCCTAGGGGTATTAGAAGAACATGAGCTTAACACCGATATTGACACGGTTAATTTAGGACACAATGAGCAGTTAATCATTTGCAGTGACGGGCTTATCGAAATCTCAAATGATGATGGTGATATGTTGCTGGAAGAAGGACTAGCAGAGATAGTAAAAAATCAAATGATAGAAGAAGGCGTTGTCGACGCTAAATCATTATTTGAGCGTGCTAAGGCGCACTGTGCAACGTCTACATTTCAAGATGATGTAACCTTAGTGGTATTCACCTCAAAACCAATAAATATGCACCTGAGAAACCAAGTCGCGTCCGCTTTTCCGTCAGTACATGAGGTAACTCTGGATGCCGAGCACCTAAAGCAGCCTGATATTCTGCCACGTGTACTACAGCTGGCAGGACAGTGTGAAGAGATGCAAGGTATCCGTTCGATTATATTCACAGTGTTATCAGAGCTTTTTAATAATGCACTTGAGCACGGTATTTTAAAGCTTGACTCGAAACTTAAACAAGACAGCGCTGGATTTCACCAATACTATGAAAATAGGGAGGCATCTCTACAAGCTCTAAGCCGCGGTCGAATCATCGTTAGAGTAGAATCTTTACCTAATAGGGGAAAAGTGCTCGTTTCGGTAGAAGATAGTGGGAATGGATTCCAGTGGGAAAACAAAGCGTATTTAGCGGGAGCGCATTTTTCTAATGATGAATGCTTTGGTCGAGGCCTTCCTTTAATTCAGACTCTATGTGAGCGAGTCTGGTTTGAGAAGAATGGCAGTAAAGCTATTTGCCTACTTAGTACTCGTCAGCAGTAAAGAAACTAGCTTTGTGTGAAAAGAGCGCGGCCACCTAAGCTAAACCATCCACATTTTTAAACAACTAATCGAAATCCTCTTTTCCTTAGTAATAAATATTCAAATACTCAATTATCCTAATCGAACAGCTGCGCTGTTAAAGCCACTAACCAGAGGCATCATGCTGAAATCTTTTTTGAAACTATTTGAAGAGTCACACAACA
Organism: Alteromonas marina; assembly: GCF_000808575.1. Taxonomy (GTDB): domain Bacteria; phylum Pseudomonadota; class Gammaproteobacteria; order Enterobacterales; family Alteromonadaceae; genus Alteromonas; species Alteromonas marina_A. The sequence continues at coordinate 95,917 of NZ_JWLW01000004.1, forward strand.
AAGCAAAACCTGCATACACGATTGAACTTGCCACAGCTGCCTTACTTAGCGAGTTAGTCAATGCTGACAATCAGGTAACTCAAACTGAAAAGGACGAATATAAAAAACAGCTAAAGCGCCTTGTTAATGTTGATGATGAGGCAATAGCATTGCTATTAGAACGAGGACAGGAAACGGCTGATGATGCGGTTGACCTTGTGCATTTTACTCAGGTGCTCAATAAACATTATTCTGCAGACGAAAAAGTTAGCGTAATCAAAAGTCTTTGGGCGATAGCCTATGCCGATGAATCCTTAGCGCCACTAGAAGAGAGCACCATAAGACAAATAGCTGACTTGTTGTATGTGCCTCATAGCCAATTCATTAAGACTAAGCTTGAGATTGCAGAAGGTTCTAAATAATCCACTTCCAGAACAGTGCTGGCTACTTAAACAAAAATACGTTGTTAATTTCAAAGCACGTGACTTACTATTACGCCCAGAATAATAAATAAGTGGTAGTGTTTGGATAAATATTCCTTGCCTATTCCGCTATAAGAAAAGTTGTAAAGCAAGGACACATGAGTGTTTAGAACGTTAAAAATTCCGATTGGGCTCACTATTGCCTTATCTATGTCTGTTTTGATCATCGCAGTTGCCTTGGTCAATAGGCTAGACCATCACGAATCTGTTGTTACCGTCGTGAAAAATAATACCGCTGCCTTGAGTAACTCTCTCGCACTACAATTGTCAGTGATGATGGAAAGAAACCCCGGTAACAATGCATTGTTTTCTTCACTTTTTCAGCCAATCAAAGAGCACGAGCATCTTTTATCCGCGTTCCTTTACGATAATCATTTTAATGTGATTTCGGCTGTTCAGCCAGAGAGAGTGCTCGAGATAAGTAATGCATCCCTACCCACATCACCTCAAAATGTTCCTTTTGGCATCTCACAATACGAAGGAGTTATCGTAGATCACCAAATTGTAGGAAGTAGCCTCTATCCGATGGGTCACATTGTCATTTATATTGACATCAACAATTTACAGTCTGCGAATAGTGCCCGACATATTTTGGAACAAGCCCCCGTCATACTCGCACTTTGGTTATTGTGTGCCGGGGTGTGTATTTCCATTCTATATCGCTTAATTTCACCGCTTGCCTCATTAGGCCGATTTACTCAGGAAGTCTTCGAAACCAAAGATTATGCGCTGAGAAGCTCAATTCACTCATCTAATGAAATAGGTAGAATAGCTTGCAACATTAACAGCTTACTAGACGCGATCGAAGTTGAGCTTCTGGTTAACTTTGAACAAAAGCAAACCTTGGTCGACCAGCAAGAAACCATGTCTCGCCTTGCTAATTTTGATAGCCTAACAGGCTTACCCAATCGGCAATTTGTTCTTGATAACCTTAGGTTGGAATTAGCAAGAGCGAAAAGAAATGATGAAGATTTGTTGCTTTTATTTTTTGACCTTGATGGATTTAAAGGAATAAATGATTCTTTAGGGCATGAGACAGGCGATTTAATTTTAATAGAAGTCGCTGATAGAGTGCAGTGTCTACTTAGAGACGGTGACTTGTTTGCTCGTTTAGGTGGCGATGAATTCTTAGTACTCCCTGATCGAGATGCAACGACCGACCAGGCAAAGCGTCTCGCAATGAGATTAATTACAGCATTTGATGAACCCTTTGAGCTTAGAGGACTTTCTTTAACTGTTGGCTTGAGCGTAGGCGTGGCTACTGCTTCTGATGCGGGTTACGATTTAAGTGAACTCATGAGTAATGCCGACTTGGCCATGTATCGCTCGAAGGCGAGAGGAAGGGGAAGTTATACGCTATTTACGCCAGACATGGTGGAATCTCACAAACGTAAACTTCATTTGGCTAACGGCATAGAGCAAGGGATAGCGAATGATGAATTTGTTGTTTATTACCAAGTAAAAGTCAACAACGACGGAAATGTTATTGGCGTTGAGGCATTAATACGTTGGCAACATCCTGAATTCGGCCTCGTTATGCCAAACGAATTTATTCCTATAGCAGAACAAGGTGGAAAGATTACCGCGATTACTCGATGGGTAATAAATCGAGTGTGTATAGATATGCCCGAACTCAGGCGTTGGGCTGTGGGCGCTTTTAGAGCTTCAATTAATCTATCTGGCCACGACCTGAGAAGTAATCAACTCTTCGACTATATCTACAATACCTTTACGCTTTACGATGTAAACCCCGAAAACATTGAATTTGAAGTGACTGAAAGCGCATACCTTGAAAACTTTACGCTTTCCAACAAGTTTTTCAGACGTATTGGTAATATGGGATGTGCGATTGCCCTCGACGATTTTGGGACGGGATATTCCTCCTTGAGTTATCTTACTCAAATCAATATTGATACGCTTAAAGTCGATAGGCAGTTTGTGTCGGAAATTCAATCATCGGAACGCAGTCGCTTAGTAACAGGCGCTATAATTGATTTGGCAAAACGACTATCCCTTTCTGTGTGTGCTGAGGGAATAGAAAATCTTGAGCAGTGGCAGTATCTCAAAGAGCACGGTTGCGACAATGTTCAGGGTTTCATGTTCAGCAAGCCAGTTCCAATCGATGCGCTCGTTACTTCACCCAGCCACTATAAGGCTGAAGAATTCATCTGATGCTAAAATAGGCATGTCGGTATTGTTGCCGACATGCACTCACTACCAGTGTTTCTTTATTGCAACACCTGCCCATAGATTACCCATGTTAAATCATTGTTATTTTCTCAACCTTCTGTTTTTTATAGTTATATTTATTGTGGTCTGAAAATCGCATAGTAAGTTTAAATGCATTAATGATGTGGTTGATTGAAGACTAATGGTAATATCCCTATGCCTTAATCATTCATTATTGGCAGAAGCCATAGGATAGAAACTGGCGAATTGAGAAGGATTTTAACAAGCGTTTAGCGGAGGATTCATGATGAAACGTCTCGAAAAAGTTTTCTTAGCACTTTGTGCTGTTGCAGCAGTACAAGCCATTTCAGTAGCAGATGCGCATGCCACACCGGCGCGTTCGCTCATTCAACAGTTAGATACAGACAAAGACGGCTTGATTTCTCTTAAGGAAGCGGTAAGACACACGGGATTACTGCGTAACTTTGGTCTGATTGACGACAACGAAGACGGTAAGCTTTCTGAGGCAGAATTGGCAAAGAGTAAGCTTACGCCGGGTAATGAAAAACTCACGGCAGGTGAGTAGATAAGAATATCAACATCGATGAGGGTAAGGTTCTGATAAACAAGGTATCGTTTGGTGAACGCTTGGTACAACTTGGTTCACTAAGGCAGTTAACGTTAGGTAGTTTTGTACTGGCCCTCATCCCGCTCATAGCACTGCTATGGCAAAGTCAAAGTGATTTAGCTAAAGTCGGTCAAATGACAACGCTTGAAACGCGTTTTGTGGTGGATGTTGTTAGCGACATGCAGCGTTTAGATAACGCAGTTGTCGATGTTGAGCGCAGTATTAGACAGTTTGCTGTTCTACGTAACGAGCGAGTAGCGCAGCTTTCTGATAATGCTATAGACCAGTTTGCCGTAGCGGCTGACAACCTATGTCAGGCGCTTTCTGTTCCAGCAACATGTTCTCGACTATCCGAACAACTCAACCAACTTGCTGAGTACAGGGCCATAGAAGACCAACTATTGCTTAACGCATATTTAGCGTCAGTAGCAGATAGCGTAGATCAATTGCGCGATGATGTAGAAGCGGCAATAACAGAGCGGGTTAAAGTCCAGCAAGACGACTTGAACGCCATGCAGGCAAAGCAAGCGTGGTCCACAGCCATGTTGGTAAGCGTGTCGTTACTGCTTATATTGATGGGCAGCCAACTGATTGTAAATCCTGTTAATAACCTCAAAAAAATAATTCGGATAATGGCGCACAGTGACGGTCAGCTTCCTCCGTTGTCCAGGCAGGCTCCCAAAGAACTTATTGATGTAGAAAAGGATTTGCACTGGCTCTACGACCGCCTTCAGCAATTAGAACATATCAGGACCGCTTTACTAAGACATGCTGCACACGAACTCAAAACACCGCTAGCGAGTATTAAAGAAGGCTGTAGTTTATTGTCAGAAAACGTGGTCGGCGAGTTAAATAATAGTCAACGAGAAGTGCTGTCATTACTTACCGGCAGCACACAGCGCCTTAATACCTTGGTTGAAAAATTACTCGACTACAATTTGCTCTTACAACAGGCGCAACCCAAAATAGTTGAAAGCGATGCAGGTAAGCTGGTCACCGCCTGCTTAGACGATTATGCCCTTGCCATTCAAGAAAGAGAGGTGGATGTAAATATTTCCGCCCCCACAGTGCATGTAGACGAAGAGTTGTTTAGAAGAATACTCGATAATTTAGTGTCCAATGCCGTTGCGCACGGTGCGGTTGGAAGACCGATTAATATTAGCCTTTATAACGAAAATGATAACCTTGTACTGGACGTAGCAAACCGTGGGAAACGTATTGCACCAGAATCGGTACACACGCTATTTGAACCTTTTATTCGAGGAACCGAGCCAAGAAACGACAACGTTATTGGAACGGGGTTAGGGTTATCAATTGTTGCCGATTGCGCTCGACTAATGCATGGTGATGTAAAAGTTGTAGATGTAGACTATGCCGATGTTTGCTTTAGAGTGACCATTCCGCGACAGGAAAAATAAAATGAGAAAAAGTGGTTTAATTGTCGCCTTACTGGTACTGACAGGATGTCAGAGTTTAACCAGAAATAACGACAACGCAGGTGAGCCAGAAAAGGTGACGCCTGTAGCTAAAATAGAACGTGGCCTTTGTTTATTTGCCGAGCCTCCACAGGGGGTTGAGCACAATTGCGATGCAACCTATTGGCTTAACGCGTGGATTGACGCGGCCAACCAACCTTGGTTAAAACGCAAGCAGAGTTTAGAAGCGCTAGGAGATTCAGCGTTCGATACGCTTCATGCCTACCTACTGACGCTTCCCACGGATACCCCTTATCAAGATAGATTGCGCGCTCAGCTCGCGCTGGATGATATTGCGGGCACTTTTACCCCAACTGCTCAGGAAGTGATTAATGTGATTGCCGCATCGCACAACAATCAAATAATGCAGTTAGAGTCTGCCATGGTGGTGTTGGAGCAAGAAAATACCTCTCGTGGAGAGAAATTAAAAGCGCTTGAAAAAGAAGCCTTTAACTTGCGCAAAAAATTAGAAGAATTGTTGCAAATTGAAGCAACACTGATGGATAAAAACAGGAGTACACAACAGTGAGCGAAAAGGCGAGTAGTAACCCTAACTTATTGTTGGTTGATGATGATAAGAGCTTATTGCGCTTATTAACCATTCGTCTGGAAGGCGAAGGTTATGAGGTGACCGCAGTGGAAGACGGTCAATCAGCGTTAAGAAAGCTTCAAAATGACAACTACGATGTAGTATTGAGTGACTTGCGTATGCCGGGCTTAGATGGTCTGAGTTTGTTTGAAGAAATTATGGGAATTAGAAAAGATATTCCGGTAATTCTCATGACGGCTCACGGCACCATAGCTGATGCGGTAGCAGCCACTCAGCGTGGCGTATTTGGTTTTTTGCCTAAACCTGTCGATCACGATGAATTACGCGCGCTGTTGCAAAAAGCACTTAGCCAGTCTCAAGCTGCACAGCCGGGCGATTGGGCAAAGGACATCATTACCCGTTCTCCAGAAATGCTAAATGTACTAGACCAGGCGTTCCGCATAGCTCAGCGTGAAGTATCTGTGCTTATTAGCGGCGCAAGTGGAACGGGTAAGGAACTGCTTGCTAACGCCATTCATAAAGCCAGTAACCGCAGCGACAAGCCATTTGTGGCGATTAACTGTGGAGCATTGCCTGAAAACTTACTTGAGTCAGAGCTATTCGGTCATGCAAAAGGCGCGTTCACTGGCGCAGTAGCGGCACACCCCGGTTTATTTAGAGAAGCTGACGGTGGTACGCTATTTTTAGATGAAATTGGCGATATGCCAATGACGCTTCAAGTTAAACTATTGCGTGCTCTACAAGAACGACAAATTCGCCCTGTAGGAAGCAGTAAGCACGTAGACATTGATGTGCGTATCATTTCTGCGACGCACAAAGATTTGCATAAAGAAATGGAAGAAGGCACCTTCCGCGAAGACTTGTATTACCGACTAAATGTAGTCAATCTCAAGCTTCCTTCGCTGAAATCGCGTAGCGAGGACATCCCTTTACTTGCGCGATCATTACTACAACAAAGTGCGCAGCGTCATGGCGTAAACGTAAGTCAGTTCTCAGATGACGCAATGCAGCAGTTAGTGACCTCATCTTGGCCAGGTAACGTACGCCAGCTAGTGAACGTGGTTGAACAGTGTGTGGCGTTAACACAAACGCCGGTTATTCCGCTTCATTTGGTCGAGCAGGCTCTTTCAGCAACCAAGCAAAGCTGGCCTACGCTCACAGAAGCGCGCGATGCCTTTGAGCAACAATACCTTCACAAGCTTCTTAAAATGACCGACGGCAACGTAACGCGCGCGGCAGAGCTTGCTGGTAGAAATAGAACTGATATGCACAAGCTTATGAAAAAGCACGAGCTAGACGCAGCTGATTTCAGATAGACATAGTCGAGCTTAGAGAGTTATTAAACGCATCACTGTTTAGTGATGCGTTAAAACAAGGCATTCTGCTCTGGTTGGCTTTTGATAGATAGGTTATTTAGCACAAGTGATGGATTATCGTTGTTATACAAATCGATAAACTGCTGAGCTAACCAAGGGGCGTCTTTGTTGTCGGGGCGGTGACAAAAAAAGTACACGTCTTTCCCTTCACTTTGCCAAATCTTCACTTTTTTCACCCAAGGCAATAAACAGCGCTGGTTATCATCGTCTATATCGTTACCGACAAAACGGACAATGGGAGTATGGCCTGTAGCGATAACGTTAACGGGAACCCGCGGTTTTTTCTGCCGGACTTCTTCTAGCATAGCACGCTTATCAGCTCCGCCTGCATCTAAAGGCCCGCTAAATAAAGCTCGGGTGTCCATAATGATTCTATTCACACCGTGGCGGATCAAAAGTTGGTTAAGCGCCTTTTCTTCATCACCCTTAGCGAAAAATGCCAGGTGGCGCACCTCAACCGCTACGTTTGATTCTTGAGGTAACGCCGCTAAAAAGGTATCTAAAATGGATAGCTTTTCTGGCCCAAAAGAAGCGGGCAGTTGCAGCATCATTACTCCTAGCTTTTCTTTTAGCGGGCTTAATAAAGCAAGCTGTTGGGCAACCTCTTCGTCACAATGCTGTAATTGATGTACATGCGTAATGTTTTGGTGAAACTTGAAAGTAAATCTGAAGTGGTCGGGTGTTGAATCGCACCATCTTGCTACAGCGTCTTGGTGGGGAAGAGAGTAAAATGTGGTATTCCCTTCAACCGTATTACACTCCTTGGCATACAGCGACAATCCATTATCAGACTTGGGATAATTAGCAAACCACGTGCTTGGCCAATGGCTGTGTTGCCACATTGGCAATCCAATATAGAGATTTCCTTGTGATATGGCTGATTTGTGCATATTTGTCATTGGGCTTTATCAAGCATTTGTTTATACTATGCGGCCTTTAAATCATTACATTATGCATGTTGTGGGCGGGCCAGTTAATTGGCCAGCAAGTTTACGCGATTTTTGGCAAAGTCTTAAGCCTAAAAGTAAGCAGTTTTGAACGCCAATTCACAGCATGCGAAGCAAGAAAAAACATCAGGGGTCAAGGACCATGCGCACAGATTACTGTGGGAATATCGATTCATCATACATTGGACAAGAAGTTACCCTTTGCGGGTGGGTTAATAAGCGTCGCGATTTAGGCGGTGTAATTTTCATCGACTTACGCGACCGCGAAGGTATCGTACAAGTGGTGTTCGACCCAGATTTACCAGACGTGCTATCTGTAGCTAACACGTTGCGTAGCGAATTCTGTGTAAAGCTAACGGGTAAAGTGCGTGCGCGCCCTGAAGGTCAAGTTAACAAAGACATGCGCACAGGTGAGATTGAGATCTTAGGCACAGGCCTTGAAGTGATAAACAAGTCTGACGTGCTTCCACTAGACTGGAACCAAGAAAACTCAGAAGAACAGCGCCTTCGTTACCGTTACCTAGACCTTCGCCGTCCTGTAATGAGCCAGCGCTTACAGTTCCGTGCAAAAGTAACCGGTGCTGTACGTCGTTTCCTAGAAGAAGAAGGTTTCTTAGATATTGAAACACCTATTCTTACTAAGGCAACGCCAGAAGGTGCACGTGACTACCTAGTGCCAAGCCGCACGCACAAAGGTGAGTTCTTTGCACTTCCGCAATCGCCACAGCTTTTCAAACAGCTTCTGATGATGTCGGGTATGGATCGTTACTACCAAATTGTTAAGTGCTTCCGCGACGAAGACTTACGTGCCGACCGTCAGCCAGAATTTACCCAAATCGATATTGAGACCACGTTCTTAGATGCCGATGGCGTAATGTCTATTACCGAGCGTATGATCCGCGACTTGTTCAACAAAATGCTAAACGTTGACCTTGGTGACTTCCCGCGCATGACGTATAAAGAAGCCATGACGCGCTTTGGTAGCGACAAGCCAGACCTACGTAATCCGCTTGAGTTAACCGACGTTGCAGATTTGCTTGCCAACGTTGACTTTAAAGTATTCAGCGGCCCGGCAAATGACCCTAAAGGTCGCGTAGCAGCTATTCGCGTACCGGGTGGGGCGTCACTTTCGCGTAAGCAAATTGACGAATACACTAAATTTGTAGGTATTTACGGCGCGAAAGGCTTAGCTTGGATTAAAGTTAACGATGCTGGTGCTGGTCTTGAAGGTCTACAGTCGCCCATCCTTAAATTCCTAACCGAAGACATCACTAACGCCATGCTAGAGCGCACTGGCGCGCAAAGTGGCGATATTCTATTGTTCGGTGCAGACAGCTACACTGTGGTTACCGAAGCGATGGGCGCACTTCGTCTTAAGCTTGGTGAAGACTTTGAGCTTCTTGAAGGCGAGTGGAAGCCACTTTGGGTTGTTGACTTCCCAATGTTCGAAGAGTTTGACGGTCAGCTTCACGCTATTCACCACCCGTTTACCGCGCCTCGTGGTTTAACGCCAGAAGAACTTAAAGCTAATCCAGCTGAAGCCTTATCTGATGCTTACGATATGGTATTGAACGGTGTTGAATTAGGCGGTGGTTCTGTACGTATTCACAATGAAGACATGCAGTCTACGGTATTCAACATTCTTGGCATTGACGATGAAGAAGCGAAGAACAAGTTTGGCTTCTTGCTTGACGCGCTGCGCTTTGGTGCGCCGCCGCATGCAGGTCTTGCGTTTGGTCTAGACCGTCTGGTAATGCTTATGACTGGCGCGACCTCTATTCGTGATGTGATGGCATTCCCTAAAACAACCACAGCGGCATGTCCATTAACATCGGCGCCTAGCCTTGCAAATCCACAGCAGCTTGAAGAGCTAGCTATTGCAACGGTGAAAAAGCAATCGTAATTTATGGCGTATAAGAAGCCTGAATCTGCACTGGTAGTGTTGTATGACCAACACTACCGAGTGCTGCTTTTGCAACGACAAGATGACCCCACCTTTTGGCAGTCGGTAACCGGCGCGTTAGAAGAGGGGGAGTTACCCTTAGAAACAGCATATCGTGAAGTGTGTGAAGAAATTGGCATCGATGCCAAAGCGCACGGCTTTGTGGTTAACGATCACGATAAGCAAAACCAATACGAAATTCGTAGCCGCTGGCTACATCGCTATCCTCCTGGTACTGTGCACAACACAGAACACGTATTTTCCCTTCAAATAAACAGCGAATTACCCATTGTTTTGACAGAGCACTTGCAGTACGAATGGGTGTCGAAAGAGGAAGCGCTAGCGCGTTTATGGTCTCCCTCTAATAAAGAAGCGGTATCTTTGTTTGTACCGAGTGTGCCTTAATGGTTATACTGGGTATAGATCCAGGTTCTCGGATCACAGGCTACGGTTTAATTGCACGCAAGCAAGGTAAACTGGTGTATTTAGCAAGCGGATGCATTCGCGTTGGAACGGCAGATTTGCCTTCTCGTCTTGCTAATATTTTTACCGGGGTTGGCGATATTATTCGTCAATATAAACCCGACCAATTTGCTATTGAGCAAGTATTTATGGCGAAAAACCCTGATTCAGCGTTAAAGCTTGGTCAGGCCAGAGGTGCCGCCATTGTGGCAGCCACCCAAGCGCAACTTCCTGTTGCTGAATACAGCGCAAGGCAAATTAAGCAGTCGGTAGTTGGAAAAGGTGGCGCAGATAAAACGCAAGTTCAGCACATGGTAAAACACCTGCTTAGCTTAAGCGGCACGCCACAGGCCGATGCTGCCGATGCATTAGCCGTTGCCTTGTGTCATGCACACACCGAACAGAGCCTGATAAACATGGCAGGGCAAGCCCGAAAAACCGTTCGTGGTCGTTTGCGCTAGTACTGCTTAAAGCTCACGCTTTTACAGAGATAATTCATGATTGGACGAATTCGCGGTACGTTGGCTGAGAAACAGCCTCCAGAAATTCTTGTAGATGTAGCCGGTGTTGGCTACGAAATTCACATGCCTATGACCAGTTTCTACCAGCTTCCCGCGGTGGGTGAAGAAGTGGTGGTGTACACACATTTTGTGGTTCGTGAAGACGCCCAATTGCTGTTTGGTTTTGCTGATAAAATGGAAAGAGGGCTTTTCCGAGAATTGATCAAAGCCAATGGTGTAGGCCCAAAGTTAGGCCTTGCTATTTTATCTGGAATGTCGGCAAGCCAGTTCTTGGCAAGTGTACAAAATGAAGATGTTTCTGCACTCGTCAGCTTACCGGGTATAGGTAAGAAAACCGCAGAGCGTTTAGTGGTAGAGCTTAAAGACCGCCTAGCAAAATTTGGCAAGGCGCAGAGTATTGCTGTACCACCTCCAAGTGGCGACTTGCTATCCACCAACACTATTGTTGCTGTAAACGACGCTCGGGAAGAAGCACAAAGCGCGCTTATTGCACTGGGCTATAAACCTGCTCAAGCGAGCAAGCTAGTTGACAGCGTATATAAAGAGGGCATGGAAAGTGAAGCCCTTATTCGCGAATCATTAAAAGCGGCCATATAATGGCGCTCAACGAAGACAGCGGTTCTTAGTCTGCCTGTCTTCACGTCACCGTTTAAAGTAGAACTATCATGATTGAAGCCGACAGACTGATTACGCCTGAAGCCAGCACCGAAGACGAGGTCATCGACCGCGCCATTCGCCCTAAAATGCTGGAAGACTATACGGGGCAGCCTCACGTATGTGAGCAAATGGAAATTTTTATTCAAGCTGCGCGTAATCGCGACGATGCGCTAGACCATCTACTTATTTTCGGTCCGCCAGGACTGGGTAAAACCACGCTTGCGAACATTGTGGCAAATGAAATGGGCGTAAACATTAAAACCACGTCAGGCCCTGTGCTTGAGAAAGCTGGCGACTTGGCTGCACTGCTTACCAACCTTGAGCGCAATGATGTATTGTTCATAGACGAAATACATCGCTTAAGTCCAGTGGTAGAGGAAATTCTTTATCCTGCCATGGAAGACTATCAGCTTGATATTATGATAGGCGAGGGGCCTGCCGCCCGTTCAATTAAGCTAGACCTTCCTCCTTTTACACTGGTAGGCGCTACCACCCGCGCAGGCTCGCTAACGTCGCCATTACGCGACCGTTTCGGTATTGTTCAACGCCTTGAGTTTTACAACGTAAAAGACCTCACCAGTATTGTGGCAAGAAGCGCGAGCTATCTGAATTTAGACATGAACGAGGAAGGTGCGCAAGAAGTGGCACGTCGCTCGCGGGGCACGCCGCGTATCGCCAACCGTTTGTTACGCCGTGTTCGGGATTATGCTGAAATTAAATCTGACGGCACGGTGGGCGCCGACGTTGCGGCCAAAGCTTTAGATATGCTTGATGTAGACAAAGAAGGCTTTGACTACATGGACCGCAAATTGCTTACTGCTATTATCGAAAAGTTTGATGGTGGGCCAGTAGGCTTAGACAATTTGGCAGCAGCCATTGGTGAAGAGAAAGAAACCATAGAAGACGTGATTGAACCCTTCCTTATTCAACAGGGCTTTTTACAGCGCACGCCTCGAGGCCGTATTGTGTCTCAGCGAGCCTATCTTCACTTTGGCTTCGCTCCGTCTGAATAATCTACCGTCCCTTTGTAAGAAGCAACAGATTCGTTTTAAAGGCCTAGCTGGATTGCTGGGCTTTTTTTGGTAACACCGAGAATACAGAAGCCGTTTCAAACGCTACAAGTAAATGCTCGTATGGGGGGAGCTGTCATTCCAGAGCATTGAAAGTGGATGGCGAATTATCGCATAGCCCAAGTTAAGCATGGGCCGCCAATATTTTGTTTTGTACAGATGCTAAATTACAGGCAAAAAAAAGCCCGCTCATTGAGCGGGCTAAAACAACAAGTGTTGAAGGAAATAAATCCAGGGAACTCATGTCTAACAGGAGAATAACTCTTGCATGACCGTGCTAAGCACCATCACGCTCTGTACGACTGATGCTGTGCATTATAGGGAGAGCATAAAAAACTACAATTGAGTAAAATTGTTGGTTTGAATTAGAAAAACTAATTTGTTAACTGGATGTTTCGCATTGGTTTATTTTTGATTAAATGTTAGCTTTGGTGGGCTCTGTGGGGAGGTTTTGTTCTGCATTTTGTCGCGCCAATTAGTTATTTTAACTCCGCTTTGGATTATTAAATTTTTGGGTGAAGGAATAGTTATGCATTTACATCAGGTAAGAGTGTATTACGAAGATACCGACGCAGGCGGTATCGTCTATTATGCGAATTACCTAAAGTTTATGGAGCGAGCCCGTACAGAGTGGCTTCGCGAGCTAGGTTTTGAACAAGACACGCTGATGGAACAATCCATCGCTTTCGTCGTCAAACACGTTGAAATGCATAACTATGCGCCTGCGCGGTTCAATCAACTGTTGAGTATTGAAACTCGCGTTGTAGAATTGAAAGGCGCTAGTATGACGTTTCAACAAATTATTAAAAATGAACAAGGCGTTACATTGGTATCGGGAGATATCAAGGTTGCCTGCGTCGATTTGGCCGTTATGAAGCCAAAAAGATTACCACGTACTTTGTTAGGGGAAATTTCGCGTGTCATCTGATCTCACTTTTATTGGCTTGTTTTTACAAGCGAGTTTTATTGTTCAACTAGTTATGCTTTTGTTGCTAAGCGTGTCGATAGCGTCGTGGACGTTTATCTTCCAACGCAGCAAGGCGTTGTCGGCGGCACGCAACGAAATGCGTCAGTTTGAAGATAAGTTCTGGTCAGGCGCTGATCTTAACCGTCTTTATCAAGAGCTTTCTGCCAGAACTAACCTAACAGGCATGGGCAGCATCTTTTGCTCAGGCTTTAAAGAGTTTGTTCGCCTGCGCAAATCTAACACCGCTACCAACGGTATCGTCGACGGTACATACCGTGCTATGCGCGTTTCTATGTCTCGTCAAGTCGAAGAACTAGAAAGTCGTTTACCCTTTTTAGCCACGGCGGGCTCAATCAGTCCTTATATTGGTCTGTTTGGTACTGTGTGGGGGATCATGAATGCCTTCATCGCATTAGGTGAAGTGCAGCAAGCTACCCTTGCAATGGTAGCGCCGGGTATTGCAGAAGCACTTATTGCAACTGCTATTGGCCTGTTTGCCGCTATTCCTGCGGTTATTGCCTACAACCGTTTCAGCCATCAGGTTGAGAAGCTAGAAAATAGCTACGGCAACTTCATGGAAGAGTTCTCTGCAATCCTTCATCGCCAAGCCGTTGCTGCGCAAGCACAACAACAAGCCTAAGCGTTTAAATTCCAAACGGAGGACTTGTTATGTATGTAAGAAAACGCCGCAGGCCGGTATCAGAGATAAACGTAGTTCCCTACATCGACGTGATGTTGGTGTTGCTTATTATCTTTATGGTAACGGCGCCGCTTATTTCTCAAGGTGTAAAGGTAGATTTGCCTAAAGCAAGTGCCAACCCGATAGAGCAAGAAGATACACCACCTATTATTGCGTCAGTGGATGTTAAAGGTCGCTACTTCCTTAATGTAGGCGAAGACCAGGAATCGCCAATTAGCGAAGAAGAGCTTGGCGCTATTGTAAAAGCACAATTGACCAAAGAGCCCAATACGCCCGTAGTGGTAAAAGGCGATGGACAAGTAGCCTATAACGAAGTGATACAGCTAATGGTGTTATTACAGCAGGCGGGTGTGCCTTCAGTAGGGTTAATGACGGATCCGGTTGAGTAATATAGATATGTCGAAACCTGAAGTGTCGAAAAGCACGTCAACCGCTAGCCACTCAAACAACGCGAGTAACGGTGTAAGTGGTGATAAAAAGAACGGCAAAAGTGCCAAGCAAGCCAACAGTATAAGCCCAGAACAAGTAGGCTTGTACAAGTCCATTGGTTTGCATCTTTTTATTGCTGCGCTGTTGCTAATTAGCGTCAGTTTCTCTCCTGACCCGTTGCCAAGTATGCCGTCGAATGCGCCTGTGATAGAAGCGACGTTTATTGATGCGCAAGCGATTGCGGATCAAAAAAGGGAGCAGGCACAAGCTGAAGCTCAAGCGAGAGCCGAAGAGCGAGAAAGGCAAAGAAAAGCAGAAGCCGCGGCAGAGAAAAAACGCCAGCAGCAGCTAGCAGCCAAGCGTGCGAAAGAGAAGCGTGAAGCAGAAGCGGCTGAAGCGAAACGTCAGAAAGACTTGGAGCGCTTAGCGGCGCAGAAGGAACAAGAGCGTAAGGAGCGCGAAGCAAAAGCGAAAGCTGAGGCTGAGCGAAAGAAAAAAGAAGAAGCTGAACGCGCTGAAATGGAAAGGATCATGCAAGAGCAGTTAGCGCAAGAACAAGCTGCTCAGCAAGAACGTAGGCGAAAACAGGTACTTACTGAAGTAGAGCGTTATACCGCACTTATTCAGCAAACCATAAAGCGCAATTTGTATTCGGACGACAGCTATCAAGGTAAAACCTGTCGATTGAATATCCGGTTAGCAACGACAGGGTTTGTTACGAGTATTCGTGTACTCGGCGGCAACGATGCGCTGTGTAGAGCGGCTGAAAGCGCGGTTCGCAGGGCCGAAAAGTTACCGGTATCTGATGCGCCAGACGTTTACGAGCAGTTAAAAGACATTACTTTAAAAGTGGAATTATAGTGGTATGAAAAAACTAGGTTTATGGATAGCGCTTATTACGATGGCATTCAGTGCCAACGTGTTTGCATCCTTAGAAATTGTGATAACCGAGGGCGTAGATAGTGCACGTCCAATCGGGGTTGTGCCATTTAAATGGAAAGGTCAGGGCAGTATGCCTGGCGATATTTCTAAAGTGGTGATGGCCGACTTAATGCGTAGTGGTAAGTTTAATCCGGTATCTGTCGACAAAATGCCACAGTACCCGGAGACAGCGGAGCAAGTGTCTTTCACTGCGTGGGCAACCTTAGGTGTAGACACGGTTTTAGTAGGAAGTATTGAGCCACAAGCAGGCGACCGTTACCTTGTATCCTATGAGTTGATTGATGTACTTAAAGGGCAAGTTGACAATGGGCAAGCTAAAGTACTCAAAGACGGCAATTTGGTATCGAGTAATGATCACGTACTAGCTGCCCGTCAGGCAGTGATCAACGGCCGAGATTTTCGCCAGTATGCGCATCGAATTAGCGACATTGTGTATGAAAAATTGACCGGTGTTCGCGGTGCATTTTTAACGAAAATTGCTTACGTCATTGTTCGCGACCGTGACACGGTAGAAAAACCTTACCAATTAGTCATTGCAGACTACGATGGTGAGAACGAAACGCGCTTGTTGTCTTCGCCAGAGCCGCTTATGTCGCCAGTGTGGTCGCCTGATGGCGAGAAGCTTGCCTACGTTAGTTTTGAAAATCGTAGACCGCAAATATTCATTCAGAATATCTACACCAGCGAGCGTACGCGCATTACTGATTTCCCTGGAATAAATAGTAGCCCGGTGTTTTCACCAGATGGCAAGCAACTTGCAATGGTTTTATCGAAAGATGGAAACCCTGAACTCTATGTGATGGACTTAGCGACAAAAAATCTTCGCCGAGTAACACGAAATAGAGCGATTGATACGGAGCCCGCGTGGCTACCAGACGGCAGTGGGTTAATATTTAGCTCGGAACGGGGTGGTAAACCCCAGATATATAGCGTAAATTTAAATTCTGGGAAAGTAAGGCGAGTTACCTTTGTAGGTGAACAGAACCTTGGCGGTACGATTTCCCCAGACGGCAAGCAAATGATTATGGTAAACCAAACTAATGGGAACTATCACATTGCTAAGCAGTCTTTGGATGGTGGATCACCTCAAGTACTGACACGGACGTACTTAGATGAATCACCAAGCGTAGCGCCGAATGGAAGCATGATTATATACAGCACCCTTCACGAGGGAACCCAAGTGTTGTCACTGGTTTCTTTAGATGGGCGTTTTAAAGCTAGGTTACCAGCAGCCAATGGGCAAGTTAAATCGCCAAGTTGGTCACCATTTTTGTTCTAACAATTTAACGACTAAACAATAAAATTTAAGGATTAGTAGGATGCAAATGAATAAAGTGATGAAGAGCTTCATTATCGCATTGCCAGTAGTGACAATGATGGCATGTTCTTCAGGCCCTAGCGAAGAAGAATTGGCAGCAGAGCGTAACCGCCTTGCACAAGAACAAGCGGCTGCAGAAGCGGAAGCACGTGAAGCAGAAGCACAGCGCGTTAAAGCAGAAGCTGCACAGCGTATGAAGCGTCAGGAAGAAATGGTTCAGCAAGAAATGGAAGCGCTGAAAAACGAACAAACCGTTTACTTTGACTTTGACCGCTCAAGCATCAAGCCAGAGTTCCAGCGTATTCTAGACAAGCACGCGGCGTTCTTGGTGAAAAACCCAAGCACTAAAGTGACTATTGAAGGTCACACAGACAGTCGTGGTACGCCAGAGTACAACATTGCGCTAGGCGAACGTCGTGCACAGTCTGTTGAAACTTACCTACTTAATGCTGGCGTAAGCAGCAGCCAAGTAACAGTAGTTTCATACGGCGAAGAAAAACCAGCAGTGATGGGTTCTACTGAGTATGCATTTGCTCAAAACCGTCGCGGAGTGGTTGTTTACCGCTAATGACTATTCTAACGAATAAGACATTAAAAATGGGCGTCACTTTATGTGCCGCCCTTGCTGTTTCTACCGCATTTGCGCAAGCGCCTGTGGTAGACGCCAATGGCGGCAGTGAATTAGAACAGCGTATTGTTGTGCTAGAGCGTATTGTTAAGAGCCGAACCGAAATGCAACACAGGCTTCAAACGCAACTAGACAATATGCAAATGGAAGTCGACCAGCTGCGTGGTGCGGTTGAAGTCAATACCAATGAACTTCAAAAAGTACTTGAGCGTCAGCGTGAGCTTTACCTTGAAATAGATAAACGCGTGGAAGCACTTAAGCAAAGCGGCGCGCTACAAGGTAGTGCCATGCCTAGTGCAGGTGTTGATTCGGGCTCTGTGAGCTCTCCAACAGCATCTACGCCAACGCAAGCTCCGCAAGCAGGTGAAGATGAAGCCTACGAAAATGCGGTGAATTTGATCCTTAAGTCTCGTGAGTACGATAAAGCCATTCCTGCGTTTCAATCGTTCATTTCACGCTTTCCCAACAGTGGTTACGCACCAAATGCGCACTATTGGTTAGGGCAACTGTTGTTTAATAAGCAGCAGTGGAGCGAAGCAAGTGAACAATTTAATATTGTAGCTAATCGCTTTACCGATTCTTCCAAGCGTCCTGATGCCTTATTAAAACTAGGTGTCATTGCTGAGCGAACGGGAGACAGTTCAACAGCACGTCAGCTGTTCCAACAAGTTGTAAATGATTACCCTGATTCTTCGGCAAAACGTCTCGCTGAATCTCGGTTAAATAACTTGTAATGAACAAAGCCTCTTTTAAAGAGGCTTTTTTATGGGTTAGAGAAAAGTTTTTTTCAAAAAATTCCATTTAGAGTGCATAAAACTTCTGCGCCAAATTTCACTGTATTTCGTAGAAACCTGACTAAACTCAATTAGTACTGGTATAAATACTCAGCGATTTGTTTTCATTTTGACCGTTTAGTCGTAATTTGACAGAAAAATGAAAATAAAAGGACGTTATGGGTTGCGTCGAATAAAAATCTGAGTATTATATGCCGCCGTTGCCAAGACACAGGCAACAACAGGAAAGAAAGGGTCGTTAGCTCAGTTGGTAGAGCAGTTGACTTTTAATCAATTGGTCGCTGGTTCGAATCCAGCACGACCCACCACTTTCTCTCCTAGCATCAAATGATGGGTCGTTAGCTCAGTTGGTAGAGCAGTTGACTTTTAATCAATTGGTCGCTGGTTCGAATCCAGCACGACCCACCATCATTTGAATTGCGAAACTTATCTGTGTGTCACTTGATGGGTCGTTAGCTCAGTTGGTAGAGCAGTTGACTTTTAATCAATTGGTCGCTGGTTCGAATCCAGCACGACCCACCATCAAGTCTCAAACTCAAATATTCCTTTTTTAAATAATCTCCTCAGTACAAAACACCAATGCTTATTGCGTTTTAAAACGCTACTCGTCTCATTTGCACTTTGATCTGGTTTACCTAACCCCATGTAGTAGAACAGGTAAGCATAACTACGACTATTTAATTACCCTTATGTTGATTAGGTAGTGTGTAATTTTTATGACAGTTGGGTATAATCCGCACCCTTGTCGCAACAGAGATGTAGGTTAATGTCAGTAGCATTTCGAGTGGATCAGGTAGAGTACCCGTTCCCAGCAAAACCACAGCCATTGTCAGAAGCACGTAAAGCTGAATTAAAGGCTGAGATCAAAGCTTTACTTAAAGCCCGTAACGCTGTGCTTGTCGCACACTATTACACCGACCATGAAATTCAGGCACTAGCTGAAGAGACTGGTGGCTGCGTGGCAGACTCATTGGAAATGGCGCGATTTGGTAGAGATGTAGAAGAGCAAACGTTAATTGTTGCTGGCGTTCGTTTTATGGGCGAAACGGCGAAAATTCTTAGCCCGGAAAAAACCGTACTAATGCCAACACTTGAAGCAACGTGTTCGCTTGATATTGGTTGCCCGGTAAAAGAGTTTAGCGAATTCTGTGATCAGCACCCTGACCACACTGTAGTGGTTTACGCAAATACATCAGCGGCAGTAAAAGCGCGCGCTGATTGGGTAGTGACCTCAAGCATCGCGCTGGAAATTGTTGAGCACTTAGACAGCCAGGGCAAAAAGATCATTTGGGGCCCTGACCGACACTTAGGCTCGTACATTGCCAAGCAAACGGGTGCCGACATGCTAATGTGGCAGGGCGAGTGTATCGTTCACGACGAGTTCTCTGCACAGAAACTAGCAGACATGAAAGCACTGTATCCAAATGCCGCGATACTGGTTCACCCTGAATCACCCGCAAGCGTGGTAGAAATGGCAGATGCAGTTGGCTCAACCAGTCAATTGATAAAAGCCTCGCAAACCATGGATAACGACACCTTTATTGTTGCTACCGATAAAGGCATCTTTTACAAGATGCAACAACTTACTCCAGAGAAGACGTTTATAGAGGCTCCAACGGGCGGTAACGGCGCTACGTGTAAAAGCTGTGCTCACTGCCCTTGGATGGCAATGAACGGCTTAGAAGCGATTAAGGCGTCTTTAACGGGCGAAACCGATGGGCATGAAATCTTTGTTGATGATGAATTGCGTAAAGGTGCACTCATTCCACTTGATCGCATGCTTAACTTCTCAGCCGAGTTAAAAGCGAAAGGCGGGCTATAAGCGCACGTTTTATAAGCACTTGCTGAATATTTTCCAGCAAGTTCTTGATTAAGCGCGCGGCTTTACCTACTATACGCGCGCTCGAGGGTTTTCGTCGTTGAAATCTTCTTGATACAAAATTTGGAGAGATGGCTGAGTGGCTGAAGGCGCACGCCTGGAAAGTGTGTATACGTTTATAGCGTATCGAGGGTTCGAATCCCTCTCTCTCCGCCAAATACTGAGAACCGGCTTTAGGCCGGTTTTTTTGTGCCTACCGATCAGCGCTGGATGATGCGCGGACACTTTTCGCTTACGTAAAAAGAAACCCGCTATGAAGCGGGTTTCTTTTTAAACGCAATTGTTGCGACGCTGGTATGCTAAAGCTAATAGCTTTTCATCTGTGATGTCGCGCCGCTGCTAATTACTTCGCAATTTGCTGGTGAAGCTTGATTAGGTCAGGAAGCTTTTTCGCGTAAATCGCTTTCTTTGTACCTGGGTGAAGTAATTGGCTCACGAACGTGCGTAGGAAGCCAAGTACAAACGTTTGAACGCGATCAGCGTCTGCATCACTTGGGTTAGCAATAAGCTTTTCTGTCTCCGCTTGTACTTTATGTACAATCGGGTCCATGGTGTCTTTTCCAGAAACTAGGTCATTACCAGTCACAACGCCTTTGCCAAGCAAGTCTCTAACTGCTGAGTATAAATCAGCAGAAACAGCGTTAGACTGTCCCCAGTTCGCAATGTTGAATTCTTCAGCAATCTTATCTAGATCAGCAGTTGGGTCGTTCGACTTCAATAGGCTGTCGATAAGTTTATGGGCTTCAGTTTGTTTTACGGGTGTTGATAATTCTGACATGGTTACATTTAATGATTATGTGGGTGAGCGCGTTATAAATATTCTGCCAGACAATGTCAACCCGTTTGCCGCCAATAGAGGCAAGAACGGGAGAGGAGCTTGCTAAGTCATTATGTAAACATGGCGAACCAAGCTCCGAAATAGCACCGAAATAACACAGAAATATTACTGAAAGAGTAGCAAAATAGAGAAAAGGCACCTGCTGCCAAGCACCCTTTATCAAATGAGTAAACGGGCTACGCGGAGATCCTATTTTCTTTGTCTACTTTATCTATTTTGCCTGTTCGACGTGCTGGGAAAGGCAACTTAATTGGACGTTTACCATTTAATGCAGCATGTTCTGATTTCACACTATACTTAGCGCTGTCTTTACTATGCATGCCCTTGGGGGTATCAGTTACATCGAAAAGCGGAGCAACAGGCTGTCTGTTTTCCTCTAGCTGGTAAGCAATGACTTTGTTTTCGGTTTCTAAAAAGGCACTTCCAGCTTGCTTACCAAGCTTATAATCATGACGAAGTTGTGCGTCTGTACTACCTAACAATTTACTTTGAAGCTTATCTGACGCAAAAATTTGAATAACCTCTACGCCTTCTGGCGGGTTTTCAATAAATGCCAATTCTTTTTGATACGCTTGTTCGTGCTGCAGCAGATAGTCGATGGTCTTTGGGCACGTGCCCGTTGCGCACATTACCGCGCTTAACTTTTGTAGCCAAGGCGACTGTACTTGAAAGCCTCTATCTACGGTGCGAATAACTACGATTTTCGTCGCGCCGCGCTTGTATGCTTCGGTAACAGGCAACGGTGCAGCCAAGCCACCGTCTAGAAAGAAATCGGTATTGGCTGCCTGTTTCGTCTCGACGTCAAAGTGCAGCGGTACGCCCTGTTTGTAAAGTAAGGGGAGGGCGCTCGAAGCCTTGATAAGATCGACCCAGTTGTGAGTACTTTTCATTGGATCGAGAAAATACGCCTGTCTGTCTCTGGAATTTGTGGCGGTAAATAAAATTTCTCTGTCCGCAACATTCGCCTTCGCAGTATCAAGATCAAGTAAACGGTTCGCTTCTTGGGTTTTGTCAAAGTACCAGTCTAAATCGACAATATGTTTGCCCATTAAACCTCTTCCCATTTGGAAAAAGCGTTTGTGTCGAGTTAAGCCGCGAATAAGACGCTTTGCATAGCCTTTTTGACGCGCCACAAAACTCGTTAAGTTCTGTGAGCCTGCTGAGGTGCCAATAAGAATATCGAAAGGGTCGTGTCCGGCGTCTAACCATGTATCGAGTACGCCTGCCGTAAAAATTCCTCGCTGTCCACCACCTTCCGCAACCAAGGCAACTTTGCCATTGTTCGACATTTCAGCATTGTGTGCTTTTGAATAAGCGAGAGAAGGAGCAGATTGTTGATCCGACATGATAACCCTCTATTTGACCATGACTATAAATTGACTACTTGGTCTAATTGTAGGGAGATCACGACGCCGGAGAAAATTGAAAGAATAAATCGGACTGATAGGAAATAACTGATACTGAAACACTTTTTGTTATTTCATTGTGATTTTTGTGTTTACATTTTGATCGTTTAATCGCAGTCTAACAAAGTGTTGAAAGCTAAACTTTCATTGGGAGTCAATAATGAAAATTGCCGTGTTAGGTGCGGGAAGTATTGGATGTTATGTAGCGGGCTGCCTGTTAGCCTCTGACCCCACATTGAGTGCCGCTAATGCGCTTACGCTCATTGGCCGTCAGCGTTTATATGATGATATTACTGCCAATGGTCTTAAAGTAACGGATTGGCAAGGGCGTGAGCAGCTAACAAAGCCTGAGCATATCGCTTTTTCAATTGAGAACGATAGTTTAGTTGATGCTGACGTCATTTTGCTTTGCGTTAAAAGCCAAGATACTGAGCAGGCTGCTGCGATAATCAATCAGCATGCAAAGCAATCTGCAGTCGTAGTCAGTCTTCAAAACGGAGTGGGTAATGCACACCTGCTTCGCCAGCACATAAAACAATGCGTAATTGCAGGTATGGTGCCTTTCAATGTTTTTTATAAAGGTAACGGCCATTTTCACTGTGGTACTGAAGGTAATATTGCCCTTGAAGATCCCAACAACCAATGTAGTGACATCATAAAAGCGCTTAACAACGCGTCGTTACCCGTTACGGTTTATAACGATATGAAAGCTGTACAGTATGGCAAACTCATTATGAACTTGAATAACGCGGTCAATGCACTGTCGGGTATACCGCTAAAATCTCAGCTAGGGGATAGGCAATACAGGTTGGTTGTGGCAAAGGTGTTGTCCGAGGCGTTAGCAGTGTTAAAAGCGGAAGGAATTACACCAGCAAGAACCGGTAAGGTCATTCCCAAACTGATGCCAAAAATTATGAAGCTACCTAATTTTTTATTCAATGTGGTGGCTTCATCTACGCTTAAAATAGATCCGGAAGCACGTTCATCAATGTTTGAAGATTTAGCGCTGAGGCGACGAACGGAAATTGATTATTTGAACGGCGAGATAGTCAGGCTCGGTGAAAAAAATCACATAGCTACGCCAGTGAATAAGCATATTGTTAACCTGATCAAACAACACGAAGTTGCTCAGAAAGGAAGTCCTCACTTACCGGCAAATGCTTTACTGTTCAAGTGAAAGGTCTATCTAACGGTGTATTTCAACGTTAAATATTACAGTTTTGTGTCATTTTTATGTCAGAGGACTTGATTCCTATACTAAATTATATATCCTGCGTGCAAACTTCCGTTATATTTAGTGTGCTTTGCTTTTCCAAAATCGTTTTTCTTCTTGTCTTCTGTTGAGTACTTTATGTGCGTCGCTTTTCCATACGACGGTTTTAGCGTCTGAGGTTGATGTCGAGCGTGAATCTAGCGCAACGTTCTCTCAATACAATGGCAACGGCCTTTCATTTCAAAGCGACAACAATACCTTCTCACTACGCGTGCGCGGTAGACTTCAGTTTCGCTATGCCAATCCCGGTATAAGCCAGCCTACCGAGCGTGCTGACTTTGAGCATAACGCCGGTAATCAATTTGGCGTTAACAGGGCGCGGGTCAAGTTAGACGGTCACATTGGTTTGCCTTGGATTAAATATGGTGTGGAATATGATGCTGTCGATCAGCGCACCCTGACCGCTACACTATCCTTTGAAAAGTATGACGCGCTTCGGTTTAAGGTTGGTCAGTGGAAAGTCGAGTATTCCAGAGAGCGCAGTGTTAGCAGTGGCGGCCAGCAAATGATGGATCGTTCAATCATCAACAGAATATTTACGCTAGATAGGCAAATGGGGGCATCCCTATACGGTAATTTTGATGGCCCAGGCGCGGCCAATTTCAATTACTGGGTAGGAGTATTCAATGGCTCAGGCCGTGGTGATTATAGCAATCACGATGGCGAGAATATGTATACAGGGCGATTACAGTGGAATTTCTTAGGTGAGTCTGTCGGGTTTAAAAACAGTGACATTAAACGAACAGGTACCCCCAAAGCAGCTCTAGCAATAGCAGGGGCGAAGTTCAAAAGCCAGTTTACGCGTTTTTCATCGTCTGGCGCTGGTAATTTAGCCAACTTTAGTGCGGGCGAGATCGAAGGTCAGTACGACATTCAGCAGTTTGTGATTGATGGTGCCTATTTTTATAAAGGGTTTAATGCTCAAGCGGAATATCATGAAAAAGATATTGTGGATTTAGCGGACAACAATAGAGAAACTACGCTGCGCGGCTATTATGTGCAGGCGGGCTATTTTTTGAGTGAATCAATCAGCTGGTGGCCAGAGCCCCTTGAAATGGCTGCACGCTTCGGGACCTATTCGCCCCGAGACAGTGAACAAGACGAACGCTTTTTTGAAAAGACAGTAGCATTCAACTATTTTTTTAACGGCCACGAAAACAAACTAACCGCAGAGGTAAGCAGGGTTTCACTGGATCAGTTCGATACTGAAGTAGGGGACGAGACCATCTACTCTCTGCAGTGGGACGTCAGTTTTTAACTACTCACGCCGGGCGAGCAAGAAACTCACCTAATGTGTTAACAAGGCGAGCCTTGTCTACGGGCTTGCCCACATGGGCATCAATTCTTCCGCGTAAAAGTTGTCGATATCTTGCTGCATGGCGTTAGCCGTCAGGGCAATGATGGGAATATTTTCTGCGGAACATGTGATGAAGGCAGAAAGTGGGGCGCCTTTATTGGCTTTTATAGCCTGATAAAAAACGCCTTGCGTGTAACGACACAGTAAGGCGCTCTAAATTCAGATTAATTAGCTATTGGCTTGTCGTTACTTTTGCTCAAGCACAATGCGCAGCATTCTGCGAAGCGGCTCTGCGGCACCCCACAATAGCTGATCGCCTACAGTAAATGCCGAAATATACTCTGGGCCCATAGTCAATTTGCGAATACGGCCAACTGGAATAGATAGCGTGCCGGTCACTTTCGCTGGCGTGAGCTCTTGCATGGTCGCTTCGCGGTCGTTTGGAACAACTTTTACCCATTCATTGTGAGCCGCAAGAATCTCTTCAATTTCGCTTACAGGCAAGTCTTTCTTAAGCTTAAGTGTAATCGCCTGACTGTGGCAGCGCATAGCGCCAACGCGTACGCAAATACCGTCAATCGGTACTTCGCCGCCTTTAATGCCTAGAATTTTGTTTGCTTCGGCTTGGGCTTTCCACTCTTCACGGCTTTGACCTGAAGGTAGTTGCGAATCGATATAAGGGATTAAGCTACCCGCAAGCGGAACACCGAACTGTTCACTAGGGTAGTCTGCGCTTCGAATAAACTCAGACACTTGTTGGTCAATTTCTAAAATCGCGGTAGCAGGATCTTCAACTTTAGCTTTCACATTACTGTGAATTGCACCCATTTGATTGATTAGCTCACGCATGTGCTGTGCACCTGAACCTGAAGCGGCTTGATAGGTCATTGGCGAAGCCCATTCAACCAAGTCTTTCTCAAACAGGCCACCGAGTGCCAGAAGCATAAGGGAAACCGTGCAGTTTCCACCTACGTAGGTACGAATGCCCTTTTCAATGCCACTATCAATTTCTTTACGGTTTACTGGATCTAGAATAATTACGGCATCGTCTTTCATACGAAGCGCTGAAGCTGCGTCAATCCAGTAGCCATTCCAGCCTGATGCACGAAGGTCATTATAAACTGCTTTTGTATAATCACCGCCTTGGCAAGTAATAATGATATCTTGTTTAGATAGTGCTTCGATGTCGTGCGCATCTTCTAGAACACCAGCATCTTTACCAGCAAAATCTGGTGCTGCTCTACCTTTCTGCGAGGTGGTGAAAAAGGTGGGCTCAATGTGCGCGAAATCCTGCTCTTCTTGCATGCGCTGCATTAATACTGAGCCAACCATACCGCGCCAGCCCACTAAACCTACTTTTTGTTGTGACATTAAATTGAGAACCCTTGTTACTAAAATGAAAAGTACTTCATCACTTATGTTTGTAAAAATTGGTCAATACCCAGACCTTTTCATTAATTGGCGTGTATTGGAAAAACATAAAAGTGATGTCGAGCGCCGCGTGCCTAGCGCACTGGCGCAATACCTGTCGTTTTTATTTTTGTCTTTGCAGTCTAAGTGTTATTTATCCCGCTGGCTAGATGGTTTTTATAAATAATCTATCGCTGATATAAGCATTTTA
The DNA here is from genome assembly GCF_000808575.1 of Alteromonas marina. Lineage (GTDB taxonomy): Bacteria > Pseudomonadota > Gammaproteobacteria > Enterobacterales > Alteromonadaceae > Alteromonas > Alteromonas marina_A. The sequence goes on from NZ_JWLW01000004.1 coordinate 122,267, forward strand.
AAACACGATTAAAATGTAAGCTGTTTATTATATAGATTACCTTGAAGCTGCTTTAACGAAACCTGCGCTTATCTAGTTTAGGCATTATTGATAACTTAAAGTCAGGCAATTAATTACAAGAAAGATTGAGTCAGAGTTTTTTAAGAGAATTAACGGGTAGAGAGCAATAATGAAGACAGTATTGATTACAGGTGCCACTGATGGCATTGGTCTGGAGACGGTAAAGATGTTGGGCAAAGAACGGCACAACGTAATTTTAGACGGTAGAAGTAACTCAAAACTTGAAAATATAAAAGGTGCGTTAGAGGCTCAATTTCAAGGAAGTTCGTTTGATACTGTTTAAGCCGACTTAGCTTCGTTTGATGATGTTAGGAAGCTCGCAATTGCAGTGAAAGCCAAAAACAAGCATCTAGATGTATTAATAAACAATGCCGGCGTATTTAAGGTGGACAACCCCGTCACAAACTCAGGCCTAGATGCAAGGTTTATGGTGAACACCATCGCGCCTTATATGCTCATTTTAGGGTTAATCGATGTAATGGATGCACAAAGCAGAGTGATAAAGGTGTCATCGGCAGCACAGGCGCCTGTTAATTGGAGCGCGTTACGTGGTGAAATTCAGCTGTCAGATGGTGCTGCCTACGCGCCAAGCAAGCTAGCGATCACCATGTGGGCCATGAACTTGGGCAGCAAATACAAAAATAGTGGCCCTAAAATGGTATCGGTAAATCCGAAGTCGCTTATGGGTAGCAAAATGGTGAAAAGCGCTTACGGTATTGCTGGGGGCGACCTAAAGGTTGGCGCACAAATTTTTGTGGATGCCGCTTTCTCTGATCGTTTTGCCGATGTAGCAGGAGATTATTTTGATAATGATCATAATACCTTTGCAGCGCCACATTCGTTTGCTAATGAACCTTCCCATATTAAGATGCTAATTACCGAATTAGACGCCATCATCGCTGCGCATTAACCTTTTGATGCGCTGAAAAATTAGCTTCTCTATTTCACGCTTTGATTAAATAGGCAAAAACTTCAAACATCTTGTTAGTGAAAAGTAGGTCTACAAATTGCTTCAATATTTATAAGTGGTCCCTTACAATCTGTGAGGGATTATAAAATGTTGAGATACGTTAGATGAATGATGTAGTTCTTAACATGGAAAGAAAGTGAGGGAAGCATGCAGTACGATAGCCACAACAAATTTGCTACGACAACCGTATTTTTACACTGGCTGGTGGGATTAACCATTATCGGGTTACTCGCTACCGGCATTTACATGTCAGAAAATGGCGTTTATGCGCTTTATCCATGGCACAAGGCTATTGGCTTTATCATCTTATTTGTTGCGTTACCCCGCGTAATATGGCGTATGAAAAACGGCTGGCCCATCGCAGCTGCTAACTACAAACCGATAGAGCATAAGCTCGCATCTATCGTTCACTGGGTTTTGATCATCGCAACATTAATGATGCCTATATCAGGTCTGATGGCCTCGGTACTCGGTGGGCATGGCTTATCTGTTTTTGGAATAGAAGTTTTTGCGCCTAACTATAGTGTTGATGATCCTGAAAAAACGCTGCCTATCAATTACGAGCTGTCTAAGCTGGGTGGAGCGATTCACTTCTATTTAGGATACACCGTAATTGTCGCCTTATCGCTACACATCGCTGGCGCACTTAAGCACCATATTATCGATAAAGACGGCACGTTAAAGCGTATGTTGGGTAAAACAATTAGTGAATAATATGTGACGCACTTAGATACGCCGTACTATTGAGTGATTAATAGCGCGAAGATGAAAAAGAAAGCCGAGTTATCTGATAACTCGGCTTTTGTATGTTAGAAAGGCGCAAAACTACCTTTTTTATTGTTGGCCCCCGCGCAGTGAATTAGGCACAAGCGAAGAAGGCGCTAAAATTACAACGCGTAAGAGTATTGAAAGTAGAATGCTAGGAAAGTATTAACATTTTATTCTATATTTTCATCGTCGAGCCGGCATTGGTCGACAAAGATAAGATAGTCGTCAGGTGAGGCTATCTTATTTTGTTTTGCTTTATACATGGCAATATCAGCGAGTTTTATCAATGCATGCATATTGCTACTAGTATTAGGGTAGAAGGAGACACCAACGCTCATAGAGACCACAGTCGGCTTACTATCGTTATTAAAATAAAAAGGTTGTTTAACGCCAGCATTCACTTTCTCTATAACCCGTTTAACAGACTCTTCATCATCCGCTTGCAGTAACAACATAAATTCATCGCCGCCCCAACGTATAGCGACATCGTTTTTGCGTATTTTTTCTTTTAATTGCTCAGCAACAAAAATGAGAACCTCGTCACCCGCATCGTGACCGTAGATATCATTTACTGCTTTAAATCCGTTAAGGTCGATCAGAGCTAACGCAAACTGGTGTTCCTTTCTCATGAGTTTGGCTATGAGCTTTTCACCGCCATTTCGATTGTAGATACCTGTTAACGCGTCAAAATCTGCTTGTAGGGCAAGCTTTTGTAACTCTTGTCTACGGCTCGATATATCATTTAACGTAAGCTGGTAGTAACGTTCACCTTCTTCTGTGAGTAATGGGCTGGCAATAAGTTGGACCCAAATAGCACTATCATTTGAGCTACTCTTTAGCTTGTACTCTCCTGTCGCAAACTCGTTTCGCGCGAAGGTTTCTTTAAGTGCAGCTTTCATTGCTTCTGGTGTTTCGAATAGTTCGCCTAACAGTTCGCCATAGCCTTGCTTTATTCCAAGCTCCGTCTTCTCTACCAAATCATTAAATGCGTCGTTTCGAAGCGCTATCGTACCATTCTCGGCCATTAATACTGTTGCAGTTTTGGCGTTCTCAAACAGCATTCTAAATCGCTTTTCAAGAAACTCTATTTCTTCTCTTAGCTGACGTTCCTGCGTGAATTGCTCTTCAACTTTATTTAGCAGTTGATTGGTGTCGTAAACGAGTTTACCTATTTCACTGCGCGAGTGATATTTCGGGATAGGGATCCTCTGCGATGTTCCAGGCGTGATTTGGTGTAGAGAGCGGCCAACTCGTAACATAGGGGAAATAATAATGTAGTAGGTGATTATCAAGGCTACTATACCAACTACCAAGGCTTCAGCGTACAGTGAGTAGCTGTTGTCGATACTGGTTTTTTCTGCCTGGTTAATGATGTACTCGAAATTAGGATAAACGTTAACTTCAGCTACTGCCTCTTCCGGCATAAAGGGGTGCCTGACCACAAACACCCGGGATTCAGTGTTTTTGTTGATAGCTTCAGTTACATTTGTTTGGTAGTAAAGGGCGTCGCTTTTGATAGAGGCCGCTAGAATTTTGTCAGTTTTAACTAAACCATTAATGGCTTCTTTGGCTAAGTCTTCATCTTCTAAAAAAGCCGCGATGGATGCGGTTGCAGCTACGGTTTGATAAAGCTCTTCTATATCCCTGTTCGCTTCTTTTATCTCGTTTTCGTAAGTCACGCGATAAAAGAATTCAGCGGTAGTAAGCACTACCAACATTGCAGCTACGACTAAAAATAGCGAGAAACGAAAACCTAGACCTTGTATGTTAATCAAAACGATACACTACCTTCATACTGTTTGTCACAGTCGACTCATATACATAAGCTAGCGCCGACTCATCTTCCTCAAGCCTTAGCTTGATATCGTCAAGAGTTTGCTCTACCGCAGGAGGTTTAACGCGGCCAGAGAATTTAAGTCGTGACCAATACGCATTTACCCTTGCAAGGGGGAGACCTACCAAAGATTTATAGAACTGGCTTTTCAGTTCGGCATCTAATTCTACGTCTATCGGCGTGGCTTCTTTGCCATTTGGAAACGCTGAGTATTTACCCATAAATAGGTCAATTAAGCCTTTTTTGTCCAGTACCTGCACATCATTGTTAAGGTTGGTCACTACAACAATTCTCTCTTGTGATTGTGCCGCAGAAGCCGCGCTATACATAAAAAGCGCTAAGCCTATAATTAAGGGGAAGTGTTTAAACAAACTCATGTTCATTCCCCTTAAAAGCTAAAACTTAAGGCGAGGAATAAGGTGTGTGCTACACCGCCTTCATCGTCAACGACTAAACCATCACGGGCACGAAGCCCTGTCCCTCTAGCTTTTACATCAGTTCGTTCAACTTGTGCTTTAAACGCTAGGTTTTCTCGTAGGTCCCAGCGCCAGCCCACTGAGAATGTCTTCTGTCGGTGAGCCAGTGTGCTGGCCACTTCTTCAACAAACATCGCTAGTTGAGCGGTTGCAGGAATGATGGGAAATTCAGACTGTTCTTCGCTAAGAAAATAGGTATCAGTTTCTGCAAAAGAAAATAGACCGTAAAAGGTATGCGCACCGTAAAGATAACTAATATTTAGAAAACCATTATAAGAGGGTCTTAGTGCGACAGATTCTGAATCAATATGCGAAAGTTCACCGGACACTTCCCAGTCACCTAAATATCTGCTGGCATAAATAGAGGTATATTGAATAGTTGCGTCGCGCAGTCGCAGTGAATCTGAAAAGTCAGCCGCTCCACTCCAAAAAGGTTGTAATAACTCTACAGCAGCGCTGATTTGTGCTATATCGAAATTATCGTTATCAGCTTCAGTGCGTGTGTGTTTTAACGCTACGCTCCAATCAAAAGCGGTTAATTCAATGCCCAGCGTGCGCAAATTTTCAAAGGTGATAGGTTCAAAGTCCCTACTTGAAAAGTCGCTTTCTCCTTGACCCCAAAAACCCTTTACCGATAGGTTGAAGCTATCATAACGTTTTAAGTAACGAATATCTGCGCCGTCAAGGCTTCTAGCCGGGACAATGCCGTAAACTTCCGTGGGTACTTTTACCCAAGGGTAGGCTATAGATACGTCTCTGGTATCACTAAAATGAAAGATATCGGCTGCAAGTCTTCCTGCTCTGACCTGCCACGAAGGCGTTACGTCATAGCGCAAAAAAGCCATCTGCGTTATTGAGTCTATGTCCTGCTCATCTTGCTCTCGATAAACAAATTGCCCTACAAAGTCGAGATTGTTTGACAGGCTGTAATCAAGCTGCACGCCAATAAGGCTTAAAGGCTTAAACGCAAAGCCCCCCTTTTTTGCAGATTCTGCTTGTGAACGGTCGGTGCGAAATTGATAAGTGCGTGTATCTGCTGTGGCCGTTGCAAGCGTACCAAAGCCGCTAATCTTAAGTTTGCTTTGTTCTGCTGCTGCAACGTTAGCTAGCAGCAGGCTGAAGATGGCCGTGAAGAACAAGTACGGCTTTTTCATCATTGTATTACCCAATTTGAAATCTACGTTAAATGTTGCCGGAAAAGCATTGTTTTGACAATTTTACTTTAGTACAAGCATAGTATAGAAACGAGGAAGCTACTGAAAAGTTGGTGTTTTGTTTTGTAAATTAACAGAATGACAAAAAACAGTTCTCTTAGAATGAGATAGTCCTAAGTAACTGTGCCGTTCAGCTTTTCGTCCCAATACGGAGTACCACTAAAACGTTCAGCTAAGAAATCAATGAATGCACGAACCTTAGGCGCTAATAAACGGTTACTAGATACACTGCCCATAATGCACAATCGGTAGCGAGAGGTTAATCCAGCACTATTTGCACTAACTCGTCACTTTCTAAATAAGGGTAGCTGCACCACGTAGCGGTAAGGGTAATACCACAGCCTTGAATACAGGCGTCGCGCACCGCTTCACCATTGTCCATACGCAAGTAATTAGGCGTTTTAATAGAATTGACACCTTGGCTGGCTTTAAAGTCCCACACTTCTAAGCCGGTAAGGCTAACTATTTTGTGTTGTTTCAAGTCGGATGGCGTTTCTGGCTTACCGTATTTTTCATTATGGCTTTTCGACGCCACAATAAAGCGTTTATCATCAGCAAGCAGCGTTAGCACAATTGACATGATGATTCGTCAATCGGGTGCTGAATTAACCTTTTGCTCCACAATTACCTGATGGGGCCCTGGGAATGGACTTCGCGGGCACTGTTGAAGCTGTTGTTGAAGGCGTTACAGACTAAAAAGTAGGTGGGCTGTGCCGGTGGTCTTGGCGATTTACAAGGCTCACTTGCCGAGAAAATGTTGGCCGAGGTTGGTCCCGTAGCACACCTTTCGCCGCAGTAACCTTTACTGTGGCTTATTTTCATTTGTAACTTTTATCTAAAAGAGCCGGATCACAAAAGTCAGTGCTATCTACATAGTGTAAATGCTTTATAATTCTTCCTGCAAAGGAGAGATAAACGTGAACGAATATGCTCGGTTTTTCAATGGCTACCCTTCAACTGTTGTAGAACAAGCCCTACAGCTAATTTCGGACAATCGGTTAAAAAGCTACTTGTTGAAAAAATATCCCAAAGCCCATGATATAACTACAGATAAGCTGCTTTACCAGTACGCGACAGAATTTAAAAAGCAGTTCTTAAAAAATGCGCCACCATTTGATCGGGCAGCATTTAAGAAACAAGGGGATATGGTTACCAATGCGTTAGGTACGCATACTTACCGTATGCAAGGTAAAACGCGCAAACACGACTTAGCCATTAACAACGTTTTACTCTATGCACCAGAGCCTCTGTTAAAAGCACTGGTAGTTCATGAGCTGGCGCACTTTAAAGAAAAGGATCACAACAAAGCGTTCTATAAACTTTGTTGCTACATGGAGCCTGATTATCATCAGCTTGAGCTAGACTTGAGGTTATTCTGCGTGGCGGTGGCCATGGGCGATAATCCATATGTTTGATGTCAATAATCAGCCAGTATCTATTTGAAAATGTTATGTGCCGGACTACTGAGATGATTTTTCAAAGCTAATACCCTGAGCTGAGATACTGAGTTAACGTACCCTGTTAAAATACTGAGCTAATATATTGAGTTAGGGCTACCATTTACAATCGTTTGAGCCTAATGCTAATGCGAAGAAGTAGAGTGAAAGTAAAAAGGAGACTTGATGAGCATTGCCAAAATTATGTCTACTCGTGTAGTCAGTGTGCACATGGACGACAGCTTGCAGTCATTAAGAGAGCTATTCGCAGCAACGGGGTTTCATCACTTGGTTGTGGTTCACGATAATAAGCTTCAGGGCATTATATCTGATAGAGACTTAATGAAATCAGTTAGCCCTTTCGTCGACACGTTAAGTGAGCGAATGCTTGATCGCGCAACGCTTGATAAACGTGCCCATCAAATCATGACCCGCGAGGTGATTACGCTAAATCCCACTGATTCAGTATTCGCGGCCATTGAGCTGTTCAATACATATAAAATATCCTGCATTCCCATCATTGATAAAAATAAGCACCCGGTTGGCATGGTGTCGTGGCGAGATGTAATGAAGTTTATGCAAAGTAGGGTAGAGGCTAAGCGCTAGTTTGCCGCGTTTGCATCAATATCGGCGCGTTTGCGTTTATATCTGCACGTCTGTGTTAATAGTATAAACATAGCTAAAAAAGAAGTGGCCTCTCTACCATCGTACATAAATACTTTGATAAAGAGACCATTAGTTTCTGAGCCTTAGCTTTTGCGATAGCTAACTTTAAACATAAGGCTATAAAGCACGGGCACAGCGATAAGCGTAAGTACCGTGGCGAACGCCAACCCGCCCATAATCGTCACAGCCATGTCAGCAAAGAAGGCGTCGAACAGCAGCGGCGCCATGCCTAAGATGGTCGTGACTGCCGCCAGTGAAACGGGGCGTACACGACTGATAGTAGCCTCTACAATGGCTTGTCGAATGGCGAGTCCTTCTTCTATCTGAAGGTCTATTTCTTCAATAAGTACAATAGCGTTCTTAATAAGCATACCGAACAAGCTCAAAAAGCCGAGAAGCGACATAAAGCCAAACGGCATATCTGTACTAAGAAGGCCTGTAACAACACCTACAACAGCCATAGGTACCACAAGCCAAATGATCAGTGGCTGGCGAGCGTGACCAAACAGCAATACCGAGATAATAAACATGACTAAAAAGCCTGCAGGCAAGCCTGCGCCCAAAGCTTTTTGTGCATCGCTAGAGCTTTCAAATTCGCCGCCCCATTCCAATGAATATCCAGTTGGAAGTTCTATACCCTCAATAAGCGGGCGAATTCTAGCCAAGGCTTTAGCAGCCGTTTCATCATCACCGGGCTCCGCTTCTACGGTAATGGTGCGCACACGGTCGCGACGATGAATACGCATTTCTTCAGTCATTAGCTCTAAGCCTTGTGACACTTGGGTGAAAGGCACGTATTGGCGCTGTTGCGTAGACCATACTTGTGATTCGCGTATTGACTGCAGCTCGGTATCTTCTGCCTTGCCCATCTTTGCGATGATATTGTAAGCGTAGTCACCGTCTTGCACCGTACCTAGCTGAACGCCGCTACTTGCATATTGTATGGTTTGACTAAAATCATTGTGTGACACGCCAGCAATACCTGCGTTGTAGTTATCAAACTGCGTGTTGATGGCAAAACCTTTTTCTCGCCAGTTGTGTCTTACATCTTTAACTTTTCCGTCAGCAAATAGCAGGGCCTTAGCTTGTTCTGCTAATTCACGAAGCACTTCAGTATCTGGACCAGAAAACCTTGCTTCTAGCTTTGCACCAGATCCGGGCCCAAACTGCATTCGTTCCATGTAGAAGTTAGCGTCGAAATCTAGGTCGGTAAGTTTATTTCTAAGCTTCTCTTGAATAGCAGGGATGTTATCCAGTTTATTCGCCCGAACCATGAAAAAAGCATAGTTTTCGTTAGCGCTTTTAGGCGCATAAGTGAGGGTGAAACGGTCTGCACCCTGCCCAATAAAGGTGGTTACAGCCGTGACGTTTTCCATGGCTAAAATACGCGCTTCCGCTTCTTTTGCTATCACTTCAGTGGCACGAATGTCTCTGTCTTGCGGGCCCCAATAATGTACAAAGAATAGCGGCGCATTTGATGGTGGGAAAAAACCTTGCTTTACCATACCAAAGCTTCCATAAGCCACAATAGTGATGACAAAAAGTACACTAATAGTTACCCAGCGAAGTTTAAGTGCACCAAGTAATGCGCTTTTAAACCAGCGCTGCGATGCTGATATTTCGTTGCCTGCAGTCTGACCCATACCTTTGCGGTAGAAATACGCGCCGAGAACAGGCACTAAAGTTACTGCTAATACCCAGCTAATCATTAGGGAAACTAAGACTACGGCAAACAATGAGTAAAGAAACTCGCCGGTGGCATCGTTTGAAAGACCTATGCCTGAAAACGCCGCAATACCGATAACGGTTGCGCCAAGTAGCGGCCACTGCGTGCGCTTAACAATAAAGCTGGCTGATTCTTTAGCTGTGGAGCCGGTGGCCATGCGAAGCATCATGCCTTCAGCAACCACGATAGCGTTATCTACTAGCATACCCATGGCGATAACCATGGCACCAAGGGATATGCGCTGAAGCTGAATATCCATCAGCCACATAACAAGAATCGTACCTAGCACGGTAACAAGTAGCACTGAGCCAACTACCACACCCGAGCGCCACCCCATGAATAAACACAGGGTTAGAGTAACTACGGCGACTGACATGACAAGGTTATTAATAAAGCCGGTTACCGACTCATCAACCACCGAAGCCTGATCATAAATTGGCGTTAGCGTAATACCGACAGGAAGCTCTTGAAGTAGTTTTTCCACTTTTGCGTTAACGCGTTCTCCCACATCAACAATGTTAACGTCGGTCAAGGCCGATACAGAAAGCGTAAGAGCTTCTTCGCCGTTGTAGCGCACATGAACGGGCTGTATGTCCGCAGGCTCTAATTTCAATGTGGCAATATCGGCAACTCTAAGTGAACGGTTAGTGCCCGGCACTACCACAGAAAGGTTAGATATTTCTTCAAGCCTGTCTGGTGCACGTTCTACAATTAGACGTACATTCTTTTCGTCCACTTTAATACGGCCACCGTTAAAGGGCCTTAAGTTATCTTCAAAGAGGGCAGCGAGATCAGGGAAGGAAATGCCCAAGCCCGCTAGTTGGTATGGGTTGATATACGCCACAATCTGTTCTTTTTGAACGCCTGTCACATTAACCTTGGCTACGCCTTCTGTCGTAAGCAGGTCGCGGCGTATTATACGGGCAAACTCGCGAAGTTCCCGTGTATCAAAATCCGGCGCACTTAACGCATAGTAAAGACCGTATACATCACCAAAATCGTCGAACACAATGGGGTCTTGTGCGCCTGTGGGCAGTGAACTGGCAGTGTCTCGAAGGCGCTTTCTTAATTCATCCCAAACTTGTGGCAGCAGGTTACTATCGTACGTGCTTTTCACTTCAACCGTAATTTCAGACAATCCCGGCGATGAAACAGACGTCACTTCTTTTAACTGCGGCATTTGCTGGATGGCAATTTCTAAGCGCTCGGTAACTTCACGCTCCACTTTTTCAGCGCTGGCTCCAGGATAGCTGGTGTAAACCTTTACCTGTTTGATAGTAAACGCCGGATCTTCTAGGCGGCCAATTTTGCTCATAGCCAAAATGCCGCCTAAAAGCAGGATAACTACCATTAACCAAATGTTGACGGGTTTATCAATTGAATAGCGTGCAATATCCATAAACTACTTCTCTCCTTGGTAGGGAAGCACTTTCATGTCTGCACGCATTTGTGTTGCCCCAGCAGCAACCACCTGCTGACCAAGTGTGATTTCAACTTGGCTATTACTCTCGATAATTGCTAGCTCATTTTCAATATGCTTAACGTCTACAGCTTGCTTGGTAACTGTGTTTGTTTCTTCACTGTATACCCATACGGCAAAGCCTGAATCCGCGTTACCTACGAGTGCTCTTACGGGCACAACAAAACCTTCTGGATATAGACTACCTTGTAGGCTTACTCTTACCACTGCGCGTGCACCTGGCGTTAACGGGAGTTCTTCGCGGGGCTCCATGGCAAACACCACTTCGTAGGTTTGCGACACAGGGTCGGGTTGAGTAGAGTGCTCTACGTAGTTCACCGGGTACCATTGGCTGCGATTGGTGGCCAATGTGGCGCTTGCCTGTTTGATACCACGGCCAATATTGGCGGTGAGCAAACGCTCGGGTACGTTAATGTTGAAGTAAATCTTAGATACATCTTGCAGGCGAGCAATGGGGGTACCCGCAGCAACAAAGCTGTTGTTTTCAACTAGGCGTTGAGACACTTTTGCGTTGAAAGGGGCATAAAGTTGTGTGTAGCTTAAATCCTGCTCGGCATTTTTTAAGTCGATAACCGCTAGTTCGTAAGATGTTTTTGCACTATCAAGCGAGCTTTGTGCAACTAACTTTTGGGCGAACATCTTTTCAATTCTATCTAATTCGCGTTTTGCCTGATCTAGGCGTGTTTTCGATTCTTCAACACGACGCTCAAACGGTTTACGGTCGATAGTCGCCAGCAACTTTCCTTTCTCAATATCGCTACCTGTTACTAAGTCGGTTTGAATAAGGCGACCTGAAACTTCAAAGCTCAAATCTACGGTCTTAACCGCAGAAACAACGGCGGGAAAAGTGAATTCGTCGAAATTAGGTATATTGCTTACCGTAGCAAGCTTTACGAAGCGAGGAGTTGCATTTGATTGCTGCTCAACAGGCTCTTCTGAAGAGCAAGCACTTAAAGTTGTAGCTAATAAAACGCTTAGAAATAGAATATGAGAAAATCGCATCACGGACATAGGTATGAGTAATCCATTGTCAGGGTAAATGAAGTTTGAAAGTGTGAACATTAGGTAGCAGGTTGGTTTAATGTAAAAACGCGGTTGCTATCTAAAGTAAACTAGTTAGTGCATTTTAGTGTGGTCGCATTGAAAAGTAAACTGTTCGGTGTAAAATGGCTGGAATATGATAAGGATTAAGTACTATTGAGAACTTCGATATGGTAGGCAACACACGAACGCGCAGTGACATTAAGCGCGAAGCCATTATTCAGGCAGCAACGCAAGCGTTCCAAGAGTTTGGCGTTAACGGTACCAGTATGGATAAGCTGGCCGAACTGGCGAATGTGTCGAAGCGCACAGTGTATAACCACTTTTCTACCAAGGAAGAGTTGGTGATGCACTTGGTTACGCAGCAGTGGCAAACCGCAATTCTCAATATAAATAAAACATACAACAGCGCGCTTCCGTTAGGTGAGCAACTAGAAGACCTTATCTTACAAGACATTGAGTTTATGGTAAGCGAATCCCACTTAGACCTAGCGCGTGTAGCTATTGGCCATTTCTTTTACGAGCCGGAAAAGCTCAAAGATGAAGTTGCACAGTTGAAAGCTCAAGAAACGGCAATGCATCGCTTCCTTAAAGATGCGAAAGCAGATAAGAAGCTTGCCTTTGACGACTTAGATCGCGTTGTTGATGAAATTGATAGCCTAGTAAAAGGGCAGTGCTTTTGGCCTCAGCTGTTCAAAATCGAAGATACGCTTAGCGATAATGACAAAAAAGGTGTAGCGCAAAATACAGCTGCGCTAATTCTGGGACGTTATGCTACTGCGTAACGGCTAGTATTTATTAGAAATGCCCTTAAGTTAGTACACGTTCTGAATATGCTATTGAAGCGTTACTTAAATATCTCACTATCTTTTTTCCAAAAGCCCTAACAGCGTCTATCTCACAACGTCATAGCAAGTACCTTGATGGCAGCAACAGGCTAAAAGGTGCCATCTCATCGTTACCTTCCTTTCATGGCGGCGTCAGTTCAGCAGGGTCTATATATTTGAAGTGTTCCATCTGTTTGGCAAAATAAGCGGCTTGTTAAAAGTATCTTAAAGATAAATTATTTTTTACGAAATGCTTGCTGCTATCTGGCTCAGTTGTCGGAACTAAAGGGGAGTAATTTGTAGGAAGTAACGCTGATATATTGAAAGTACAACGCAAATTCAGAGTGCTTCCTTCAATTAATCTTTTTTAAACTTCTCTAGCAAAATCGACGGATTTGTATGTTTATTGCTCTTTTTTGGGGTGGAGTGCCGATATTTCAGACGTCAATTAAGAAAAGTTATAAAGAGTTTTAAAGTTTTGCAGTATTTGCTCTCGTCATTTTGTCATTTTTTCTATATTATCCAGACCATAAATAGCAACTATTATTATTTGCAATTGCAAAGCAAAAGAACAGTTAAGCGGCTTGGCAAAGCTAGCGACCGAAAAAAGCGTAGCCAAATAATAAAAACCAAGGTTGCAAATAAACACATTACACTTTGAAGAACACTTGGAGAGCAATTTTGAAATTCAAACTTACGAGCATTGCTACTGCGATCATGTTGAGCCCTGCTGTATTTGCTGCCGATATGGAAGATATTGAGAGACTAACAGTGGAAGGCAAGTACCTTTCTGTTAATCAGTCGAACTCTATCAAAAGCCCTACACCTATCATTGATGTTCCACAAAGCTTGTCAATCATTACCGCTGAGGAAATTACGGCTCGCGGTATTACAAGCGTTGGTCAAATTATTGATTACACGCCAGGTGTTAATACTTCTCAAGGTGAAGGTCACCGAGATTCTGTAGTCTTCCGTGGTGTGCGCTCTACTGCAGACTTTTATATAGACGGCAACCGTGACGACGTTCAATACTATCGTGCACTTTACAATGTTGAGCAGGTAGAGATTCTTCGTGGTCCGAACGCGCTGCTATTCGGCCGAGGCGGTACAGGCGGTATTTTAAACCGTGTATCTAAAAAGGCGAAAACGGGCGACAAATTCGTAAACTATAACGTTTCTGCTAACACCTTTGGTGCTTACAACCTTCAACTAGATACAAACGTTGATACAGGCGACAAATCTGCGCTCCGCATTAATGCTATGTACGAAAGCTTGGATAACCACCGTGACTTCTATTATGGCGATCGCTATGGCTTTAACCCAACTGCACGTTTTGAATTGAGCGATGACACCATTGTTGATGTGTCATACGAATATATCGATCATGAGCGTTTCATTGACCGTGGTGTACCAACGGCAAACGGCGAACCAGTAGAAGCGTTTGAAGAAATCGTGTTTGGTGACCCAGATAATAACTATCAAACACTGGGCGCTGATGTTTTCCGTGCAAACGTTGAGCACACTTTCTCAGATAACCTGAAAGGTAACTTCAACGCTTTTTACGGTGACTACGATAAAGTTTACTCAAACTTTTACGCCGCGGCTTATGACGCCGACACTGAAGTAGTAACCCTTGACGGTTATGTAGATACTACTCAGCGTGAAAACCTTATCTTGTCTTCAAACTTAGTAGGCGAGTTCGCAACTGGCAGTATTGAGCATACGGTTATCTTTGGTGGTGAGGTTATTAATACCAAGTCAAACCAAGACCGTTATAACCCAGAATTCGATTCTCGTGTAGGTGCTAATGACCCTGAAGGTACGCTGCGAAACGATCAGGAGATGTTTAATGTTTCTCGTCCTCTTAATTTCAGAGGACTGAGCGGTGTAAACAGTGCAGGTAATGCAGTTACTGCTACATTCTATAATGGTGTGGACAACACATTAAACGATGACACCCATGTAGACTTGGACGTTTACTCTTTCTACGTGCAAGACGAAATTGCACTATCAGAAAACTTCGACCTAGTGCTAGGCGCGCGTTTCGATAGTTTCGATATTGAGGTGTTTAACGTTAAAGCAGCTGAAACGCGCAGCAGAAAAGATGAAGAAGTATCACCGCGTGCGGGCCTTGTTTACAAGCCACAAGAGAATATCTCAATTTATGCGAGCTACAGTGAGTCATTCCTACCACGCAGTGGCGAGCAGTATGCGAATATCAACGGTGATGCAGACGCGCTTGACCCAGATACCTTCACTAACCAAGAAATTGGTATTAAGTGGGACTTCAGTGACAGCATGAGCTTTACGGCTGCTATCTTTGAAAATGAGCAAACGTCACTTGATAACGACCCTAACGATGCAGAAAGCTTCGTAGAAGTCGACTCAGATGTATCAGGTTTTGAGCTTCAGCTTCAAGGTTATATCACTGATAAGTGGTACGTTACTGCAAACTACAGCAACCTAGACGGCGAAAATGCAAGCGGAGTAGAGCTTCGTGAGCTACCTGAAAATACCATGTCGGTATGGACAACGTATGAAGTGAATGAAGTATTTGGCTTCGGCATTGGCGCAACATACCAAGACGAAAGTAAAGTATCGACAAGTGCTACATCGCCTGTACTGCCTAGCTATACGCGCGTAGATGCATCTGCGTACTACACACTTAGCGACAAGACACGTCTTCAGCTAAACGTTGAAAACCTAACTGATACGCTTTACTTCCCGAATGCACACTCTACTCATCAGGTAACAGTAGGTGCGCCAATTAATGCGCGTCTATCACTGATTGGTTCTTTCTAAACTAACCGTCAGTTTTAAAATATTGTTTAAAAGCCATTCGCGAAAGCGAGTGGCTTTTTTTATCTCTGCACTTTGTATTTAGAGGCTTTGTGCTCTATTCGCCTTGCTTTGCAAAGTCGGTAAGTGTCTGCCCATCCATACGATAGCCTAACCATTCACTCTTTGGTTTAGCGCCAAGTGACTCGTAAAAATCGATAGCTGGTTTGTTCCAATCTAAAACGCTCCACTCGAAACGCCCGCAGTCGTTTTCTACCGCTGTTTTTGCTAAATGTTGCAGCAGTGCTTTACCCGCTCCAAGGCCTCGGGATTTCGGCGATACATAAAGATCTTCAAGATAAAGTCCGTTGCGACCTTGCCAAGTGGAATAATTAAAGAAGTACACTGCAAAGCCAATAGGGGCGTCATGATTCTCGCAAATAACACAGTGCGCTGTGGCACCCTCGTCGAATAATGTCTTAAGAAGCGCATCTTCAGAAGCTTCTACTTCGTGCTCTGCTTTTTCGTAAATAGCGAGTTCTAGAATGAATTGGCGAATTTGTGAAATATCGTCGGGCGTTGCAGGTCTAATTGAAATGCTGTTGCTCATGGTGACTCCCGTCAAAAATCTTAAAAAAAATGAGCCAACAAAGGCTCATTTAAAACAATAACGTGTTTGTAGCTTTTCTTAGCGATAAAAGCTAGTCCATCGATGCACTTGGCTGAGGTACATGTGTATGAGAGCCATTATTGCCGTCGTCACCTTTGGTAGGCTTTTTGCGCACTATCTTGTGCTTGATAAACGTGAACGGGCCGCGTAAATCAAGCAGTATTAGGTACAAGCATGGCACCAATATGAGCGTTACAAGCGTAGCGTAGAGTACAGCGAAGCCAAGCGCGGCCGCCATGGGAACTACAAATGCTGCTTGCAAGCTAGTCTCAAACATAATGGGCAGTACACCCACAAATGTAGTAATTGAGGTTAGCGTAATCGCTCTAAAACGCGCAGTACCTGCCTCTGTGACCGCTTCTTTAATGCTGTAACCTTGGGCACGGCGCTGATTTACAAAATCCGTCATAACCAGCGAGTCGTTGATAACAACCCCAGCTGCTGCAATAAGGCCAAAGTTAGACATCATAGATAGGTCTAAGCCTAGTACAAAGTGGCCGAACACTGCACCTGTAAAGCTAAATGGAATAACCGACATAATGATAAGCGGTTGCCCATAACTTTTTAGCGGAACAGCAAGAAGGATATACACCATGATCATGGCCGCTAAGAAGAAGAGTATTTGCTCGTTTTGTTGCGCCTGCTGCTCTTCAATGTCACCGCCAAGCTCTGTCATAACCGATGGGAATGACTCTTTGAGTTGAGGCAGTAGCTTGTCTTGTATTTCAGTAACGACCTCATTAGGTTCAACTTTTTCTTCATCAATGTTGCCCCAGATATAAACACTGCGGTAACCGCCCTCGCGGCGAATATAGCTAATCCCTGGCTTTTCTTCTAATGCCACCACGTCACCTAGCATGACTTCTTGGCCATTAGGGGTGGTGATCAGAGAGTACTTCAAGTCAGCAAAACGTTCCCGCGTAAGTTCAGGGTAGCGAACCATTACTTTAACTTCTTCGCCGTTGCGAATGACGCGCTGCGCTTCGCCACCGTAAAAACCTGCGCCGACCTGTGAGGCGATATTCGACAGGGTAAGACCTAAATCGTAAGCAACCGGAAGCAACGTCATTTGCACTTCTTTACTTGGTGGGTCGATGGTTGAACTAACGTCAAACAAGCCTTCTTGCTGCTGCAGCATCTCAATGAATTTAAGGCCGGCAGCGTTTAGTGTGTTAATGTCTGGCCCAAATAGTAAGTAGCCAAACTCTCCATCGTCACCGTCACCATTCACATCATCAATTACGGTAAAAGACTTCATACCGCTAATTTCAGGAATTGCCTCGCGCCAGCGACGTGCAAGCTCGAATGTGTCAATAGGGCGGTCTTCCTCATTAACCAGCGGTGTGAGTATGCGCCCTTCGTTACTATCTTCGTTGAAGGCGAGACGATCACGAATCATGCCTTGACCAAACTCATCAATGATTTGCTCTTCCACATCTAAAATAGTTTGTTCAACAATTTTAAGTGCATTGATGGTTGCAAGATCTGAAACATTTTCATTCATCTCTATTCTCACGCTTGGAAAGTCGTGAGGTACTTTAGGATTTGGCACCATGCGCACGTAGTTTGCCCCAATTAGCCCCATGCTAAGCATTAGCATGGCTACGAACATCATCAGTACTGCCCAGCGCCACTCAATGGCTTTAGTCACGGTACGCTTGTATGGGCCATTTACAAACGCAAAGAAGCCTCGATTGAAGCGGGCACGCCAGCTATCTTGCCGTACAGGTGAGAATTTCGTATGAGCTAAATGCGCAGGCAAGATGAGTTTTGACTCTATTAAGCTAAACGCCAAACACAAAATAACCACAACAGCGATGTTGTAGAAAAATGCACCTTCAGGACCGCTGCTCAGTGTAAACGGAGCAAACACCGCTATGGTAGTGAGTACGCCAAAAGTTGCGGGTGTTGCTACGCGCTTAGCACCACGAACCACGTTATCAACGCCGCCGCCCTTACTCTCAATTTCGGTATAAGCACTTTCCCCAATAACAATGGCGTCATCAACGACAATACCCAGCACCATGATGAACGCGAAGAGCGAAAGAATATTAATACTCACCCCAAAAACAGGCATTAACATCATGGCACCTAAGAAACATACTGGTAGGCCGACCATAACCCATAGCGCTAATCGAAAGCGCAAGAAGAGAGTTAGCATAAATGCTACAAGCACTGAGCCCTGTACTAGGTTTGACAGCATCATGTCTAAACGGGCGTTGAGGTAATAGGTCATATCTACCAAAACTTCTAAACTAACGCCTTGAGGAAGGGTTTCGTTTTTCTGTTCTATATAGGCTTTTACGGTCTCAGCCACAGGAATGGTATTTTGGGTTTTCGTGGCTTTAACGGCAATGTAAATGGCGTTCATGCCGTTGTACTTAAAGTAACGTTCACCTTCAACAAAACCGTCGTTAATGAAAGCAACATCACCTAGGGTAACTTTAGCGCCACCTGTACCAATTTTAATTGGGATTTGTTTGAATTCGTCACCGCTGTAGTATTGGTTTTCAACCCGCACCGACACGATACCGGCATTGGTTCTTAGCTGGCCTGCAGAGATATTCGCTGAAT
The DNA here is from genome assembly GCF_000808575.1 of Alteromonas marina. GTDB lineage: Bacteria > Pseudomonadota > Gammaproteobacteria > Enterobacterales > Alteromonadaceae > Alteromonas > Alteromonas marina_A. The sequence goes on from NZ_JWLW01000004.1 coordinate 140,787, forward strand.
AACTATTAATAGCCTGTGTCACATCTGCAATGGTTAAACCATACTTTCTGAGCGTATCGGGCTTTATCTCGATGGCAATTTCATCATTGGGCGTGTTGGCTTCCACCAAAGAAATAGAACCAAGTTGAAGCAGTTCGTCTTCGACTTCTTTTGCCAGCACTTTAAGTTCGGACAGCGGTAAGTCGCCAACAATCGGCATTTCTATAACTTGTTGCTGAAACTCTACTTGCGACACATTTACTGGTTCCATTCCGGCAGGGAAGGTGGCAATACTGTCTACGCGAAGTTTGACCTTATCCAACACATCAGTAAGCTCAGCTTTTGTGTCAATCTCTAAAGTGACGGCACCGCCACCCCTAAACACACGGGACACGGTACGTTTAATTTCTGTAATGTCTTTTACCGCTTCTTCTACTTTTATGAAGATACTTTCTTCTATTTCTTGAGGAGACGCGCCAGGGTAGTTTGCTTCAACAGTAATGTAGTTAATTTCGATGTTAGGAAACATCTGCCGCTGAATAGTAAAGTAGCTGGCAATACCCATGACAATGATGAAAAACATCAAAAGGTTGGCCGCTACAGAATTTCTTGCAAACCAAGAAATAATGCCGCTTTGCGTATCGTTATGATTTTCCATGACAGCTCCTTAGTTAGCTTGTGCTGTCACGATTTCAGCTGTGGTCTCAATAACCTTTACAGGCATGCCGTTCTGTGGGTATTCAGGTAGACTCATTACTACTTTATTCGCATTGAAGTCGCCCTGAATGAGGAAGTCGCCATTTTCCTCACGCACCACTTTCACTTTCTGAGATTTCAATCTGTCTTCATCGTCAAGGGTCCATAGCAAGCGGTTAGTTACCAATTCTTGTGGTACGCGATACACGTCACTTAACGTTTTACCTTCAAATGATATCGTGCTGTAAGAGCCAAATTTAACGATAGGTTTTGATGAATTGATTGCATAGGGGTCTTCAATGCGTGCAACGAAATAACTCATGCGCGTGGTGTTGTCTACAACACCAGTATCTCTTTGGATGGTGCCTTTTACCGTAGCGCCCTGAATGTCATCGACTTCAATGGCAATCTCGCTTCCTATTGTGCTATCTGAAAGGAAAACGCGGTCGAACCCGGCAATAGGGAAAGTAACTTCGGCATACTCTATGTTGTTAAGGACAGCGACTGGTGAACCCTGAGTAACATAGTCACCTGTGCTAATGTCTCTTGATACGATCAAAGCATCGTATGGTGCTTTCACTTTACAGTTATCTAAATCACGCTTTGCTATTTTTAGTTGGGCTTCTGCAGATTTAAGCGCTGCCTTTGCGCTCATTACTTGTGGTTTGCGAAGGTACAAATCGGTAACCCGCGCATTAGGCATTGTTTTGGCCTCCTTTGCCGCCACATCTGCTTGCGCTTCTTCTTGAATCAACTGAGCTTGTGCACTCGCTAAATTTGCTTCTGCCAATAGAAGCGCTGCCTCATACGCATCGGCTTCTATTTCAAAAAGGACTTCACCACGTCTTATTAGACCACCGCTTACAAATTTAGGGTTCCATCTCTCAACTTCACCCGATACTTGCGCAGCAAGATTTGTGGTTTCAAGAGGCATGATTTCGCCATAGGAAGTGAGTTGTACGCGCACGTCTTCTGGCGATAACGCTTCAATAGTGACGGTTGGGCGAGTATCAACTTCCTCTTTTATAGCGCTGTCAGAAGCAGACGCTTCGATTCCTTTCATTCCTAAATAACCTACCAGTAAGACACCGATAGGTAATGCAACTTTCATCCATTTCATGGCTAGATCTACTTTTATAACGAATACTAAACATAGTGTAGCGCTAAAGTGTTTCAGTAATACAGCGCAAATGTAACTAAACGTGAGTCAATTTTGTGTAAAGGCAGGTAGATCGTTAAAACGAAGTTCGTTGTTCGGAAAGAGGAGAAGGGGAGATGCTCGAGATACTGCAAACTTGATCCCTGCCATTATCCTTGGCGTAGTACAGCGCTTTGTCAGCACACCGTATAGCGTAGGAGATATCGATACCCGGTGTCACCTCACTTACGCCAAAGCTGCTTGTTACGTGAAATTCACGGCCGTTAATATTAAGGGGGGCTTGATTTAAGGTTTTTCTTATTTGCTCTAGTGCCTGCACTGCACCTGCTTCATCAGTGTCATTAAAGATAAACATAAACTCTTCACCGCCCCACCGCGCGATTATGTCTTGCTTGCGAAGACGGGAGGTAAACACTTTAGATATCTGTACCAGCACTTCGTCACCTTGCTCGTGACCTAAGGTGTCGTTAATACTTTTAAAACGGTCAATATCGGCAATAGCGATTGAAAACTTACTCTTGTTACGCACAACTCTTGCGTATTCCCGCTCCAGGCATTGCTGTGCACCGCGCCTGTTCAATAATTGAGTAAGGTGGTCATGTTTTGCCTGACGCTCAAACTGTTCGCTTAAATAAAGAGCAGTATCGTAGCTTTTTTGGCGGCTATACTCGTAAAAAGCAGATAGAAAGGAGACTGTCATAAATGAATAGAGCAGCCTTGTTTTAAAGGCATAGGTATATTGGGCGACTAGTATAGCTTCATCGAACCCGAACATGATGACAGCGCTCACCATAGTGAATGAGATAAGTGAAAGTAATCCACGAATAAACCCGGCAAAAAACATGGTGACAGGTGGTACCAAGTATATCCATAAAGGCCCTGTATTATCTTTTCCACCCGTTATGAGTAGCAATAAAGTGAGCACCATGAGGCAGAGGATTAATAAGGTTATGGAGGCAGTGCGCGCGCGTGGTGTTGCAACACGTACCTGTAATCGCTGAGATATGGCGAAAACGACGCTGGCGGTGAAAAGGGTTGTTGAAAGAGAGTATTCAGCTGCGAAGAACGCTCTACAACCCAGAATAAATGTAATAGACATACCCACGGCGGCGAACAAGTTGACAACCATGATGCGCCTGTTGGTTTCGTCTTTGTAGTGGCGACTTACACCGCTAAATACATATTGCTTTAAAATACCAAGCATAACTGTAAAGTGCTAAAGGCTCTGATCAACGTGTAGAGCCAACTGAGTAATCGCGTTTCTCATGGCTTTAATACTTGACGAAAACCCGTCATTTTCTATCGTTGCTTTGAATTTGAAGGGATGAAAAGAAGTACCGTTTGCTGTGCTGCTGATTGTATACTGACCAGAGAATACGACGTCGCCCTCATAGGTACTAATAAAATCCTCAATGTGTAAAGATAAGTGGGTTGACTCTTCGTTGAGGTATTGGTCCCCGCGATTAAGTGATACTTTTTTATCGGCCAATGCGCTTGTTAGTACTTTCGTTACGCCTTCTTCCACTGGCTCAGCCCACAAGTGACGCGTTGAAATGTGCAAATTGGTGTCACTTGTTTGGTACACTAACCCCCTTTGCTTTAAGTACTCCGGCAGGGTGATTTTATCTAAAATAATGACTTTTTGGGCAGCGCTATGCATCAAGGGCATGCTATTGGTTGAGTGAAGCAAATAGTAATTAAGTGAGGTAGGCGCAGAGGTACACCCCTGCATTAACAGAAATGTAAGTACTAATACACTAACTTGTAACGCTTGTTTTCTAAGAAAAGCCAAGCCCGATGTAAACTGCATTATCATTCGATTTGAGTCCTTCATCCTTGAACGGCGGATGCACTGGTAATAATCTACACTGTATTCACAATCTTTCACATTAGACCATAGCGCTATCAAGCATTGGTATATTGTGAAAATTAGCAGCTATGTATAATTTTCGCATTTTTTATGCCAAGTAAGCTGTATTAACTTTCAAACGTGAAAAAACGCATATCTCTAATTTCCAGCTTTAGGTTGAATATCTGCTTCGCTTTCCTGTGAAAAAATTAAGCTATTAGGAGATTGATTCAGTTTCAACAGTAACGGTTGTATATTTCGCATGGTTTCTTGAAGGGCATCAACGGTTTCTTTTATCTCCGATTGATTAAATCCACCTTCACTGTAGTTTTTGAGCAAGCCATCAAGACTCACAAGCACTTGATTTAGATTGCTGTTGAGCGCTTTGGCATCGATATCTGCAATCAGAAGGTCAAAGTCACTGCTTGCGGTTTCAACCGACTCTGCTGCTAAACGCATATCCTCAACGGCAAGTTGAACATTTTCTACCATTTCCTTAAGCGGAAGCTGATTTATCTTATCCAAGATAGCGTCGGCTTTTTGAGTTAACTGCGTGAATTCGTTACTAACAGTAGGAATGACTTCATAACCGTTAATTACTTCTATTTGACTGGTGTAGTCTGCATCGGGTACATGCTGTAAATCAACGTACAAGCCACCGGTTAAAACATTGCCCATGCGTAACGACGCCCGAAGATCTCTCTCAAGCCAGTTTCTAATCGTTTGCTTTATCGCGTTTAGGCCTTCTTTGGTATCTGGCTGTCTTGCCTTGCCGGGATAAATATTAATAAGTACGGGGATGGGATAGCCACGCTCTAGAATACTCCCTTCAACAGCAGGGAAAGAGTTAATTGCCGTTACGTTGCCAATCTCAATTCCACGGTATTCTACAGGGGCGCCAACGGTCAGGCCTCTAACGCTCTCATCAATGAGTAACAGATATTCTGCTGCCACCTTGTAGCGAGCATCTGACGCTGATGTGCTGTCGCCATAAATAGTAAAGAAAGCGTTATCGAGCACTTGCTCGCCCTTAGGTACGCCATCGGGAATTCCAAAGGTAATACCGTTTGCCAACAATGTTTCCAAGCTTCCCGTTTCGACGCTTACTCCATTAGATTCAAGTAATAACTTAACGCCACTGACATCCCAAAAGCGTGTCGTGTTAGTTATGAGCTTGTGGTAGGGCGCTTCGATAAATGCATCGTAATACACAACGCGCTCTTCAATATTAAATGTGGCGTCTTCAAATTCACCAACCTTGAAGCCCTTGTAGATAATAGGATCGCCAGGTTTGTAGGCAAATTCGTCGTCACTTTTTAACATAACATGCAGCCCTGGAGTGCCAGGAGGCGTAACCGGTGGGCGTTCAAGTGCCGTAAAATGGAGTTGCTCTTTGCCTTTATCATGGGCCGACATAGCAATATAACTGCCAGATAAAAGCGTGTTGAGCCCTGATACTTCGGAAAAACTTATGCGGGGAGCGACGACCCAAAATTTTGCATTTTCATTAAGAAGGTGAGAGGCGCTTGCGTCAATTCTGGCGGTGACAAGGACACCATCTAAATCAGGCTTGAGCGTTATTTTCTTTACTTGTCCAATATCCAAGTCACGCACTTTTATAGGAGTTTTGTTTACTTCGATACCGGTAGCCGAATGCAGCTCTATCGTAATAAGAGGGCCCTGATTCTTCCATTGGTAGTACACCATCCAGCCACCAATAACGATAACAAGAATTGGGATAATCCAAATGCGAGAAATGGACGAGGTCGGTTTGACCTTAGCTTCATTAATGTTCGGATCGTTTGTGGTCATGGTAATTGCTTCCACTGCTGCCAAATTAGCCTCGAATCAAACGTCATCGCGGCTATCATCGTTACAAATACAACGGCACAAAAGGCGAGTGCCGCTTGGCCTGGATAAATAGACATGGTGTTCCCCATCTGAATAAGGGATACCAGCACTGCTACAACAAAAACGTCTATCATCGACCAGCGGCCTATCGCTTCGGTGATGCGGTAATAACGTATACGTAATTGTTTTGAAGTGGTTTTCTCACGTTGTACAGAAAAATTAAGCCAAGCAAGAATGATTATTTTCGCCACGGGTACTACCACACTGGCAATTAAAATAATTAATGCAACAGGATACGACCCCGATTCCCACAACGAAATCACCCCCCCAATAATGGTATTTGGTGTTTCTTGGCCAAAAAATTCAGTATACATAATTGGCAGTACATTAGCAGGAATATACAAAATACAAGCGGTTAATAACAGCGCCCAGGTTCGCTGAATACTAGCCTTCGCTTGGTTCTCACAGAGTGGCTTAGGTTGCGGAGGTTGCCCGCGTGACATCCACATAGCGTAACGTGTGGTATCGAATTGGGATATGCAAAGTGCAGTAAATGCCGAGAAGCCAACAAAGGCGTAAAACGACAGGCCGATAGAAACATCGGCCAGCTCGGTAATTTTGATAAGACTAACTAAGGTACCTACAAGAAAAATTTCAGCCATGCTCCAAGGCAAAAGCGCTTTGACAAGTTTGTAGAGCCGAGTCAAATAAAATGGGCGTCGGTTTTGTAATTGGGCTAAAGATAAAAGCAACAGACCTGCTAATACCATACCGGGTAGCAGTAATGTGGCTAAACTGGTTATTATCGCTAACGACAAGTAGTCGTGTTCAATCAGTACGGTTATTCCAGTGGGAAGGTCGATACTGTGCTTTTGCCCGCTCGCTTTGAATGTCAGGAAATTAAAAGGTAGTGAGAGCAATAAAAAGATCAAAGCACTGAAAGCATAAGCGAGTAACTTTTCACTTGCCCCATTGCGATGAGATATAAGCGTGTGGTTGCATACCGGACATACGGCCCGTTGCCTGTGTGCCAGAACGGGGATGTTTACCTGAGTATGGCATTGCTCACAAACTATCGATAACGTATTTGATTCAGCCATAAGCTTTTGCACGACACTTTTTGTATGCTCGTTGTAAGATAAATAGTAGCCTAGAGGTATAACCCGTTGATTTTTAGCATCAACAGCATAGCTTATTGCGAGCATGTCGGGAAGTATAGCTAGCCTTATTTAAAAGTATAACAACAATAATTGACGACTAAGTGATGGAAACAGCAAACGAAATTCGCAGCGTGTATGGAAAAGTAAAGAAGCAGTTAAACCGTTTACTTCTAAAAAGGCGTATTGGCTTTTTACGTTTTTGGGTAAGTATTACCTTCGCTCAGCGTTGTTATTTCTTGGCAACGGGGATGCTTTTACTGCAACTGTTTTTCAGTATCGAAAGCCGGCTTTTTGAGGTCATTATGTTTGGGTTTGCGCTCGCTGGCATCGTGAGCGAGACCTGGCCTAAATTTATGAGCCTTTGGAACAGCTTACCGGGAAAAGCGATTATTTTATTTGTGTACGCCGTTATCGCAAACTTCGCATTAGCGTCCGCTAGTGGGCTAGTAAATAGCATAACCGGCGTTTCCGCAGGCGCGCTGCCCTACAGTCACAATTTCGCGCTCATACTTATGGTGCCAAGCTGGTTCTTTGTCACCACCTTAATGGCACTTGTTGGCGGGATGTTAGTTATCTTTGTTTATGTGTTTTTCCTATTATTATTAAAGCCCTTTGGTGTACAAAGGCTATGGCATCAACCAGGCTATCGTTATGTGTTATCCACCGCTGTTGCAAGGTTTGTGTGGACCCTTGGTGTCGCCCTGCAGCTAGGCGTTTTGGCAGGGCAGGTGGGACTACTATCTGAATTCAGTAATGAAAGCGCTAATGCGTTGATAACAATAGAAAATGAGATTGAAGCCCAGCCTGAAAATGGCGAGGGCAAACCAATCGATGAGCAAGAAGATGAGACTTCTGAGTTGGAAGAAGATTTAACCGCGCTTCTCACCGATGCAAAACAAAAAAGTATTCGTTATAAAAAAACACAGCGCCAGGCACTAGCTAGTTTTATTTATGAGTTTGAAGCAGACTCTCGCTCCCGCTGTGCTCATCCTGAGGGGACGCGCGTTATTGAGCTTAACGACTACGAAATTTTGCAAATCGAGCCAACGCAGGAAGATGACATTGGCTATGCTTACACTGTAGTACCATGTCGCTCAGCTGCCATTGGTATTTCAGTAAATCCATAAATTAGCGCAAAGATACAAGGGTTTAAAAAATAAAAAGCCCGCATGCAGCAGCGGGCTTTAAAAATATAGTAAACAACTGCTTAGAAGCTAGCGTTGCCTGGTGTACGTGGGAATGGGATCACGTCACGTACGTTTTGCATGCCGGTTACGTATGCCACAAGACGCTCGAAACCAAGACCGAAACCTGAGTGAGGTACGGTGCCGTAGCGGCGAAGGTCGCGGTACCACGCGTAGTCTTCTTTCGATAGGCCCATTTCGTCAAGGCGTGCATCGAAAACGTCTAGTCGTTCTTCACGCTGTGAACCACCGATGATTTCACCGATGCCTGGCGCAAGTACATCCATTGCTGCAACAGTCTTACCGTCATCGTTAATGCGCATGTAGAACGCTTTAATATCTTTCGGGTAGTTCTGCATGATAATTGGCGCACCAACGTGCTCTTCTGCAAGATAGCGCTCATGTTCAGAAGATAAATCGATACCCCATTCAACAGGGAATTCGAATTCTTTGCCGCAGTTTTGCAGAATTTCGATAGCGTCTGTGTAGTCCATGCGAACAAAGTCAGAGCTTACTAACTTTTCTAAACGCTCAATGGCGTCTTTCTTAATACGCTGAGCAAAGAACGCCATGTCATCAGGCAGTTCTTCAAGCACGGCCTTACATACATATTTCAGCATGTCTTCAGCAAGCTGTGCAACATCTTTCAATTCAGCAAACGCCACTTCAGGCTCAATCATCCAAAACTCGGCAAGGTGGCGAGATGTGTTTGAGTTTTCTGCACGGAACGTAGGCCCGAAGGTGTACACCTTCGACATAGCTGTACAGTAAGTTTCAACGTTAAGCTGACCTGATACCGTAAGGTAGGTTTCTTTGCCGAAGAAATCTTCTGAGTAGTCAACATTGCCTTTGTCGTCGCGTGGAAGATTCATCATATCAAGCGTTGATACGCGGAACATTTCACCTGCACCTTCTGTATCGCTAGCCGTTAGAATTGGCGTAGAGATCCAGAAGTAGCCTTTCTCGTGGAAAAAGCGGTGAATAGCCTGCGATAAACAGTTGCGAACGCGGGTTACCGCGCCGATAACGTTCGTGCGTGGGCGAAGGTGCGCATATTCGCGAAGGTACTCAATGCTGTGGCGTTTAGCGGCCATTGGGTAGGTATCAGGGTTTTCTACCCAACCTAAAATTTCAACGTCAGTTGCGTCAATTTCAACGGCTTGGCCTTGGCCCTGAGACTCTTTCACTGTTCCGGTAACCGATAATGAGCAGCCTGCTGTTAAGCGCTGGATATCGGCATAATTTGACAGAGAATTTAGCGCAATAACTTGTACAGGATCGAAGCAACTACCGTCGTGTAGTGCAATAAATGATAACCCCGCTTTAGAGTCGCGGCGTGTTCTTACCCAACCCTTTACGGTTACCGATTCGCCAACGGCGTACTTACCTTTAAGTACGTCAACTACGGGCGCATGCGTCATGTTAATTTCTCCGTCTTACTAATTTTATGTTGTTGCTTTCTATTGAGTCATTTTCAACAACACAGTGCATTCAACTGTGAATGATAAAATGCACTAAAATTTGTTTTATGGTCAATGTTTTTGGATTGCCATGCCGATAAGTAAATAGGATCTGTAAAAGCCCTTTGCTTTTCATCACCGCTTTTTTTAAAACATTTAGCGTTACTATTAGCAAGATGCAGATCGAAACATGGTTTGGTGTTGTAAAAATAACCAATGAAATACAATCCAATAGCACGCTAGTATACCCAACATAAAGCGGGATGCCAGAGAACAGAGTGACAAATGGGAAATAAAAATGATTCAAGCACGTCAGTGCCCCAGCAAGAGCAAGAACCAAGTGCTTCGCAAAGCGACGCCGCTGGTTCCAGCAATGCTGATAATGAGAGACGTACTATGACGTATGAGCAACTAGCTGAGAGACGCTCAACACCTCGTTCTCAAACGCCCTTTTATAAGGTTATGCTGGCACTAAACATTGTTGGCTGGGTAGGCATGGTTGTCGTACTCATTTTGTTTCACTATGCGCGCCCCGATTTTATTAGTGGCGTACAGCAATATTGGGGAATAAAAGGGGATACCAGTTGGTCTGAAAGTCACCTATCAGCTATGACCATCATGCTACAGATATGTCTAGTTGTAACTTTGGTAAGCATTATTATGCGGGCAAGGAGAAATCGACGCCGGTCTGATAGTTTTGGAGTTAATCTGATTATTCTGTTCGCCATCGCGGTTATTAGCTTGATCACATTAGCCACAACACTGGGGCTGTAGACGGGGAAATAACTTAGCCTCACTTGATAATCTAGCTAGAGGTGTATTATCAAGTGAGGGGTTACCAGTTAGCCGTACGAGTTTAAGACATCCATCAATTTAAATGAAAGCCGCTTGGATAAGCCAGTAAGTATAGGCTGCATATGCAAGCACGAATGCGCCACCTTCCAAGCGGTTTAAGCGCCCTTGACGTTTAATGCCAATACAGAAAATGAACAGCGCAATGGTTGATGCGAACATCACCATAACGTCACGATATAAGAACTCCGAACCCACAGTCATTGGCTGAATAGTGCCCGCAATGCCTACTACAGCTAAGGTGTTAAACATGTTAGAGCCAATAACGTTACCAATTGCTAAATCGTGTTCGCCTTTCTTCACCGCCATCAGCGAAGACGCGAGTTCTGGTAGAGAGGTACCGATTGCGATAACGGTCAACCCGATAATAGTATCGCTAACACCAAAGAAGGTGGCGACTTCTACTGCGCCCCATACCAGCATGCGCGAGCTCGCAACTAGCAATAAAAGCCCCGCAATTAACCACATTACGTGAGTTTTTACTGTGCCTTCATTGCTATTAATTTCTTCATCGTATTCGTCGGCAAGGGCGTCTTTGTCGCCTTTCATGCCGTGATAAATACTCCAAGAAAGCAGAAGCACAAACAGTCCTAACAAAGAGAATGCGTCGTCTTTCGAAACGTTTAAGTCCCACACCTGCCATGCGGCAAAGAAGGTTATGCCAAGTAAAACAGGCAGCTCTTTCTTAATGATTTCTGATTTAACTGCAATAGGGCTAATTATTGCGGTAAGGCCAAGGATTAACAGGATATTGGCGATATTAGAGCCGTAAGCGTTACCGAGGGCTATCCCGGAGTTGCCCTGGATTGCAGCAAATATAGACACAATGATTTCTGGGGCCGAGGTACCAAACCCAATAATGAGCATACCGATCAGCAGTGGGGATACACCAAAATGATTAGCGACCGATGCGGCTCCGCCAACAAATTTCCCTGCGCTCCATAGTAGAACCGGTAACCCAATTAAAATAGCCAAGCTGGCCAATAGCATACGTACTCCTTAAACCCTTCATATCTTGCGTGCTTACTTCTATGTGTAGGCAAACCTTATAAATAAAAGTAGCTTCAGTATATCCAAATGCACATAAGTTTTTGTTGTCTTAACGATGAAAAAAAGCCGTGCTGATAATGCTATGCAAATGACGAGTAAAGCGTAAACTCAGCGCTACTTTAATCGTGTTTGTAACTTAAACAAACACACCCTTAATTGTACCTGACAACACACTATTTAGAAGCGAATTACATGCACAATACACTGATTGTTACTGATGATGTTACTCCTTTTTGTAACACAGCTTTAACCGTGCTGACTTTTCAAGATTACCTTGCTGAGTTCCCAAAGTTGAACGAGCCCAAAACACGCGTTATCAATATTTGCGATACCACGCGTTATTTAAGTGAGGGCTACTATTGTTCACTTTTGGCTCAGGCACGTAACCACTCTGTATTGCCGTCGGTAAACACCATTAACGATTTGCGTATGGCTGAAGAGAAAAGTATCGATCGCATCGTATTCTCTTTGTCGGTCCCCCAAGACAGTACTGAAGTTACTGATGAACCTTTATTGGTACTTTTCGGCGAGGTGAAAGATCAGCGCTTTAAGCGTTTGGCGCGCCAGGCGTTTGAAAAATACCCGTACCCTGTTTTGGTGTTAAGCCCAACGGTTACCGATACGAAAGTGGCGCCTAAAGCCACGGGTAAAGTACAAATTGAAGGCTTTGCAAGCGTACAGGCAAAAGCGTTTAAGGACTTAAACGCCAAGCAACAAGCGCGTTTCATCGAGCAATTAGAAGCACATACCAAAATACAGTGGAAAGCCGGTAAAACGAGCAAGCGTACTCGATGGGATATGGCCATTTTGGTTAACCCAGAAGAGAGCACGCCGCCTAGTGACGAACGCGCCATTAAAAACTTTGTGAAAGCAGCTGAAAAAGTCGGCTTTCGCGCAGATGTGGTGAGTCGCCTGTCGCAAGAAGAATTGGGGCATTATGATGCATTGTTCATTCGTGAAACGACAGCAATTGACCACCATACTTATCGCTTAGCCCGTGCCGCCGAGCGAGAGGGGATTGTGGTGATGGACGACACACAGTCAATTCTGCGCTGCTGTAACAAAGTGTACCTGCAGGACGCGTTTGCTTATCAGAAAGTGCCAGCGCCAAAAGCGACCTTCGTATCGAGCGCTACCGATGAAGTATGCGAAAAGCTCATTGCTGACTTTGGTTTGCCGTTGGTGTTAAAGCTGCCAGAAAGCTCGTTTTCTCGCGGTGTGCACAAAGCTGAAAATAAAGAGGCGTTAAAAACGCGCCTAGAACAAATGCTAGCTGAATCGGCGCTTGTTTTGGTTCAGGAATATATATTCACTGAATTCGACTGGCGAATTGGTGTGCTAGGTGGCAAACCTATTTACGCTTGTCAGTACTTTATGGTGCGTAACCATTGGCAGATTTACAACCACCAGGGCGATCGATTCTCTTCGGGTGGGTTTGCCACAATGCCAACGTTTGAAGTACCTAAGCCGGTGTTACAAGCTGCTATCAAGGCCGCTAAAGCGGTGGGTGATGGCTTGTACGGTGTAGATATCAAGCAAACCGGCAACGCGGTTTATGTTATTGAAGTGAACGACAACCCTAGTATTGACTCGGGTGTGGAAGATAAGTATTTAGGCAAAGAACTGTATGAACTTATTATGCAGGAATTTGCTGACAGGTTGGAGCAAAGAGGGCGATGAACACATCGGCTGAGCGGGTGATTGAAGTGAATAATGCAAGTCCACAGGAAAGCACAAATGGTGCATATGGCCTGGCTGAAGGTGCGTCGAATACTATTTCGACAAAAAGTGCCCGCGCGCCCTCTACACAGTCAAATGTAGTGCTGCGTGTGGCGACATTACAAGATCTTGCTTCGCTGCAGCATATCGAGCAAACCTGTTTTACCACCGACAGGCTAAGTAAAAGCCGGTTTAAATTTTACATTGATGCACAGCATGCAGAGCTTATTGTAGCCGAACGTGAGCCTTCGAGTGAGAATGCGAAGCACGACAAGAACAAGCAAGGTGTGAACAGCATCGTGGGCTATGGGTTGTTGCTGCTTCGTCGTGGAACACAGCTTACTAGACTGTACTCTATTGCGGTATTGCCAGAAGCACGTGGGCTTGGCGTTGCTGAAAAGCTAATTAACAGCTTGGGGGAGCGGGCGCTTTTGCGGGGAAAGCGATTTATGCGCCTGGAAGTGGCAGTAGGTAATGCTGGCGCCATTGCTCTGTATAAAAAGTTAGGTTTTAGTCAGTTCGGTATGTATACCGATTACTACGACGATCACACTGATGCTCTGCGTATGCAAAAAGTATTGGTGCCCAGTAAATCGGTTAAACCAGAAATTTATCCGTGGTACCAGCAAACGACAGATTTTACCTGTGGTCCATCGGCACTGATGATGGCAATGTGTGCGTTAAACAATCGCTATGAAATGACACAGGAAAAAGAACTGTCGTTGTGGCGTACTGCTACCACGATATTCATGATGTCAGGTCACGGTGGTTGTCATCCGGTGGGGTTAGCGCTTGCTGCGGTAAACGAAGGTTATGCAGCAAAAGTGGTGATTAATCGAGACGTCCCGCTCTTTGTTGATGGTGTAAGAGATGCCAACAAGAAAGAGATTGTCGAAAATGTTGAACAACAATTTATGGCAGAAGCACGCAAAAAAGGCATTTCTGTCGAAATCTCTGACTGGCGGGTGGATGTTATTGACCAAACCCTTAAAGCCGGCGGTGCGGTTCTGTGCCTAATCAGTACGTACGCTTTTGATAAGAAAAAGGTACCGCACTGGGTAGCAATTACAAGCTGCGATTCACACTGCTATTATCTGCACGATCCTGATGCAAGTGAGGGGCAGCCTGTTGAGTATCAGCACATTCCGGTTGCCCGCGAAGACTTTCTACGACTTGCCAGCTATGGCACGCGTAAAGTAAGAACATTAGTACTCCTTAAAAAGAAAAAGTAACACAAATTTTGGCTTAGGCCTTAGGCACGACGAATGCTTGAGGCCTTAATGACGGACTTGTGTAACGTTAACCTTTTTATTTAGTGTTTTAAGCTGCTTCACCAGTTGAGAAAGCTCTTTTACCGAACCTTTATATTCGATGTGCTTATTCATTTCCTGGCCTTTCACAGCAGTTCTATAAAGCGCCTCACTTTCAAAACACGCTGTTTGCTCATCTAACGTATTCCACTCCGCTTTTAGGTCGCTTGGAATACAGTGGCGTTTTGCAATAATTTTGTCTTTTATTTGCAACACTTTCCCGATTAATAATTGTGCATCTGTTGGCATATTAATATCTCCTGTTTAACTCATTTTGTTTAAGTTGCTGTTTATCAAGCGTTTATCTTTTATTCTTGATAGTTGTTTCTTAAAGCCAGCAATCCTTCAACACAACTCTCACAATTAGTATTGCATCAAGAGTGCCAACTCTTATGAAGCAACTTCCTGATGCTCGCAAAAGGGGAATTTGATGTTAAAGACGCTGCTAGAGCGAGGAACTATAGGGGCGGTTTAGGCGAGTGCCCGCTCATCGAAATGCGAGAGAGATATGCGCTAAAGCAGGCACAGTTTCATATTTCTACAGGGGGACTCTGATAGGGGGATCCTTACAGGAGCTATCAAGTCAGGCGCTTTGTGGGCACTACCTGTAAGAGTAACGCTTCGGCCTGTCTTTTAATTTCTTAACCTGACAGTAGCAGAAATGCGGTGTCCAAATTAACAGGTTAAGTAATATAGCGGTAACTAAACTAAATACTATTGAGGAAGGTGTTAGCGGCACAGACGGACTGAAATTATCGAGCACGCGTTTAAGCGTTTCATATTGAGAAGGTGAGGCCATAAACACGAGCTTTTCAAAATAGTGGCCGTGTTCTAGCTTTCTCATACCTTGTTCTAAAGTAGTGATCTGCGCAAAGCGAGCAGCTTTCATGGACGCGTTTTCGCGCACAACGGGTTCGCTGTTTTTCTGTAAGCTATCAAGCATGGCTTCAACAGAAGAGAAGCCATGCTGTTGTGCCAATACTGAAGAACTAGAAACTTCATCACGCAAGGCGTCGTAATAACCATTAAGGTATTGGCGATAGTGATCCGCCAAAATGGGGACTTGTAGTGTGATGATAAACAAAACTGCAAATACAACTTTATCTAAAACACGCACTATCATTTAAAACTCGCTGTAAAGACTCACTATTAAGTACCCGTTTAATATTCGATAAATGCATGTTGAATAAAGAGGTTTTCACTCTCAATAAACAGGCGGTTCGATGTTAAATCTCTTGTATAGACAAAAAGTAAGTAAATAGCCTAACAACCTCTCTTGTTATTTCAAGGCTGTGTAAATGGCGTGGGTCAGCTTACTTAACTGCTCGGAAGATATAATGTACGGAGGCATAATGTATACCAGTTTCCCGAATGGCCGTATCCAGACGCCATGTTTCACAAAATGGCGTTGAATTTCGGCAACATTGACGGGATTTACCGTCTCGACTACCCCTATCGCACCTAACACCCTTACGTCAGCGACTCGCGGCAAGTCTGCACATTTTGCCAATTCGGTTTGTAATTGTTTCTCAATGGCAGGAACTTGTTGCTGCCAATGATTTTCGTTAATTAGCGAAAGACTGGCATTGGCCACTGCACAGGCTAACGGGTTACCCATGTATGTGGGGCCGTGCATAAATACGCCGGGCTCCCCTTGGCAAACTCCTAAAGCCACATCTTCGGTACACAAGGTCGCGGCCAATGTCATATAACCACCGGTGATCGCTTTACCCAAACACATGATGTCAGGTGAAATACCTGCATGCTCGCAAGCGAAGAGCTTGCCTGTACGTCCGAAGCCAGTAGCAATTTCATCGCAAATTAAAAGTACGTCGTAGGTATCACAAAGCTGTCGGCAGCGCTTTAAGTATTCGGGGTGATAAATACGCATGCCGCCCGCGCCTTGAACAACAGGTTCTAGAATAAGGGCAGCCATAGTGTGGTGATGCTTTTCAAAAATCTCTTCAAGTGGAAGAATGTCATCTTCGCTAAACGTTTGGCCAAAGCGAGTTTGAGGGGCGGGCGCAAAAATCTGCTTGCTCAATACACCCTCAAATAAACTATGCATGCCGTTAACGGGATCGCACACGCTCATTGCTGCGAACGTGTCGCCGTGGTAGCCATTGCGCGGCGCGACAATGCGCGACTTCTCTGTGCGCCCTTGGCATGCCCAATACTGAATCGCCATCTTTATCGCAACTTCAACAGACACTGAGCCAGAGTCTGCTAAAAATACACGCTCTAAACCTGCCGGCACCATGTTAAGTAACGATTTACACAAATCTACCGCCGGCTGGTGGGTAATACCGCCAAACATAACGTGAGAAAATGCGTCAATTTGCTTGTGCGCAGCATCGTTGAGTACAGGATGGTTGTAGCCGTGAATTGCAGCCCACCAGCTAGACATGCCGTCTACTAATACTTCACCGGTGGCCAAGGTAAGTTCAGCGCCTTTTGCACCAACTACTTCATAGCAGGGAAGGGGATTAACCGCCGAGGTATAAGGGTGCCAAATGTGTTGTTTATCAAATTCTATATTGTTCACAAAATAACCGCTAGTAAAGGTTTTAAATTGGTCAGAGTTGACAACTCGATATTGGGGCATAGACTAAGCCAGCAATAATAATTAGTAAAGGACAGTCAATGACGCTGGCTAGTGCGCATTCTGCGCAAACGACAACTATTCGAAACGATTGGACCAAAGCCGAAGTCGAAGCTTTGTTTGCCATGCCATTTAACGATTTACTGTTTAATGCCCAAGTGGTGCATAGACAGCATTTTAATCCGAATGAAGTGCAGGTTAGCACGCTTTTGTCGATTAAAACCGGTGCATGTCCTGAAGACTGCAAGTACTGCCCACAAAGTGCTCGTTATGATACGGGCCTTGAAAAAGAACGATTACTGGAAATTGAAAAAGTCATCCAGCGTGCGAAAGAGGCAAAGCAAGTAGGCTCAACCCGATTTTGTATGGGTGCCGCTTGGCGAAACCCGCGCGACAGAGACATGCCTTACATTTTGAAAATGGTTGAAGAGGTGAAAAGCTTAGGCTTAGAAACCTGTATGACGCTAGGTATGTTGACCCGCGAGCAAGCTGTGGCCTTAAAACAAGCGGGCCTTGATTATTATAATCACAACCTTGATACCTCTCCGGAATACTACGGCGATATTATCACGACCCGTACTTACCAGGACCGATTGAATACGTTAGAGAACGTGCGTGCTGCAGGTATGAATGTTTGCTCTGGGGGAATTGTTGGCATGGGAGAAACGGTGAGCGATCGGGCTAGTATGTTAGTGCAATTAGCAAACCTTCCTGAGCAGCCTCAAAGTGTACCTATTAACATGTTGGTTAAAGTAAAAGGTACGCCACTCGATAGTGTAGAAGACTTGGACTATTTTGAGTTTATTCGCACTATTGCCGTTGCCCGTATTATGATGCCTAAGTCACATGTGCGCTTGTCGGCAGGCCGCGAAGCAATGAACGAACAAATGCAGGCGCTTTGTTTTATGGCAGGCGCGAACTCTATTTTCTATGGCTGCAAGCTGTTAACCACGTCAAATCCAGATACCCATGAAGATGTAATGCTGTTCAAAAAGCTTGGTATTAATACTGAACGCACAAGGGATTACTCAGACGAAGCACATCAACAAGTGTTAGAAGAAGAAATTGCCCAGCAACAAGAGCAAGGCGACGACAGTAACGACTTGTTTATTGATGCAACCAAGCCTAAGGTAGCGCCAAAGAAACAGCATTTAACGGAGGCGTAATGGCCTTTCACTGGTTAGACGATTTGCTGAGCGCGCGTGCCGAGCAAGGCTTGCTGCGCCAGCGCCACTGCCAACAGTACGAAAAAGACAGTATTATTTGTATTAACGGTGAGCACTATCTTAATTTTTCAAGCAATGACTACTTAGGCATGCGCCAGCATGAGGGTGTATTGCAAAGTTGGGTTGAGGGGCTGGCGCAGTTTGGTGGTGGCAGCGGTGCATCGCCTTTGGTAACTGGACACACACAGGCTCATTTGGCGCTAGAAGCCTACATTGCCGATGGGTTAAACCGAGAAGCTGCGCTGTTGTTTAACTCTGGCTTTGCCGCCAATCAGGCACTGTGCATGGCACTTTTTCCTCACATGTCTCACCCGAATAAAAGCGCGAGAGCAGGGCACATAATTGCTGATAAGCTCATGCACGCTTCGTTTTTAGAGGGGGCGCAATGTGTATCTGATAGCGCCAAGCTTCGCCGTTTCAAGCATAACGATCTAAGTCATTTAGAGAGCCTGCTATCGAGCGTTTGTCAAAGCCAGGTGCCCGATGCGGTTGGTAATTCTGATGCAAACCAGCAAGACATTCTGATTGCCAGTGAAGGTGTGTTTAGTATGGACGGTGACGTAGCGCCTTGCGAAGGTATCGCTGAACTGGCCGCCAAATATAATGCATGGTTCATGTTAGACGATGCACACGGTATGGGTGTATTGGGTGAAAACGGCTTCGGTACAGCAGAAGCACTAAACTTAAGCCAGCAACAAGCGCCTATTGTTATGGGAACATTTGGCAAAGCAGTGGGCACGGCCGGCGCCTTTATTGCGGGAAGCCAAACCCTAATTGATTATCTGGTGAATTTTTCGAAGCACTATGTGTATTCCACTGCCATGCCACCAGCACAAGCGGTCGCGACCTTGTACTCTCTTACACATATCGCCAGTGATACTGCCCGCCGCGAGACGCTACAAACCAATATCACCTATTTCAGAGAGTCGTTTCAAAAACGTTTTGGACAGACACTCAATTCAAGCGCGAAAGGCGATGCATCAATTGAAATCACTTTGGGGCAGTCGCAAAGCGCGATCCAGCCCATTATTGTTGGTAGCCCAGAACGTGCAATTGCACTAAGTGATGGTCTAAAACAGCGCGGCATTTGGGCAACGGCTATCAGGCAGCCTACTGTACCGAAAAACCAAGATAGGCTGCGCATAACGGTTACGTCAAATCATACATCACAAGATATTGACGTATTGCTTGATGCGCTAGAACTTTCACTTAATAACTTTCTGTTAAGTGAGACTTCAGTAGAAAAAGAATCAGACAGCGCTGTGAATACTCCTGATTCTGTAAGTAAAAAAGAGATGTAACCATGTCACTAAGTCCCGCCGTAAAAGCTGCTATGTCGGCAGAATCGAGAAGTCTCTTCGACGGTAAGCTGTCGCGTGACGCGGCGCAGGCGGCTTTTAAGGCAAACGGGGCTTTTTCGTCCGAGACATCTTTTGAATCTGAGAGAGCGACGAACGCTAAAGGGACTCTCACAGTTAAAACTGCTTACCCTTCTGATTGCTCTTCCAAAGCTGCGGCACATTTGAGTGCAGAGAAGAGCGCTAAGACTGAGGGCTATGTTACAGCTGAAGGCTCTATAACAGCTGAAGGCTCTATAACAACTAAAGGCGCTGTAAAAGCTGAACGCAATGATACTACTTCAGTAATTAACGAGCAGGACATTGCACATCGCTTTTCAAAAGCAGCCGCGCAGTACAACAGCATTGCAAGTGTTCAGCGTATTATTGCCAAGCAGGCAATAAGAAACTTACCTATAGACCTACAGGGTACGGTTCTTGATATCGGCTGTGGTACTGGCATTCATACCCAAACGCTTGCAAATAAAGGTGCAGCTGCAACTGGCGTAGACATTGCTGAGGGCATGTTGGCGCAGGCCAGAAAAATGTACTCTGACCCCATTTTCGTAGAAGGTAGTGCTGCTGATTTGCCTTTCTTTGATAGCCAATTTTCAACCGTATTTTCATCTATGGCGCTTCAGTGGGTTAGCGATACAGGGCTTGTCGCTAAAGAGATAGCGCGAGTGCTTAAAAAAAGTGGTATTGCTGAGTTGGCGATTATGGTAGCGGGTTCATTTAGTGAACTTAAAACGGTGCGCAAAGTAGCGCAGCTTCCACAGGCTGAAACCTATATGCCAACAACCGCACAATGGGTAAATGGCTTTAAGCAATCAGGCCTTTCTTTGCAACGGGTGATTACTAAAGATTATGTCGATTCTCACCACGATCTTATGTCGCTACTGCGCTCTGTGAAGGGGGTTGGGGCAGGTGAGACCGGCCGAAAACAACCGCCGCTCACCCGTCGAGATATTAAAAAATTAGCCATGGCTTACAGGAACATGAGTGGTGTAGAAAGTAAGTTACCGCTTACCTACCGCGTAAGTCATTTTAGATTGGAAAAACGATGAAGCAGTATTTCATTACCGGTACCGACACCGAAGTAGGTAAAACCTATGTGACCTGCCAATTGCTAAAAGCCGCGCAAAAAGCCTCGTTAAGCGCCATCGGCTACAAGCCTATCGCAGCCGGATGCGAACAGATAAACGGCGAGTGGGTTAACGAAGATGCGCTAAATATTCAGAAAGCGTGCTCCAAAATACGCGCAGATAAAGCCATTAAAATTACAGATAATAACCAGCAAAAAAGCGTAAATGAAAAAAACGAAGAAAGTGGACAGACACTTCCTTTGCATCAAATAAACCCAATTGCACTAAAGCCGGCTATTGCACCACATATTGCTGCCCTTGAAGAAGGTGTTGCGTTAACGTTTGACGAGGTTGCAAAAGGGCTTGATGAACTGCACGCCTATCAACCCGATCTTCTGTTAATGGAAGGTGCAGGTGGGTGGCGTTTACCGCTAACGGTAGGTGATGAGTATACGCCCACTTACTATCTTTCTGATGTCGTGAAAACACTCAAAATGGATGTGATTTTAGTTGTAGGCATGCGTTTGGGTTGCTTAAATCACGCGCTATTAACGGCAGAAGCAATTCGCGCTGATGGACTTACCATTAAAGGATGGGTTGCGAACGACATCACGGGTAACATGACGCGATACCAAGAAAATCTGCACTCTCTTAAAGCCATGTTACCCGAGCCGCTACTGGCAGAAATTCCTTACCAGGTAGCGCCTAATGATGAGGCGCTATTCGCCGCTATCAAGCAAATAAGTTAAATCATCACCTGAATGAATTGACGTTTTTTCTTCACCTAAAAAGATAAAGCCGTCTTTTTCACCCACTAGGGTGAGTTGATTATGAGTAAGGCGCAGCGCTGTGCCTTCGCGAATAGCAACTACTGGCGTGGTTGGATTAAGCGTGGTGAACTCTGCCAGACGTTGGTCGCGGGTTTCGCCATTGTGGCCCGGCGGCTGATAATCGGTGTAGTGCGGGTTTAACTGAAACGGCACGATATCTAGTGCATCAAAACTCGGCGGCTCGATAATGGGCATGTCGTTAGTGGTTCTAATTGATTGACCACAAATATTCGAACCCGCACTCCAGCCAATATAAGGCGTACAATCGGCGATGGCGTGCTTTATTGGCACAATAAGCGCGTTTGCATACAGGGTAGAAAGCAGGTGAAAGGTGTTTCCACCGCCTACAACAATGGCTTGGCCGTTTTTCTTTGCGTTATTTACAGCAGCAACCGGATCTTCAACGGAATGTAGCCCAGTAACCTTGCACTCTGGCAGGGCGGTAGCAACGGCGTCTACATAGCTATCGTACGTTTGAGTGACGGCGGCATAAGGAACAAATAGAAGGTCGCGAATTTCGCCTAAGTGTGCAAAAATAAGCGCTCTAGCGTGCTCTAAGTAAGCTTCGTCGCCTTGGCGTGAGCTACTTAGCATAAGTACATGTGCGGTCATACTAACTCCACAATTTTTCTGACGGCGTATCATACGTGAAACTAGGCATAAAGTTTAGTCGCGCTCCGTCACTGTGTTGAAATAGGATTTTGAATGAAACAATCTACATCGGTGTTGTTCGTGTGTTTGGGTAATATTTGTCGTTCTCCAACCGCAGAGGCCGTGTTCAAACACAAGGCTGCACAAGCCGGATTGAATATTGAAATTGACTCAGCGGGAACCCACGGCTACCACATTGGTAATCCGCCAGATAAGCGTTCGCAAGCCGCAGGCGTAGAACGAGGCTACAGTTTCAAAGGGCTAAAATGCCGACGTGTGGATGAAAGCGACTTTGAACGATTTGATTTCATTCTTGCCATGGATAACAGCAACCTTGCTAATTTGCACGGTATGTCGCCAAGCCAGTACCACGATAAAATTAAGCTGTTTCTTGATTTTGCAAATGCAGACGATAAGGAAGTACCTGATCCTTATTATGGTGGCAAGCGCGGCTTTGAGCTGGTGTTAGATCTTATCGAAGAAGCGTCGGACGGTTTGATTGCGCATATTAAACAAACCCAACAACAATAAACGCAAGTCATATTGATACACCATCTTGAAAGCCCACGTTGAGAACCCATATTGACAATGACAGGAACTAAACGCACCGCCGTCACTTTGGTTGTAATAACAGTACTTTTGTCACTCGTCATCGGTGTGGTAGGGATTGTTAGCGTGACAGGGCTGTCTGATACGGCGGCTGAACTAAAACAGCATATTATTGTTCAGCTTCAAATACCGCTTGTTTTTACTGCGTGTTTAGTAGGGGCGGCACTGTCTACAAGTGGCGCTACCTTGCAAGTAGTGCTGCGAAATCCCTTGGCAGACCCTGGAATTATAGGCATTACGAGTGGCGCAAGCTTGGTTGCTGCGCTTTTGCTACTGCTAACCCCACAATGGGCTACAGCTTATCTGCACTATTTATTGCCGTTGGGGTGTTTTATTGGTGCGTTGTTATCTACATTTATTATCTACCGCTTAGCAAGAAAACTGCTGGGTTCCTCTACGGCTGTTATTCTTGCTGGTATTGCCATCTCTACCCTTAGCGGCGCTGTTATAGCGTGGCTTTACATGTTCAGCGACGCGAATGCCCTGCGCAATCTTACTTTCTGGTTAATGGGTAGTTTGTACCAAACTAACTGGTTAATTTTGTCAGTGGGCGGCCCGTTAATCGCTGTTGCTGTCGCATTACAGCTTTATTTCGCTGGCGATTTAAACAAGCTCTATGCCGGTGAACTTGCAGCAAAAAGTAGTGGTGTGGATGTGGAGAAACTCACTGAACGCGCACTCATTGTCTGTGCTATTGCTGTAGGCACTGCGGTGTCTATGGCAGGCTCTATTGCTTTTGTTGGCTTGTTAGTACCGCATATCTTACGTTTGATCATCGGGCATAATAATCGCTATTTGTTGCCGTTAAGTGCATTAAGTGGTGCAAGTCTGTTGATGCTGGTTGCGTTAAGCTCTGAAATGACCCGTGCCATTACGCTTCCGGTGTCTATGGTAACAGCTACGTTAGGCGGTCCATTATTAATTTGGGCATTAGCTAAAGGTCAAATAAAAGGGTAGTGAAGGGGGAAATGAAATGACGATAAATAATTTTAGAACCCAGCAACGCCCTGATTCTGGCATTAATGAACAAAATGATGAACGAATAAATGCTAGTGAGCAAGGCACCATAAGTACTAACCCTAAGCCAAACGTTAGCGTAAAAGATGACGATGCTGATAGCAATTGCTCAGCGAATAGCCATAACCTAGCAGATAATCATACCGTTTTAAGCTTACAGAATGTAAAAGTTGCATCAAGACTTTCGGTGGAAGGTTTACGTGCAAAAAAAGGCGAGTGCGTTCACATTATAGGGCCAAATGGAGCAGGGAAATCAACACTGTTGCTTACCCTTGCGGGCCTCATTGAAGCTGATGAAGGCAATGTCATGCTGCTAGGTAAACCAATGAGCGATTGGTCGCTGGCAACCCTTGCGAATGTGCGTACCTTGCTAGCGCAACAAAGCGAAAGTGGTTTTCACTTGTCGGTAAAAGAGTACCTAAGCTTTTATGCAACAGCACAGCAAGATGAACTAATTCCTCCGGTTTTAGAAAAAGCCCTCGAAATATCGGGTTTCTTAAACAAAATTCTCACTCAGCTTTCTGGCGGTGAGCGTCAGCGAGTAGAAATTTGTCGTTCGCTTTTGCAAATTTGGCCGCAACTAGAGCGTGGAGAGGGTATAGCGTTTTTAGACGAGCCCCTACAAGGGCTTGATATAAGGCATCAATATGCGCTGGCTAGTTTGGTAAAATTCCTTTGCGATAAAGGGAATACCCTACTTATGACGTCTCACGATATCGCGCTAAGTGCCAACTATTGCGATAGTTTATGGCTTATGCAAAAAGGTTGCATGGTAGCGTTCGGCAAGCCACAAGAGGTGGCCACGCAAACAAACTTAGAAAGTGTGTTTGAATGCCATTTTGCTATAAGCAAGCACGATAACTTTCTAGAAATTCAAGTTTGCGCACCTATTTCCCTAGAATAAATGTGGTAAAGTGCCCCCAGCATCTTTTTAGATTCACATTTTCACATTAGACTGATTAGAAAAAAGCGCTACAGACGCACTGTTAAGCGCGTTACAGTCTTTTTATTCGAAGCATCTAGCTTCAATAAATATTTTCAGTAAAACGTTTGCCCTACGTTTTTTTTATTCAGGAGAACACCGTTGAGTAATTGGCAAGTAGACAGTTGGAGAAATAAACCTATTCTTCAGCAACCAGAGTACGACGACAAAGTACGTTTAAAAGAAGTAGAGCAAACACTGAGTTCTTATCCTCCACTTGTATTTGCTGCTGAAGCCCGTGAGCTTAGACGCCAACTAGGCGAAGTCAGCTTGGGTAAAGGCTTTCTTTTACAAGGCGGCGACTGTGCTGAGTCGTTTGACGAATTTAATGCGCCTAAAATTCGCGATACTTTTAAAGTAATTCTTCAAATGGCCATTGTGCTTACCTTTGCTGGTCGTTGTCCGGTAACTAAGGTTGCCCGTATGGCAGGCCAGTACGCCAAGCCGCGCTCATCAGATTTCGAGACCCGCGATGGCGTGACCTTGCCAAGCTATCGTGGTGATATCATCAATAACTTCGAATTTACCGAAGCGGCCCGTCGACCAGATCCTGACCGTTTGTTGGAAGCCTACCATCGTAGTGCGTCAACACTGAATTTACTTCGCGCGTTCGCACAAGGCGGTTTGGCTGACCTTCACGAAGTCAACCGTTGGAACATGGCGTTCGTTGAAAACAATCCGCTTAAAGAGCGTTATTCTGATATGGCTAACCGTATTCAAGACACCCTTGAGTTTATGGATGTTATTGGTATCAACGCACAAACCAGTTCTACGCTGCATGAAACGTCGTTGTTTACGTCGCATGAAGCACTGCTGTTGAACTACGAGCAGGCGCTAACGCGTATCGATACCCTTACCGGTAAGCCTTACGATTGTTCGGCTCACATGGTGTGGATTGGCGAGCGTACGCGTCAACTAGACCACGCACACGTTGAGTTTTTCCGTGGTATTCACAACCCAATTGGTGTGAAAGTGGGTCCAAGCATGCAGGAAGACGAGCTTATTCGTTTAATTGATGCGCTTAACCCGCTAAACGATCCGGGTCGTTTAACGCTTATTACGCGTATGGGCGCCGATAATTTAGCCGACAATTTGCCACGCTTATTGCGTAAAGTTAAAGCTGAAGGCAGACACGTAGTGTGGAGCTCTGACCCGATGCACGGCAATACGTTCTCGGCATCTAGCGGCTACAAAACCCGGAACTTCGATGCAATTTTGAAAGAAATTAAGCAGTTCTTCCAAGCTCACGAAGCAGAAGGTACTCACGCAGGTGGTATTCACCTTGAAATGACCGGCCAGCACGTAACGGAGTGTACTGGCGGTGCTTATGAAATTAGCGATGAAGACTTAGCGCAAGCCTACAAAACGCAATGCGACCCGCGCTTAAATGCAGACCAAGTACTTGAAATGGCATTCTTGGTGGCTGATCATTTGCGTAATGCGTAATGCGTA
>NZ_JWLW01000005.1 GCF_000808575.1 Alteromonas marina
GGCATTAGCCTTCGGGCTCTTTTTTTGTATCTACTTAAAAAAGAGCAAGTTAATAAGCCTGTTACTATAAGGGTGTATATTTTCGAATATATTGGTATGTTGATTCATACCAAATTTGTAACCATACCGTCATAAAAATATCATTTAATGGCGACGTCCTTCTTTAAATTTATACTAAAGGTTAAGCCGTGTTCAATTACACAAGCATCAGCCGTTTGGTGATGACCCCTGTTCTCGCCAGCTTTTTCATTCTTGTACTATTAAATGGTGCCTCAATTCTAAAGTCTTTCTCGTTACTTAATTCGTTCGATGAGTTAGAAAACACCCTTGTTCAGTCTGAGCGAGACGTCAATACCACGCTAAGTACATTCAAAACCCAGGTTCAAGAGTGGAAAAACGTGTTGTTGCGTGGCCACAAAAAAGAAGACAGAGAAAAATACTGGGAGCGATTCAAGCAGAGAGAGGCCGACATCACTCGCCAGTTTGACCTGATGCTATCAAGTAGTGTGATAAGTGAAAGCGTGAAGTCAGATATCAGGCAATTTCAAAAAGCGCATGCACTAATGGCCGAGAAATATCGGGAAGGGTACAAGGCGTTTATAGATTCAGGGTTTGACCCCAATGTGGGAGATAGCTATGTCCGCGGTATTGATAGAGAGCCAGCTAAGCTTCTTTCAGGTATCGCGTCGGAAATTGCAGCAGACTCAGCGAATGCGATTACTCAGCTTAAAGCCAATACGCGCACTATGCTTTGGATAATTCTATTGGCAGCTATCGCACTGTCGGTACTTTCAGTTGTGTATGTTATTGCTCGACTGCGCTCACAGGTCATTAAGCCAACTAAGCAAGTTGTAGCGTGTATATCCAACTTGGCTAACAGCCGTTATGAATACGAACTAACCTATTCAAGCGGTCATGAATTAGGCATGCTGGCCGACTCTGCCCGCGCATTGCAATACAAGCTGAAAGAGTCGGTTGCACAACTGCAACAGGCAGAACGAGAAATGGAAAAAGCGTTCGGCACCCTTGGTAACGTCAGCCAATCCATTATGGAGGGGGCCAATGGACAACGGGATGCGTCGCGCTCACTTGATAGCAGCACAGATAAACTGAAAGAGATTGTACAGAATTTAGTGGCTATTACTGATCAAGTTGCTGTTGCGACAAATAACTCTGAAAAGAATGTGGCGAGTTGTTATGCCACGTTTGAAAGTGCCAATGCAGGCTTTAAACAGCTAGCTAAGACGGTAACGGAATCGAGTAACATTGTGTCTGAACTGCAAAGCCGCAGTACCAATATTCTCAAAGTGGTAAATGTAATTAATGAAATAGCTGACCAGACAAATCTGTTAGCTTTGAATGCTGCAATCGAAGCCGCTAGGGCAGGTGAACACGGGCGAGGCTTCGCAGTAGTAGCCGATGAAGTTCGGGCTCTTGCGGCTAAAACCCAGCAGTCGACTAGAGAAATTAACGATATCTTGAGCAGCTTTGAAGCGGAAGCAAAGGGTGCAGTGGCGGCTATGTCTTCTGGAAAGCAGTTGTCCGAAACTAACGCTGCTGAAGCTGCAACAGCACTAGAAACATTAAACAACGTGGTCAGGGATATTCAAGAAACGGCCAGTGTAGTAGTGGCGCTTAACGAGGCGGCAGATGAACAAGAGGCTGTGCTTCAGCAGGTGGAAGCCATTATAAGTAACGTAGTGACATCGTCAGAAAAGTATCATCAGCTAGCGCAGCGTGATGATATGTCGCGCTCCATGAAGAGTATGTCAGAAAACGTTGAAAAGGTAGTGAACAGTTTGACCCGTTAACTGTGCTTTGTCAGTATTAATCCTAGTCCGCAAAGATAACATCCTACTCAGCGAGCAATTATCTATCCGGGCTGGTGTAACGTGAAACACGAACAAAAGAGTGCATAAATAAATCGCGCTCCTTTCATTTTTTCTGTTACCGATTTCATGCGCCCATAAACTAGTACTGATAATAATGACTACACCACTCGTATTTCACCCTATTTATAGCCAATTAGACCTGCCTGAGCGACACCGATTTCCTATTGAAAAATACGTAGGTATTCGTGACGAATTGCTTAGTCGCGGTGTAGAAGCATCGCGTTTTGTCACTCCAACGCCGGTCAATTTATCTTTTCTCTCAGCCTATTACGATCCGGGTTATGTTGATGCACTCAGTACTGGTACATTAGATAAAAAAGCCATGCGCCGCATAGGGTTTCCTTGGTCGCAGCAGCTGATTGAGCGTACCCGTACTGCCGTTGCTGGAACCTGTTTAACAGCCAACTTAGCTCTAGAACATGGAAAAGCCTTGAATTTAACGGGCGGGTATCATCACGCGTTTGCTGATTTTGGTTCAGGTTTTTGCTTGTTCAATGATTTATATCTGGCCGCGAAAACCATGCAGCAAACCCCGTCTGTTGAAAATGTGCTCATTGTTGATTTAGACGTACACCAGGGTGATGGTACCGCTAAACTGGCTGAAAACGATCGGGATATCTTCACTTTATCAATCCATGGTGAAAAAAACTTCCCGCACAGAAAGCAGCGTTCCGATATTGATATAGGGCTCGATAAGGGCACCGAAGACGACGAGTATTTAACCACGCTAGAACAAGCGCTAACGATGGTGATGAGACAGTTTCAGCCCGATGCCATCATCTATGACGCAGGGGTTGATGTGCATGTAAACGACGACCTTGGTCATTTACATATTTCTACGCAAGGCGTGTACGAGAGAGATACGCAAGTCTTTGCGTTAGCCGAGCGTTTAGGCGTTCCGATTGCTGCGGTCATTGGTGGAGGCTACCAAAGAGATATTGCAGCGCTGGTAGATGTGCATATTCAGCTTTATCGCGCGGCTGGTGTGATTGATTAGCTATGCGGCGAGTGGCGTTTTAGAAAAGCGCGCTTAAATGGGATGTTTGTAGCGCGCATTTTGATATTAAGTATGAATACTTGTTTTATAAAAAGTGCAGCTGAAAACCAATACCAATACGCTCTTGCGAGCGGTTATAGTCGATGAGCGAATCGCCGTAACCGTTAAAGTATTGAAGGAGTACTTCATAGCGGTCGGAAATAGGGTAGGTGAAATCTAGCTGAATACTGCCTCTGTTTTCGTCAAAATCCAGATTGTTTCTCAACAACGCCAGTACCTTGAAAGCACCAATTTTTCTGCCATAACCAAATTCCATTCGGCCGTAGTAATCCTGAATGTCCGGGTTATCATCACCCGTTGGGTCCAGTGGGTCAGCTTTTTCATCTTCAGGAATACGGTACCAGGTCTTAAAGTAGTATATATCGTCGTTGTCACTGAATACTATGGACGCAAAAAGACGGTTCCAGCTTCTAGAGCGCAAGCCGCTTTGGCCATTCGACATATGATTGAAACCGACCTGGAAGGTATTGAACTTGTAGCCTAGTACGGAGTAATCGGCTGTTTCTTGCCAAAAGACTTCCGGTTCATAATTGGTTTCTCGGAAAGGCTTCGATGCTTCACTGTTATAAAGCTGCCAGAATGAGGTTAACGTAAAGCCGAAATAGAGTCCGTCGAAGCCAGTATCTTCGAGATATAGTGGTAGCTTGGCACTTACCTGAAACTTAGCTTCTTTATTGTCTATGTTTTCTTCCGTTAACTCTTCATTACCGAATGTATTAGGATTAGAGACATAGGTGATAGGAAGTAAATAGTTTTGTCTGTGCTGGGTAATGGCAAAAACATTGTCTAGCGCTTCTTTATCACCTTCTAAGCGATTATCTAGCGCGCTCTCTGTAGTCGTATCACGTTTAATGATATCAATAACTTCAATACCGCTTTCATTCTGTGATGTTTGACCGTCCTCGTCTTCAACAGTGTCTCGTTGTTCACTGTTATCGAGTTCTGACGTTTGTTCGCTCATCACTTCTTGTGATTGTTGTGCGAACACAGGTGTACAAGCAGCAAACGCTGCCAAAAATACAAAAGGCTTAAACACAGACACCTTTAATTCTCCGTAGCAAGGGGTTGTTATTATGCTTTACTGAAGTCCAGCGTTTGGCCTTCTGAAGATGCAAATACGTGTAAAGTAGACTCTGCCACTGTGACATAGTCATTACAGTGTTTCACGACATTATCTATATCGTCATCAGTGCGTTCTGGATCATGACTATATAATGCTAATTGTTTTGCATGGCTAGCCATCGCCAGTTTTACCGCTTCCTCTGCCACCGAGTGACCCCAACCGTTTTTTGTCGGCATGTCAGATAACATGTACTGTGCGTCGTGAATAAGCAAGTCTGCATTATCAGCAAACTTAGCAAAATCTAGAAAGTCTGTTTCTTTTTTATAAGGAGGGTAAAGCTCGTTATCGGTGATATAAGCAATTTTGACACCGTCGGCCTTAATACAATAGGCGCTTCCGCTGCCAGGATGATTCATGGCTAATCGGGTAATCGTAGCGCTTCCAATAGTAAACCTATTTTGTGCTGCCGGAAGCTCTATAAGGTTAATGGCCGATTTTAACGCGCTTTTGGGGACAGGAAATAAAGAACCTTCCATTTGGTTTAAAATTTGATCGGGCTCGTTAAGTTGGGTTAGCCCCGGGTAAATGTTTATTTCCCGTGATTCTTGGTAAATGGGTGCAAAGAAAGGGAAGCCTTGAATGTGGTCCCAATGGTTGTGGCTCAATAAGAGGTAGATTGGCGAATTTTTCTTAATCAAGCTGTCGCCAAGTAAGCGAATGCCTGTGCCTGAGTCGAGGATGATATCAGTACCATCCTCAAGCTCAATGTGAACGCATGCAGTGTTGCCACCATAACGAACGTAAGCGGCCCCCGGAGTGGGAATTGAGCCCCTTACGCCATAAAATGTTAACCGCATACGCCCTCTTTTTCTTATCTAATGGGCAAGTTCAGGTTTTAGAGAGCGGCTACAAAGTCTTTTGCTGCGCTAAGGTCTAATAACTGTTTCTCGCCAGTACGTCTATTCTTGTATTCAACCTGTTGATTATCCAAGTTTCTTTCACCAATGACAATGCTGTGAGGTATGCCAATTAATTCCATATCATTGAACATAACACCTGGGCGTTCTTTTCTATCGTCAAATAATACTTCTACGCCAAGGGAAACAAGTTCTTCGTAAAGCGCCTCTGCTGCTTCTTTAATACGGTGAGACTTGTGCATATTCATAGGTATTAATGCAATTTTAAACGGTGCAATAGGATCTGGCCACTTTATGCCAAACTTATCGTGATTTTGCTCGATAGCTGCCGCAACAATTCGAGACACCCCAATGCCGTAACAACCCATTGTTAAGGTTTGGTGTTTACCTGATTCGCTCAGTACACCGCAATTCATGGCTTCTGAATACTTGCTGCCAAGCTGGAATATATGACCCACTTCGATACCGCGCTTAATATCAAGGGTACCTTTTCCGTCAGGAGACGCATCGCCAGCTACAACGTTGCGAATATCAACGCCAGTGACATCTTCAGACCAGTTTACGTTGATGTTCATTTTACCACCTGCGCCAGCGCCTGTAGTAAAGTCCGCAAGGGCCGCTGCACTTGCATCGATGTAAGCTGGAATGGGAAGGTTAGTTGCATCTGCAAAGTAGGGGACTACACCAAGCACTTCCTTAGCTTTTTCGAATGACGCTTCAACCAGCGGAGCAGCCACTGCTTGTATTTTCTCTGCCTTAACGTCGTTAAGTTCGTGATCTGCACGTAGTACCAGAGCGACCCAATTGTCTTCTTGTACTTCTTCGCCTTTCTCATTTTTTGCGTTTGCTGCTTTTACTACTACAACTTTGACTGCATTGGTAGTTTCGGTATCAATGCTCTTGAGAATTTTTTCGAAATCTTTGCCCTTGGCATCTTTGGTTTCAACGGCCGCACCCGAAGCAGCTGCCTTTTCAGGCGCAACAGCTTCAGCCATTTCAACGTTTGCCGCATAATCACTTTCGCTTGAAAACGCAATATCGTCTTCACCTGATGCAGCCAACACGTGGAATTCATGAGAATGATTACCACCAATAGAGCCAGAGTCGGCAATAACTGCTCTGAAGTCTAAGTCCATACGCGAAAATATGTTGCAGTATGCGTCGTACATTTTTTGGTAGGTTTCTTCAAGGCAGCTGTCTTCTAAGTGGAAGCTATATGCATCTTTCATGGTGAATTCACGACCGCGCATAATGCCAAAACGAGGGCGCACCTCGTCACGGAATTTAGTCTGAATTTGGTACAGATTAAGTGGAAGCTGCTTGTAGCTACTAATTTCATTGCGAACTAGTGCTGTAATTACTTCTTCGTGCGTTGGTCCTAGCACGAAATCACGCTGGTGGCGGTCTTTAATACGAAGTAACTCAGGTCCATATTCTTCCCAGCGACCAGACTCTTCCCATAGGTCGGCTGGTTGAACAACGGGCATTAGCACTTCAATCGCGCCTGCTTTGTTCATTTCTTCACGAACAATATTGGCTACTTTATTAAGTACACGAAGACCAGAAGGCAGCCACGTATATAGACCCGAGGCAAGCTTTCTGATCATACCAGCTCTTAGCATTAGCTGGTGGCTGATAACCTCTGCATCTGCAGGTGTTTCTTTCTGCGTGGCAAGCAAATATTGACTAGTGCGCATGTAAAGCAGGTATCCTGTTATAAATGTATTTATGACGGTTAGTGTGATGTTCTTTCGCAAACGACAACTCGCAAAACAAAGCATTGCGAAGTGCTTGAACCGAGATAAGGTGTCACACGATTGGGCGTATTCTAATTAACTGTGAGCTATTTCGCCACAGACTGTTAACACTAATAGTGTAATTATCCTAAATGAACCAACTCGGTTACCTTAACGGCGGCATCTTTTACTTTAAAACCTACATCAATATCGTATAACGTCACGCGATAGGTTTTTTCGTCATTTTCAAGCTGCTGTTTATACGCGGGGCGAGGGTCTTGAGACAGAACCGAGGTCACCAAGGCAGAAAAATCAGGGTGCTTTTTCTCTATTTCAGCAAGTATGGGCTGGATTGTATCAGCGAATAAAACGTCGCGATTGGGTATGGGGTTAATGTCATCAAGATTATCGTTGGCGTTTGGCACACTATCAGCGTATGCAATA
Organism: Alteromonas marina; assembly: GCF_000808575.1. Lineage (GTDB taxonomy): Bacteria > Pseudomonadota > Gammaproteobacteria > Enterobacterales > Alteromonadaceae > Alteromonas > Alteromonas marina_A. Next base: position 7,110 of record NZ_JWLW01000005.1, read on the forward strand.
TAGGGTTTGATATCGACAAGTGGTGTGCCGTCGACTAAATCTACCCCTTCAACCACTAACTGTGTCTGTCCGTTGCTGCTAACCACACCTTTGTTTTTCACCACAGACATGCCAATCCCATTAGGTCGGTGGGTACTGCGACTTGCCAGTACGCCCATAGTTGCATTACCACCTAGACGAGGGGCTTTCACCGTATTTTTCCAACCGCGTTCAATGTTTTGGTGAAAAATAAAAAGCAGCCACAGGTGACTGTAATTCTCTATCCCTTTGAGCATATTGATATCGTTAAAGCCTTCTTTGAAGGTGATAACACCTTGGGCGTTAGCCAAGTTGGGCTGTCTTGGAATAGCAAACTTTTGCTTGAAAGGCGTAGCGACGGTCGCTATCGCCTCGAGAGAAAATGAATTGTGGGTATTCACGTTTTAGCCTTAACGAAGTCAAAAATGTGTAACGTTGTCATATTACTCACATAATTTGTAGGTAAAGTAACGTTTCAAGTGAAAGCTTGAGCCAAATAAACATCCTGCTTGTTATAAGGAGCTGCTTATTTGGGTTCCCTGGAGTAATCCAATACTTTGGGCCTGCTCGCATCACGAGCTTATTCTCTTTTTAATGCGTGTTTTTTACATTGCACAAAAAAGGTAAGCTTCACGTGTTTTATCGAGCGGGCTTATCTTTTTTAAGCGTGTCTAACACACCCTCAAAGTAAGGGCACCCAAGCGTCCGTGCTTTTTCAATGTTATGGCTGAATATCTTTTCGGCATCTTCTTCTTTTTTCATGTAGCGTGTGATATCAGCTTCACGAATCAAATGGAAAAGCGGGTAGGGTGAACGATTGGTATAGTTTTCAGCATCGTCTACGTCGCTACCGTCGAATACATAATTGGGGTGGAAGCTGGCAAGTTGGTAAGTGCCGCTGTATCCCCAGTCGTGCAGCATATTATCGCTGATAGCCAAAACATCGAGATATTCGTTGAAATCAGCAAGGGTTGAATGCGTGAGTGCAATTAGTGTTGTTGCGGTGGTTTCGTTCTCTTCTAAATGCCGCAACTCATCGTATAGCGATTGAACGACATTTCCCGCATCGCCCTCAATTACCACGCACCGAATTTGGTGAGGTGTTCTTACATAGCGTGCAAAGGGACAAAAGTTGTGCTTTATCACAATGTCGTCAACCCATTTAAGCGTTGCATCAATTACGTGCTGTTCCCATAAAGGAGATGTTGGTTCTGCCATAAAAGGTGTAGGTCAGTTTGAGTCTGTGTTCAACGTGAGCGAAGTATAAAATAAAAAGGCAGAAATTTGATTTCTGCCTAGCATTTTGGTTGAACTATTTGTACTTTAAGAATGATATTTTACGTAAGCTTCCAGCGTATTCTCTATCAAACTGGCTACTGTCATCGGCCCAACACCGCCTGGAACGGGGGTTATCCAGCCTGCGCGCTCTTTCGCTTTTTCGAAATCAACATCGCCAACAAGTGAACCATCATTAACGCGATTAATACCCACATCAATGACAATCGCGCCCTGTTTTACCCAGTCACCTGGAATAAAGTTCGGTTTACCTACAGCGACTACCAGTAGGTCTGCACGTTGAACGTGACTTTTAAGGTCTTGAGTAAACTTGTGACAGGTAGTAACGGTGCAGCCTGCTAAAAGCAGTTCCAGGCTCATAGGGCGCCCCACAATATTCGACGCACCTACAATGACCGCGTCCAAGCCTTTTACAGGGCGCTTGGTTGACTCTATCATGGTCATGATGCCTTTTGGCGTGCAGGGACGTAGTGCAGGAATACGCTGTGCAAGGCGGCCAATATTGTATGGATGAAATCCGTCGACATCTTTATGAGGGTGAATACGTTCAAGTACCTTTTCTGCATTTAACCCTGCAGGTAAAGGAAGCTGTACCAGAATTCCGTCTATCTCTTTATCTTCGTTTAGCTCGTCCACTAAATTTAGCAAGGTCTCTTCTGTGGTATCAGAAGGAAGGTCGAAAGAGCGAGAAACGAACCCCACTTCTTCGCACGCTTTACGTTTATTGGAAACATAAACTTGAGAAGCTGCATCACTGCCAACAAGGACAACGGCTAGGCCTGGTTGTCTTTTACCTGCTTGCGTAAGCGATTCAACATAGGAGGTTACGTGTTGGCGAACTTGTTTGGCAATTAGTTTGCCGTCAATAAGATGGGCGGTCATAGTCTTGTACGATTCTTATATGGTTGGGTGGTCAACAAGTGCCCTATATTGTTTCATAAAATAGGACTAATACTCTAGTAGTTATTGCTCTGCAATTATTCGCCACAAATGTTCAACGTAAACATCCGTTAATGGAAAGCCTGATGCTTACCCTTAAAAGAAGCGCAAACCTAGGCTAAAAATAGGTAAATACAAGGGTAATTGTTCAAAAAAACGTGAGAATGGATGCTTTGTGAGCGGTTGATGATTTTATTTAAAAAAGTGTTTGACGAGGTGGGGGGATGTCAGTAATATTCGCACCCCGTAACGGCACAGAGGCTAACGCTTCAAGGTCGGTACGACAGTCGGTGAGTGGCGCAGCTTGGTAGCGCACTTGTTTTGGGTACAAGGGGTCGCAGGTTCAAATCCTGTCTCACCGACCACTTTTTGCAGCGAAGATTCGCCAAGCGCCCGTAGCTCAGCTGGATAGAGCAACGGCCTTCTAAGCCGTGGGTCGCAGGTTCGAATCCTGCCGGGCGCGCCATGCGAGTCAGGTAGGTCCTGATAGCAAGGCTGAATTTTCGTATTTACACTGCTAAAATAAAGCGTGTAGATTGCAAACACACCCTATGGTGGGCGTAGCTCAGTTGGTAGAGCCCCGGATTGTGATTCCGGTTGTCGTGGGTTCAAGTCCCATCGTCCACCCCACTTTTTTGCGGAAGTGGTGGAATTGGTAGACACGCTGGATTTAGGTTCCAGTGCTTCACGGCGTGAGAGTTCAAGTCTCTCCTTCCGCACCATATTTTCAAGCTTTATCAAAAGCTTAATGTAAGCATTCTAGTCGGTGAGTGGCGCAGCTTGGTAGCGCACTTGTTTTGGGTACAAGGGGTCGCAGGTTCAAATCCTGTCTCACCGACCATTTATGCTTTCTTCGATTCAGTAAATACTTCTAGCCAAGAGTGATAAATCATCTATGGGCTAGGGTATGAGTCGACATTAACTACCGAGTAGCTATGTAAGATCCTGACAGCTCGGTAGGCGCTTATGTGTTTCTCAATTTACACATAAGTCTGAACAGGATTACTGTGGTGGGCGTAGCTCAGTTGGTAGAGCCCCGGATTGTGATTCCGGTTGTCGTGGGTTCAAGTCCCATCGTCCACCCCACTTTTTCGCGGAAGTGGTGGAATTGGTAGACACGCTGGATTTAGGTTCCAGTGCTTCACGGCGTGAGAGTTCAAGTCTCTCCTTCCGCACCATATTTAAAGCTCTCGCAGGGCTTTTCAAAAAGATATATCTGTCGGTGAGTGGCGCAGCTTGGTAGCGCACTTGTTTTGGGTACAAGGGGTCGCAGGTTCAAATCCTGTCTCACCGACCATTATCTTTCTCTCCTCTTTATTCATTGCTCAATAAATTCGCATAAATTCCGTCTTTTTCGCTATTTAGGCTATTAGTTTCGCTATTTGGTCAAAATGCGTTCAAATGGTTGTTACAAACTTGTGTTTGCCTCTCGACTCTTGTGGTATGCGGCTGTATACTACCGCGTCTTTTTTTAACCAGTACGTTTGTTTCAGGTTGGCTTTTTGACACAACTTCGTGTCCTAACTTTGATTTTATAAACGTCGAATAACGACCTCTACCCCGGAGTGATATGCAATCAATGCATGACGGGAGAGGGGATTGAGAACAAAACGCCTATAGAGGCGTATAGTTGAGGTAACATAATGCAAGTTTCAGTCGAGACGACCCAGGGTTTAGAACGCCGTCTTACTATCACCGTTCCATCTGACACGGTTGATTCAGCAGTTAAGTCACGCCTACAGCAGTTGGCAAAAACACAACGCATCAACGGCTTCCGTCCAGGTAAAGTTCCTGTAAGCGTAATCAAAAAGCGTTTCGGCCAAGCTGTTCGCCAAGAAGTTGCTGGCGATGTTATGCAGCAAAACTTCTACCAAGCTGTGATTCAAGAAAAAATTCAGCCTGCTGGTATGCCGAAGTTTGAACTGACTAAAGACGAAGACGGTCAGGACCTAGAATTCACAGCATCTTTCGAAGTTTACCCAGAAGTAGAAGTGAAAGGTGTTAGCGATATCGAAATCGAAAAGCCAGTAGTAGAAATTACTGACGAAGATTTAGATAACATGATGGAAACACTTCAGAAGCAGCACGCAACTTGGAAAGAAGTTAAGCGTAAAGCGAAGAAAGACGACAAAGTTATCATCGACTTCGTTGGTTCTATCGACGGTGAAGAGTTTGAAGGTGGTAAAGCAGAAGACTTCGCTCTTGAGCTAGGTAAAGAGCGCATGATCCCAGGTTTCGAAAAGCCACTTGTTGGTGCGAAAGCGGGTGAAGAAGTGACTATCGAAGTAACTTTCCCTGAAGACTACCACGCAGAAAACCTAAAAGGTAAAGATGCAGTTTTCCAAACTACCGTTAAGAAAGTAGAAGGCCTAAACCTTCCAAAAGTTGACGAAGAGTTTGCTAAACTATTCGGTGTTGAAGAAGGCGGAGTTGACGCGCTTAAAGCAGAAGTTCGTAAGAACATGCAGCGTGAACTAAATCAAACGCTAAAAGCGCAAGTTAAAGAAGACGTTATTGCTAAGCTAGTTGAAGCTAACGAGATTGATATTCCTCAAGCGCTAATCGATCAAGAAGTGAACGCACTTCGCGAGCAAGCTAAACAACGTTTCAGCCAACAAGGCGGTGGTCAGAACCTTCCAGACCTACCTGCTGAATTGTTTACTGACAACGCTAAACGTCGTGTATCTATTGGTCTTCTTCTAGGTGAAGTGATCAAGCAGAACGAACTTAAAGCAGACGAAGCTAAAGTTAACGAGATGATCGAAACTGCTGCTTCAGCGTATGAAGATCCGCAAGAAGTTGTTGATTACTACAACAACAACCAAGAGCTTATGCAACAAATGCAGAACGTTGCACTAGAAGAACAAGCTATTGAGTGGGTTCTTGAGCAAGCAAAAGTTACCGAAGTAACTAAAGCTTTTGACGAGGTTATGAACAAACAGGCGTAATTTTTTACTGTCTGATTGACATTACTTGTCAGCAACTGCTTAAATGCTCGGAGCCTTCCGAGCATTTTTGTTTTTAACGCTAGATAATCAAGGTAGCTATGACTAATACCCCGTTTGACCCAATGAATGCACTTGTTCCTATGGTTGTTGAGCAAACCTCTAAAGGTGAGCGCTCATACGACATTTATTCTCGCCTATTGAAAGAAAACGTAATTTTCTTGGTAGGACAAGTTGAAGATCACATGGCCAACCTCATCGTTGCTCAAATGTTGTTCTTAGAAGCTGAAAACCCAGAGAAAGATATTTTCTTATACATTAACTCACCAGGCGGTTCGGTAACTGCTGGCATGGCAATTTACGATACGATGAAGTTTATAAAGCCAGACGTGAGTACAGTATGTATGGGCCAAGCTGCAAGCATGGGCGCCTTTCTACTATCTGCAGGAGCAAAAGGTAAGCGCTACTGTCTACCTAACTCGCGCGTAATGATTCACCAACCGCTTGGTGGCTTCCAAGGTCAGGCATCTGATTTTGAAATTCACGCGAAAGAAATTCTGTCTATTAAAGAGAAATTGAATCGCCTTATGGCGGACCATACTGGTCAAGACTATGAAAAAGTCGCGCGTGACACAGACCGTGATAACTTCTTGAGTGCAACTGAGGCAAAAGAATATGGCCTTGTTGACCAAGTTTTAGCAAATCGATCTGACGTAGCCGCAACTAAGTAGTATAGTTATAGTATACCTGAGCCAGTGCACAGCACGTTTTGGTTTTCGGCTCAGGCAAGGCAGAGGCAAAAGTAATGAGTGATAAGCAAAGCGGTGACGGTGATAACAAGCTACTGTACTGTTCGTTTTGTGGCAAAAGCCAACACGAAGTAAGAAAGTTAATAGCAGGCCCGTCGGTTTTCATTTGCGACGAGTGTGTTGAGTTATGTAACGATATCATTCGCGAAGAAATTAAGGAAATCGCGCCTAAGCAAAAGCAGGACGCTTTACCTAAACCAAGTGAAATTCATGCTCACCTAGACGATTACGTTATTGGGCAAGAACATGCAAAGAAGGTATTATCAGTAGCGGTGTATAACCACTACAAGCGCTTGCGCAATGGCGATGTTCACGAAGGCGTAGAACTTGGCAAAAGTAATATTTTGTTAATAGGACCTACTGGTAGTGGTAAAACGCTGCTAGCGGAAACCCTAGCGCGTTTACTCGACGTTCCATTTACCATGGCTGACGCAACCACGCTAACTGAAGCTGGCTACGTGGGCGAAGATGTTGAGAACATCATCCAAAAGTTACTGCAGAAGTGCGACTATGACGTTGAGAAAGCGCAGCGCGGAATTGTTTACATAGATGAAATCGATAAGATTTCTCGTAAGTCAGACAATCCATCTATTACTCGAGATGTATCGGGTGAAGGTGTTCAGCAAGCACTGCTTAAGTTAATCGAAGGTACGGTTGCGTCTGTTCCTCCGCAGGGTGGGCGTAAACATCCACAGCAGGAATTCTTGCAGGTTGATACCTCTAAGATATTGTTCATCTGTGGTGGTGCGTTTGCTGGTCTTGATAAAGTTATTGAGCAACGCGCACAAAAAGACACGGGTATTGGATTTGGTGCTACGGTTAAGTCGAAAGACAATAGCAAACAAATCAGTGAACTGTTTAAGCAAGTTGAGCCTGAAGACTTAGTGAAATATGGTTTGATACCAGAGTTCATTGGTCGTCTACCGGTTGTAACAAGCCTCGAAGAGTTGAATGAAGAAGCATTAATTCAAATTTTACGCGAGCCAAAGAATGCAATCACCAAGCAATATGGTGCACTGTTCTCAATGGAAGATGTAGAGCTAGAGTTCCGTGACGATGCACTTAATGCTATTGCTAAAAAGGCAATGGATCGTAAGACAGGTGCACGTGGTCTTCGCTCAATCGTTGAAGCGGTTTTGCTTGATACTATGTACGACCTTCCTTCAATGGAAGACGTGAGCAAAGTTGTTATTGATGAAACCGTTATTCGCGGTGAATCAAAACCTATCTTGATTTACGACAGCAATGAAAAGAAAGCCGCCTCTGAATAGTCGCTGTTTTCTATAAAAAAAGGTCCTCCGGGACCTTTTTTGTTTTTAGCGTGAAATACATATAATTTTTTGATTATCGAGTTGCTTGCCCGTTCGCTTACCTTGAAGCGGACGATATTTAAGCAATTAATGCGTCTCATGCTATCCTTTCTACTAGATTTTTGAGTTTACTGTTGCCATTCAAAGCAAAATCGATAATGGTTATATTAAGGTCAATAGGCCCTAGAGCAGGGAAGGTAAGGTTAAGGAATTAACGCACTTTAATAAGTTTCGATTGAACTTTGCTCTTGCATCCCCATATAAAAATGACATTTCAAACTAATTGAGAACAAGTATGACAGTTGAGCGTGAAAATCGCATTGAAATTCCTGTGCTTGCCTTGCGGGACGTGGTTGTTTACCCGCATATGGTCATACCCCTATTTGTTGGGCGTGAGAAATCAATTCGTTGTCTAGAAGCGGCAATGGATAATGACAAACAAATTTTTCTAGTAGCACAAAAAGACGCTGGCGTAGATGAGCCTGAAGCGGACGACATCTATACCGTCGGTACTATTGCTACTATTCTTCAACTTCTGAAACTACCTGACGGTACGGTGAAAGTGCTGGTAGAAGGTAGTGTACGCGGCGAAATTGAAAGCTATAAGCAATCAGAGCCGTTCTTTGTTGCTAATGTAGACAAACTAACTGATGAAGAGATTGATGAGAGCGAACAAGAAGTCTTGATTCGCTCAGCAGTTTCGCAGTTTGAAGGTTACGTGAAACTGAATAAGAAAATTCCACCAGAAGTGCTTACGTCACTAAATGGTATTGAAGACGCGGCCCGCTTGGCAGACACCATGGCTGCCCATATGCCACTTAAGCTTACTGAAAAGCAAAAAGTGTTAGAGATGCAGGGCGTTAATGAGCGTCTTGAATATCTGATGGCGCTGATGGAAGGCGAAATTGATTTGCTGCAGGTCGAAAAGAAAATTCGTACCCGCGTTAAAAAGCAAATGGAAAAGAGCCAGCGCGAGTACTACTTGAATGAGCAGATGAAGGCTATTCAGAAAGAGTTGGGTGAACTGGATGACGCACCTGACGAATTTGAAGCGTTATCTAAAAAGATAGCAGACGCTAAAATGCCTAAAGAAGCGGAAGATAAAGCGAAAGCTGAACTTCAAAAGCTTAAGATGATGTCACCAATGTCTGCAGAAGCTACCGTACTTCGAAGCTACATTGAATGGCTGACTAACGTGCCGTGGAACAAGCGCTCGCCGGTGAAGAAAGATCTTTCCCGCGCAGAAGGTGTGCTTAACGAAGACCACTACGGCCTTGAGAAAGTGAAAGAGCGCATTCTTGAGTATTTAGCCGTTCAGCAGCGTGTTAAGAAGCTAAAAGGCCCAATTCTGTGTCTTGTTGGCCCTCCAGGTGTAGGTAAAACTTCACTAGGCCAGTCAATTGCTAAAGCGACAGGTCGCAAATATGTGCGTATGGCACTAGGTGGCGTGCGTGACGAAGCTGAAATCCGTGGTCACCGTCGTACTTACATTGGTTCATTGCCAGGTAAGCTAGTTCAAAAAATGGCGAAAGTAGGGGTTAAAAACCCGCTCTTCCTACTTGATGAAATCGATAAGATGTCATCAGATATGCGAGGCGACCCAGCGTCAGCGCTGCTTGAAGTACTAGATCCAGAGCAAAACAATAGCTTTAGTGATCATTATCTGGAAGTCGACTACGACCTGTCCGACGTTATGTTCGTAGCCACCTCTAACAGCATGAATATTCCAGGCCCGTTACTTGACCGTATGGAAGTGATTCGTCTATCTGGCTACACAGAAGATGAAAAACTCAACATTGCAAAGAACCATTTAATTGGTAAGCAAATGGAACGCAATGGGCTTAAAGCGAAGGAGTTGGAAATTACCGATTCTGCCGTTATCGGTATGATTCGATACTATACCCGTGAAGCCGGGGTTCGTAGCTTAGAGCGCGAAGTATCGAAGGTATGCCGTAAAGCCGTGAAAGATATTTTGCTTAAGAAAAGCAAAGACAAAGTAGTCGTAACACAGGATAACCTTAAGGACTATCTTGGCGTTCAACGCTTTGACTACGGTAAAGCCGATAAAGACAATCAAATTGGCCAAGTTACAGGACTTGCTTGGACGCAGGTAGGTGGTGACTTACTGACCATTGAAACAACGTCGGTTCCGGGCAAAGGCAAAATGACATCAACGGGTTCGTTAGGTGATGTCATGCAAGAGTCTATTAAGGCTGCTATGACGGTGGTAAGAAGTCGTGCAGAAAAGCTTCGCATAAACGATGACTTCTATGAGAAACGTGATATTCACGTGCACGTACCTGAAGGTGCTACGCCGAAAGATGGCCCTAGCGCAGGTATTGCAATGTGCACTGCACTTGTCTCGTCACTTACGGGTAACCCTGTGAAGTGCGATGTAGCCATGACCGGTGAAATCACCCTACGTGGTGAGGTGCTTGCTATTGGTGGACTTAAAGAAAAGCTACTAGCAGCACATCGAGGCGGCATTAAAACTGTCGTTATTCCAAAAGATAACGAACGTGATCTGGAAGAAATACCAGATAACGTGAAAAAAGATTTATCAATTCACCCAGTTAAATGGATTGATGAAGTGCTTGATATTGCGCTTCAAGAGCCTGTTGAAAGCTTTGAAGTGGTTAAAAAATAACAGAATGTCTAAGCTGTACCCCTTTATTTTAAAGGCGTACAGCCACATTTTTTCTATAAATTTGCAATAATTGATTAAAAAGTGCGCATTAGGCAAAAGAAAAGCCCATTTTTTTAAAAATAGGGCTTTCATGTCGCAAAAGTTGTGTTACCTTTAAGTGGTATTCGCTTGAAGCCTTGCCACAAAAGGGATTGCAGCGATTCATTTAAAAAGTTAATTATTTGTGACTGAAGCTTGATGTTAACAATCAAGCTTGCTATAACGTCCAAGCAAAATCGTTTTGGACAAACAGTATAATAACAATCGAAGGGGATCTAATTGTGAACAAGTCTCAACTTATCGACCAAATCGCTGCTGGTGCAGACATTTCTAAAGCAGCTGCTGGCCGCGCTCTTGATGCATTCACTGACTCAGTAACTGCGGCGCTTAAAGACGGCGACCAAGTTGCACTAGTAGGCTTTGGTACTTTCTCAGTTCGCGAACGTTCAGCTCGCAGTGGCCGTAACCCACAAACTGGTGAGACTATTCAGATTTCAGCAGCGAAAGTTCCATCTTTCAAAGCTGGTAAAGCACTGAAAGACGCTTGTAACTAAGCAAAAAAATTATAGAAAAAGGCGATGGCTAGTCCATCGCCTTTTTTATTTCTAAAACAAAGAATTCAATATTGGGGTCAGAGTAATGACTCTGACCCCAATATTTTAAGAGTGGAAATAACCCGTTGAGGCATGCCGAGTTTTTTTCATGCCTACGCAGTATCTGGACTTAACGAAAGACAACACAAATAGTGTGTTTTGGCGTTTATATTCGGCGGCATTGGGTTATAATCAGCGCTTATTTTACCTCGCATTCACTAATTTGTGTTGTTTTGAGGTAACGGTAGTAAGCAACGGAGTTGAAGAACAATCATGCTAGAAAGAATCAGAGAAGGTTCTCAAGGCCCATGGGCGATGGCGATTATCGCGCTTATCGTTTTAAGTTTCGTATTCGCAGGTGTAGGTAGCTACCTAACATCATCAGGTACTACTGCAGTAGCTACTGTAAACGGCGAAGAAATTTCGGCACAAGAACTAGAGCGTGCATATCAAAATCAGCGTGCACAAATGGAGTCACAATACGGCGAAAGCATCGCACAGCTTTTCTCTAGTGAGCAATATCTTGCAGATTTTAGAAGAAATGTATTGGACAGGCTGATTGCTGAAAAACTAATTCAGCAACAAGCGGCAGACATGGGTTTACGTGTAAGTGACGAGCAAATTCGCGAAACCATAGTACAAATGCCTGAGTTCCAGTTTGGTGGTCAGTTTGATAACGAACGTTTTCAAGCCATTCTTCGTCAAAACGGTTTTCAAGTAGCCGATTTCCGTGACTATCTGCGCGTTCAAATGACACAAAACCAGTTGGCTGCAGCGCTAACGAATTCTTCATTTGCGTTGGACGGTGAAGTACAGCAAGCGAATGCGCTACAGCGCCAAACTCGTGATGCGAAATACGTGCTAGTGAGCTCTGATGAATTTGCCGGCTCAATAGAAGTGACAGATGCGGATATAGAAGCTTTTTACAACAACAATATTGCCTCTTTCGATACGGACGAACAGGTCAAGCTTGCTTATGTGAAACTAAGTGTTGAAGACTTAAAAGGTCGCGTTTCTGTCGAAGAAGAAGCGGTTCGCACGTATTACGAAAATAACCTAGGAAGCTACGGCAAAGAAGAAGAGCGCCGTGTTTCTCATATTCTTATCGAAGCAGGTGATGATAAGGATGCTGCGAAAGCAAAAGCAGAATCATTAAAAGCAGAACTCGACAACGGTGCAGACTTTGCGGCCCTTGCTGAAGCAAATTCTGATGATACGTTCTCTGCTGAAAATGGCGGTGATCTAGATTTCATTACGCCAGAAATGATGGACCCAGCGTTTGATGAAGCAGCTTTTGCTTTACAAAATGTTGGCGATGTATCCGACGTAGTTGAAACCGAGTTTGGTTTTCACATCATCAAGTTGACAGACTTAAAAGAAGCACAAGTTAAATCTTTCGATGAAGTAGCGGGTGAGATACGCGATACGCTACTTTATGACGCGGCAATGGAAAAGTACTTTGAGCTTCAAAATACGTTAGCTGAAATTGCCTTTGAAGTACCTGACACGCTTGAAGACGCGGCTAATGCTGTAGATCTTCCTATACAAGAGTCTGTTCTTTTCAGTCGTAATACGGCACCTGCCGAACTAAGCTTCCCTGGCTTGCTAGATGTTGCTTTCTCTTCAGAGCTAGTTGAAGAAGGCCTAAACAGCGATATCATTGAGCTAGATGATGAAACGGTAGTAGTTGCGCGCGTTATTGAGCATGAACCTCAACGTACTCAGTCGCTAGATGAAGTTCGCGAAGGAATTGAAGCATCAGTAAAAGCGGAAAAAGCGAAAGAAGCTGCAGAAGCTTGGGCGTTTGATATCGCACAAAAAGTACGTGCCGGAGAAAGCGTTGAAAGTGAGCTAGCTGAAAAGTCTGTGTCTTGGGAAACAGCAGCTGCTGTTCCAAGAGCTGGCGGTACACTTGCACGTGCATTAGTTGACACGCTTTTCTCTCTTGCCCTTGAAGGCGAAGATAAAGTTGATGTTGCAACAACGGTAAACGGTGACGTTGCTGTTGTTATGCTTGAAAACGTTAACGCAGCACCAGAGCTTGAGAATGAGTTGGGTGAAAGCCTGAAGCAGCGTCTTGCTCAGGTACAAGGCCAGCGCGTTTATCAACAATATATTGATGCGCTTCGCGCAAATGCAGAAGTGACTATCTCACAGACCTTATAAGCACTGCTGCGTAAAAGCTGTCGCTGTAACTAGCAGTGACACCGGTAAATACTAAAAAGCCAGCCTCTTTCATAGATGCTGGCTTTTTTTATACAACACAGTGGTTGAGTGCTTGTTTGAAGTGCGTTAGTTCGTTAAGAACAGCATTAGTGTATAAAATGCCGCAATAACACCCGATAACACGAAAATGTACAGAAACCCTTGCTTGCCTTGCTCCAGAGTGTATTTATTGGCTTGTAAATAGCCAAACCAGAGTAGTGACAAAATAAGGGGTATTAAAACAATGATTTTTAACACAGTAATGCCTTTCTTTAAGTTATGTTCTAGTTATAACAACGCGCGTTGATTTAGACAAATCTTAACGAGCCAGTCCTAGTCGCCAGCTCACCCATTGTCGCCTTCCTTGTTGTCATCCTTTATTATTTTTAGCTTTAGGTTACCTTGTCCGCTGTCATGGCATTGTCGTAAATCTGTTATTGCCGTGTCACTTTACATTTGTGTAATAGACTCACGTTTCATAAAGGTTTCTTATGCATGTCAATTCAGCCTTTACCTTCCATAGCGCCAGCTCGCAGTATTTATTTTGCCGAAGTGCTTATGGCAAGAGCGTCGATTACCCCACAGGACGCTGGTTGCCAAAGTTACCTGATATACAAGCTCGAAAAGCTCGGTTTCGTATGTGAGAAACATTCAATAAATGGTGTAAGTAACCTTGTCGCTAGGTGGGGGCAGGGCCCTGTTCAATTTGCATTTAGCGGTCATACTGATGTTGTGCCCCCAGGTCCTCTTGATAAGTGGAAGTCACCGCCTTTTAGTCCTGTAATTAGCAAAAATAAATTATATGGACGTGGTGCTGCCGATATGAAAACAGGCATCGCAGCCATGCTAGCGGCAACAGAGCGAACCATTGCCTCGTTAGATAAGGAAAAGGTCTCTTTCTGGTGGCTAATTACCAGTGATGAAGAAGGGGAGGCAGAGTGGGGCTCTAAATGGATAGCTGAATATTTGGCATCTAAAAATGTCCAGCTTGATATGTGCCTAGTAGGTGAACCTTCTGCATCTGCATCAACCGGCGATACGATTAAGATTGGACGCAGAGGCTCACTTTCCGGCACTATCCATATTGCAGGAAAGCAAGGTCACGTGGCCTATCCAAAGGCAGCGGTAAATGCTATCCACAAAGCGAGTAACGTGATTAACGCGTTAACAAAGTACCCGTTTGATAAGGGGAGTGATGACTTTCCTGGTACTACACTTCAAATAACACATATGGACACGGGAAGCTTCACCGATAACATAGTGCCTAGTGCCGTTCGTGTAGAGTTTAATGTCAGATATTCGTGGCAGTTTGACCAAAATGGTTTAGCAACATTGCTACGCAGTATTATCAAAAGCGTTGATACAGAAGCCGAAGTTAGCTTTTCAAGACCCTGTGAAGCTTACTTGAGCAAGCCTAACAGTAATGCGGAGCACTGCTTAATTGCCTGCGTAGAAAAAGCGATAAGGGGCGCTACAGGTCGTTACCCTGTTATCAGTACATCTGGCGGTACTTCTGACGGGCGTTTCTTTGCTAGTGAGCACACACAAGTGGTTGAAGTGGGTGTGCCAAACACTACCATTCACCAAATAAACGAACACATTCATGTGTCTGATTTGCTTACTCTTGAAGATATCTATACCGATATTCTCAAATTTGTTGGCGGTCGATAATAACTTCTGATATTCCCTTTTTTCGGAAAGAAGCAGATTAGAAAAAAGAAGATTGAAAAGTACTAGCGTTGAAGAAGGGAGCGTTTATCAGACGCTCCCTCTTGCTTAGGCTGTGGCTTTAAGCTGAATATCGGTTAAATAGCGTTTGCGCTTTTTCTCAGTAAGCGTTTGCATATCAACCACCACCAGTCCGTCGATACAGTCGTTAAAATCTGGGTCGACATTAAAACCTAAAAATGCCACCCCGCCGTCTTTAGCTACTTCAGAATACTGCTTATACAGCGTTGGTACGTTTACGCCCATGTTAGCCAGTAAATGCTTTAGCTGCGTAAATTCTGTCTTGTAATCGTTACCTGTAAATTGATGTAACGCGTCGTTCGCCATTTGATAAGGTCGCTTGCAGGTCGCTTCGCCAAACTTGGCAGGAAAATAGGTAGAATAGAATTGTACCAATAAATCTTTAGCGGGTTCAGGATAGGCGTTACTGAGTGACACCGCACCGAAAAGGTAGCGATACTTTGGATAGCGGCTTAAAAATGCCCCGATACCAAACCACAAATAATCTAAACTACGCTTTCCCCAGTAGCGAGGCTGGACAAAGCTTCGCCCAAGCTCTAAGCCTTCTTTGAAGAGTTTATCGTTGTCCTTACCGTAATTAAATAAGGTCGCAGAGTAGAGCCCGGTAGGGTGGTCTGGCGCTGTCAAAAGCTCAGCATCGCCAAAGCGGTAGGCACCCACAATTTCTAAATCGTTGTCATCCCAAAGTACAAGGTGATAATAGTGGGAGTCGTACTGATCGATGTCTCTACGCTTGTTGGTACCTTCGCCCACGGCTCGAAACGCCACTTCGCGCAGGCGGCCAATCTCTCGCATAATCGGTGAACAGCTTTTGTGTTGGTATAGGTAAATAGATTTTCCGTCGCCAGTTTCACCTAAATGTTCGCAGTCTCGCATAGCGCGGGCCAGTTCTTTTCTGTCTTCTGGCATGGCAATGGAAGCCTGTGTTTCAAATACGCCCTTCTTGTTACTGCCAATGCGATACAAGTGGCGCTTAAACAGCTTTACCTGTTCTTTTAGCGGTATATTGGTTTGCTGGTACGCTTCAAACGGAATAGGTTCACCAATGCGCATAGGTAAATGCTTCTTACGCTGTTTGAACATCTCTTTCACGAGCAGCGCGGTGGCTAATGGCTTGTATACCATGGACACGCCGTAAAAGAGTGGGCTATTTTTCGCGTCTATATAAACCGGCAATATCGGCGACTTTGCCTGCCTTGCAATGCGTAAAAAACCTGTGTGCCATCTGGTGTCGCGAACACCTTGTGGGCGTAATCGAGAAACTTCACCGGCAGGAAAAATCAGTATGGCGCCGTCGCTGTTAAGGTGTTTTTGAATTGCCGATAAATGCTGTTTTGGTGTGCCTCCCTGCATATTGTTTACAGGTAACAGCATATCGTGAAGCGGTTCAATGGCCATAAGCATTTCATTGGCGACCACTTTCAAGTCGTGACGTACTTCACTAACCAGCTTTATAAGCGCAAGTGCGTCGAGTGAGCCAATCGGATGGTTAGCAATAATCACCACTCTACCTTCACTTGGAATGCGCTCTTTTTCTACATCGCGCGTGGAGTAGCTGATATTAAAATATTCCAGCACTTGCTCTACGAAATCGATATCTTCGTAATGCGGATAGGCTTCACCAAATTCAGTAATTTCACGTTCGTGAAGAAGGTGCCTTAAGACGAATGACAGCGACTTAAATAGAATGGGGTTGTTCGCTACTTGAGGATAATGCTTGTTCAGTACGTCATTTACAGTAAACATAGAACCTGTTTCTCTTCCGGTTTTGGCGAACAATAGCAGGGCAATGTGACGCTTTTCACACAGTTTCATGGCAGTTATTTGACAGTGTTAAAAAGTTGTAACTATGACCTGTTAACCTATGATATGAGGCACAGGTCAGCAGCCCCTAACCTTGATGGATGGGTTTGGAATTCACCTGTTGCTTGGTGAATTGCAAGAGTCAGGGGCCGTTACAGCCCCATTTGTGTAATGCCAGCTATGCCGCTTCTGAGCGAGAGGTTTTGGTTGTAATTGGTGTTACGGTGGCTGACTCTAGTGAATCAAGGTAATGAATAAGAGATAAGTTACCGTTCACGTCTTCTGACAGTGCACTGCAGTTTTCTATCCAGTCCCCATCATTAATGTAGTGAATGCCGTTTTCAAAGCTGCTTTCAGGGTGATGAATATGGCCACACACAACACCGTCGAGCCCCATTTCATCGGCGCGCCTGCAGCATGCTTCTCGATAACGGGCGATGGCTTCATTCGCTCCCTTAATGTGTTTTTTAATATAGCCCGCAAGTGACCAATATTCTCGCTTGCGCCACGCGCGTAGGCGATTGAACTCTCTATTTAGAAAAAGCAAAAGGTCGTAACCTTTATCGCCAATCCACGCATGGAATTTGCCCATAGTTACATCGCCATCGAACTGATCGCCATGTAAGACTAAATAACGCTTCCCTTTTGCTGTGGTGTGAACCAACTCTCGCTCTATTTCTATATCACCGAAGGCCATACCAGAATAAGACTGAATTGGTTCATCGTGGTTGCCGGGTAGGTACACCACACGGGTGCCGTCTTGGCTCATTTGCATGAATTTGTGCATGACTTGATTGTGCGCCTGTGGCCAGCGAAATTGCTTGGTCATTTGCCACATGTCAACGATATCTCCCACCAAATAGAGGGTGTCTACAGTGATGCTATTAAGAAAGGAAAGTAAGTATTCAGCTTTGCAGTCGCGATTTCCTAAATGGATATCAGAAAGCCAAAGTGTTCGATAGTGTGTCTTTTTCATAGCGGTTTCCCAAAGCGATGCCTTGGATCGTCACTATAGGTTTGCAAATTGACACTACCGTGACGCTTGCTTGACCATTGTGTTACAGCAACATAAATACGCGCTATAACTCCAACTTGTTCGACACTTCTAAAAGCTTATTCCGCATCCATACATTCACTAAATCCTCATCGGCGTGTTTGTGCCAGTACATGTGTACGGGGAGTGGGGGGACGTCAAATGGAAGGGGCAGAATTTCGATATCGAATTTATTACTGAATTGTTGGGCGAATCGCGTTGGCATGGTCAGCAAAAGATCGCATTGGCTCACTACGTTAACAGCGGCAAAGTAGTGTTCGCACTGCAACGCGATGTTGCGATGCAAATTGTGCTGAGCAAGGGCTAGATCTACTGTATCCAATTTAGAGTCTTTTAAAGACACAAGCGCATGCTGTGCAACTGAGTAGCTTTTGATACTCGGGTTATCTACGTAGCTATTGCTAGGCGCGCATACCACGACAAACGTTTCTTCGCAGATAAAATGAGAGCGAATGTCACGGCTGGTGGGAACTAACGCGTCAATTACGATATCAAGCTCTTTAGCGGCTAACGCGGGAGCAAGCTCGGGCCAGGTAACCTGTCTGCTATTCACCGTGATATTGGGAGTATGTTTAACAAGCTCAGGAATAAGCTCGGGAAAAAATATAGATTCTAAAATATCTCGTAAACCAAGGTTTATCTGACGAGATTTATCACTTATATCAAAGCTCACTTCGCCTTTTAACGTGCTTTCAAGGGTTTCTATTGATTTCACAACCGATGCAATAATGCCTTGGCAAAATGGGGTAGGCACGACTTGTCGTCCATGACGAATAAACAGCGGGTCATCAAATTTCTCTCGCAGACGACCTAAGGCGTGACTCACCGCAGGCTGAGTAATATGCAGTGCGTTGGCGGCTTTCGTAATACTGCCATGATCGTAGACCGCGCGCAGCACAACAAACAAATTTAGGTCTAATTTTCCATGCATATCATTTATGGGTTTCCATAATAAGGCATCATTTTTATTTATTATTAAACAGGGTACACTGGCTTAAATGTTAATAAAAGGTTTCTTTTATAGAGGCTTCTTTTGTAAGGGGCGTGTGCATGCAGGCATCTGTACTTACCGAGGTGTTGTTACCTCTAGCGTTGGCATTTGTTATGTTTGGTATGGGGCTAACGCTAACCCTTGCTGATTTTGCCCGACTACTTAAAGCACCTAAAGCCGTAATAACGGGTTTTATAGGGCAAATTATATTGCTGCCTCTGTTAGCGCTAGGACTGTGCTTTGTTTTTGGTCTACCCGATTATATTGCGGTTGGAGTCATGGTTTTAGCGGCATGCCCAGGCGGCACGACCAGTAATTTAATCAGCCACATCGCAAAAGCAAATCTGGCCCTTTCAGTAAGCTTAACCGCTATTTCTACCATCGCTTGTGTTTTCTCAACGCCCTTTATCATTCAATTTGCTCTTGATTACTTTGTAAAAGAAAACGCGCCAGACTTTTCTATTATTCAAACAGTGATCGGGCTGGTTGGTATATCAATTGTACCGGTTATTTTAGGCATGACCATTCGTCGCGTTAACAGCAGGTTTGCTACTAAAACTGAAAGCTTCTTCCGGCAGTTTTCCATGTACTTCATGTTGCTCATGATTGTGGGCGTGCTGGTTTCAGAAAGAAACAATTTAGCCGCGTCCTTTGAAAGCGCGTTTTTGGCTTGCTTAACGTTAAATTTATTATCGGTATTGTTAGGGCTCGGGCTTGCAAAGCTTTCAAACCTAGCATTTAAAGACTCGCTCACGCTGGCCATTGAAATAGGCGTGCAAAACGCGGCGCTTGCAATGCTGATATGTATTACCTTTTTAGATTCGCCTGATTACGCGATTGCACCTGGTGTATATGGCGTAGCAATGTACATCGGGCCAACACTATTGGCCCTGTGGGCAAAACGAAAAATGCGTAACGAACAGCCTTCAGCGCCGCTGCATAAGACGGGATCAGTTTGACTGATAAGGCGGTCAATTAGAGAGAATAGTGAAGTACTGATTAGCGCTTAGCACAATAAAGCGCAACTCAACATAAACGCCGATACGAGAATAATGAAACAAGAACAGTTAGGAAACACATCATGCGCGTATTGATTACCGGTGGCGCGACCGGCTTAGGTCAGGCCATTGCCCTTAAGTGGGCGGGAAAGTGGGCAGGCAAAGACGAGGGATTAGATATTTGCATTGCCGACATTAACCAAGAAAGAGGCGATGAAACGGTAAATGCGCTATCCGCCCAAGGTGCTAATGCGTTTTACATCCATTGCGATATAACCTCTGAAAATGATGTTCAAACGTTGGCGAACACCTTAGAAAATCGCTGGGGCGGTGTTGACACTGTGTTTAACAATGCGGGTGTTGCTTCTGGTGGCAGCCTTTTAGATGAGAGCATTGAGCAGTGGCAGTGGGTGTTTGATATTAATGTGTTAGGCATGGTGAGAGTCAGTCGCGCTCTCTTACCGTTAATGCGAGAGCAAGGCGGTGGCTATTTCATTAATATTGCATCGCAAGCAGGGCTAACGCCTATTCCTTATATGGGAAGCTATAACGCGGTTAAAGCCGCAGTCGTGTCGTTTTCTGAAACCATGAAGTTGGAATTAGCACCTGACAATATTGACGTTAGTGTAGTTTGTCCAAGCTTCTTCAAAACGAATTTAGATGAGTCGATGCGCAGCACCAACCCTGCGTCGCACAAAATGCTCAATAAATTCTTCGCTAAGGCAGACATGACGAAAGAAGAAGTGGCCGAGTCTATTTATCAACAAGTCAATAAAAAGCAATTTCTTATTCTTACCCATAAACTGGGCAAACGCGCTTTCCTGTTAAAGAAGCTGCTGCCAACCCAGCGTTATATCAAAAATATGCTTAATCAAACGAAGATGATGAAGCGTGCAATGGAAAAACAGAGTTAGGCAAAACGGAAACGGGCTCACGTATGTTTGTCGCCAAGCTGTCCGAAGATAGTTGTCGAGCTGCACTTGTGCTGGCACAAACCGAAAGCAGGGGTGTCGTTGAGCAAAAGATTGTGAGTAAGCACTTTGAATAACTCCTTTGTAACAGAATTAAAAGAAGAATGAGATATGCAACAACAGGTCGTAGATAGAGCCGACAGCGTGCGTGCGGGCGAAGAGCTAGACGTCAGCGCTGTGCACAATTGGCTTAAGGGAAATATTAGTGCCTCGAATCCATCATTGGAGGCCACGATACAAAGTAGCGATAAGTTGCCTCAAGTCACCCAGTATTCTGGGGGCGCGTCTAATTGGACGTACTGCTTGGACTATCAAGGCAGTAAACAAAACCAGAGCGAACAAACGTCGTTAATTTTGCGTCGGGCACCAGCAGGTACTAAAGCTAAAGGTGCTCACGATATGGGGCGGGAGTACCGGTTGCAGCATGCGTTAAAGCCTGTTTATCGCTATGTGCCAGAGATGCTTGGACTTTGTGAAGACAAGAGCGTTATAGGCACAGAGTTTTACGTAATGGAGAAGTTTACCGGCGTGATACCACGTAAGAACTTACCCAAAGGCCTAAACACGTCTGAGCAGCAAACCAAACAACTCTGCACTAATGTACTTGATAGCTTAATCGAGCTTCATAAAGTGGATTATAAGAAAGCGGGGCTTGAGCACTTAGGTAAAGGTGCTGGCTACATAGAACGCCAAATAAGCGGGTGGAGCGAACGCTATAGTAAAGCAAAAACCTGGAATGTCCCCTCGGGTAAAAAAATAATGCGCTGGCTAGAAAACCACATGCCCACTAATGAACGCATTTGTATTACCCACAATGACTTCCGATTCGACAACGTGGTGTTAAAGCCAAATAACTATACGCAAATTATCGGTGTGTTGGACTGGGAACTGGCGACCTTGGGCGACCCGCTTATGGACTTGGGTAATACCTTGGCGTATTGGGTACAAGCGGATGATGACTTTTTGGCCCAATCAACACGCCGCCAGCCTACTCATTTACCCGGTATGCTAACTCGAAAGCAGGTGGTTGCGTACTACTGCAAAGAGATGGAAATAGATGTAGATGATTTTACCTTTTACGAGGTATACGGGCTTTTCCGTTTAGCCGGTATTGCCCAGCAAATTTACTATCGATACCACCACAAGCAAACCAATAATCCAGCGTTTAAAAACTTTTGGATCTTCATTCATTACTTAATGTGGCGTTGTAATAAGGCCATAAAAGCATCAGGAAAACGATAATGACAACAAGACGCAATATTCTGATCACAGGCGCGAGTTCAGGTCTAGGCAAGGGAATGGCGATTGAGTTTGCCAAACAGGGGTGTAACTTAGCCCTATGCGCAAGACGCTTTGAGAATTTAGAAAAATTGAAAGACGAATTGCATTCAATTAACCCAAACATTGATGTGTATATTCGCTCGCTGGATGTCAATGATCACGATGCGGTTTTTGAAGTATTCGACGCATTCAAAGCCGACATGGGGACCCTTGATAGAGTCATTGTGAACGCAGGAATGGGCAAGGGTGCGTCTATTGGAACAGGGTATTTCCACGCTAATAAGCAAACGGCGGTGACTAACTTTGTGTCGGCGCTAGCACAATGTGAAGCGGCAATGGCTATCTTTAGGGCGCAAAATAGTGGTCATCTTGTGACGATTTCATCTATAAGCGCGGTGCGCGGCTTTAGGCGCGCCATGACTGTATACGCAGCAACAAAAGCAGGGCTTACATCAATGACCGAAGGCATTCGAATGGATGTAATGAATACGCCGATTAACGTCACCTGTATTCACCCCGGTTTTATTCGCAGCGAAATAAACGAAAAGGTGGAAAAAGTACCGTTTATTGTTGATACAGATGTGGGCTGTCGCGCGATGGTCAATGCAATCAACAAGGAAAAAGCGAATGCGTTTGTACCAAGCTGGCCGTGGGCCATCCTTCACTGGATCATGCGTATTGCACCGGCAAGCTCAATAAGAAAAATGAGCTGATAAGCGGATAGCTGAGGTGTGAACACACAGCAAAGACTTTTTATTTTGTGGCAGAGCTCGCCTGATGGTGGGCTTTGTGCCTTTAAGTCTAAATTTGAAATCAGTAACCCATGCTAATTAGCGTCGATTACAGATACAAAAAAAGCGCCGAAGGGCGCTTTTTTACTACTAATCGTAAAGATTAACCTAGTGCTTTGATTTGTGCAGCTAGACGGCTCTTATGACGAGCAGCTTTGTTCTTGTGAATCAAGCCTTTAGTAGCCATTCTGTCAAGTACTGGAGTAGCAGCAGTAAGTGCAGCTTGTGCCGCTTCTTTGTCACCGCTTGCAATTGCAGCGATAACTTTCTTGATGCTTGTACGAGTCATTGAACGACGGCTAGCGTTGTGCTGACGACGCTTTTCGGCTTGGATTGCACGCTTCTTAGCAGACTTAATGTTAGCCAAGGTGTAACTCCCAAAATAAATTCATGTCAAAAACGAGGGTGCGGATTGTGCCTACCAAACGCCCAAATGTCAAACGATTTAAAACCTAAATCATTTCGCATTAAAACGCGCAAGCTATTGAACACAAAGTATGCTCAACACGTTGCACATTCTTTGCGACATTTCTCTGCGACATTTTTTGAAAGAGATTCGTAATGATATTCTTTCAGGACATTTAAGCGATAGACGTGCATAAACGATAGCACCCCATATCGGGCGCGGATTATAGCAAGAAAGTTCATAAAGGTGCACAACTATTTTGAAGAAATCGTTTCGCCTGCGATAGCCTTTAGTTATTATGGCTCGCTTGCAACCCAGCGTTGCCACTTTGCGGTTAGCAGACGCCTTTGACTATCTTTCAATTGGCTGATGCTATTCAGCCTATTCTTTATCTCTTATTGGAAGTGTGACGTGTCACGGAAGTTAATAAAATCTGGTCTTATCGTCAGTATTATGACCTTGGTCTCGCGAGTATTAGGCTTGGTACGTGATGTTGTTGTTGCCAAGCTTATGGGCGATGGGGCAGCCGCTGACGTATTTTTCTTTGCTAACAAAATTCCTAATTTTCTTCGTCGTCTATTCGCTGAAGGCGCATTTGCGCAAGCGTTTATTCCGGTACTAACCGAAGTCCACGAGAATAACGATAAAAAGCAACTCAGAGAGTTCGTTGCAAAAGTCAGCGGTACATTAGGCGCTATTGTTTTTGTAGTTTCTATTATAGGGGTAATAGCATCTCCTGTTTTGGCGGCTTTATTCGGAACAGGGTGGTTCGTTGCGTGGCTCGAAGGCGATGAGGCCGGAGATAAGTTTGTGCTCGCCTCGACCATGTTAAAAATTACCTTTCCTTATTTGGCGTTTATCTCTCTGACTGGGTTGGCAGGTGCGATACTCAATACGCTAAATAAGTTTGCGGTTGCTGCCTTCACCCCCGTTTTACTTAACGTGTGCATTATTGCATGCGCTATATACTTAGCTCCTACGCTTAATCAACCCGCTTACGCCCTAGCGTGGGGTGTGTTTATCGGCGGTATTGTACAGTTCTTGTTTCAACTACCATTTTTGTTCAGGGCAGGGCTCTTGGTAAAGCCAAAGTGGGGCTGGCATGACGAAAACGTGGTAAAAGTACGCACCCTGATGATCCCTGCCTTGTTCGGTGTGTCAGTAGGGCAAATCAATTTGTTGTTTGATACCTTCATCGCCAGCTTTTTAGTTACCGGCTCAATAAGCTGGTTGTACTATTCTGACAGGCTGCTTGAATTTCCCTTAGGACTGTTCGGTATCGCTATCGCTACGGTCATTTTACCTACGCTTTCCCGCAACCACGTCAGTAATAACCCCAAAGCGTTTGCTGCGAATATCGATTGGGCGTTTCGCATGGTGTGTTTATTGGGCATTCCTGCGGCAGTGGGACTTGGCGTGATGGCAAGGCCTATTCTGACCGTTATTTTTCAGCGCGGCGCGTTTACCGCAGAAACCGCCATTATGGCGTCTTACTCGCTTACCGCGTACTCGTTTGGTTTGCTCAGCTTTATGCTGGTAAAAATTCTCGCTCCAGGATTTTACTCCCGCCAAGACACCAAGACGCCAGTGAAATTTGGTATTTGGTGTATGGTCGCAAACATGGTGTTTAACCTTATTTTAGCGATTCCGTTTGGTTATGTAGGGCTTGCTGTCGCTACCAGTATGTCAGCTACGCTTAACGCCGCGTTGCTTTATATTACGCTACATAGACAAGGTGTATTTGCGTTAAGCCGCACGTCGGTTCTGTTTATTGCCCGTGTGGTTATTGCAAGTGCAGCCATGGGCGGGCTTATTTATTATCGCGATAAAGGCTTAGGTTTCTTTGAATTGTCTCTTTCCGCCCAAATGTTAGAGGTAGGAATAACCATTTCGCTGTCGGTTATACTGTTTGTGACCACCATGGTGGTGCTGGGCATGCGACCCAGGCATTTCAGAAGCGGCGGCGATTAGTATTCAATAGATGCGAAATAGAGCATGGAGTCAGAATGGCCCGTGTGCTTGGTATTGTGCTCGCGGTCGGCTATAATCGCGAGCTTTGATTTTCTAGCAGTTAAAAGGTAGTGGCTAACAGTGGAATTTATCCGCGGGCTAAACAATGTAAAACCGCACCATAAAGGGTGTGTGCTCACTATTGGCAAGTTCGACGGCGTACACCGTGGTCATCAAGCTGTGTTGGCTAACGTGCTTGAAAAAGCGAAATCGCTATCACTTCCTGCCACCGTAATGGTGTTCGAACCGCAGCCTGAAGAAGTCTTTATGCCTGATAAAGCACCAGCGCGTATAAGCCCTCTTCGCGAAAAGTACGAGTTGCTGCGCCAACAAGGTGTCGACAGGCTGCTTGCTGTGCGATTTAACGCGGAGTTTGCTAAGCAAAGTGCCGATACCTTCGTCCACGATTTACTGGTGGACAAACTGGGTGTTAAATTTCTTGTTGTTGGCGACGATTTCCGTTTTGGCAATGGCCGCAAAGGGGATTTCGAAATGCTTGAGGCGGCAGGTCGCCAATACGGTTTCGAAGTAGTAAGCACCCATAGCTTTACCATGCATGCCCATCGAATAAGCTCTACCGCGGTGCGAGAAGCGTTGGCTGACAGCGACTTTGGTCTGTCTACTGAAATGCTAGGGCGCCCGTTTGCTATTCACGGTAGGGTGGTTCACGGCGAGAAAAAAGGTCGCACCATTGGTTTTCCCACCGCGAATGTCATGCTAAAACGCCAAAAAACGCCAATTCACGGCGTGTTCGCAGTGCGTGTCGACGTAGATGGAAAACACTATAACGGCGTTGCGAACATTGGTACCCGTCCTACTGTTAACGGGGTAAGAAACCAGTTAGAAGTCCATATTTTTGATTTGTCATCTGACCTTTACGGCAAGCCCATTACGGTGTTTCCGATGGCAAAAATAAGAGATGAAATTAAATTTGATTCTTTTGAGGCGTTGAAAGATCAAATTCAAGCAGATGCAGCACAAGCGCGTCTGTTATTAGCATAGTTAAACGTGATAAAGTCACGAAAAGTTTCTGCGCGTATTAATTTTATTGAGCTTGATTTTTTAAACGTGGCTCCTTGTTCGCGAAACGCGTAAGTAAGTCACTGTGCTAGAACATATAACGTCAGCCTTGCGCTAGTAAGAACGACACACAGTTTTACGTTGAACCTTTTACATTCAGCGTTTTAATTTGAACATCGCAAAATGAATATCGCCTTCACAATGTGTTAGTGCATTGGGTGAAAATTAAGGTAACCGGATAATACAATTTTATGAGTGATTACAAAGCCACACTGAACCTTCCAGAAA
This sequence comes from Alteromonas marina, assembly GCF_000808575.1. Lineage (GTDB taxonomy): Bacteria > Pseudomonadota > Gammaproteobacteria > Enterobacterales > Alteromonadaceae > Alteromonas > Alteromonas marina_A. Next base: position 33,273 of record NZ_JWLW01000005.1, read on the forward strand.
CTGCGTTCCCGATGCGCGGTAACCTTGCTCAGCGCGAGCCGAAAATGCTTAAAGACTGGCAGGAAAAAGGGGTATACAGCAAAATTCGTGAAGCGAAAAAAGGCAAAAAGCCATTTATTCTTCACGATGGCCCTCCTTATGCGAATGGCGATATTCACATTGGTCACGCGGTTAACAAAATTCTTAAAGACATTATTGTAAAGTCGAAAAACCTTTCTGATTTCGATTCTCCGTACGTTCCTGGGTGGGACTGTCACGGTTTGCCAATTGAATTGATGGTAGAAAAGAAAGTTGGTAAGCCAGGTAAGAAAGTTACTGCTGCCGAATTTCGTCAAAAGTGTCGCGAGTATGCGCAAAAGCAAATTGACGGCCAAATGGCTGACTTTAAACGCTTAGGTGTGTTTGGTGAATGGGATAACCCATACAAAACCATGGACTTCAAATCTGAAGCCGACATCATTCGCGCGCTAAGTAAAATTGTAGACTCGGGTCACTTAGAAAAGGGCTTCAAGCCTGTTCACTGGTGTACAGATTGTGGTTCGGCACTTGCTGAAGCAGAAGTTGAATACAAAGACAAAGTATCACCTGCTATCGACGTTAAGTTCCCAGTAGCTGATGTGGCTGCTATCGCAGAAGCGTTTGGTGTGTCTGAAGGTGATTTAACCACACACAAAGCAGGTGTAGTTATTTGGACTACCACACCGTGGACACTGCCGGCCAACCGTGCAATCAGCTTACACCCAGAGCTTACCTATGCGATTGTTGAAGTTCAACCTTCAAATGAATGGCTAGTGGTAGCGCAGGACCTGCTTGAAAGCTGCATGAACCGTTACGGCGTTGAAGATTTCCGTGAAGTGGCAACCTGTACTGGTGCCGCGCTTGATAAGCTTAAGGTTAATCACCCATTCTTAGACCTGGAAGTACCGCTAATTCTAGGCGACCACGTTACGACTGAATCTGGTACAGGTTGTGTACACACAGCGCCAGCTCATGGTGTTGACGACTTTAACGTGGGCAAGCAATACGATATCGAAGTGTACAATCCTGTAGGCAACAATGGCGTGTACCTTGAAAACACACCGCTGTTTGCAGGTCAGTTTGTATTTAAAGCTAACGATGAAATTATCGAAACGGTTAAAGAGAAGGGTAACCTTGTCCTAAACGTAAAATACGAGCACAGCTACCCGCATTGCTGGCGCCATAAAACCCCAATTATTTTCCGCGCTACGCCTCAGTGGTTTGTAAGCATGGATAAAAAAGGTCTTCGCGCTGAATCACTTGAACAAATTAAGCAAACCAAATGGATCCCAGACTGGGGCCAAAACCGCATTGAAAAAATGGTTGAAGGTCGTCCAGACTGGTGTATCTCACGTCAACGTACGTGGGGCGTGCCTATTCCTTTGTATGTGAACAAACTTACCGGTGAAATCCACCCAGAGTCTGCGGCGTTAATGGAAAAAGTGGCACAAGAAGTTGAAGCTAAAGGCATTCAAGCGTGGTGGGATCTCGACGATGCAGCCCTGCTTGGTAGCGAATTAGACAACTATGAAAAAGTGACCGATACGCTAGACGTTTGGTTTGACTCGGGTGTAACGCATTACTTCGTTGTCGACCGTCGTGATGATATCCCGGCCTCTGCCGATTTATATCTTGAAGGTTCAGACCAGCACCGCGGTTGGTTTATGTCTTCGCTTATGTCATCAACTGCCATGCACGGTCACGCGCCTTATAAAGAAGTGCTAACACACGGCTTTACGGTAGATGCCCACGGCAGAAAAATGTCGAAGTCGGTAGGTAATGTTGTGGCGCCTCAGGAAGTGACTAACAAATTAGGCGCAGACATCCTTCGTCTATGGGTAGCATCTACTGACTATCGAGGTGAAATTGCGGTATCAGATGAGATCTTGAAGCGCGCTGCAGATGGCTACCGCCGAGTTCGTAACACCGCGCGATTCTTGCTTGCTAACCTTAACGGCTTCAACGTTGAAGATGCGGTAGCAGAAGACGATATGGTCGCACTTGACCGCTGGATTGTTGCGCGCGCCAAGGCACTTCAAGAAGAACTTATCGAAGCATATAACAACTACGACCTGTTAGTAGTGTCGCAGAAGCTTACGCATTTCTGCTCAATTGAGTTAGGTTCGTTCTATTTAGACGTGATTAAAGACCGTCAGTACACGGCAAAAGCAGATGGCCTTGCCCGTCGCTCATGCCAAACGGCCATGTACCACATCATCGAAGCTTTGGTTCGCTGGATGGCGCCTATTACCAGCTTTACTGCACAAGAAATCTGGGAAACCTTACCTGGCGAGCGCAGTGAGTTTGTATTTACTGAAACCTGGTACGAAGGTTTTAACAACTTTACGCAAAGCGATACGTTTAACGATGCCCTTTGGCATCAAGTGTTAAGCGTAAAAGACGCGGCCAACCAAGCAATGGAGCAGGCGCGTAAAGATGGCGAGCTAGGTGGCTCACTAGAAGCGAGCATTTCGCTTTATGCTACCGAGTCGTTGTACAACGTACTTGCAAAGCTTGAAGACGAACTACGTTTCGTACTCATTACATCAGGGGTTTCGCTAACTAAGGTTGACAGTGCACCGTCTGAAGCAAAAGCCACAGACGTTGAAGGTCTATGGTTGAGCGTTAATAAAGCAAGCGGTGAAAAGTGCGTACGCTGCTGGCATCACCGTGAAGATGTAGGCTCACATGAAGGTCACGAAGAACTGTGTGGTCGCTGTGTGACAAACATTGACGGTGATGGAGAAGAACGCCACTATGCTTAAGCTTTTTCGCGAAACTGGCTTGCGTTTCTTATGGATAAGCGCGATTGCGTTTATCCTCGACCAATGGAGTAAGTATACGGTTATCGATAGCATGTCACTGTATCAGTCGATACAGGTACTGCCGTTTTTTAACTTTACTTACGTGCACAATTACGGCGCCGCATTTAGCTTTCTAGAAAGCGCAGGTGGCTGGCAGCGCTGGTTCTTCACTGCCATTGCTGTCGTGGTAAGTGTAGTGATTTTGTGGTGGCTGAAGCAGTCACCCCGTTCGCAAAAAATGCTGCCGATTGCATTTTCCTTTATTCTAGGCGGCGCCTTGGGTAACGTTTACGACCGATTAGTCCACGGTTATGTCATCGACTTTTTAGATTTTTACGTAAACAATTACCACTGGCCTGCGTTTAACATTGCTGACAGCGCAATATTTATCGGCGCGGCTTTGCTGATTATCGACATGTTTAAGAATGGCGATAAAAAAAGTGAAGGGAACGGTGCAGATGCGAACGCAAGTGCCGCAGGCAATAGCGAAACCATTAAGTAGTATTCGGAAAAGTTATGACAGATTCATTAGTAATTGGCGCTGATAGCGAAGTTATTCTTCATTTTGATTTAAAGCTAGAAGATGGCTCTGCCGCCGACAGCACTCGCGTAAACAATAAGCCTGCTAAAATGGTAATGGGTGACGGTAGCTTAACGCCTAACTTTGAAGCGTGTTTACTTGGGCTTAAAAAAGGTGATAAAAAAGCGTTTACGTTAGCGGCGAATGACGCATTCGGTGAGCCTAATCCGAACAATATTCACTATATGGATAGAAGTCGTTTTGGCGCTGATTTAAAGATTGAAGAAGGCATGATTTTAGCGTTTGCTCAACCAGACGGTTCGGAAATTCCGGGTATTATTCGAAGCGCTGCTGGAGACTCTGTAACGGTAGACTTCAACCATCCGCTAGCAGGGCAAACGGTTATCTTTGACGTTGAAATTATTGATGTTAAACCTGGCGTGTCAGCACAAGGTGGAAACTAGTTATGCAAATTCATTTAGCTAACCCTCGTGGCTTCTGTGCCGGCGTTGATAGAGCTATCACCATAGTTGAGCGAGCGCTTGAAATGTTCGAGCCGCCCATTTATGTGCGCCACGAAGTGGTACACAATAAATTTGTGGTAGATGGGCTACGTGAGCGTGGGGCGTTATTTGTGGATGAACTTCACGAAGTACCAGACGACAGCATAGTAATATTTTCTGCCCATGGTGTATCGCAAGCGGTAAGAAAAGAAGCAGAAAGTCGAGGTCTTAAGGTGTTTGACGCCACGTGCCCCTTAGTGACGAAAGTACATATGGAAGTTACCCGCGCTAGCAAAACAGGTACTGAATGTATCTTGATTGGTCATGCTGGTCACCCAGAAGTTGAGGGTACCATGGGCCAGTACAGCAATGCAGAAGGCGGAATTTATCTGGTTGAATCTGAAGCGGATGTGGCAACGCTTGAAGTTAAAGATCCGACCAACCTTTATTACTGTAGCCAAACTACGCTGTCTGTTGATGATACCGCCGATGTTATTGATGCACTTCGCGCTAAGTTCCCCAAAATCAATGGTCCGAGAAAAGACGACATTTGCTATGCCACGCAGAATCGCCAAGACGCGGTGCGCGACCTAGCCCAAGATTGTCAGGTTTTACTGGTTGTTGGTGCACAGAATAGCTCGAACTCGAACCGTCTTCGCGAGTTGGCCGAAAAAATTGGCGCAAAAGCGTATTTGATTGCTGACGCTAATTGCATTCAAGAGGAATGGCTAGAAGGTGTAGAGCATATTGGCGTTACTGCAGGCGCGTCTGCACCGGAAGTGTTAGTGCAAGGTGTGGTAAACAAGCTTAAAGCGTGGGGCGCTGTTTCAGCGTCTGAGCGTGCTGGACGCGAAGAGAACGTGGAATTTGCTGTTCCAAAAGAGCTGCGCGTTAAACAAGTCGGTTAATTTAGCCACAATATTACAATACATAAACACCGCACTTCGTTGCGGTGTTTTTTTATGCTTTTGTCTACTGGAAATTCAACGGCTTACGAATAGATAATAATACCTTAAATCAAAAGAGCTTTTAGCCAATTGCAAATTTAGTGCGAGGGAAGCGGCGTCATCTTAGTAATAGTTTTCGCGGACGCGAAGCCTCAAAATCCTTATAGGGTAACCGGCGGTTTCGCAAGACAGATTGTTTTAAATACGCTACTGAACGGTTATTCCTGTGCTATGTTTGATCAAGTTACGCTTAGGTTCACAACCAATTTGCCAAACAAAATATAGCTAAAAATTATACGTTTTGATAACCAATGATACCCAGTGTAATACGCTTTTGTCTTACTATACTAAATTGGTGATAGCACCCATTCTTATATTTTGAATTTGGCAAAGGCGATGAAAGTTAAAAAGGTGGCGGTAAACCAAGTGAAAGGAAGCACGCTTTGCACGCAACACGGTGTGGGTCTCATAGAGATCTTAATTACTCTGTTTATATTAGCGGTAGGTTTGCTAGGTGTCGCTGCGCTTCAATTTACCGGCTCTTTTGCTAACAAAGACGCTATCAGCAGGACGCAGGCTGAAATGGTCGCTGCACAAGTGGCAGAGCGATTAAGGGCTGCTGCTCGTCCAGCAACCGTTGGTGACGGCATGGTAGCGAATAACGACTACTTTTCGAACACTACTTACAATTTCTCAGGTCTTAGTTGTGCTAGCGCTGCTCAACCTTATTACGGCTGCTGTCTAACAAGACCCGCTGATATCCCCAATTGTGAAGGGCAATCTTGTACCGAAATTCAAATGGCCAAATACGACGGCTGGGCATTATCATGCTCTGCGGTACAAACCAATCCACAAACCACAGTGTCTGTATCTTGTGCTGATAATAATACCGCTGATACGTACAGCTGCAGTCCAGGCTCCCGAGTGGAGGTTTTGCTTATGTGGCCAGTATCGTCGTCTGGTAATCAGCAATATCAGCTGAACTCTCGCTGCAATAAAGCCGAAGGCGACAGCAATGCTTGTGTTTTTAAGGACATCACGCTATGAAGGCCCTAAATCAACGTAAACAGGTTGGTTTTTCCCTTGTAGAATTAATGATTACTTTGACGTTAGGTCTAATTATCTCTGGGGCAGTGATTCAGGTATTGGTTAGCTCAAGTGTAACAAACAAGCTGAACCAAGCTGTGGCGCAAGTTCAAGAGTCTGGGCGTTTTATTATGGCGCGTTTGTCTGCAGAGTTTTACGAAGTCGGCCGCTATGACCAAATTGTTGCAAATGTTGATACCTCTGTTGATATTGTCGCTGAAGCTGCTTATGTCGAAAATCATCCTATTGCCATAGCTGGTGACTTCCCCACGAAAACTACATTAGGAAGCGTACAAACGGGAAGCGGAGGCAGCGACAAACTCGTTGTCAGCCTATTAAATAACGAAGATTGTACAGGAAACTCGCATGGCTATGCAGGCCGAGAGTTTCACGTAGTTAATCATTATTTTGTCAGTGGCAACACGCTTAAATGTACGGGATACGATGGGCGTGTCCTTCTTGGCCTTAAATCGCAATCCGCTGCTCCCATCACTATCACTTTGTTAGACAATGTAGAAAGCTTTCAAGTGCAATTTGGAGTGTCAGACGTAATCACGAGTTCAAATGGTCAAGCCGTGACTTATGTAACAGCTGACGATATCGATAATTTAAGAGCCCTTAATCAACAAGTGGTGTCGTTACGCTGGGCTATTATGCTTAAAAGTTATCAGAATGAAGTGAGACAGAGTCAGACGCAAAAGTATGCGCTCTTAAATGAAGCATCGGTAACAATGGGAACCGCTCATTATTATCAAGTGTTTACAAAGACTTTAGCGCTGAGAAATATGAAAAATTTTGTCAGGAGTTCGCGATGAAACAGCAAGGCTTAGTTATGGTGTTTGCATTGCTTGTTTTACTGTCGATAACGGTTTTAGGCGTCAGTGCGGTAACAAGTAGTTTGTCCCAATCGAAAATGGCCGTGTCTATGCAGCAAAGCGGTTTAGCATTTGACGCCGCTGAGTCGGCAATTGCAGGCGTATTCTTCGAGTCAGAAGATGAGTCCTTGCTGACTGATCCGGCAAAAACTGACCCCCTCTCTGAAGCCAGACAAGGCAATATATTTGACCCTGACGTGGATACTATGAGCTGTTTCGACGATGACCAGTGGACTGATAGGTTCATGACAGAAGGGGGGTTAGTGGTGGGAAACAGGCATATTACGGATGGCACTTACCAAAGTGCGGCTTCTTCAAAAAGCTGGTCGCGGACGGCGTTTATTCGTGAACAAGCTTGCCGGGGTTCAAGCAACGTGATTGGTGGAAGTAATATTAACTGCCACGTATTTATTATTAGAGGCTGCGGAAAAGTTTCGGGTAAGTCCACAGTGGTTGCTAACAGCTTGGCTGCATCTGTTTTTGGCCCGGCTTCACAATAGGTATTATGATGAAAAAAATAACACATTACCTTGCTTCTATTACGTTGTTTAGCTGTATTGGCTTTTCTGCCTTTGGCGATGATCTCGATATCTATCTAGGGAATGCTAGCAATGCGGTTACTTATAACCCCAATGTGCTCTTCATTATGGACTCATCGGGTAGTATGGGATCTTATGATAACACCAGCCAGACCAGAATGCTCCGGGTGCAAAATGCGCTAAAAGACGCGCTGCGCTCTGCCACAAACATTAATGCCGGACTGATGCGCTTCTCTGATTATGGCGGGCCAATCCTTTATCCGATCCGTAATATTGACGAGGCGGTGCGTCCTGAAATTATTATTTCAACTAACGACGATAACCATGATGCCCATGAAATAAATGGTAGTGTGACTACTGACAGCAACGATCTGATATTAAGTAGTGGCACACAAACCGTAACTTCTGGTTTACGCTTTACTGATTTAAACATACCGCAAGGGGCCACTATTTTAAGTGCTAATATCCGCCTCACCTCTGAGAGGTTTAATGTTGCAGGAACTTCTCTTGTCATTTCAGCTGAAGCATCTGCTTCCAGTACCGCGTTTTCTTCTACCAGCAATAATCTAAGCGAAAGAGCCAAGACAGCCGCCAATGTCGAATGGTCGACTGATAACAGCTTTCCCGCCTCTGGAGAGGTTATTACCACGCCAGATATTAGTGCAGTAATACAAGAAGTTGTGGATTTGTCTGCGTGGTGTGGCGGAAAAAACTTAAATATTCTGATCGAAGGATCAAGTACTGATGCCGCTAGTGGTCGAGAGGCAAGGGCGAGTGATGTGGGGCAAAGCGGCGCGCCTCAATTAGTCGTATCATATGACGATTCTACGGCGACGGGGTGCGTGCAAGGCGAGGGTATTTACCAGGTTGGTAACGCTAAAGATAACTCTGAAGAGGATTATAATGGCTACCCTAACACCGGTGGCGAGCTTACTTTTAGTTCTTATTACAATGACTACATCGGCGTGCGCTTTAGAAATGTCAATATTCCACAGGGCGCAGAGGTTACAGAAGCATATTTAGAGTTTACGGCATACAGTACTAGAACTTATGGAAATGCGAGTATGCGAATTCGAGGTGTGGCCGATGATGATGCATCCGATTTTCATCCCAATAGGCGCTACCGCTTACGGAATCTTCCAAAGACCTCTGGCATTACGTGGTCAATGCCCAACTTCTACAACAATAACGATTATCGAACGCCCGATATAAGCAGTATTGTTAAGCAAATCGTTGACCGTTCTGGTTGGCAGTCAGGCAATGATATGGCTTTTGTAATGGACGATTTCGTGTCGTATAGAGGAGCGCATACCTACAATTCGCCATCTAAAGCGCCAAGACTAGTTGTTAAGTTTAATGGCGCCGCTACGCCTGGCGCTACAGCCTCGGTACGCGAACACTTAGTCAGTAAGATTGATGAGTTGAGCGCGAACGGATTTACACCAATCGTAGATACGCTTTTAGAAGCAACAAATTACTATGGCGGACGAAATGTCGATTATGGTCGAAAGCGTGGAGAAAGCGATGTAAATTCATCAGTAAGACGGAGTACGCGGGTAAGTCATCGAAGCTCCTACATTGGTGCAGATTCCATTTTACCGTCTGGATGCACAGAAGATAATTTATCCGACAGTGATTGCGTGACCGAACAAATTCCTACGCCAGCGACTTATATATCCCCTGTTTCTGACTTACAGTGCCAAACCAACAATCACATAGTACTGCTGTCTGACGGTGAAGCGAATAACAATCATAGTGTGTCTAAAATCCAGACGTTGTTGGGTAAAAGCTGTACCGGTAGTGGCGGTGAAAAGTGCGGCCTTGATTTGGTTAAAAACATCAGCGACACCTCTACATCGGTTATTGGGCCAAGAGTTATAACGCACACGATAGGTTTCGCAGCGAATAATACCGCTAATAACTTCCTTAACCAACTTGCGCTGCAAAGTGGCGGAGGTTTCTACCAAGCAGACAACAGCACTGATTTGCTTGAAGCGTTCAACACTATTCTACGTTCTGTGAAAGACGTGAACGCAACATTTGTTTCTCCTGGTGTTGCGGTGAACCAACTGAACCGCCTCACCCACAGAGATGAGCTGTATTTCGCACTATTTAAGCCCAGCGAAGGCGCAATTTGGCCGGGTAATTTGAAACGCTACAGATTGAGCGGAGACGAAATTCTGGATAAGAACAGCCACAGTGCGGTAGATAGCGAAACGGGGTTCTTCGCCGAAAATTCACATAGCTACTGGTCAACACTTGCCGACGGTAGCGAGGTGAGTGAAGGTGGTGCAGCTAGTCGTTTGGGAATAAATCGTAACATTTATGTGTTTGATAGTGTGGGCGCTATCGTGGATGAGGACAATGCGCTTCATGAGGACAACTCTTCTATTACAACCGCAGATCTCGCCATTCAAAGTGAAGCCGACGCGAATGAGTTGAGAGATGCGATATTAAAGTGGGCGCGCGGTGTCGATGTTAAAGACAGCAATGGCAATGGCAGTACAAGCGACTATAGAACGCAAATGGGTGACCCTATTCATTCACAGCCAATTATTGTGAATTACGGCACTAACGATTCGGCCATTTTCGTTGCAACTAACCAAGGAATGCTTCACTCGTTTGACACTGCTACCGGCGAAGAAAACTTTGCCATTATGCCAAAAGAACTGCTGCAAAACTTGCATCACTTCTATAAAGATACTCCATCGTTAGACCATGAATATGGAATAGATGGTGATATGGTTCTTCGAACTGTTGAAGACAAGAAGTATCTTTATGTAGGCATGCGTAGAGGCGGCCGTAACTATTATGTCTTTGACGTTACAGCGAAAGACTCACCTAAGCTAAAATTCAAACTGAGTGGCGGAGACGGAGCCCTCACTAAGCTTGGTCAAACATGGTCAAAACCAACCATAACCAAAGTAAATATGGGGGGCGTGGTAAAAAATGTGATGATTGTTGGGGGCGGTTATGACGATGCTCAAGATGACCGCTCGTTAAGAGCTAACGATGTAGTTGGCAACGCCGTCTACATGTTTGATGCTGATACCGGAAGTCTGCTCTGGCATGCCAGTAACGAGAATTCTGACCTTGATTTAGCTAACATGACTTACAGCATTCCTGGGCGTATTTCTGTCATCGACAGGGATAATGACGGGGAAGCCGATCATATGTATATCGCTGATACAGGCGGCCAGCTGTTTCGCCTAGACATCTATAACGGTGAGTCTGGCGCTAACTTTATTAAAGGCGCACGCATTGCTGACTTCGGTGGCGATACCGAAGAAACCAATCGCCGTTTTTACTATGGTCCGGATGTAACGGAAATCGCGTTAGGTGATGAATTGTATTATGCCGTCGCGCTGGGGAGCGGATGGCGCGCATCTCCACTTGATACAATAGTAGAAGACAACTTCTATATGCTAAAAGATAGCGGCGTTTTTAAACGCGATGAAAACGGCAGATATACTTACATGGAAACGGTCACCGAAAGTAAAATGTATAATGCAACTAGCCATGCATTAAACAGTAGCGATGAAAATGAACGTGCATTAGCAGCCGCAGCTTTTGCCAATAAAGACGGGTGGTATTTGAACTTAACAACGAATGGCGAGAAAGTACTGTCTTCTCCCCTTATTATTGACTACAAAGTGTTTTTTACTACTTATGTTCCGGCTGTAAGTAGCACAAGCGCCTGTGCACCGCCTACTGGAAGTAGTCGCGCCTACTTGGTTAGTATGTTCAACGGCAATGCTGTCACAGATGTGAACAATGACGGTGAGGTAAATGGCGATGATCGCGTTGCTGACCTGAAGCAAACCGGTATTGCACCTGAAACCAAAATACTCATCGAAGATATTGTTAGCCCGGTTGTCTGCCTAGGCACCGAGTGCGTGTCTGCAGTAATCGAGGTTGATGAAGACGGTAACGACGAAGACTGTGCCAGCGCATTTGAATGTTTAGCTGAAAACATCTACGGACGGTTTGAACGTATTCAGCGCGGTAGCTGGCATTCGGAAACAGAAAGGGAATAATCATGAAGTTCAAAAAACAGTCGCGCGGATTTTCACTTATTGAATTGATGATAGTGGTGGCTATTGTCGGCATAATCGCTGCCATTGCCTATCCGTCGTATCAGGGGGTGATCGCTGACGGATATCGTGGTACGGGTCAGGCCGACCTATTAGGCTTAGCGTCTGCGATGGAGCGGCATCACAGTGGTTCTTTTAGTTACAAAGGCGCAGGAGCTAGTGGGAGTGACACGGGGGCCCCTTCAATTTTCGCAACGCATTCGCCTTCCTCCGAGCCGGCGGCAAGCCGTAGGTATAATTTAACTATCCAATCTGCAAGCGCAACTGATTTTGAGTTAAGAGCAACCCCTGTCTCGGGCTCGGGTCAAGCTTCAGATGGTACCCTTTACTATTTTAGCGATGGTAGAAAAGGGTGGGACAAAAACAATAATGGCTCCCTTGAAGCTAGTGAATATTGCTGGTCTTGCTAAAGCTTAACTGATGCACCACATTATTACACCTTAGCAAATCATAATGGGCTAGGGTGTGATTGTCGGAATACCAAACACTGCAATATCCTCCCAGCGTTGATCTACATCATCTTGCGTGTGGGCCAATCTCGCAGTATTTAACTGTTGTGTCTGTTCGACTTGTGACTTTAATGTTGCCAGCCAAAGCCCCCGCGTTTTAATTTCGCTAGTAAGTAGATAAGCACTGGAGCTCATAAAAATAAAAAGCACTATGAGTATTTCTATTAATACTCCGCCGTTGCATGCATTGCATGGGGGAGAAAATAAGCTATCACTTCCAGGTGCAGCCAAGGGTTTAGCTGACAATACGCTTATGAATTCTTTTTGATTTGGTTTTTTAATCGATATCATACCAAGTTCCCGGAACAGGGATTATTTTCCCCATCTCAGTGCCAGCCTGTAGATTTCTAAGAACTTGCGCTGAGGGCGTCAACAGGCCACTAATCTGCATTTGCAACTGAACATTAGACACGAATGCCCCTTCAATGGAGCTTGAAGGGGCGAGGTGAAGTTTATGGGTAGCTGCAGTTGTCGAAAGCATGACGATTAGCCCAAAGAAATGCGTATTCGCACTTATAGTAAGATCGCCATTTACCACGATTAGCAGGGTAGGCGCGGAACTCGATGTATGTGATAGGTCACTATAAGTTAACGCGCAATCTCCATTTATCCAATAGACGGTGGCATCCACCAAGTTCTGGCAATGAGAAGCTGTCACGCTATTTGGAAAAAATGCTGAAGTTAGCTCGGCCATATTGCGATTGAATAACCAATGAGTCAGTTGGTTATCCCATGAAAATAGCTGAGCTGCGGTTGGCAGTCTTAGAAGAGCAGGGTAACGAAGGAAATTAGCTTTATACTTAATGCTTTCTGTACTGTGAGAAACGCTTACTTCGTAGTGGGTTAGCAGCTGCTGTTCATCACCCTTTAGGCTTTGTTCGTGTACTGTAGTTGATAAATTAGGCTTGTTTGTAGTGCTTAGTACCGTTGAAATGCTTTTTGTCCTAAGCGCCATCGCTACACGCTTAAGTTGTTTCTTTAATATCGCGCGAGAGCTTGCGCTATCTTGTCTAATTTTCTGTATGGCATAGTACTGTTGAACGTTTTGCGATGTAGTTATGGTAGAAAACGTTACTACACTTAGAAGTATGGCGACAATTGCGAGGACCGCCATACCTTGTTGTTTCCCCGTTGAAAAGTAAGGCTTGCACATCAAGCCTTTTCTGTACGTGGTGATATTCTTCCTTTCTACTAATGCTTTATCTCTCATTAACCACCTCAACCACGAATGTTTTGTTTGCTGCTATGTTTGGGTTCATCAAACTCTGTATGCTTATATTAATTTCATAAGCCGCGCCCCAACTGCTTTTGTGCAATACATTTGCAGCGAATTGAGTCACTTCGATAGTCTTCGGGTCGGTCAAATCAAACCATCCCCCTTGCGCACAGGTTTTACCTCCCACTCTGTATTCAATTGACTTATCGTGCAGTCGATACCCAAACATTTCGTCCTGCGCGGCGGAAATAGCGCCGCTGCGATTTTTGTCATAGGAAAACGTAATGCAGCTATTTGGCGCTTCACCAGCGCGGTGATCAAGAGTCACGTTTGGTAGTGAACGACTGGTACTTGCAAGAGTTAAAAACGGCGTAAGTAAAGTGTTATTTTCAATAAATCCAGCCCTGCTTAGATGCCGTGAAATAGTATCCTGTAGTGCTCGCGCGTCTTCTTCTATAGAAGTGGCGTGCTGAAGCGACGATAAGCTCACGTTGGACTGAACACTGTATGTCGTTATCGCTGTTATTATTATGCCTGACAGAGCGCAAGCCACCATAACCTCTGTAATACTATGGCCGCGACTTTTATTTATATTTGAGCGGTTTAACATCTTTGAGAAAATTAGCATGGCGGAATGCCTGTTATGTGCTGCTCACTACATAACTTCACGCGCCCCAGGGGACTAACGGTTACTTTAGCTGCAAAATGGTTACTGGATAGCTTAAATGTAGTGGCGCTGCCGAAATTAAGTGTACCGTGTCGATTGAAAGCTATGGTTTTGTCTTTTGCATTCAGTGTTGTTAGCTTTGAATTCCATTTGGTGGGAAGCTCCCAATACGCGGCATCATTTTGCGCGCAGAGCCGGTATGTTGAACAAGTACAGTTTTCATCGTCACTGATTATTACGCAACTCGCATTTTCAAATTTTGTGATTAGGTAAAAAGGCTTTTTACTGGTAAGTGCATAGATACGCGCTTGCTTGGCAGAGCTAGCTAATTGCGACCCGAAATGTTTGAAATCATTGCGTTCAAGCCACGCTTGAAATGAAGGAACCGTGCTTACCGACAATATACTTGTAATACATAAGGCGATAAGTAATTCGGTAAGCGACATGCCTATTGCGCGCCTGTCCCCACTATTTTCTCTTTTTATATTTTTTCTGTCAGAAAAAGCCATGCGCGAGTCCAGTAATAGTGCTAGCGATAAATTGATAGGCTTAATGTACTGAAAAACTTACTGAGAGAAAGCTGTACTATGGAAGGGAATGGCATTGGGTTAGACAGGCAAAATTTTAGGGCTGGATTTACACTAGTTGAGGCACTAGCTGTGCTGGCGATTGTCAGTGTATTGAGTTTGGCAACGACTAGAGCGATTATTTCAACTTGGCAATTAAGTCAAGTAAATCAAGTTAAAGCGTACTTGTTATCAGTACAGTCGATGCAGTCGAGAAGTTGGTTAGAAACTGGCGTTTACCTACCGTTAACCGCACTCCCTCAAGCCAATATAGACAAGGTCAGCATTGCGCAAACAATGAGTCAAAACGGTGAGTATGAAGTGGCAGCTACGCTCTTATTTAAGAAGCAGGGTGAAAATTGTAGGACTATAAAAATCAGTGAAACGTCGTTGGCTCCAAGAGAATGCTGGTAACCTCGTAATAGGTATGGTCTATCTTCTGCACATACAAGTCACGACTGGAAATTGTGAGGATTTACTGCGACTATTAACTACAAGACAACGCAGTGCCATCTAAGTCTTCTTTTTTACCATCGCCGTCACTGTCTACAGCTACTGAAATTCTTCCATACAAAGAAAGTAAAAGAGCAGACGCATAGTCGTCATCATTATCCTTTGGGCACAACGTAATTGTTGCTGCCGTACTGATTGCACCTTGCTCATCAAAAGCTAAGCTCCCTGTTACACCGTAGATAGCGTTTGCGGAGTTAAGCGGATCGCTGGCTGTAATAAGCGCCTCGTTATTGTCACGACTACCATTTCCGTTTGTATCTACAAATACCATTTTCGCTTTTTTCCAACTGCTGGTGCAGGCCTCGTAATTTTCTGTTGGGCATAAAACAACACTGGCTTGTTCGTCTACTGCGGTAAACCTGGCTCGCTGCACCACGGCACTTAAATTATTAATATCTGAAGTAATTCTATTTTTGATAAGAACGCTTTGTATACTTGGCGCGACAGTAGTAAGAATAATCGTCAACACAGCAACGGCGACAAGCATCTCCAGCAGCGTAAGGCCTCTTTGATTAATAAAGGCTTGTGAATGTTGTTTTAATTTTGTTCTTATCATTGTGAGGTTGCTACTTTCCAAACTTTACTAAATCTTAGCTTATAAATTGCGCCGAACAAACGGCAGGTAAAGCTAATGCTCGTTGAGTGTCTAAGCCACTAGTACTGACCTTGAGCTAAAAACATCGCCACTTTAAATCTACTTTTTTATTCTATCTTTGATGTAATGAAACTACGCGATAAATATGCATTACTCGCCTATATTTTAGGGTAAACTAAACTCCGACAATAAAGGTATGTTTTACCGTGATATCGCATCGTTGACCATACGCCTTACGGTTAACTATCTCACACGGCTTATGCTTACGCTTTAAAATAATTACATCAAGAAAAGCTGTGCTTACCATTGCGAATAAGTACAGGGTTATTCAAATGATACGGGGATACCACTAACATCTAACGTGATATTGTCGTAGAATCGGGTTCCAGGACGCCTCAAAAATACGTGGATATTATAATGCAAAAACAAGCAGTTATTGATGAAATGAAAGTGCTGCCTGAAATCGATGTGGAATATGAAGTTGCACGTCGAGTATCGTTTATCAAAAAGCAGTTGCTTACCTCTGGTTTGAATTCACTGGTGCTGGGTATTAGTGGCGGCATTGATTCATGTACGTTGGGTCGTTTGGCTCAATTGGCTGTAAATGAATTAAATGACGAACATCACGAAAACTACCAGTTTATTGCAGTCCGCTTGCCTTATGATACACAAGCTGATGAAGAAGATGCGCAGAAATCTATCGATTTTATTCAGCCCTCTCACTCTCTTTCCGTGAATGTAAAACCTGGTGCAGATGCTATTCATGCCTCAACTTCACAAGCGCTTGCCAGTGCTAATCTTCTTCCTGACAATGAAGCGAAACAAGACTTTGTGAAAGGGAATGTTAAAGCACGTACTCGTATGGTTATACAGTATGAAATTGCGGGAATGGTTGACGGGCTGGTTTTAGGTACAGATCATTCGGCTGAAAATATTACAGGGTTTTACACCAAATACGGTGATGGAGCGTGTGATTTAGCTCCGTTATTCGGACTTAGTAAGCGCCAAGTACGTGCAGTGGCTGCCCATTTGGGTGCACCGCATAATGTGATCACCAAAGCGCCAACCGCTGATTTAGAAAGCCTGTCGCCACAAAAAGCTGATGAGCAAGCGCTAGGCATGTCTTACGACCAAATCGATGACTTTTTGGAAGGCAAGCCTGTTTCTGCAGAAGTGGAAGAGAAATTGCTCTATATTTATGAGCGTACACAGCATAAGCGTGTGCCAATTCCAACAATTTACGATGAGTTGTAGTCATGAAAAAAATTGAAGCTATCATTAAACCGTTCAAAATGGACGATGTTAGGGAAGCGCTAGCTGAAGTCGGTATCGCAGGGATGACAGTGTCTGAAGTGAAGGGGTTCGGTCGCCAGAAAGGTCACACTGAACTCTATCGCGGTGCAGAGTATCAAGTAGACTTCCTACCTAAAATCAAAATTGAGCTTGTGTTAGATGATGACCGCGTTGAACAAGCAGTTGAAGCTATTCAAACGTCAGCTAAGACAGGTAAAATCGGCGACGGTAAGATCTTCGTTTACAGCGTCGAAAGTGCAGTACGTATTCGTACTGGTGAGCAAAACGAAGACGCGATTTAACGTGTATTATACCATTCCTGCATTCCCATGCCTTGCTAGGAAGCTTGCCAGCGCCTTCCGAGTGGGCAATTATCTATGCAAAATGGTATTGCTTAACAAATGAAAAAGGAGCCGATGGCTCCTTTTTGTTTATACAGATTCAATATTTATTGAAAAATAAGTGGGGAATAGCTTAGTGGTCGTGGCCACAACCGCCTTCGCTGTGCACATGACCGTGCTCAAGCTCTTCTTGCGTAGCTTCACGCACGTCAACAACCGATACGTCGAAAGTTAACGGAATACCGGCAAGTGGGTGGTTACCATCAACAACAACCTCTTCGTCAGTTGTTTCAATAATAATTACCGATTGCTCGCCCTGAGGTGTAGTTGCGCGGAAAGACATACCCACTTCAACATCCATACCATCAAACATTGAGCGTGGTACGGTTTGCACAAGTTCGTCAGCACGTTCACCGTATGCTTTTTCAGGGGTTACTGAAACGTTGAAGCTATCTTCCTTCGATTTACCAATAAGTGCATCTTCTAGTCCTTCAATTAAGAAGCGACGGCCTAGTAGTACTACTAGTGGCGATTTCCCTTCTGAAGAGTCTAGCGTTGTGCCGTCTTCGGTAGATACGGTGTAATGTAGCGTTACAACGCTGTCAGAAGTAATTGTCATAACAAATCCTATCTTGGCCCTTTCAGAGTTCAGGGCAATAAATGTAATGCAGTAAACACTGCTTATCGACGTTTTTTCACAATATTGCTAGCTTTCTGCTCAATACTGTACGGCAAAGCATTAGGGTAACAGGTAATGGCGTTATTTTCAGCCAATCTATGCAAATCTTCACTGGTGGTGTCGTTGTTTAACACGGCAATAAACCAGGTTTCATCATCAAGCAACGCTACATTGAGTATTTTGCCTGCTATACGCCAATTTTCACCCAACTGCTTTTCTAATGCATCGCCAGGTTTAATATCTAGGTTACCTTCAAGCTTAAAGCTGTAGGCGGCGCGTTTGTTTTTACCTAAGAAGCGGGTTCGCGCAACCACCTCTTGCCCCATATAGCAGCCTTTATCAAAGTCGATACCGTTGAGCGCCTGCACATTAATCATCTGGGGCACGTATTCCGCCACTGCGTCGCCTTGCACTGAAGCGTGTACGCTTTGAATTTGTATAGCGTCAAACACGGTTTGGGGATAGCAAGAAAGGGTATGCGTTTCTATTAACGAATTTATTTGCTTTGCGCCATTTTCATCTAAAAGAACAATAATTCCTTTGCAGCTAGTATTTGCAACATAAGAAACGCCGTGTTCGCTCTCGACCTTTTCAAGTGAGCCATTGTCAGGAGTATCGCTCTCTAGAAGGCGTTCCACGTCGTTTTCTGAGAAAAGCTGGCTTAACGCTGCCTTTACTTCGTTAGTTTTCACCGCATCAAACGAAATAAAGTAAGCGCTGTATGTTTGTGTGTCGTCGAGAATATCAACCTTAGAGAATACACCGTACTTATTAAGCTGCGCTAATGAATGGCTACCCGCATCTTCATTGGTAACCAACAATAATTTATTTAAATGACGAGTTACGTACCCGGTAGACCAGGTTTTGCCTTTATTATCACAATGGGCGAAGTGTCTGGCAGTATTTTCGTCTAGCTTATTAATGTTGACCGTAATTTGCCCTTGCAGGTAACTGTCGGCCTGTTCTCCTTCCAAAGAAATTATCATGGCATTTGAAAGCTCGACCACAAATTCACTTGGAAGACTTTGTAATGATGCGATAGATGTCATATTCACCACTGTAAAATTCGCTGTATGTACTCAAGGTATGGTAAAACCATCAATATTCAAGGGCAATACATGGGAATGTGCGCAGATTAAGTTCTATTTAGTTTGCCTATCTGACCAAAAGAGCAGTGATCCCCACGCATAGGGCATGGTATTATTGTTAGCGAATAAAAAACGGTATGAAAGACATATGTTTGAACCAAAAAGATTAGCGCGATTAAAGTGGGCGTGTCGCAGAGGCATGCTAGAATTAGACGTACTTTTACTTCCTTTTGTGGAAGAAGCCTTCGATTCTTTAAGTTATGAAGATCAAGAAACATTTGAACGTTTACTTACCAGTGATGACCCTGATTTGTTTGCATGGATCATGGGACACCAGAAGTGCGAAGACCCTGAACTAGCCGCCATGGTGGCGACTATCGTCAACCGTGTCAAAGTATAGAATTTGCATTACACACAATAGGTTTAGAAGGTTATTTGGGGAAGTATGCGTTGCTGTTTGTCTTTTCGCAGCATTGTGCAGCTTTCCTCAATACTTGTGGTCTTGGCTGTGCTTCTCAAAATTGATAGCGCTTGTTGCTGTTGCAACTACGTTAGTTATTTTCTGGCGTCTTTATGACGCGTTTAGTAACAAAGTTTCTGCTACCCAATACGCTATCTCATTGACCAGCGATGGTATTATCCGGGTTGTTAACGACAGCACGCTCCCACTGGATTTGCAAAGTACGCCAAAGGGGAGCGTGTTAGTTGATGCTCAGGTCGACGGCACATCAATGAACATTCATCATTCTTCCCAGCTTTTTACTTGGGGGCTGTGTATCAATGTGCCGCGCCAAAAACGCAGATGGTTTGAAAAAGATCATTGCCATCTCGCTTGGATCTTAAAAGGTGAGTGCTGCGAAGCAGACTATCGCCGGTTGGCTAGAGCCATTATCTTGGCCCGAAAAGCAATGCCTTAAAGGAATTTAAAAGATGTTTCGTGAGTATATAAAAGCGTTATTTAAACGCGTTGACGCCAGGCAGCTTATGCAGTTTAAACCGCCTACGTTGCCTCAGCGCATCTATACCAAAACGCTCAATGTCGACAATGTGCACTACGCTTCTTTTTGTCAGGAAGTTGACTGGCCGGCAAATGAGCATGCCCATCCACTTTATTTACAAATGCTTTCCTTACCATTGCAAATGCAGTGCTTGCTGGACAAACAAAGCCCATTTCCTTTGCTTGGCCTTATCCACGCCGCTAACAAAGTATCGGTAATAGACCATTGCGACTTAAGCGAACCCTTTGAATGTCGGGTGCGCTTTCACGAAGTGAGACCGCATAACCGAGGTTGGGAAGTGGATGTGATGTTAGAAGCGCTGCAGGCAGGGAACCTGGTTTACAGGGCGGTAAGTAGTTACTTAGTGAAGGTTAAAGCCGTTCATGTTGCGCCACTGGGTGCTAAAAATGACTTTCATGACGATTGTGAACTAGAGAATAGGGCGCTCATCGGTGAAATTGGTGCTTCGGCTAATACAGGTCGCCGCTATGCAAAGCTTTCTGGTGACTATAACCCTATTCACTTGTCTGCAATATCTGCCAAAGTATTTGGGTTTAAACAGCCTATAGCACACGGCATGTGGACATTGTCACGCGCTGTGTCGGCGTTTGTAAGTCATCAAGACTCTAGACAGTCTATGAGCGTAAAAGAAGTAAACTGCCGCTTTAGAAAGCCCGTGTTTTTGCCTTGTGACATTCACATTCAACAACACTGTAAAACAGATAATAGTGTGCTTATAGACGTTACCGATAGTAATGACAGCCTTGTGCACTTATCCGCTAGTCTAGCGTTTAATCAGGCTTAGCTTGACGTTTAATTAGGCTTGAAAAGGTAAGGTAAAAGCAGTCAATTAGTTGAGATTGATGTTTACTGAATAGTGAAAAGAGAGCATGCGATTTTAGCTCTCTTTTTATTTGATGCTTTCTATTGAGCGCTAATTAGAACTTTAGGTCTTCATCCATTTTGGTTTAGCGGCCATGTTCCGCAGTTTCATTTAACACAGCGCGCTAAATGAAACTGCGTGAATGCTCAAATTCTTCTTCAATCCGATATAGACCATTATCTTTATACTAGTCGGCATCAGCGAAGCTGTCTTGAGTAATTAGCGAGCCAACGTCAGCACCAGAGAGTTGTTTTTTTGGAATAAGAACTGTTGGCGTCGGGTTGTTTACTTGCTCAGGGTGATCCAAATTAAAGTGTAACCCTCTGCTTTCTTTTCGCTCCATCGCGCATCGTACTATGAGTTCTGCAACCGTAACCAGGTTTCGAAGCTCTAGCAGGTTATTACTCACTCTGAAGTGTGAGTAATATTCAGTAATCTCTTGCTCTAGTAACTTAATTCGACGCATGGCACGTTCAAGTCGCTTATCTGTTCGCACAATGCCCACGTAGTCCCACATGAACAGCCTAAGTTCATGCCAGTTATGTTGAATGATGACTTCCTCATCCGAGTTAGAAACCTGGCTCTCATCCCAAGGCGCAATAGGCTCTTCACAGTCTGCACTGGGAAGATTTTTTATAATATCTTCGGCTGCAGCGCTCGCAAACACCACGCATTCAAGTAAAGAGTTAGACGCCATACGGTTAGCACCATGTAGACCTGTGTAAGCTACTTCACCGATTGCATACACGTTATTCAGATCGGTTTTGGCATTAAAGTCGGTCATTACGCCGCCGCAGCTGTAGTGCGCCGCGGGCACGACAGGGATAGGTTCACGGGTTATATCGATACCAAGCGAGCGGCACTTACGATAAATATTAGGGAAGTGCTTAACAATAAAGTCAGCGGGCTTATGACTGATATCCAAATACATGCAGTCAGCGCCCAATCGCTTCATTTCATAGTCGATTGCGCGGGCAACGACGTCGCGCGGCGCGAGATCGCCACGCTCATCGAATTTGTGCATAAAGCGGGTGCCGTCGGCGTGGCAGAGGTTGGCACCTTCGCCGCGCAGCGCTTCTGTAATCAAAAAGTTACGTGCCTGCGGGTGGAATAAGCAAGTAGGGTGGAACTGATTGAATTCCATGTTTGCTACACGGCAGCCTGCGCGCCATGCCATGGCAATGCCGTCACCGCTCGACACATCGGGGTTCGATGTATACTGATAGACCTTACTGCCACCGCCGGTCGCCAATGCAACGAAAGGAGAGCGAATTACTTCAACGTGCTCTTGTTGCCTATTCCAAACATAGGCACCCACCACGCTGTTCTTTTCTTCTTTTGACGGAATAAGGTCTATAGCGTTATAACGCTCAAACACGTGAATGTTTGGGTGAGTCGATACTGCGTCATTTAACGTAATTTGAAGCGCTTCGCCTGTGGCGTCGGCGGCGTGAAGAATGCGACGATGACTGTGTCCTCCCTCGCGGGTAAGGTGAAAGCGTTCCTCACCAGATTCACTTTTCTCTGTATCAAACGGCACACCGTAGCCGATAAGCCACTCAAGTGACGCCTTTGCTCGTTCTGCGGTAAATCTTACAGCAGGCTCTTCGCATAGCCCTGCGCCTGCGGCAAGCGTATCTTTTACGTGTGCGTCTATAGAGTCTTGTTCATCGAATACTGCGGCAATACCACCTTGTGCATAGCGGGTAGAGCCCTCATTGCGGTCACTTTTACTAAGTACAATAACCTGACAATGGTCAGCAAGCTTAAGCGCTAAGCTCAATCCTGCTGCGCCACTCCCAATAATCAATACGTCACAACGATGTTCTATTGCATTTGATGTGGAAGTTAGTGAAGACGATACAGATTTCATGTATTTTTATATCAATTCAAACGAGCAAAGGTTCGGCAAGTCTAAAGGATGAGTAGCAAAACACAATCATTCTTGCCCTCTGACTTAAGCATTTTTTAAAATATTTAATGCTTTTACAGAACTTTTGTAAAAAGAACGCGTCTACACACATGCTTGTTAGAGCTATGGTGTAGTTGAAGTAGGGAGTAATGGCTCGAATGAGCGAGCAGATAACCGACCAACAACTGGTCGAAAAAGTACAGCGTGGCGATAAAAATGCGTTCAACTTATTGGTAACTCGTTATCAACACAAAGTAATGCACCTTGTTTCTCGCTATGTAAAAAATACCGGTGACGTTGCTGATGTAACGCAAGAAGCGTTTATTAAAGCATATCGTGCCTTACCTAATTTTCGCGGCGACAGTGCATTTTACACTTGGTTGTATCGGATTGCGGTAAACAGCGCCAAAAACTATCTTGTATCTCAGGGGCGTAAACCGCCTGCAAGCGATGTCGATGCTGATGAAGCTGACTTTTACGAAGGTAGCGATGCTTTAAAAGAGCAATCAACACCTGAGCGAAGCTTGTTATCTGAGGAAATCGAAGAAACTCTGTTTAAGGTAGTTGAGAAGCTGCCGGACGATTTACGCATGGCGATTACGCTGCGCGAAATTGAAGGGTTGAGCTATGAAGAAATCGCGAATGTAATGTCGTGTCCTGTGGGTACGGTGAGATCCCGTATTTTTAGGGCTCGCGAGGCGATTGATAAAGTTATTCAACCGTTGTTAGAAAATTAAAAAGAAATAAAATCAAAAAAAGATGAACTTTCTTTTTTCCACGATGACTAACAGCTGTGTTAGGGTAGTTAACGATCACTTTGATCTGGAAATGAATATATGACGCAACAGCAAGAAAAATTGTCCGCATTCATGGATGGTGAGATAGAAGGCAATGACATTATCGATGCAATTAAGCACGATGAAGCGCTTCAAGCCAAATGGCAACGTTACCATGTATATCGCGGTGCAATGCGTAAAGAAGCAAGTGTTGCCCCACAGTTGGACATCACCGCAAGCGTAGCTGCTGCGCTTGAAAACGAGCCAGCGATAGTTGCACCTAAACGCTCGCGCTGGAAGTCGATGCCATTGATTGGCAATGTCGTTCCTTTTGCGAAGCAGTCAGGCCAGTTTGCAGTAGCCGCATCGGTGGCAGTGGCAGTTATCTTTGGTGTTCAATACACCAATCAAGAAGCGCCTACCGAGCCATTTATGACAGCGCCAACGATTGCTCCTCAAGGTGGATTGTCTCCAGTGAGTTTGGAACAAACCAGAACGTTACCGCGTAACGACATGAATGAAATGCTTGAGAAAAAGCGCAAAATTAATGCATTGATTGCTGATCATGAGCAGCAAATAAAGCTTAAGCAAGCGCAAGAGGACGAGGGTGAAAGCGAAACAAGTGGACCAAAGCGCCCATAAGTTATCGCAGCCAGTCAACATTAGTTGGAATGTGCTTTCGCAAGTGAATTGTGACTGACATACATTTCATATTTTAATCATACCAGCATATACTGCTGGTATGTTTGTTTTAAGGCGGGAAAAAATGCGCTGTAGTTCTATCCTTGCACTTTTTTTCATTTCGGGCACGGCTATTCAGCCCACTGTTGCCCAAACTGCTTCGCTGAGCGAAGAAACGAAAGCTCCTATTGCTCCAGTCGAAAACGTGAATGATGGCGACGTTGAATTAGACGCTAGCTCAGAATCAAACACAAGGGCTGGCCGACTAGATGAAGCTGATCAAGAGGAAGCAGTGCAAGAAGACTTGATTCAAGAGCAACTTGAACAAAATCGAAGCGAGCAAAATGCATCTGCTTCTCTCGCGCGCGAGCCTCAATCGGCCAACCAGTGGCTAGCTGAACTTCAAAACATTATAACCAATGCCAATTTCCAAGTGTCTTTTGTGCAAACTATTGCAGGGAAGGAAACCGTTCCTTATTTGTGGCGCCACGGGATAATGGAAGATGGCTCTGAATTAGAGCAGTTAAATCTTCAAAATGGACCAGGCCGCGAGCTCATTCGTGTGAACGATGTGGTGAGTGTATTTGAGCCAGATGTACAACCCTATAGTTTGCGCTCGAAGCACATTAACGGGCCTATTCCTAGTGCGCTACTTTATCACCCTGAACAGCTAGCTGAAGCTTATGAGTTTGTAGCGGTGGGCCGAGCTCGGGTAGCAGGGCGTTCAGCGCAGCAGATACGAATAGTCAGCCGAGATAATACGCGATTTGGCTACCAGCTTTGGCTGGATGAGTCATCTGGCATGTTGCTCAAACTGAACATGCTTGATTTGCAAGGGGCGCTATTAGAACAAATTCAGGTCACGGCATTTGCGATATCTGCAGAGCCTGCAGAATATTTCTCACGCATAAATTCGGCGTCGTTACCCGCGCCCATGGCGCTAAGCAATACGCCAAATCGTGCACACAAATGGGACGTCACCTATTTGCCGGCTGGCATGCGAGAAATAAAACAAGATACAAGACGACTGGCCTTAACAGGTCAGGTTGTAGAATATAAACTTTTCTCAGATGGATTGGTTGACGTATCTGTGTATGTTCAGCCTGCGGAAGATGCGTTAGGTGAGACGCTGGCGCTGCGTAATGAAGTAAGTACGTTTTTAACGTTAACAGACGGCAAGGCGCAAGTGACAGTGGTGGGAGAAATACCCTTGCAAACCGCTAACGCTATTGCTACGTCTTTACGCCCCGTCAGCAGTGCAAGTGAATAACCGCGCGATTGAGTAACAATGATAAGAGAAACCGCCACCGTAGTTGCCGTTAATGGCGATACGGTCACCGTAGAAGCAGCGATTAAGTCGACCTGTAACGCCTGCCAAGCACAAAGTGATTGTGGTACCGGCGTTATTTCTCGTGCGCTTGCACCGAAAACGCAGCAGTTGACGCTGCGCACTCCCATGCCTGTGCGGGTTGGCCAAGAAGTGATTGTAGGTATACCGGAAGCAGGTATTTTAAGTGCATCGGCTTGGTTGTATTTGCTACCGCTCATTGCGTTTATCGGGGCATATTCGGTGTCTATATCATTACTTAGTAGTAACGGCTTTACTCACGAGTTATGGGCCATGCTGCCAAGTGGATTAGTAACCTTCTTTACCTATAAGTTAATTGCTTACAAGTTGCGTCGTGTAGAACGTACAAAATATCAACCTGTGCTATTGGGTCAACAAGACAACAGTGCAGTAGAACATTGATTTTTTGAAGGGCTTTACGCTACTCATTTTTTAATACGGGACTGTTTTATAAAAGGCCGGTTTATATGAGGCCAATTTATACGAGGCCAATTTATACGAGGCCAATTTATACGAGGCCATTTTGCACGAGATTATAGCGTTAACTCACGCTCATCAATGTAGCTAAGTTTTGAGATAGGACGAGGAAGTCACGTCAGGTTGCCACTTCCATTCGTTATGTTTCTTGAAAGTAATAAATTTTCCACCACGCCAATTCGCTTTTCGTGCAAGAAATGGGTAAAATCCGCACGCGCTGCGTATAACCCTTGAAGCAAGGCAAGCAGCATTTTTTTGTTTAATGAATTTTTCTGCAGGTAATTTCCAGCATTATGCAACAATCGCACATTCGTAACTTCAGTATTATCGCCCACATTGACCACGGTAAGTCTACGCTGTCAGACCGTCTAATCCAGCATTGTGGAGGGCTAACAGACCGTGAAATGGCTGAACAGGTTCTCGACTCAATGGACCTAGAAAAAGAGCGCGGTATTACTATCAAAGCGCAAAGCGTAACGCTGAACTACGAAGCGCGCGACGGCGAAACTTATCAGCTTAACTTCATCGACACTCCTGGACACGTTGACTTTACCTACGAAGTATCTCGTTCTCTTGCTGCCTGTGAAGGTGCGCTTTTGGTTGTTGATGCAGGTCAGGGCGTAGAAGCACAGACATTGGCAAACTGCTATACCGCCATCGAGATGGATATGGAAGTAGTGCCTGTACTAAATAAAATCGACCTGCCTCAGGCCGAGCCAGACCGCGTTGCAGAAGAAATTGAAGATATTGTTGGTATCGATGCACTGGACGCTGTGCGCTGCTCAGCAAAAACCGGTATCGGTATTGAAGATGTACTTGAAGTCATTGTAAATAAAATCCCGCCGCCAGAAGGTGACCGCGAAGCGCCACTTAAAGCGCTGATCATCGATTCTTGGTTCGACAACTACCAAGGCGTTGTTTCACTGGTTCGTATTGTCGAAGGCGAGTTGACCAAGAAAGACAAAATTCAAATTATGTCAAATGGTCAAACGCATCAGGTTGACAAAATTGGTGTATTTACGCCCAAGCCACTCGATACAGGCACATTAAAAGCTGGCGAAGTAGGCTTTATCATCGCAGGAATTAAAGATATCCAAGGCGCGCCTGTGGGCGACACCATTACCTTGGCACGTGAGCCAGCTGACGCAATGCTTCCGGGCTTTAAAAAGGTTAAACCTCAGGTTTATGCCGGTATTTTTCCAATAAGCTCTGATGACTACGAAGACTTCCGTGACGCCCTGGCGAAACTAAGCCTGAATGACGCTTCACTGTTTTATGAGCCAGAAAGCTCCGCCGCGCTAGGTTTTGGATTTCGTATTGGTTTCCTTGGCATGCTACACATGGAAATCATTCAAGAGCGTTTAGAGCGTGAGTATGACTTGGGTCTTATCACTACTGCGCCAACGGTAATTTACGAAGTAGAAACAACCAAGGGCGAAATCCTTACCGTAGATAGCCCGGCTAAGCTACCTCCGGTAAACGATATTGCAGAAATTCGTGAGCCTATGGTTGAAGCCAACATTCTTGTGCCACAAGAATACCTAGGCAACGTAATTACGCTTTGTGTTGAGAAGCGCGGTATGCAAACCAACATGACATACCACGGTAAGCAAGTTGCGGTAACTTATGAGCTGCCAATGGCAGAAGTGGTGCTCGATTTCTTCGACCGTTTGAAATCGACCAGCCGTGGTTTTGCATCGCTTGATTACAACTTTAAGCGTTTCCAGACATCAGACATGGTGCGTGTTGATATTCTAATTAACGGTGAACGTGTAGACGCGTTAGCGGTAATTACGCACAGAGAAAACTCTCAAGGCCGTGGTCGTGAGCTGGTCGAAAAGCTTCGCGAGCTTATTCCACGACAAATGTTCGATATCGCTATTCAGGCGGCTATTGGTAACCATATTGTTGCAAGAAGTACAGTTAAACAGCTACGTAAAAACGTAATCGCGAAGTGTTACGGCGGTGACGTAAGCCGTAAGAAGAAACTACTTCAAAAGCAGAAAGAAGGTAAAAAGCGAATGAAGCAAGTGGGTAATGTTGAATTGCCACAAGATGCGTTCCTTGCAGTATTAAAGGTGGGCAAATAATGGCGAATTACTTCTCCTTGATTTTGGTGGCACTCACCTTAATAACAGGATTAATCTGGCTAGTGGATAGCCTAGTGTTTGCACCAAAGCGAAAAGCACGTTTACAGGCTGCGGCAACCGCAGAAGGGGCGGGCTACGGAGAAGATCCTCAACTGCCGTACCTTGTTGATACTTCACAACAGATTTTTCCTGTTATTGCTTTCGTATTGGTATTGCGTTCGTTTTTATATGAGCCATTTCAAATTCCTTCAGGCTCAATGATGCCCACCCTGTTAGTGGGTGATTTCATTTTGGTTGAAAAGTTTGCCTATGGCGTGAAAGACCCAGTTTTCAGAAGTAAGCTTATTGAAACTGGCGTACCAGAGCGTGGTGATGTGGTGGTTTTCAAGTACCCTGAAGAGCCTTCAATAGACTATATTAAGCGCGTGATTGGTTTACCGGGCGATACTGTGGTTTATCAAAATAAACAGGTTTATATCAAACCGAAGTGTGAGACTGGCAACAACTGTCCTAAATTGAAAGCCGTACCGCTGACGTTCCAAGAGCGTGGTGAGTTCGTACAGGACATGGCGCAGCTTATGCGTTACACCGAAGATTTAGGCACAGTAGAGCATGACATTTTGCGCCACCCAGTACGCGAGATTTCGCCAGTTAATTTTTATACCCAGCCTGGAACGCGTAGCAATGAGTGGATTGTGCCAGAAGGTCAGTATTTCGTGCTAGGCGATAACCGAGACAACAGCCGCGACAGCCGTTTCTGGGGTTTTGTGCCAGATGCAAACTTGGTTGGAAAAGCGGTGGCGATTTGGATTTCATTTGAATTTGAGCGCAGCCCGTCAGACTTCCTTCCAACGTGGGTACCAACAGGTGTTCGATTTGAGCGAGCAGGTGGCATTCATTAATGCAGGGAATTGATAAATATCGTCGTCTGTACAAGGCGATAGGCTACACATTTACCAATGAAGCTTTATTGGAACAAGCGCTTACTCATCGTAGTGCGGCCAAGCAGCACAACGAGCGACTTGAATTTTTGGGTGACGCTATTTTAGGCATGATTGTTGGGGAAACGCTGTTTAAGCGATTCCCAACTGTGCCAGAAGGCAAGCTTACCCGCATGCGCTCTACTTTGGTTAAAGGAGACACACTGGCAGAACTTGCAAAGGAAGCCAGTGTGGGTGAACTGCTAAACTTAGGGCCCGGTGAGCTCAAAAGTGGTGGTCATCGCAGAAGTTCGATTTTAGCCGATGCCGTTGAAGCTATTTTAGGGGCTATTTACCTTGATTCCGGTATGGACGAGGTACGAGGCGTTATAGACCGTTTATGGGAAACCCGCATAAACAAACTAGACCCTAATGCCCACCCTAAAGACAGCAAAACACGTCTTCAAGAGTTTTTACAAGGTCGTAAACAAGCGCTGCCAACCTATGAGGTGTTGTCTATTTCAGGGAAAGATCACGCACAAACATTTGAAGTTAGCTGCAAGGTAGAAAGCTTACCAGAAGCCGTAGTGGCGTCTGGCAATAGCCGCCGAAAAGCAGAACAAGAAGCTGCTCGTTTAACATTGGAGAAGCTTGATGGCAACGCATGATGAATCGAATTTGCCTGAAATGCCTGATATTCAAACTCGCTGTGGCCTAGTTGCCATAGTAGGCCGCCCTAATGTGGGTAAATCGACCTTGCTTAACCGCTTGCTAGGGCAAAAGGTAAGTATTACTTCGCGTAAACCGCAAACTACTCGCCACCGCATTCTTGGTATAGACACCGACGGTGATTATCAAGCGATTTACGTCGATACCCCAGGGCTTCACCAAGACGAAAAGCGCGCGATCAACCGCTATATGAACCGCGCGGCATCAAGCTCTTTGGCTGAAGTTGGCCTTGTGCTTTTTGTTGTAGAGGGCGACCGATTCAACGCCGAAGATGAAATGGTATTAAGTAAGGTTAAACAAGCAAACCTTCCTTGCTATCTCATCGTAAACAAGATGGATAAGGTTGAAGATAAAGAAAACTTTATGGTTCACCTTAAAAAGCTTGGCGAAAAGCACCCGTTTGAGCACATGATCCCTATCAGTGCTAAACAGGGCCGAATGGTTGACGAAATTAGAGAGTTGGTGGCCAAGTCGCTACCTAAAAGTGAGTTTTTCTTCCCAGAAGATTACATCACTGACCGCTCAAGCCGTTTTATGGCTGCTGAAATCATTCGCGAAAAGCTTATGCGCTTCACCGGCGATGAACTGCCTTACTCTACTACTGTGGAAATTGAGCAATTCAAAATGGCAGACAACGGTGTTTATCGTATCAGCGGTCTGATTTTGGTAGAGCGTGAAACCCAAAAACGCATGATCATCGGTAAAGGCGGAAAGCATTTGAAAACCATTGGTGAGCAAGCGCGTAAAGATATGGAAAACTTGTTCGACAACAAAGTATTTCTAGAACTTTGGGTGAAAGTGAAACAAGGCTGGGCAGACGATGAACGTGCTCTGCGCTCTCTAGGTTACGGTGACGACAGTAACTTCTAGTTCACGCCTATATTATCTTTATAACGCTAGTTAGCTTTAACTGGCGTTATATTAGCAAAGATAGTGAGTTAGCATCCTCACCAAGTGGCGTAGCCGTATGGCTTGTGGGCAACTACCTCAGTTAGAAGTGCTTATGTGAGCATTGACACGGCTGTTTACTTACTCGGTTTCAACATCACTAGCAGGCACAACAACTTCTTTTTAGGAGCGGTATATGGCAATTTCAGATATGCGCAGGCAGTACTCAAAGGGCAGTTTGAGTGAGTCAGATATAACTTCAAATCCGTTTACTTTATTCGATAAATGGTTAAAAGATGCCATTGACGCCGGAATTCCTGATCCTACTGCTATGACGGTTGCCACCGTCGATGCCAGCGGCCAACCTTCTCAGCGTATCGTTTTGTTAAAAGATGTCAGTGAAAAGGGCTTTGTGTTTTTCACTAACTTAGGCAGCCGTAAGGCACAAGAGTTAGCGGTAAACCCTAAAGTGTCGTGCCACTTTCCATGGTTTTTTATGGAGCGCCAAGTTCGCGTATGTGGCAGCGTTGAAAAGCTTTCTGTTTCTGAGAATGCCGCCTATTTCTTTTCGCGACCGAAAGACAGTCAGCTAGCAGCGTATGCGTCAAAACAAAGCAAACCTATTGGCAGCAGGGAGCTTCTACTGACCCAGTTTAAGCAGTTAAAAGATAAGTTTGCTAACAAAGAGCTTCCCGTGCCGGATTTTTGGGGCGGTTTCAGGATCGTGCCACATCAAATTGAGTTTTGGCAAGGTGGAGAAGATAGGCTACATGACCGCTTTGAATACAACAAAACTGAAGATGGCGCGTGGGTAACACAGCGCCTAATGCCGTAGGGAATAAGTTCACCTTTCGTTCCCGCTAAAGCACTTCTCTAGAATGTGAGCCCGTTTAACTATTGAGCTTGTAGATAGCGTGCGGCGAGATAGGTAACAAGGAGGCATCTAAGCCGTGATTGATAGTCATTGCCATCTCGACTTACTTGCACAAAAAAAAGATCTTAGAGTTGCATTAGAAAGCGCCAAAGCCGCAGGGCTTACGCGCATCATGGCGCCTAGTATTAACCCCGAATCTTGGCAGGCGTTACAAGCACTCAGTGAACGCTATGAGAGCCTTTTATCGATTGATACTGCGCTTGGGCTCCATCCTTATTTTTTAACTTGCAGTGAGCTTGAAAAGCCAGAGCAAACACTCAAGGAGAGTCTTCGTCAACTTGAAGCCGCTACGGCTAACTTGCACCATTCGGTAAAAGCCTTGGGGGAAACAGGTATCGATGGGCATATAAGCGTGCCGTTAGCGCTTCAAAAGGAAGCGCTACACAACCATTTGAAACTTGCTGATAAAGTATCGTTACCCGTAATTTTACATCACAGAAAAAGTCATCATTTGCTCGTTGAAGCGCTGAAGCTAGCCAACTATCAGGGAGTGGGGGTTGTGCATGCTTTTTCAGGAAGTATTGAAGCGGCCAAAGGGTATATTGAGCGAGGGTTTTACCTAGGTATAGGCGGTACGATCACCTATGAGCGTGCTCAAAAAACACGAAACACCCTTGGGTTTTTGTTAGAACACCATTTTGATAAATTGCTTTTAGAAACGGATGCCCCTGATATGCCCATGTGCGGTAGACAAGGAGAAGCAAACGAACCTCGTTATTTATCAGATGTCGTTGACGTTATACGCGACTGCTATGGGGTGCCACTTAAAGAAATAGTCTCCACCACTACAGTGAACTACACTCGACTATTCAATATTGATGCTGGAAGCGAAGCATAGACGTCCAAACTAGCTATCTAGCGCTTCTCTTTATTTCTTTTTGATTCAATTACCTGAATAAACCATGGGCGAGATTTATAAAAGGCCCGGGTTAGGTAAATACCTAGCATGAGCGCTAAAAAGACGAGAATACACGCAATAAGAGCAAGCTGGTAGCGCAATGTCAGTGGACTCTCGAGGACAGCCTGCGTGTTCATGTGAATATTCACATAACCTAGTAAATTTTCATTATCATCAGTGATAACGCCAACATAAGTTAGCGGCGTTACACTTTGCGACTGACTCATCGACACCACGCTCTCAATTTGGGGCAAAGGGGCAATATATCTTCCGTCTTTATCAAACACGGACAACGCAAGAATGTGTGGTTCGTTTATCAAAATAGCAGCGACACTCTCAATGTAATCCCTTCTGGCAATATTGTTTAATAACGCCGTGCCAGCATCGATTTCAAGGCCTTCACTGGTGAGCTGATCTGCTATGAATGCGGGCTGAAGAAGTTTTGCATATTGTCTGGCAATGCTTTCTCCAGAAAAGCGGGTTTGAACTGTCAGCCAGTCATTTTGGTACTGCTGTAACAAAAGTATTAACACAACCACCAGCGCAAATACCGTACTCACTACTAAGGTATGAAAAAGCCTTTTCAATGCCGTATACAAAGAGTGGGAGCTGCTTTTTACTTGTGATTGGGCTTTGCTAAGCACGTCTACCAATGCGTAATTCCATAAATGCCATGAGTTGCCTAACAGTAGGTGAAATCTAAATAATTTTAAAGAGGATATTTTATTAGTTAGCCTAATTGGTTAGCATTAGTGCATCATTTGCCAACCACCGCAGTTTCTGTGTGCGTTATGAAAGACACCTTTACCATTAATATTAGTAATGACCAAATTCATCTAGCTTCCTCGCTGTCAAACATTGTCAATAATGAGCACAATGAGCACTCTTGTTCGCATACGCTGACTGTAATCGGTCAAGCCGTCACACCTTATTTATTGAAAGGTGTATGTGAAAAGCTTAGAGATGTATTCACACCGCTGAGCGCCGCGTTTCATCATTTGCATCAGCAGATGGGTGACGACGTTGTTGAAGTTAGGGGAAATCTGGTTAACGCAGACCTTGAAGAGATTAAACCGCTACTTAGTGATGTAAGTAAAGCATTCAACCTCGATGTCGGCCTTCAAGCTTCTCGACCGTCCTTGTCTACGCCTGGGCTACTGGTCATGGATATGGATAGTACCGTGATTGCCATCGAATGTATTGATGAGATAGCAAAACTAGCTGGGGTTGGTGAGCAGGTTGCCGAAGTTACAGCGAAAGCCATGCGCGGCGAAATAGCATTTAACGATAGCTTAACGCACAGAGTAGCATGCTTAGAAGGCGTGCCTATCAATCACCTCAATCAAATACGTGACAGCATTCCAATAATGCCTGGTATTCAAGTACTGCTTAGTCACTTGAAAAAGCATGATTGGAAGTTGGCTATTGCATCTGGAGGCTTCACGTTTTTTGCTGATCACTTAAAAGAGAGGCTAGGCCTTGACTATGCGATTTCCAATACGCTAGCGGTATATGATGAGTGTTTAACGGGTAAGGTGGTTGGTGAAATTATCAATGCAGACGTAAAAGCCCGTACCGTAAGAGAACTTGCAGAAAAGTGGCAAATACCATCTACTCAAACTGTGGCTATGGGCGATGGCGCCAACGACCTAGTCATGATGGCCGAGTCTGCCTTAGGCGTGGCGTGCCACGGAAAGCCTTTAGTTAACGAAAAAGCAGATGTGGCAATACGCGTGGGTAGTTTGCACAGCCTACTGTACTTCTTAGATAAATAACTGATCAAGGTCAGTGATAGATAAACGCTAGCTTTTCGAGGTGAACCAAGCTGGCGTTCACTCGTTTTCAGCTAGCATCAACGCGGCAGCTCTACGCTATACGCGATGTACTCTCGCGTTTATATTGTACTTGGCCCCAAATTATACGGGTGAAGTAACAATATTCAGCTGCGCGAGTTTACAGTAATACTAGGCTGAACCGTACTTTTAAGGGTTTTGTTTGCTGTGATGTCTTCCATCGTAAAACCGTATCTGATGAGAACTTCATCGGTCACGTCGATAAGATGAGAGCATGCAGCAATGCTCCACATTTTTTTCTCTAACTCGCGGGCTCTGTGCATGGCGTACATGGTAACGTAGTTAATTTCTGTTTGCAGCATGGTTAGATCAGGCTTACCCGTGGTGGTTAGCATCACGTGTATAGCAACAAACTGGCCCCGAACCATGGCTTCTCTGATAAACGCACGGCGCTGCTCGTTACTTTCGAATTTATGCGAGTAACGCGGAATAATTGCCATTCGCGGTTCTTTCTGAGAGGCATCAAATGAAATGAAGAGCTCTTGTCGCAAAGGCATATTTTCAAGCTTGACCGCTTTAATTCCGCTTTGAACGAATGGTGAATCTTGCTTTCTATCTCTGAACAAAAACTCCAAATTCACCTTGCCACGCTCTGCATACTGTGTAGTAAGTGTGGTAATTCTTTCGTCTTGTTTCCCGACAATGCACGCCTGGGGCGTGTATCGCACACCTTCTTTGCTCATCAAAAAAGATAGAGAAGTCGCGTTTCTGGCGTTTATGCAGCGAAGCGCTTGCCCAATGCCAGGAACCTCTTCTTCATCGTTATCGACCTTTAGGTTGCCTTTATTCTTTTTTATTAATTCTTCAAAGAAATTACGTGCGCTTTTACCTTCATCGCCGGTCGCGGTTTTCAGGTGAAGGATTTTTTTCTCTACATTATGATAGATGATATCGTATTGAAGATGCATAACATCAAAAGCGTTTGCTATCTCTTGAAGGCGAGGGAACGCGACTTCGACTCTACCCTCTAAACTGCCGCTGTAGTCTTTTGTAAGCTCAATTCGAAGGCCTAAGCCATGAACTGAAATGTCCTCGCTTATGCCTCGATGGACCGTCGTCTCACCATTAAACCTTGCCTCAATCTGTGTTCTTAACTGATAGCGGCTTTCTATGCGCTGTTCTTCGTACTTAAAGCGAACCAGATGAATATTGGAGGCTGTACGATTTCTGGGGTGACCAAAAATCCTTAAATGGGAAAGATTGTCTCGATTAAACTTAAGCTCGTTATAGGTTTCTTGCCCTGTTACCGAGGTCACGTCAGTTACATGAGCAAGATAGCGAAGGTTTTTTAACTTAGACATCAATCGCGCAGAGGGCGGTGTATTGAGTTTTTTTACTTTGTGGCCAACAGAGTCTGGAATAGAGAGTGGAATGTGCGCTTGTTCTGGCTCCATTTCTGTTAGCGTTATTTTAAATACCCGCCAGCTGGCCTTTCTTGAGCCAAAACCTAGGAACACACGTGACAATATTTCTTTTTGCTGAAGTTCCTCATAAGCGGCGGAATAAAAATAAACCTTATCGCTATGCAGGTGCGTAAAACTAAAAACAAAAATCTCTCTTACTTCATCCGACTTGTTGAGTAAACGCGCGAGTCTTTCTTGCGTAAGTAAGAAATTCAAGCGACAGTTGTCTTCTTCATCTTGCCAATATTGAACGGTTTCTCGGTTAACTTCATTTACCATTGCATAGCGTGGAACCAAGGTTTCGTTAACAACATCAATGAATATTGGAAGTGTAGGGCTGCGAGGAGAAAAGTACTGCTCGCAGGTCTTGCTGGTTATCGCTTCAATGGTATTCGTCATGTTCACTTTATAACGACGTTTATTGCCGTGTATGAAGGTTTCTAAGAACTTGTCGAATGCCGGGTTTGGGTGAGTCTTGTCGCGCTGTAGGGCTAAGTAGTTAACGTCATTCTTTGTAATGATTTTCACTAGTTTGTAAGCAATGCCATTTTTTTTATCCATGGCAAATTCGCTTTCAAGCCCTCTGAAGTAGATGAAAAGGGTCTCGCCTTTTTCAAAAAAAGAGTCTTTTGATAACTTTATCTGCAGGCCTTCAAGAGAAATATCTACGCTTGACCCACGCATTGATTGATTGGCGCTATTAAATAATTCTACCGCCACAGCGAAGTTCATGCGTTCAGTGTTGCGCTGTCTATAGTCGAGAAGGTTTACAATGGGAACTTTAAATTGCTCTAAAACTGCTGAACGTTTTTTAACTTCGGGGTTTTCTTTATCTGCGCGCTCTTGAGCAAGCTCTTTTTCACGCATTAGGCGAAAGTTGTTTTCGGTATTTTGTACTGCCTCGTAAACGCCATAAGTATATCGACCAAATACCCTCAACTGCTCTTCAAACTTGTCAACAGCCACGTCATCCATGTAGTGGCTTCTACCTTCGTGCACATACTTTTTGCACTTTCCGTCAACATGGCCGCGCAAATCTATGGTACGCATGCAAGGTTTGGCTAAACGCTTTACTTCCATTTTGATGAGGAAGCGCTTTTCTTTCGGCACATCAGATGCAGTCTGAAGCAATACCTGATTAAATTCAGGCTCATTAACCATAGGCTTTAGCTGTTCAATAATGTCAGCGTATTGCTTTAAATCTTGACTCATGAATGCGCAACTTTGTTGTTTAGTATCATTGTTTTAGTTGTTATCGGCAAATCAGTAAAACTCATTAACCCGTAAAGTCGTTATACTTTTGTACCGTTTTTCTGGAGGAGAACTGACCTTAGGTTTGTGCTTAATTCACCGTTGTTAAGTGTTAGAATACTCTTTTTAAGCAATGGATAAAACTGGAATATGGCAAAACGTAAAACTGCTTATGTGTGTTCTGACTGCGGTGCAGAGTTCCCTCGCTGGCAAGGTCAATGTTCGGAGTGTAAAGCGTGGAATACGATAAGTGAGTTTGTGGTTGCAAGTGCCAAAAGTGTCGCACGCCAAACCACGTCAGGCTATGCAGGGCAAACCGCAGCCAGAATTGAGACGTTAAATGCAATAGATCTCGAATCACTACCGCGATTCTCGTCAACATTTAAAGAGCTCGATAGAGTGTTAGGGGGGGGAATAGTCCCTGGGGCAGCTATGCTAATCGGTGGTTCGCCAGGTGCAGGTAAAAGTACGCTCTTGCTTCAAGTGATGTGCCAAATGGCAAAAAGCGAAACCGCATTATATGTGACAGGGGAAGAGTCGCTTCAGCAAGTGGCTATGCGAGCGAAGCGCTTAAATCTACCTGACGACAAGCTGATGATGCTAGCGGAAACAAACGTGGAAACTATCTGCGATTTAGCGCTCTCGAAAAAGCCTAAAATTATGGTTATCGACTCTATTCAAGTAATGCACGTGTCAGATGTGCAGTCTGCGCCAGGCAGTGTGTCGCAAGTACGAGAAAGTGCAGCGTATTTGACGCGCTTTGCCAAACAAAATCATATTGCCATGTTCATTGTTGGCCATGTAACAAAAGACGGTAACTTGGCAGGTCCGAAAGTTCTTGAGCACTGTATCGATAGCTCTATGATGCTGGAAGGAGAAAGTGATGGTCGCTACCGTACGCTTCGAAGTCATAAAAACCGCTTTGGTGCGGTAAATGAGCTCGGCGTGTTTGCCATGACAGAAAAAGGCCTTAAAGAGGTAAGTAACCCATCAGCCATATTCTTGAGTCGAGGTGACAATGAAACGCCAGGGTCTAGCGTTATGGTTATCTGGGAGGGTACCCGCCCGTTACTAGTAGAAATACAGGCGTTGGTAGACTATTCGCAGATGTCGAACCCAAGGCGAATCGCTGTAGGGTTGGATCAGAACCGTTTGTCTATGCTGCTCGCGGTTTTGCATCGACATGGCAATGTGCAAATGAATGATCAAGACGTTTTTGTCAACGTGGTAGGCGGTGTAAGAGTATCAGAGACCAGTGCAGACTTAGCCTTATTATTGGCCATGATTTCAAGCTTTAGAAATCGCTCGCTGCCTAGAGATTTGATTGTATTCGGCGAAGTCGGGCTAGCCGGCGAGATTCGCCCGGTTCCTAATGGAACGGAACGCATTATCGAGGCGGCGAAACATGGTTTTAAGCGGGCGATCGTGCCAAAAGCCAACGCGCCTAAGCAAGCCATAAATGGCATGAAAGTGGTACCGGTAGCGCGCTTATCTGAGGCGTTAGACGCGCTTGAGTAATGTGAAAGGCTCAACATTTACGTAAAGTGTTGACGGTGCCTGTTAGAGTGAAAGGCCTATTGAATGGGCCTTTCCTGTATTAAACGAGTGAAACGCGTTTTTTTTAAAAGTTAATGTGGCGCCTGATAAACCGCATTAACTAATGCATTCAGGTCTTTCTCTTCAATACTGGCGTCTTCGCTGTTTAAAGTAATTAAACGACGAAGGGCGCTAATGCTGTCTACATCCATTCGCTCAACTTTACAGCCTAATGAGACCCGTTCTTTCCTACTGTCGGCATGACGATACAACTGCGAAATAGAAAGGGTTATTAAAGGACTGTCCTCATTTGCTTTGAAGGTAGCAGTGTAAGGGTCGTGACTGTCAAAAGGTAAGTGTGACAACGCCGTTTCGGTAGCTTGAAGTTTAATGCCTTGAAGCGATACGTCGCTAACTACCACATCAATACTAACGTCATTGTGTGCCAGTTTGCCATTTACGTTCAGAGATACCCGTTGGAATTGGCGCTTATCTGTCATTACTCAAATACCTAATGTTTGTCTACGACCTCAGTATTGGCCAATTTGCGTGGGTTCGCAATGAAAAGCGAACAAATAAAAAAGCCGCTATCATTGATAGCGGCTTTTGGTGTCGGCTCAGAGTTATTACACTCTATAATATCTCTGGTACCGAGTTATTTAGACATACGCTTATATTTAAGGCGATGCGGTTCAACCACATCTTGTCCAAACTCTTGCTTCAACCAGCTTTCGTAGTCTGAGTAGTTGCCTTCGAAGAAGTTGATGTTACCTTCATCGCGGTAATCCATAATGTGTGTTGCTACACGGTCTAGGAACCAACGGTCGTGCGAGATAACCATGGCACAGCCTGGGAACTCCAACAACGCGTTTTCCAAGGCGCGAAGTGTTTCTACGTCTAGGTCGTTGGTTGGCTCATCCAGTAGCAATACGTTACCGCCTGCCTTAAGCAGCTTCGCAAGGTGAACACGGTTACGCTCACCGCCTGACAAGTCTTTGATGAACTTCTGCTGGTCGGTGCCTTTAAAGTTAAAGCGGCTACAATAGGCGCGGCTGTTAATTTCAAAGTTGCCAATGCGAATAATGTCTTGCTCGTCAGAAATTTCTTTCCACACGGTGTTGTTTTCGTTCATGTGGTCGCGGAACTGTTCTACCGCAGCAATTTGAACGGTTTCACCTAAATCGATGGTGCCTGAATCAGGTTGTTCTGCACCGGTAAGCATTCTGAACAAGGTTGATTTACCCGCGCCGTTAGGGCCAATGATACCTACAATGGCACCCTTTGGTACTTTAAACGTTAAGTCGTCGATAAGTACGCGATCGCCATACGACTTTTTAAGGTTGCTTACTTCAATAACCTTGTCACCTAAGCGTTCACCTGGTGGAATGAAAAGCTCATTGGTTTCATTACGCTTTTGGTAATCGCTGGTAGATAGTTCTTCAAAGCGGGCCATACGAGCTTTACTTTTTGCATGACGACCTTTCGGGTTTGAGCGTACCCACTCAAGTTCCTGTTTCATGCTCTTCATACGCGCCGTTTCGGTACGCTCTTCTTGCTCAAGTCGATTTTCTTTCTGTTCCAACCATGAAGAGTAGTTACCTTCCCATGGAATACCTTCACCACGGTCTAGTTCTAAAATCCAACCTGCAACGTTATCAAGGAAGTATCTATCGTGGGTAATAGCGACCACGGTGCCTTCATAATCGTGAAGGAAGCGCTCTAGCCATGCGACTGATTCTGCGTCTAGGTGGTTAGTGGGTTCGTCTAGAAGCAACATTTCAGGCTTCTCTAGAAGCAGACGACACAGCGCCACGCGACGGCGTTCACCACCTGATAGTTTGCTAACGTCCGCATCCCACGCTGGAAGGCGAAGTGCATCAGCGGCACGCTCTAAGGCATTTTCTAGGTTGTGACCGTCTTTGGCTTGAATAATGGCTTCAAGCTCACCTTGCTCTTTTGCAAGGGCGTCAAAATCAGCATCCGCTTCTGCATAGGCTGCGTACACTTCATCAAGGCGAGTCAATGCGTGTTTAACGTCAGCAACGGCTTCTTCGATATTGCCGCGAACATCTTTTGTTTCATCAAGCTGAGGCTCCTGAGGAAGGTAGCCCACTTTTAAGCCCGGTTGAGGGCGCGCTTCACCTTCAATATCGGTATCTACGCCAGCCATAATGCGAAGTAAGGTTGATTTACCTGCACCGTTTAGACCTAGCACACCAATTTTGGCGCCTGGGAAAAAGCTAAGTGAGATATTTTTTAGAATGTGTCTATTAGGTGGGACGATTTTGCCCACGCGATGCATACTGTAAACGTATTGCGCCATGCTCTATCCTCGCTGAAAAAGCGGTGAAAAATAATAAAGTCCTAATTGGGCGTATTCTACTCGTAACAGGGTAGTTTATGCCAGTTACTTACGCTTAGTGTATTTGTGCTTGGCGATATTTTAATCACTCATGCCAAAAAGATCGATTTATGCATCGGTTGGCGAGTTGATTTAAGGTAGACTTGTTTTTATAAGCATGAGTAAACATGGGCTTTAGGGTGAACTAGCAAACAGCAATAAAGAACCCAAAGCGATAGACTCAACACTATTCATATCTCTGAACAGGTAATTATGATGACCGCTATGAGTAAACGCACATACAGTCTGGAAGAGCTTGCCAAACATGTAGGTGGGGAAGTGCAGGGCGATGGAAACATTACTATCTCTGCAGTAGGTACGTTATCCGGTGCAGCATCGCACCAAATTTCGTTTCTGACCAATCCTAAATACAAGCCGCAGTTAAAAGATACTCAGGCTGGTGCGGTAATTCTGCACAAAAACTTGAAAGATGATAGCCCAGTTCCAGCGCTGGTTGTGGCAAACCCTCATGCAGCGTTCGCCCTCATTGCTCAGTTGTTCGATACTACCCCAGCGGTAGCGACAGGTATTGCTGAGTCAGCGGTAATTGCGCCATCTGCCCGCATCGGCAGTGATGTATCGCTAGGCCACAATGTAATCATTGAAGAGAACGTGGTTTTAGGCGATAGAGTTACTGTAGGCGCGAATACGGTTATTCGTAGAGGTACCCATATTGGTGAAGGCTGTACCATTCACCCGAACGTAACTATCTATCATGACGTTGTGATCGGTAAGCGTGTGACAATTCATAGCCAAACAGTGATTGGCGCGGCAGGCTTTGGTTACGCTAACGATAAAGGCGTTTGGATCCCTATTCCACAAACTGGGTCAGTTCGCATTGGAGATGATAGTCAGATTGGCGCAAGCAGCAGCATAGACCGCGGCGCGATGGAAGATACGGTTTTAGGCACCAATGTTATTATCGATAACCAAGTACAAATTGGCCACAACTGTATTATTGGTGATCATTCATGCATTTGCGGCGCTACCGGTATTGCTGGTAGCTGTCATATCGGCAAGCACGTGATTATTGGTGGTGG
This sequence comes from Alteromonas marina, assembly GCF_000808575.1. GTDB lineage: Bacteria > Pseudomonadota > Gammaproteobacteria > Enterobacterales > Alteromonadaceae > Alteromonas > Alteromonas marina_A. Next base: position 75,144 of record NZ_JWLW01000005.1, read on the forward strand.
AGTGGGCATTAATGGCCACATTAGCATTTGCGATAATGTTCAGGTGACTGGCTACACCATGATTGTACAAGATATCACTGAACCGGGCGTTTATTCTTCTGGCCAGCCAGCACAAACCAACCGTGACTGGCGCAAAAATACGGTTCGCCTTGCCAAAATTGGTAGTTTATTTGACCGTGTTAAAGCCCTGGAAAAACAGGTCTGATCTCGCGCTGGCGCAGGTATTTCGTTAAACCTGCGCCATTTATATTAATTTGGTCATAAAGCGGTATACAAGCCCCCGAAAATGACTAGAATATGGCTCGAATTTGAGCAATCAGTGCGTAACGCCATATAAAAACCGCAGTTAAGGAGCCCCCATGTTTTCTCGCGAAATGAATATAGCTGACTTCGATCCTGAATTAGCCGATGCAATGTCTAAAGAGGTTGAGCGTCAAGAACATCACATAGAGCTAATTGCCTCTGAGAACTACTGTAGCCCACGTGTAATGGAAGCACAGGGATCGCAGCTTACTAATAAGTATGCTGAAGGTTACCCAGGCAAGCGTTACTACGGTGGTTGTGAGCACGTAGACGTCGTTGAACAACTTGCTATTGACCGTGCAAAAGCACTTTTTGGTGCAGACTACGCGAACGTTCAACCGCACGCTGGTTCACAAGCTAACTCTGCCGTATTCATGGCATTACTTGACGCAGGCGATACGGTGTTGGGAATGAGCCTTTCTGAAGGTGGTCACCTAACTCACGGTTCACACGTAAACTTCTCTGGTAAAACCTATAACGCTGTACAGTATGGTTTGAACAAAGAAACCGGCGAAATCGATTACGCGCAGGTTGAAGCGCTTGCTAAAGAGCACAAGCCGAAAATGATTATCGGTGGTTTCTCTGCGTATTCTGGCATTGTCGATTGGGCGAAATTCCGCGAAATCGCTGATAGTGTTGGCGCATACTTACTTGTTGATATGGCGCACGTAGCTGGCTTAGTAGCCGCTGGCGTTTATCCAAACCCGCTACCTCACGCACATGTAGTAACTACGACGACACACAAAACCCTTGCGGGTCCGCGTAGTGGTCTAATCCTATCTTCATGTGGCGACGAAGCAATTTACAAAAAGCTTAACAGCTCAGTATTCCCAGGTAACCAAGGTGGTCCACTTTGTCATGTAATCGCAGCTAAAGCGGTTGCTTTCAAAGAAGCACTACAGCCAGAATTTAAAGTGTATCAGCAGCAGGTTGTTGCAAACGCGAAAGCGATGGTTTCTGTAATGCAAGAGCGCGGTTATAACATCGTTTCTGGCGGTACTGACAACCACTTGTTCCTTCTTGACCTTATCGACAAGGACATCACCGGTAAAGATGCAGACGCAGCACTAGGTGCCGCAAATATTACGGTAAACAAAAACTCAGTGCCAAATGACCCGCGTTCACCGTTTGTAACCAGCGGTCTTCGTATCGGTAGCCCAGCGATCACTCGCCGTGGTTTCAAAGAAGAACAAGCTAAGCAAGTTGCAACATGGATTTGCGACATTCTAGATAACATGGGCGATGAGTCTGTTATCAAACGTGTTCAGGACGAAGTGGTTGCACTTTGCGCACAATTCCCTGTTTATAAATAAATAGGTTTGTGTTTTATTGCGTACTTTGGTACTAATGCTGGACTAACTAGTCTAGGTTTAATTTAGATGCCTAAGTACGCAATATTTAAGGATTATTCATGTTTTGCCCGTTTTGTTCAGAACAAGAAACAAAAGTCATTGATTCTCGTTTGGTTGCAGAAGGGCAACAGGTGCGTAGACGCCGTGAATGTATGGTGTGTCACGAGCGCTTTACGACATTTGAAAGTGCCGAGCTCGTGATGCCTCGCGTTATTAAACGCGATGGTTCTCGTGAACCGTTTAACGAAGATAAACTTCGTGCAGGCTTGCAACGCGCACTCGAAAAGCGCCCTGTGAGCACAGAAAAAGTTGAACAATGTATCCTCTCACTTAAGTCACAGCTGCGCGCAACCGGTGAACGTGAGGTGAGCAGTGAATTGCTCGGCAACCTAATTATGAAAGCCCTCAAAGAACTCGATAAAGTTGCTTATGTCCGGTTCGCCTCCGTTTATCGCTCTTTCGAAGATATTCGTGAATTCGGAGAAGAGATTGCGCGATTAGGAGATTAAGTCGGCGACCTCTCAAACATCAGGCACTAGGGCTACAACAGGAATCCAAGTGAACCACGATACGGTTAAAAACGATTATTTTTGGATGGCAAAAGCCATTCAGCTTGCCCAACAAGGGCGCTTTACCACTTCTCCTAACCCTCGCGTTGGCTGTGTAATTGTTGACGAAAACAATCAATTGCTCGGTCAGGGGTATCACATTCAAGCTGGCACCCCCCATGCCGAAGTACATGCATTAAGACAAGCATCTGACGCACGTCCGCAAGGCGCAAAGGGCGCGACGGCATACGTTACACTTGAACCTTGTAGTCATTTTGGTCGCACACCGCCTTGCGCTGTTGCCTTGGTAGAAGCAAAGGTAGCGCGTGTTGTTATTGCTATGACCGACCCGAATCCAAACGTATGCGGTAACGGTATTAGCATTCTGCAAGAAGCAGGCATCGAAGTGGTGAGCGAAGTGATGGCTGCTGAGGCCGCAGCGCTTAACCCCGGGTTTATTAAACGCATGCTTACTGGTAAGCCCTTTGTTCGCGTGAAATTAGGCATTAGCCTAGATGGAAAAATAGCCCTTCAAAATGGGGTAAGTCAGTGGATTACTGGAGCAGAGGCAAGACGGGATGTGCAACAGTATCGTGCACAAAGTTGCGTGGTATTGACGGGTTCGGGTACGGTACAAGCTGATAATCCTAGCCTCTTAGTTCGTGAAAAAGAGGCTCAGTTTGAAAACTATCCACTAGATCATATCCGCCAGCCAGCCCGTGTGGTTGTAGATAGCAAAAGTAAGCTTAGTAGAGACTACACACTTTTTAACGACGGCAATATTACGTTCACGGCGACGTCACAGGCTCACCCAGACACCGCTACTCAGCACTATCTCCAACTGGACGAAAAAGACGGTAAACTCAATTTACATTCACTTATGTCAGCACTAGGCGATAAGCAATATAATGAAGTGTGGGTGGAAGCAGGCCCAGGCCTTGCCGGTGCATTATTGCAAGAAGGGCTGGTGGATGAACTTATTTGCTACCAAGCGCCTAAGCTTTTAGGTGATAAGGGAGTCAGTATGGTTAATTTACCCGCATTCACGTCGCTAAATGAATGTATTTCGCTTTCGCTTATTGAAAATCGTCAAGTGGGTAACGATATTAAGCTTATCGTCCGTCCTGATGTTAGCAACACCCGTGGTTAACGCGATTAAAGAGGAACTTTATGTTTACTGGAATTATTCAAGCGCTAGGTACAATTAAGAAGCTTGATAACCATGGCAATGATATTCGACTTACCGTTTCATCGCCTACGCTTGATATGTCTGATGTCGCACTCGGCGACAGTATTGCGACCAATGGTGTTTGCTTAACAGTTACCGATATGGGCCCCGATTATTATTGTGCAGATGTGTCGGCAGAGACTATCAAATTAACGGGTTTTGCACATTACAGCGCAGGCTCAACGGTGAATCTTGAGAAAGCGATGCGTCCAAGCGACCGCTTAGGTGGTCATATCGTTTCCGGTCACGTTGATGGTGTAGGCGAAGTTACACAAATTATTAAGCACTCAGACTACGTAGAGTTTTGGGTAAAAGCGCCAGAAGCCTTGGCTAAATATATTGCGCATAAAGGTAGTATCACCGTTGATGGTATCAGCTTAACTGTTAACGAAGTTAATGGCGCAGAATTTATGCTTTGGATCATTCCTCATACGTTGCAAGAAACCATTATGGGAAGCTATAAAGTGGGCACAGCGGTAAACCTAGAGGTTGATGTTATTGCGCGCTATTTAGAGCGATTGATGTTGGGCGACAAAGCCGCCGAGCCAAAAAGCAAAGGCATTGACATGGCATTTCTTGCCGAGAACGGATTTTTAAGAAAATAACCCTACAAGAAGCACACAACATGGCATTTAACACTACACAAGAAATTATTGAAGACATTCGCCAAGGTAAAATGGTTATCTTGATGGATGACGAAGACAGGGAAAATGAAGGCGATTTGATAATGGCGGCTGAGCATGTGACGCCAGAAGCCATTAACTTTATGGTTACCCACGCTCGCGGTTTGGTGTGTTTACCGATGACCCAAGAGCGCTGTCGCACCTTGAATCTTCCGCTTATGGTGGATAAAAACGAAGCACAGTTCTCTACTAACTTCACTGTGTCTATTGAAGCGGCAACCGGCGTGACCACAGGTATCTCAGCGGCGGATCGCGCCACTACAATCAAAGCTGCTGTAGCGAAAGACGCGAAAGCGACAGACATTGTGCAGCCCGGGCATATTTTTCCGCTAATTGCTAAAGACGGTGGCGTGTTAAACCGCGCAGGTCACACTGAAGCTGGTGTAGATTTACCGCGTTTGGCAGGGTTAGAACCTGCTGGGGTTATTGTAGAAATCCTCAATGAAGACGGCACTATGGCCCGCCGCCCTGAGCTAGAAAAGTTTGCGGCAAAACATAACCTTAAAATCGGCACTATTGCTGATTTAATTGAATATCGCAATCTCAACGAAACCACCATTCAGAAAGTTGCTCAATGCAGCATGCCAACCGAGTATGGTGAATTCGAGCTGCACACGTTTAAGGACAGCATCGACAATCAGCTTCATTTCGCCCTTAAAAAAGGCGAGATTAAAGAAGACGAGCCGACACTTGTGCGTGTGCACCTTCACAATACCTTTAGTGATCTTCTTGGCTCTACCCGCGGTATTCATCGCTCTATGACGCTAGCAGATGGCATGCGCAAAATTTCAGAAGAGGGTGGCGTATTGGTGCTGTTAGGTAAAGAAGAGCATATAGAAAGTCAGGTACGCCGCTTTGCCGCAGAAGACCGAGGCGAGCGCCCAGCTGGCGCTGACTGGCAGGGGTCATCGCGCACTATTGGTGTAGGCAGTCAAATTCTAGCATCAATGGGCGTACACAAAATGCGTCTTCTTAGTAAGCCAATTAAATATCACGCACTTTCAGGTTACGGCCTTGAAGTCGTAGAGTACGTGCACGACTAGTACTTAGCAGTAGGGCGTAACTAAAGTGGAGAGGGTTTGCGACGAGCACTCCCTTCTCACAGTGAGTCAGGCTAACGTACCCATTTACGAATAGTTGAAGTTAAAGAAACAATCGATTTAGTTTGGGCGCAGTTGTGGTATACTTCGCGCCGTTTTTTCTCGAGGAATGAATCCATGCAGGTAATTGAAGGTAATATCAGAGCAACCGGTAAGAAGTTTGCTATCGTTGTATCACGCTTTAATAGCTTTGTTGTTGAAAGCTTACTAGAAGGTGCATTAGACACACTAGAGCGTCACGGTGAAGTGAGTGATGACGATATCACGTTAGTACGTGTACCTGGTGCTTACGAGTTACCTGTAGTAGCTAAGAAATTAGCTGAGAAAAAGTCATTTGACGCCATCATCGCACTAGGTGCGGTTATTCGTGGTGGTACACCACACTTTGATTTTGTAGCAGGCGAGTGTAACAAAGGTCTTGCGCAAGTCTCACTTGAATACGGTGTCCCTGTATCATTTGGCGTTATTACAACAGATTCAATTGAACAAGCAATCGAACGTTCAGGAACCAAAGCGGGCAACAAAGGTGCGGAAGCTGCACTTGGCGCGTTGGAAATGGTTAACGTAATCGATGCTGTTGAAAAGCTTTAAGGTAAACATTAAGTGAAAGTTTCAGCTCGTCGTAAAGCCCGTGAACTCGCCCTGCAAGGCGTGTATTCATGGCAAATGAGTCACAACGATATTCAGCAGGTTGAACTGGCGCTAGCAACCAGTAACGACATGCAAAAGGTAGATATGGCTTATTTTCAAGCCTTGCTTCGCGGTGTTGCACACAACGCAAGCAACCTTGATGCAACCATTAAACCTTACCTTGGCCGTTTGCCTGAAGAGTTAGACGCTATTGAAAAAGCAATCTTGCGCATTGCGACGCTGGAACTGACCGAGCGCATTGACGTACCTTACCGCGTAATTATTAATGAGGCGATTGAGCTAGCTAAAGCATTTGGTGCTGAAGAAAGTCACAAGTTCATTAATGGTGCACTGGATAAAGCAGTGCGCACATTGCGCAAAGACGAGCGCGACTAACCTTACCGTGGCGGCATGGATTGCCGCTAAAAGGGTTTAAAAAATTACCGTGAAAGAATTTGATCTTATCGGCCGTTACTTTTCAAATAATGGCCACAAACGCAAAGACGTTGTTATTGGTATTGGTGATGACTGTGCTGTAACAACGGTTCCTGAAAACCAACAACTTGCCGTTACCACAGATACCCTGGTTGCAGGTGTACATTTCTTAAAAGGCGCACCAGCTAAGTCTGTGGCATATAAAACAGTTGCCGTTAACTTAAGCGACCTTGCCGCGATGGGCGCAGAGCCTGCGTGGATTAGCTTATCTCTATCGCTACCGGAAGTAGACGAAGCTTGGCTAGATGACTTTGTTTCGGGACTTTACGAGCTAACTCAGTACTATTCTGTGCAGCTTATTGGTGGTGATACGGTTAAAGGCCCAATGGCATTTACTATTACTGCTCAAGGCTTCATTCCGCCTGGTTCTGAGTTAACGCGCAGCGGTGCTAAGCCGGGTGACTGGCTTTATGTCACCGGGACGCTTGGTGACGCAGGTGCTGGTTTAGACATCCTGCAAAATAAGCTGAGTGTAAGTGGTGAAGCGAAAGACGTGTTGGTCAACCGTCATTATTTCCCAACCCCTCGTGTTGCGGTGGGCACAGCTATCCGACGTATTGCAACGTCGTGTATTGATATCTCTGATGGATTGCTTTCAGATTTGGGGCACATCTTAAAAGCGTCTAATTGCGGTGCAAATGTTCATGTAGATCGTTTACCGTTATCGCGTGCGCTAACAAGTGCAGTTACACCAGAACAAGCTATCGAATACGCGTTGTCGGCCGGTGATGACTATGAACTTATTTTTACCGTAAGTGAAGAGCAGCGCGGAAGCTTAGAAACCTCATTGGCAAGCACAAATGTGAAGGCCACATGTATCGGACAATTAACCGGTCATAACGGCACGCTTTCATTACTTAAGGACAATGAAAAGTTCACTCCCATTAACCTGTCTGGTTACGAGCACGCCTTTTAAGCAACCACATACTCTACAAAACCAATAAAAAGGAAGAAGCATGCAGGCTGAATATCGCGCAAGAGTGAGTATGAAAAATCCCGTTCATTTTCTTGCGCTAGGTTTTGGTAGTGGACTTATTCCTTTCATGCCGGGAACCTTTGGCTCACTTGCAGCATTACCGCTTCTTGTCGCGTGCAGCCAGATTACTATGATTTCCTTTATCGCGCTTACGCTGATATTCTCAGTTGTAGGCATTTACCTGTGTGGCAAGACTGCTGACGATATGCAGGTTCATGATCACGGCTCTATTGTGTGGGATGAAATAGCGGGCATGTTTGTGACCTTTCTGTTTGTACCTATTTCAGCGTCCTCTTTACTTGTAGGCTTTGTTCTATTCAGGCTTTTCGATATCTTAAAGCCTTGGCCAATAGGTATTATCGATAAGCGCTTACACGGCGGGACAGGCATTATGCTTGACGATCTCATAGCGGGAGCGATGGCGTGCGGTTGCCTGCATCTAATGATGGTGTTTTGGCCAGCAGCATTAGCTTTGTTCTAATTCTTAGCGAAGAATACTCGCCCCTATTTTGGTAGACTTACCTCAAAGGAAACCAGTTGACGGTGAGCAAACTATTTACGAAAAAGCCCGCAAAATAGCGGGCTTTTTAATGTTTTAGCGGTAGCTTTTAAGCTTAATTAATTAGCGCTTAAACTACCAGCTGCAGCAATAATGCCCTCAGCATCCAAACCGTGCTCTTTGTACATTTCCTGCTGAGTGCCTTGCAATATAAAGCTATCAGGCAGTCCTAACATCTTCACCGCTTTTAATACGCCATTTTGTTGCAAGTGTTCTAGTACGGCACTACCAGCACCGCCCATAATACAACCGTCTTCCAGCGTGATAAGCGCGCTGTGTTCACTGGCTGCTTTTAATACTGCGTCGCCGTCTAACGGCTTAATGAAACGCATGTCGATAACGGTGGCGTCAATCGCTTCTGCAGCTTCAAGCGCGTAGGGCAGTAGGCAGCCAAAGTTTAGAATGGCGATACTTTCAGACTCGCCTTTTGATGATTCACGAACCGTACGAGATTTACCAATCTCAAGTTCTGTCATGGCTTCGTCAGGCGTTACACCCATGCCAGCACCACGGGGGTAACGAACAGCAGCTGGTTTTTGTAGCTTGTGACCCGTATAGAGCATTTGACGACATTCATTTTCATCTGAAGGAGCCATAACCACCATATTCGGAATACAGCGAAGGAAAGCGATATCAAAAGCCCCTTGGTGAGTAGGGCCATCTGCGCCAACAATACCGGCTCTATCAATGGCAAACAATACGGGTAAGTCTTGAATCGCCACATCGTGAATGAGCTGGTCGTAGGCGCGCTGCAGGAACGACGAATAAATGGCAACAACCGCATTCATACCGTCTTTGGCAAGGCCTGCACCAAAGGTCACCGCGTGCTGTTCGGCAATCGCAACATCGAAATACTGTTCAGGGAAACGCTGAGAAAACTCAACCATACCTGATCCTTCACGCATGGCTGGCGTCACTGCCATAAGCTTAGGGTCTTGTGCGGCCATATCACACAGCCATTTCCCAAAGATTGCCGAGTAGGTAGGGGCTGAAGGCTTAGACTTGGGTAAGGCGTTATCTGCCGGGTTGAATTTAGGTACCGCGTGAAACTTGATAGGGTCTTCTTCAGCAACCGCGTAGCCTTTACCTTTCTTGGTGACTACGTGAAGCAGCTGCGGGCCGTCAAACTTGCGCATATTGCGCAGCGTATCGACAACACCATTAACGTCGTGGCCGTCGATAGGGCCAATGTAGTTAAAGCCAAGCTCTTCAAATATCGTGCCCGGAACAACCATGCCTTTAATATGTTCTTCTGCACGGCTGGCAAACTCTTTAATTGGAGGCACGTTGCTTAATAGCTTTTTGCCGCCGTCACGTATAGAGTTGAAAAAGTTACCGGTGAGCAAGCGAGCTAAGTGACTGTTTAACGCACCTACGTTTTCAGAAATAGACATTTCGTTGTCGTTAAGTACAACTACCATGTCTTTCTTGATATCACCGGCGTGATTAAGGGCTTCAAAGGCCATACCAGCGGTCATTGCACCGTCGCCAATTACCGCTACAACCTTTCTGTTTTTGCCTTCTTTTTCGGCAGCCACAGCCATGCCCAGCCCTGCACTAATCGATGTAGACGAATGACCAACTGCAAAGGTGTCGTAATCGCTCTCAGGCGGCCATGGGAAAGGGTGTAGACCATTCTTTTGACGAATGGTGCTCATGCGCTCTGCGCGGCCTGTTAGAATTTTGTGAGGATAGGCTTGATGGCCTACGTCCCATAGCAAGCGGTCAAATGGCGTGTTATACACATAGTGCAGTGCCACTGTTAACTCTACAGTGCCTAAGCCAGAAGCAAAATGCCCGCTGGTTTGGCTTACGCTGTTAAGTAAATATTCACGTAATTCGTCGGCAAGCTCGCGTAATTTGTCTTGGGGCAACTGCCTCAATTTTTCAGGTGTTTGCGCAAGCGCAAGCGTTGGGTAATGTTGGAGATCTAAACTCATGTACTTATTATCTTTTTCAACATGGCGCGTGGCTAATGGTCGCGTTTTACCAAAAGCTCGCTAAACGCAATTAAACTGTCAGTATTGTAGGGTAAACGCGCCAATGCTTGAAGTGCATTATTGTGAAGCATTTCTAATTCTTGTTTAGCGCCTGTAATACCAAGTTTGGCTGGAAAGGTATTTTTCCCTAACGCTTCGTCTGACCCCGCTGGCTTACCTAATTTTTCGCTACTGCCTTCCACATCTAAAATATCGTCTTGAACTTGGAAAGCTAGCCCAATATCCGCGGCATAAGCCATTAAGTCAATTTTAGTTTGAGGCAGTAAGCCTTCACTAACAATGGCGACCATTTCTACGCAGGCTTTTAACAATGCACCGGTTTTCAATCTATGCAGCTGTTTTAGTTCTTCTAGCGAGATGGTTTTGCCGGTGCTGGCTAAATCGATAGCTTGCCCACCGCACATACCTATGTAACCCGCACTTTTTGCAAGTACAGACAGTAACTGGCTACGCTTTGTTTCAGCATACGTGCTTAATGGCGCATCGGCTAACACCGTGAATGCGAGGGCTTGCAGCGCGTCGCCAGCTAAAATAGCGGTAGCCTCATCAAAGGCGATATGGCAGGTTGGCATACCGCGGCGCAAGTCGTCGTCGTCCATGGCGGGTAAATCGTCGTGGACTAACGAGTAGGCATGCACACATTCAATGGCCATACTAATAGCCATTTGGTCTTTTTTGGGCACGTCTAGGGTGTTACCTACTACTTGAACAAGTAGTGGCCGCATCCGTTTACCGCCAGCCAATAAGGCGTGACGCATTGCGTCTTTCAAGCGCGGTGCGTAATCGGGTAATTCGTCAATTAACGTAAGAAGAGATGCATCAGTTTGCTGTTTAACTAGTTGATGCAAAGCAGAAAAATTCATAGATTGCCTGTTAGTTAAAAATGAACGAGTTACGGCTGTTCACTTTCAGGAAGAGTTTGAAGGGTTTCTTCGCCTTGTTCACTGAGTAGTATTTTTACTTTTTGTTCGGCGTTTTCGAGTGATTGCTGGCCTTGGCGAGACAGTGCAATACCGCGCTCAAATTTTTCTAGTGCTTTATTAAGAGGCAGATCACCGCTTTCCATTTCGTTAACGATAGCTTCTAGTTCTGATAAAGTTTCTTCAAAAGACGCTGATGCTTTTTCTGTCGTCATAAAAACACTCAATATAGTGGCCAAAATACGTATACCGCGCACATTAACCGAGGGCTGCACAAGGGTCAAATGGTTTGTCCGTATATCGCCTATATCACTGCGACATAGCTTTTTTTTCACGCAGTTGAGCAAACAGGACAAACAGAAACTGTGCTATATTCGTGTTGAGTAGTTATATTACTTTTAAATGTGAGGTGACAGCGTGTGCCTAACGTGAACACTATGAATGGGCAAACTCATCGTTTTTAAATGTCTTGAAAAATGCGGGGAGTTGTTAACGCGCTTCATAAAAAACAAATAAATGTGATATTTTTCAATAATGTCGTTTTAGTATTTCTATCTCTTGCCGATAGAATTATTGTACATCAACAGCACTGTCTGCGCATAAATGGGGAAGAGTGAGTGGATTTAGCAACCGTCATAGGTATGTTGGGCGCTATTGGTTTCATAGTTATGGCTATGATTCTAGGCGGCAGCTTAGGCATGTTCATCGACGTCCAATCAATATTAATTGTATTTGGTGGGACCTTGTTCGTTGTTTTGTCACAGTTTACTTTAGGTCAGTTCTTCGGTGCAGGTAAGATCGCTGGCAAAGCCTTCATGTTTAAGATTGAGTCGCCGGAAGAGCTGATTGAAAAAATCGTAGAGATGGCAGATGCCGCGCGAAAAGGAGGCTTTCTCGCCTTAGAAGAGGCGGAAATCTCTAATGAGTTTATGCAGAAGGGCGTAGATATGTTGGTTGACGGCCATGATATAGAAGTGGTCAGAGAAACACTTGCTAAAGATATATCCATGACGTCAGAACGACACGATTTCGGCGCATCCTTTTTCAAAGGCATGGGCGATATTGCACCGGCTATGGGTATGATTGGAACCCTGATTGGTTTGGTTGCCATGCTATCAAACATGGATGACCCGAAAGCTATCGGTCCAGCAATGGCGGTAGCACTACTGACTACCTTATATGGCGCTTTTTTCGCCAACGTTATTTGTTTGCCCATAGCGTTTAAATTGGCTGTACGGGCAGGGGAAGAGAAGCTCAATCAAAGTCTTGTTCTTGACGGTATTGTAGGCATCGCTGACGGTCAAAACCCGCGAGTTATTGAGGGGGTACTGAAAAACTATCTTGCCGCAAGTAAGCGTGGAAGCGCAGAGGAAGAGTAATGGCCGAAGAAGAATGCCCAAAATGCCCCCCCGAGGGGCTTCCAGCCTGGATGGGGACCTTCGCAGACTTGATGTCATTGCTAATGTGCTTTTTTGTACTTCTGCTTTCATTCTCAGAAATGGATGTGCTCAAATTTAAGCAAATCGCAGGCTCAATGAAATTTGCATTCGGTGTACAAAACAAAATTGAAGTAAAAGATATTCCAAAGGGTACCAGCGTTATAGCCATGGAGTTTCGCCCAGGTAAACCCGACCCAACACCAATTGAGTCCATTCAGCAGCAAACCACCGAAATGACCCAGCAAATGCTAGAGTTTCAGGCGGGAAACGAAGATTCAGCGGGCGGCAGGCAAAAGCAGCGTGGCGAACAACGCGGCGGTCAGTCTCAACAAACGGCTACTGAGTCATCTTCATCCGCTGAACAAAGCACTGACCAATCTCAAATGGCAGAGTTGATGAAAAAAGTGGCTCAACAATTAGAAAAGCAAATTTTAGACGGGTCGGTTGAGATGGAGTCGCTGGGGCAGCAGCTTACCATTAGAATTAGAGAAAATGGTTCGTTTTCCGCCGGCTCTGCTTTCTTACAGCCGCAGTTTCAGCCAATATTACGAAAAATTGGTGTGCTGTTAGCAAATGTACCCGGAGAAATTGAGATTTCTGGGCATAGCGATGGTCAGCATATTGCTAACGAACTATACCGCTCAAACTGGGATTTATCATCACAACGTGCAGTAGCGGTGGCTGAAGCTATGCGGACAGCGCCTGGTTTTGATGAAAGCCGTATGTCTGTTGTAGGCAAAGCTGATACTAATCCTATTGTTGAGAATGCCACGACAGCGAGTGATAGAGCCAAGAATCGCCGAGTCGAAATTAATATAAACCAAGGCAAACCAATGATATCCAAACCCATATCAGTGGTAGATGATTAAGCGTCAACTTTTTCTAAACTAAGTACGCGCGAACAAAAAACGGTGCCTTCATAATGAGCACCGCTTTTTAGTTTTAAAACTCTAGCTTGTATTTGTTTACAAGTGAAATGCGTCCATCAAACCCTGGCTAACTCTTCTCTGTACTGAGGTTTAGAAATAACAAGCTGAACAGTGCTAATGGTTCTCTCTAAAAAGCCACCTTCGCAATATTTAAGGTAGTAAGTCCACATACGCATAAAGCGCTCGTCATAACCGTCATTCAACAATTCATCTTTAGCCGAGATAAATGCTTCATACCAATGATTGAGCGTTTTCGCATAGTCCACACCAATGTCGTGTAAGTCACGGATCATCATATTTGTGTATTTTTTGAGATGAGCATTTAACTGGTATTGCGATGGTAAAAAACCACCCGGGAAAATGTATTTCTGTATGAAGTCTACGCTGTTTGAATAGCTGTCATAACGCCTATCGTCAATAGTAATTGACTGAAGTAACATAAGGCCATCATCTTTCAGAAGTGACGAGCATTTTTCGAAGAAGTTACCTAAAAACTGCTTACCCACAGCTTCGATCATTTCAATGGAAACCAATTTATCGAATTTACCTTCAAGTAAACGGTAGTCCTTTTTAAGCAAGGTAATCCTGTTTTCAAGCCCTTCTCGTGCGATCCAGTCTTTTGCCCAGGCGTGCTGCTCTTCTGAAATGGTAGTGGTGGTAACACTGCAACCATAATGTTTCGCAGCAAAAACGGCTAAGCCGCCCCACCCAGTACCAATCTCTAAAAGGTGGTCTTTTTCGGTCAGTTGTAACTTGTCACAAATGGCTTTTAGTTTGAAGTTCTGCGCTTCGTTGAGCGTCGCATTCGGGTCAGGGTATATTGCTGATGAATACATCATTGTTGGGTCGAGAAAGCGAGTATAAAGCTTATTGCCCAAATCATAATGCGCTTCAATATTCTTTTTTGCTTGGTCTTTTGTATTTCGACGGGCAAAATGCTGAACTTTATTGATGGGCATGGTTAGCCACTTAAACTTATTTTCCCACTCATCAAGGGTGGGTAAGTTCCGAGCAAATACCCTTACCACAGCCGTCACATCGTCACTGTCCCATAGACCATCCATATATGCCTCGCCAGCGCCCACACTGCCGCCAAGTAACAACCGTCGATAGGCCTGCACGTCTTTGATATTTACGGTAGCACGTAAATCGCTATTTTCTTCACCAAAACGTGCAATCTCGTCACCGTTTTCTTGAATTATCAGGCGACCAAAGGGGAGTTGGTTTAAACACTTTAGAAAAAGTGTTCTACAAGTTTTATCTACGAAAGAGACCTCTGAGGTGGTCAGTAGTACAGATTCACCGAAAGACATTGTTATTGTTCCTGACTCTTTTCTGGGTGTGTATATAGTGGCGTTCGTTTCAGCAATAGCTTAAGCGCGTGCCAATAAATTCCGGCCACAGTTTTTATTGTCATACTGGGTATACGTTTAAGTGCGGCAGATAGATTCGCATTATCTAAAGTAAATTTAGTCAAATTAATCCCCGCGCTAAATTCTTTGTCTTCTCTTACGCAATCCATCGCTAAAGAAAGTCTAGACGAAGGCTGGGAAATCGACCATTTATAAGTCATATCCATGGGGTTGAAAGGCGAAACGTGAAAAGCCTTCGGCGTATCGGCTTGAGTGTCTAGGTTTACAAGATAGTGATGGCGCTCATTCCATGGAGTATTACTCACTTCAGCAAGCATATGAGTATATTTACCCTCAACGTTGCGAAGGTAGTAAAAATTAACTGGGCTAAAATAAAGGCCCCACATGCGTAATTGGCCCAACATGAAAACGTCACCGTTAAGTGTTTTACCACCGTTTAACTCGGTCATCCTTTCCAAAACCGCTTGTTTCAACGAAATGGACGGGTCGCCCAAATAATCCTCCCGCTTGAATCGAACTCTTGCTTTGCTATGGGCGCTAAAATACGTCAGCGTATCTGATAGCGCGTTAAGTTCGTCGCTTTCGAGCTTTAACCAAAACAGGTAAATATCGTAGTCAAACTTGTGCTGGGTCGGCTTGAAACGTTGATGATATACCTTGCCTTTATATATCGCGCTTTCCATCACAGGGCTTCACCAAAACGCGCACAAACGTCTAGTGCACTGGTAACGCCATCTTCATGAAAGCCGTTGTACCAGTAGGCTCCACAGAAATGTAAGTTATCTACGCCGCAAATCTCACTTCTACGTGACTGCGCTTCAACCATGCTGGCGCTGTACTGTGGGTGAGCATACTGAAAGCTTCGTAAAATACTGTTTTCGTCGATTTCAGGCGTATTATTCAGCGTTACGCAATAAGTATTCTCCGCTTCTAATCGCTGGAGAATATTCATATTGTAGGTCACAGAAGCGGGGCGGGTTTCCTCGCTTGCATCCTCTTTTAAGCTGTAGTTCCAACTTGCCCACGCCAGCTTTCTTTTGGGTAATTGGCCTGTGTCTTTGTGCATTACCACATCATTTTCTGCATAAGGAATATTGCCAAGAATATCTTTGTGCAGTGAAGTAGGGGATTGAATCATTTTTAACGCTTGGTCACTGTGACATGCAAACACTACATGATTGAAAGTCGCAACTGTACCGGATGAATCGGTAACTTCCCACTTGTCATCACGTTTGGCCACAGAAACTACAGCCGTAGATAATCTAATCTTAGACTCAAATGGCGCAATTAGTGGTGGAATGTATTGACTAGAGCCACCTTTAATAGTGAACCACTGTGGTCGGTCGGTAATATTGAGCAGGCCATGGTTATTAAAAAACTGCAGGAAGAAGGTTAACGGAAACTTTCTCGTCTGTTCGAGGCTACTAGACCAAATTGCTGCGCACATAGGCAGTATGTAGTAGCGCGCGAAATCATCGCTTAGCCCTAATTCTTTAATAATATCTTCTAGCGTCAACGAGGACGTGTCACGCTTTTCCGCAACCATAGCTTTACACGCTTTATTAAACGCGAGTATGTCTTTTACTATGCGCCAAAACTTAGGTCGAAAAATATTGCGCCGCTGTGCGAACAAACTATTTAGGTTATTGCCATTATATTCAAGGTTCGCTTTTTTACTCATCACAGAGAAGCTCATCTCTGTTGGCTGGTAGTCAACGTTTAACTGAGTAATAAGCTTAATAAAGTTAGGGTAAGTCCAATCATTAAATACAATAAAGCCGGTATCAATATGATGGGTTTCACCATTATCCTTAATTTTTTTAGTAGCAGTATGACCACCTATATAGTCGTTTGCTTCGTAAACTGTGATGTCGTGCTTTCTGTTAAGAAGGTATGCGCAGGTTAATCCTGAAATTCCTGTGCCTATGATGGCAATCTTATTATTCATTATTGTGTCTCTTATTGTTTTTCTCGCATAGACAACGATAGTCGCTTTTGAAGTGGCGTTGGCAAAATGTGCATAAAGCGCAGAATAAAGCCAAAGAATCGAGGGAAGAAAACGGTTTGCTTGTTACTTTCTATCCCTTTAAGCATAGCCTCGGCAGCTTCTTCTGCACTAATTTTCATTGGCATTTCGAAGTCATTTTTATCGGTAAGGGGTGTTTCAACAAAACCTGGTGAGACGGCCTGTACTTTTACCCCTTTATGGTGAAGGTCGACTTCTAAAGATTTAGTAAAATAGTGAAGAGCAGCTTTGCTAGAGCCATAGGCTTGAGTTCGAGTGAAAGGTAATAGACGCGCCATACTGTCGACTATGACCAGTTTGTCGCCATCTTTTAATCGTGGGAGAAGTGCGTTAACACAGTGAACTACGCCGAAGAAATTAGGCTCGAAAACGCGCCGGAACATGTCTGGCTCGAAATCCTCAAGGTCGACATATTCACAAGTACCAGCATTAAGTACAGCAATATCGAACTCAACATTTGCTAATGCTCGCTTTGTATCCTCTAAATCTGACACATCAAACTGGCAACCACTAATATTACTATATTTGCTAAGCTCATCGAGGGCTTCTTTGTTTCTTCCACACGCAATGACACTATACCCATTATGGGCACACTTGATTGCAAGTGCTTTCCCTATTCCAGATGTTGCGCCAGTAATTAAGATACTCTTCATTTTGCCAGCTTCCCTTTAATCTTTTTGATTATAAAACCTAAGATAGGTACGTGCTCGTATACCATTTCGCCCAAATCGTAATAATCTTTGTGGTAGATGATGATGTCACCGTCAACACCAAGTTGTGTTGTACCGTCTAGCGTGATCTTTTTCGCGTTATCTTTTAGTACGAGGGTCATTGTCCAATTTACAACGTGAGTGACATTAGAGTGACATGAGGATATCTGTTGTGAGCAGATAAAAATGTCCGCTATATCGAATTTACAACTTTCGGCTTGGGTTAGAAGGTTAGCAAAGTAGTTCTTCACTTCTCCAATTCCACGATGTGTGGTGATTGGGTCTATAAATAAAATGTCGTTGGCGTATATTTTTTCTAAGTCCACTGGAGAGATTTGACATATATCTGTGTAAATTTTACAAAAGCGTGCAATGACATCCATTCAGCTTCCTTAACGTCGAAGTGGTATGATGGAAAAAACAATTTGCTGCCAAATTCTGTTTGGTCTTGTTGTGACTCTGTTGAATATCGACCGCAAGTCTATGAAATAAAATCTGTTAATGTTTGTTGCTAAATCATAAATTACATTAAACGACGTTCTTAAGATCATGTTTTTCAGATTATTAGTGAAAAATTTTCCCATTCGATCCTATTTGTACTCAGTTGCGTAATGAATTTCGTGTTTTTGGAAGTGTCGAGTATGAGTGTAGAACGTTTTCCCTTATTTCCTTTATCTGCGCACCTTTTGCCTGAAGGTAGAATGGCTTTGCGTATTTTTGAGCCTAGATATGTGCGCATGGTTAAAGAGGCATGCGCCGAAAATAAAGGCTTTGTGATGTGCATGTTAAACGCAAATGGCGACAAGAATGCAAACGAGCATATTCACAAAATAGGAACATACGCACAGGTTGTGGACTTCGATATGCTTGATGATGGGTTGCTTGGCATAAAGGTTGCTGGTTCTTACTTAGTTGAGGTGAGTAACATCGAGGTAGAGCACGATGGCCTTCGCACCGGTAGTTGTAAAGTTTTAGAACCTTGGCAGTGCGATTTAGCTCCTCAACAAATAGCGCCTATGGACGAGCGGCTTAAAGAAATATTTGGAAATTACGAAGAACTGGCAGCGTTATATGAATCACCCAAATTTGATTGCCCCAACTGGGTATTAAATCGATGGCTTGAGTTATTGCCAGTAGATGGCTCGCAAAAACAGCATTTTTTAGCGCAAAGAGAATGTACTAGTTTGGTCAATTATCTCTCTGCACTAATCGCTTAATAATGAGAGTTGGTCTTGAGATTACAAATTCGTAATCCAATATTCGCGAATTTCGCAAACGTTTTAAGTCAGAACGCCGTAGAATGATACAACCAAAACGGAAAAGCGGACGAATCTTATGTTAGTTGGAATTCCATTGGAACAAAGTAACAGCACAATCAAACCTAAAGAGTGTGCTACTGAAATGTCTGATTACCTTGTCGCGGTTGCTGATGCCAGATGCAAGCGTTCATTTGCTCGAGTATTCAATTATTTTGCACCTCGCTTACGCTCTTACGCTCTAAAACAGATGGGTAATGAAGCATTAGCGATGGAGTTGGTGCAAGACACAATGTCGAATGTTTGGCAGAAAGCGCACCTTTTTAATGCCGAGAAAGGGTCGCCATCCACTTGGATCTTCACTATTGCACGTAATATACGTTTTGATATGCTTCGCAAGTTGCAGAATCGAAAAGAAGACGTATGCTCTGATGATTTGTGGCCGGTGCTTTGTGAGCAAACGGCAGACGCTAATGAGGCACCGCTTGACGAGCAAGTCACGTTGGAGCAAATTGGATATTTGTTCGAGTCTTTGCCCATTAAGCAAAAAGCGGTAGTTGAAGCCATATATATCGAAGGCAAGTCGCAGCAAGAAGTTGCTGATGAACTATCTATACCACTAGGTACAGTAAAATCGCGTACACGTTTGGCGCTACAACGACTGAAGGTCATGTTAAACGATAATGATTAGGTTTCACCCGAGTGCCCATCAGCTTAAAGAATTTGTCGAGGGCACACAATCACCTGCTATATCTTTAATGGTTTCTGCACACTGCGACATGTGTGAGAAGTGTCAGCGGTTTGTAGAAATTGAAACAGAGAGTCTGGCAGCGCAAATGGTGTCAACCGCAAACGACAGTGCAGTTGACGCCGGCGACGTCGCATTTCAGTTTGGTGACATGCTGTCTCAAATAACCCAACTACCTTCGACCAATAATAATCGCAGTGAATCAAATCAGCCGCTAGAGTACCGAGAGTTAGCGCGAAACATTGATGAGCACGAGCATGTTGGTTGTAGGACAATCGAACTGGACGGCCGGACGTTCACGTTACCCCGAACACTACATCGCTATATAGATAAGACGGGTAATTGGTCGAGCTTGGTTGGAAAATTGTGGCAAGCGCCTGTTGATTTAGGTAATCAGGGTGTTGCTAACTTTATTTTTATGGGTAGTGGTGGTAGCGTGCCAGAGCACACGCATCGAGGTACTGAATATACATTGGTTATTGACGGAGAGTTCAGTGATGGGCTTAGTCGATATGACACGGGCGACTTCATTTTTATGGATGGTGAAAAGACGCATACCCCAAAAGCCGAGGGTAAAGAAGGTTGCTTAGTATTCAGTATCGTAGACCAGCCGTTACACTTTACCTCCGGTTTAGCAAGATTACTAAATCCGTTCAGTCATTTATTCTTCCGCTAAAATGACTCTGTGAATTTTGATTTTTTTAGCCATTTATAGCACGCCCAAAAAAACGCACCTAGGTGCGTTTTTTTTACATTAACTAATATAATGAAACCTGCTGACTAGCCAATAAATTCGCTGTCCGGGTAGTTGAGTCTAAGAGTCTTCATTGCGTTATCACGAAGCTCCGTAAGGCCAAGTTGCTCATAGCTTGAAACCATAATTTCTAGGGCTTGTTGAACCTGAGTAGTATTCGGAAAGTGCTCAATAACATAGCGACCACGGTTAGCGGCAGCTACATAAGCCTCACGTCTCATATAAAAACGTGCAATAGCAATCTCGTAACGGGCGAGTCGGTCTTTAATGTGCACCATACGTTGCTTTGCGTCAGCTGCATATTTACTGTCTGGGTACTGCTGAATGAGCCTTCGAAAATCTTCAAACGCTGCACGGGACTTTGATGGATCTCTATCCGTCCGGTCAATGTTCATTAACTCTTGGAAAAGGTTGCTATCTGATTCCATGTTAGTTAATCCACGCATGTAATACGCGTAATCAACATCTGAATGGTTTGGATTCAGACGAATAAATCTGTCGATAGTGGCAAGCGTTTCTTCGTTTTTACCTGACTTATAATAGCTATAAATAAGGTCTAGCTGTACCTGATGGGATAGGGGACCGAACGGGTAGCGCGAATCTAGCGCGCTTAACGTTTGTGCTGCAGCGCTGAAGTTACCTACTTCCATGCTCTGCTTTGCTCTGTCGTACAGTTGCTGCGCCCCCATGTTAGCTAAAACTGCTTTTTCTTCATTATCTGAAGAGCTACACCCTGCGACAGATACCATAGCACCCAATAGAACGGGAGCCAGTAGACGAAATGATTTCATAATAATTCTTTTTTCCTGCTAAACAGTTTAATACTTCGCTGTCTAAGCTCATGTGTTAAACAACAACACTTTAATTGCATTCTAACGCACTAACGACGAGAAAAACCATACAAAAACGTAAACAAGGCAGTGTACAGCGTGAATACTTGTTATAATACTCTTTTTTAGACGTAATCAATGGTGTTATGACACAGTCGCCGAACACAATACAATTAGAGGCTTCAACGGAAGCTACGCATTTTGGTTTACGGTTAGATCAGGTATTAGCTGATTTGTTCCCTGAATATTCTCGTTCTAAGCTAAAAACTTGGATTCAAGAAGGAAATGTCGCAGTAAATGGTGAAGTGATCACCGTGCCTCGCCACAAAATGCAGATGGACGAACTTGTTACGGTACAAGCTGAAATGGATGTACAGGTTACAAGCCAAGCGCAAGATATCGCGCTAAATATAGTTTATGAAGATGAGCATATCTTGGTAATAAACAAGCCTGCCGATTTGGTCGTACATCCTGGCGCGGGAAATCCAAGCGGAACCGTACTAAATGCGTTGCTAAATCATTACCCTGAGATTGATAAAGTTCCGCGAGCAGGCATTGTCCATCGTCTAGATAAAGACACCACGGGTTTAATGGTAGTGGCAAAAACAATACCTGCGCAAACGCACCTTGTTGACCAACTACAGCGTCGCGAAATGAGTCGTGAATATGAAGCCATTGCGTTGGGTACTATGGTTGCGGGTGGTATTGTAGATGAACCTATTGGCAGGCATGCCACAAAGCGCACGCACATGGCAGTTCGTGAAATGGGTAAACCTGCGGTAACCCATTATCGCGTTATTGAAAAGTTCCGTGCGTATACTCACCTGCGATTGAAGCTTGAAACCGGTCGTACACACCAAATCCGTGTACACATGGCGCATATAAAACATCCGCTACTGGGCGATCAGGTTTACGGCGGGCGTCCGCGTTTACCTAAAGGCGCATCCGAGGAGTTTATCGCAGCACTTCGTGGTTTCCAGCGTCAGGCATTGCACGCAGCTCAGCTTTCACTATTTCACCCTGAAACTGAAGAGTGGATGACGTGGAAAGCTCCACTGCCTCAAGATATGCAGGACTTGCTTAAAGCAGTCAAGAAAGACACAACGGACAATCCGCAAGATATGCTCTAACTAGAGAGTAGGTATTATGACATTGTCAGATGCAAATTCACCTATTTCATCTACGCTGGAGTTGATTGCGCCAGCGTGGTCTTGCCCTTCTAATATAGTCGCTTATACAACGACAAGGTTAGGGGGCACTAGTATGGGGGATTTTGCAGGCTTAAATGTCGGCGCGCACGTGGGGGATGATCTTTTATTAGTTAAAGCCAATAGAGGCGTTCTCCCCCACAGTCAAAAAGTTACGTGGTTAGAACAAGTGCACAGCAACCGCGTAGTGTCACTTCCAAGTGCAGATACCACTGCCGATGCGGCTTATTCTTCTTCTAAATCACACTTTTGCGCTGTAATGACTGCTGATTGTGTGCCCATCTTATTATGTGATGAGAGTGGTCAAGAAGTGGCAGCAGTACATGCGGGGTGGAAAGGGCTTGAGACCAATATTATCAAGAATGCGGTTGGGCAATTTAGCTGCGATGCCAATAACATCATTGCTTGGATAGGTCCTGCAATAAGCGGTGCTTGCTATGAAGTAGATGCAAATTTGGCTAGTAAATTTCGTCACATAGAGGGCGCTATTGCCAATAGTAGTAATAAAGGGAAGTACTTATTAGATTTACCTTTAGTGGCACAGATACAATTGCAGAAAACAGGTGTAGAAAATATTACACAAAGTAATCTTTGCACTTACTCTGATGAGCGACGCTTCTATTCACATCGAAGAGCAACCCATCAAAACAAACGGACAACGGGGCGCATGGTAAGCGTAATAGGACTGCTTTAAATTTTTTAGGAAAAAAGGCAGCAGTTTTCAGTCTCATCAAACATTTGCGCTAAATCAAACTTCTCATAGTATTTGTTATCTTTTTGGCTAACTTTTCAATCTCATACTTGAATCGCAATTGAGCAGTCTACATAACTAGAATATAAAGAATACCATTCCGCATAGAGCATTACCCACTCAGCGAGAGTTAAAATGTTCGTAATCGCGGCGTGTTACCGCAGGTATAGTTGTTCACTTATTAGGTTGAGATTATGAGACTAGATAGATTTACCAGTAAATTTCAGCTCGCAATATCCGATGCTCAATCACTCGCATTGGGGCGAGATCATCAATATATAGAACCTGTCCATTTAATGACCGCCATGCTGAATCAGCAAGGTGGTTCAGTACGCCCGTTGCTTGATCAAGCTAACATTAATGTCAACGCACTTCGTTCTGCTTTGAGCCAGGCCATTGAACGCCTACCTCGAATCGAAGGCATTGGGGGCGATGTTCAATTAAGCAAAGACAGTGGTGTTCTGCTCAATCTTTGCGACAAGATAGCTCAACAGCGAAAAGATGAATATATAACGTCGGAAATCTTCGTGTTAGCTGCACTTGAAGACAAAGGACGATTGGGTGAAATTCTCAAGAGTTTGAATATCACCAAAGACGCCATTGAAGGTGCTATAGATGATATGCGTGGCGGACAGAAAGTGACGGATCCTAACGCTGAAGACGTACGTCAAGCCCTTGAGAAGTACACCACAGACTTAACCGAGCGAGCGGAGCAAGGCAAGCTTGACCCGGTAATTGGGCGTGATGACGAAATTCGTCGAACGGTGCAGGTGCTACAGCGCAGAACCAAAAACAACCCAGTCCTTATTGGTGAACCAGGTGTGGGAAAAACGGCCATTGTTGAAGGCTTAGCACAGCGCATCATTAACGGCGAAGTACCTGAAGGCCTAAAGAACAAGCGCGTTCTTGCCCTAGATATGGGGGCATTAGTCGCTGGTGCTAAATACCGCGGTGAGTTTGAAGAACGGTTAAAGGCTGTTCTTAACGAGCTAGCTAAAGAAGAGGGGCGCGTTATTTTATTCGTCGACGAACTGCACACCATGGTAGGTGCAGGGAAAGGCGATGGCGCAATGGACGCAGGGAATATGCTAAAACCAGCGCTGGCTCGCGGTGAACTTCACTGTGTGGGAGCAACCACGCTAGATGAATACCGTCAGTACATTGAAAAAGACGCGGCACTAGAGCGTCGTTTCCAAAAGGTATTGGTTGAAGAGCCAAGCGTAGAAGACACTATTGCTATTCTTCGAGGCTTGAAAGAGCGTTATGAGCTTCACCACTCGGTTGACATCACGGATCCTGCCATCGTTGCAGCGGCGAGTTTGTCACATCGTTATATTAGTGACCGTCAATTGCCGGATAAAGCCATTGACCTTATTGACGAGGCTGCATCTAGCATTCGTCTGCAAATAGACTCAAAGCCAGAAGATATGGACCGTTTGGAGCGCCGTATTATCCAGCTAAAGCTGGAAGAGCAAGCGCTTGCTAAAGAAACCGACGACGCTAGCCATAAACGCCTTGAAATGATTGAGTTAGAGCGTGAGCAAGCTGAAACTAAGTATGCAGAGCTAGAAAAAGTATGGCTAGATGAAAAAGATGCCATGCAAGGCACTCAGACTATTAAGGGAGAGCTAGAACAAGCAAAGCTAGATTTAGAAATTGCTCGCCGGGCATCTGATTTGAATCGCATGTCGGAACTTCAGTATGGTCGTATTCCTGAACTTGAAGCCAAGCTTGAGCAAGCGGCAGAAAATGAAACCCGTGAAACCACGTTGCTTAAAAATAAAGTAACGGACATCGAAATTGCTGATGTGCTCTCTCGTTGGACGGGGATACCTGTAGCGAGAATGCTAGAAGGCGAGCGCGAGAAGTTGTTGCGTATGGAAGATGTCCTTCATAAACGTGTAGTCGGGCAAGAAGAAGCCGTTGAGGCTGTTTCAAACGCCATCCGCCGTTCACGTGCGGGGCTTGCCGATCCAAACCGTCCCATTGGCTCATTCTTATTCCTTGGCCCAACGGGTGTAGGTAAAACTGAATTGTGCAAAGCTTTGGCCGGCTTTATGTTTGATACTGAAGATGCCATGGTGCGTATCGATATGTCAGAGTTTATGGAAAAACACTCGGTGGCGCGTTTAGTGGGCGCACCTCCTGGCTATGTTGGTTATGAAGAAGGTGGTTACTTAACCGAAGCGGTTCGCCGCAAGCCTTATTCAGTAATTTTGTTAGATGAAGTTGAGAAGGCACATCCTGATGTATTCAACATTCTACTTCAGGTGCTGGATGACGGCAGACTGACTGATGGGCAAGGCCGCACCGTAGATTTCAAAAATACGGTTGTGATCATGACATCTAATTTAGGTTCAGACATCATTCAAGATAAACACAACGAAAGTCAGTATGACGATATGAAAGCATCGGTAATGAGCGTGGTGGGGCAGCATTTCAGGCCCGAGTTCATCAATCGTGTGGATGACATTGTGGTATTCCATCCATTAGGCAAAGAGCAAATTAAGTCTATTGCTAAAATTCAGCTTGCCTCGTTGCGTGCAAGACTTGCTGAAAAAGGGTACAAACTGACCTTGTCTGCCGCAGCCATGGACAAGTTAGCCGATGCAGGTTTCGACCCTGTGTTTGGCGCGCGTCCGCTTAAGCGAGCGATTCAAGTGCAAGTGGAAAATCCACTCGCCCAGCAATTGCTAGCGGGTGAGCTATTGCCCGAGTCCACCATTCGCATTGATGCTGACGAAAGCGGACTATTTGTAGTAAGCGGTTAATCAGCAAACCAAATCTTGAAGTCAAAGGCACTGGAAACAGTGCCTTTTTTGTTGCTTTATTATTGCCTTGGCACTGTCTTTTCCTTTAGTTTACTCTGCTAGAGTAATTTCAGCGTGAGTGTTAGGAGTCATACATGGAAACAGCCCCAATTATTAACGCATTTAAACGCGTACTCGGGGAAAGCAATCTTGCCATTGGAGACCGCCAAACTGAGCACTATCGAAAAGGATGGCGCTCGGGCGAAGGTGAGGCATTGGCCGTACTGTTTCCAACCACGCTCATGCAATATTGGGAAGTGCTTAAGGTCTGTGTTGAATTTAACTGCATCATCATTATGCAGGCTGCGAAAACCGGGCTGACTGAAGGTTCGACACCAAGCGGTGACGATTATGATAGACCGGTAATAGTAATTAACACCCTAGCCATGGACGATATCGTCCTAATAAACGATGGTAGGCAGGTGTTGAGTTTTCCAGGGGCAACCTTGTTTAAGTTGGAAAAAATGTTGAAGCCACTAGGGCGCGCGCCACATTCGGTGATTGGGTCTTCGTGTTTAGGGGCGTCTATCGTTGGTGGCGTAGCAAACAATTCAGGTGGGGCGCTTGTCAAAAGAGGGCCTGCGTACACAGAGCTATCCTTATTTGCTCAAATAGATGAAAACGGCGAGCTAAATCTGGTTAATCATTTAGGTGTAGACCTAGGTGATACCGCTGAAGAAATTATCGGAAATCTTTCTTCCGGTAATTTTGAGAAATCCCTCCCAGAAACGATAAAGAAAGCGTCAGCCAGTGACTATGAAGAAATCGTTCGAGATGTAAACGCTGATACGCCGAGTCGCTTCAATGCCGATCCAACAAGGCTTTATGAAGCCAGTGGCTGTGCAGGCAAAATCGCCGTTTTTGCCGTGCGCTTAGACACATTCGAAGTACCTAAAAAAGAACAAACCTTTTACATCGGCACGAACGATGCTGCTGTACTTACCCGCATCCGCAGAGATATTCTGTCAACGTTTGATAATGTTCCTGAAGTAGGTGAATACTTGCATAGAGAAATGTTTGATATTGCAGATAAGTATGGCAAAGATACGATATTAAGTATTGAACGTTTAGGCACTGATACACTACCTAAAATGTTTGCACTTAAAGGGCGGGTGGATGCTGTGCTCAACAAACTGCCTTTTATGCCTCGTTACCTAAGCGACAGAGTTATGCAGTTTGGGAGTAAACTTTTCTCTGACCAAATCCCTGCAAGTTTAAGAGCCTACCGCGACAAATACGAGCACCATCTTATCCTTAAAATGAGCGATGAAGGTATTGAGGAGGCTCGCAGGCTTATGTCTAAGCTGTTTAAGGAAGAGAAATTAGACGGAGACTACATTACTTGTAACGAAGAGGAAGCATCTAAAGCTTTTTTACTTCGCTTCGCAGCGGCAGGTGCCGCGGTGCGTTATCAAATGATGCATCACAAACAAGTCGGGGATATTTTAGCGTTAGATATTGCGTTGCGCCGCAATGACGAGTTTTGGGTAGAAAAGTTGCCTGAGCACATAGCCAAACATGTCGAAAAGCCACTTTATTACGGCCATTTCTTTTGCCATGTCTTCCATCAGGACTACATACTTAAAAAGGGCAGCGATGCCAAAAAAGTAAAGGCGGACATGTTGGCATTATTAGATAGTCGCGGCGCTAAATATCCTGCCGAGCATAACGTCGGGCATTTGTATGAAGCTGAGAGTAGGTTACAGCAGTTTTACAGAGAGCTAGACCCTACCAATACCTTTAATCCGGGCATTGGTAAGATGGAAAAGTACAAACGCAATTGTTCGTGCTGCCTTTAATCGTATGCGAGAGAGAGCCTTATAGGCTCTCTAATAATGCTCTAGCTTGTGGACGCCTAAAGAATGGGCGTTCTACATTTACTGCATACTCTAGCTCTTTCTTCGCTTCGTCAATTCTATTGAGTTTTGCAAGCGTGTAGCCAAGGTGGTAGCGAACGTTAGGGTCGTTAGCGTCCCTTGCGAAAGCGTCTCTAAGCATTTTAAGGCTACCCTCATAATCTCCCTGTAGCGCTTTAATATGCCCAAAAGTGTCGAGTATTTTTGATGAATTAGGCTGTAATTCATAAGCCTGTCGCGCATAGTTTTTCGCGGTAACTAAAGACTTTTCTATATGCATGATAGCTAAGCGGTTAAAGGCTTCGGCTGGGTTTAATAGATTGGGCTCTTCAACAAGCTCTTTGTATAGCGCTATCGATTCGTCAAACTCTTGAATAAAGAAAAGGTACTGTGCCAGAAGGTTTTTCGCGAGTAAATTGTTTTCATTTTCGCTCACCAATTTGCGGGCAGTATTTAAAAATACATCAACGAACTGTTCGTTCAATGCGTAGTTGTAGATCGCAACAAAGGCTTGTGCAAAAGAAGCGTCGACTTCTAGCGCTTTTTCAAAAGCGTTAATCGCACTTTCATCATTACCTTTATTCGCAGCTAATCTCCCTTTTAGAAAATGGTAAACCGGGTTTTGCTGCTGGTTTGCAGGAATTGTCGCTAACAACGACTGTGCTTTATCGTTTTTCTGTAAATCTAACAGTAAGCTTGTATAGCGCAGGGTAACAAATGTACTCGTGTTGGCTATGTCGTGTGCGCGAGCCATGGCGTTCAACGCGCCCTCGCTATCACCAATGTTTCGGGCTTGGTCGGCATAGGCAATTAATTTACCCGCGTCATCGTTAATAAAGTTTCTTACAATGCTTAGCGTTTTTTCCGCATCGGCACGCTGATTATTCCCTAACTGAAGCGCAGCTTTGCGAAGGAGGTAGTCAGCATTGTCGAAGTCATCTTTAATTAGCAGGTCTAAGTGATACAGGGCATTCTTAATGTCGCCTTCTTGCTGATACAAAGACGAAACACGCTCTCTAGCACCGCTATTCGACGGCGTAAGAGTTAGTAAATCGAGATAGATTTGCTTTGCTTCATCTACCTTGCCTGCTTTGGTCAGATTAAACGCTTTTAGCATCAGCGTTTCATTATGCTGCGGTGACAAAGTAAGAAGTTCTTCAATCAATTGATTAGAAGTTTCTACGTTGCCTAAGCGGCTTTCTGTAGCCGCCAAATTGAATTTTGCAGGAAAAAGGGTAGGGTTCTGTGTCAGCGCCTTTTCAATATTGGTTTTAGCTTCTTCTAACTGACCTTGTCTTATCAAGATGCCGGCTTTTAAGTTGTACACTTCAGCTTCGTCAGGATAAAGTTCACTTAGCAGGTTTGCGCCTTTTAAAGCATTATCAAACTGCTGGGCTTGTAAATTCATTAATGAATAAGTGAATAGAAAACCCGCGTTATCTTTGTAGGTCGGCAAATTCTTTTCAAGAATAGATAGCGCTTCGTCCTGCTTACCTCTGGCAGCCATTAATTTAATCTTGAAAAGCTGAAGCTTGTTCTCATTAGGGTATTTATATTCAAGATTTTGCAGTAGGCGTTCAGCCTTGAATGCTTTGTTTTGGCGAATAAATAAGTCACCCAGAAGCAGCGCTGAGTCAGGGTCTTCCATTAACGCATCCTGATGACGTTCAAGCAGCGCAAGCGCTTGTTTGTCTTGCTGTGTTGCCATATAGACTTGACTTAGCATTAATACTGCCTGCAGATCATCAGGCTCCTGCTGCAAGTAAGCATTAAAGTCCTTTGCGGCTGTTTCCATGTTGTTGTTAAAGAAATTCGTTAAACCACTTATATATAACAACATCGGCTGTGAGGTTATCAGCTCAGGGTCAAGCTGCGCCATGAAGTCGTTAAGTTCTTTTAGCTCTGCATTATCAATAGCTTGCTGGTTGTCTCTACTTTGTAGCCAGCTGTTGAGTAATATGGCTAGCGGATCGTTCGGCGTGTCCTCAATAATTTCATCAACGAATAGCTTCGCGGTATCGTAGTCTTTTGCTTCTAAGTACAAGTCTACAAGGTTACGTAGCGCAATAGGGTCGTCGCGGTTAAACGTTAGGGCTTTTTGTAAATGCGCGGTTGCTGCGTCAGTATCTCCCTGTCGATAAGCAAGCTGCCCCTTCAATCGCCATGTTATTGCGTTTTCTGGTTCTAACGACATGGCTTTATCGATAAGAGAATTTGCTTTAGATAAGTCTTCATTTTGAAGTGCAATTGAGGCTAAGCCGTTTATAGCTGGCACGAAGTTAGGTGTGCGTGAGACTATGGTGCTATAGTCGCGTAAGGCGCATTGCTCATCTTCCAGTCTAGTGCACGCAGTTGCACGAATCATTAACCACTCGCGCTCTGCCTCTCCCGACAGTTTGTTTAAATCGGCAAAATCGACAATCTCTTTATATCTGTTCAAGAACAGCCATGTATTGCCAAGCGGTTCTGCCAGAAGGTTAATGTCAGCACCCATCTCTAGCGCTTCTACAAACTCCATTTCGGCCGCGGTTAAATAGCCGTTTATAAGCAGTATTTCGCCCATGAGTATTTTTGCAGCTAGATTTTCAGGGTCTTTCTGTAAGCTGTTTTTAAGGTGGATATAGGCTTCGTCATATTCGTTTTGATTAAACGCAGTGAGTGCTTTTTCGTAATCTTCTGATGTAGTAGCAAAACTGTTGAAAGCGATTAACGATGAGGCAACTGCAGAGATAATAGCGCGATGTACAATTCGCTTTTTATTATTAAAAAAATCCATATAAACCTTCGAAACTTAGCCTAGCCACTGGCTTAAAAATAGCATAAAAAAAGGTGGCCTAAGCCACCTTCTAAAGATACGTGTTTTCTAAGCGTTTTTAAACCATTAAACGCGACGCTTACGTCTGTAAAGCACAAGACCTAAACCTAAGCTCATTAGTGCTAGGGCACCTGGTTCGCTGACTTCTGTTGGAGGCTGAGTCGTTTCTTTTTCTAACCCAATGGTAAGTGAAGATAGTTTAAAACCTACCTTATTGATAGAGCCGCTTACGCTTTGGTCGAACACAGTATTGTAGGCGCCAACAAGCCAATACTTAGCGGCGGTCAGATTCTTTGCGAATGAAGATTCGTAATAGTTTTCTGAATTTTTTGTATTGCTAATATCGTAATGGCCAAGTGCGCCAGCAAGTACAGTTTCATTTACATCTGACCACGTAAAGTCACTAGTGCCGGTAAATAAAGCGTTAGCTTTGTCATAGTCGAGGCCTGCAACAGTGACATCGTTTTTCTCGCCGCCATCGTAGTAATTTGCAGAGAAAGTACCGCCTGTTAAGACAACCTTTTTATCAAACGAAAGTAGAATCATGTCGAAGTCTCTACTTCCTCCTATCGACGTATTATCTATTGTGTGAGCATCGTAATAGTAATTGTTATTTTTAAAATCCCAATCAGAATTTCTTATTCCTAAGCCATACGCCTGTGTACCGTCTATACAATTATTGTAGTAATTAGCCAAGCAATTGGTGTGGCCATATATGGTAGCTTCTTTTACGCTGTCATCTTCGAAAGTTTCACTAACTGTGCCTGTATGATAGTTGTACGAGATGTTGCCACTACCTGTATCACTCCATGCAGAAACGGAAACTCTTACATTAATGCCGTCTATGAGTATGCCTTGAGACGCATCTGTGCTGTTATGGAAATGGGTAGTATTGTTATCGCCACTACCGCTTACCAGCGTGTAAGTGGCTTCTTCTAACGCTACATCGCTAGCATATACGTTTGCATTAAGCGGCAGGAATAAAAGGGGGATACTTAAAAACTGTTTCAATTTCATTTTTTGACCACAACTACTATGAAAACACTATATTCGTGTAAGCACTTAGTGTGCCAGTTTTTATGGTGCTGAATTTTAAAGGATATTTTAAGGTGAGTTCGGTCTTAGTAAAAAAAACTGACAGGTTGTACCACCTGTCAGTGATCTAAAGTCTAATTTTGTTAAATAAGTTTTTTGCGACGCCACATGACGAAGAGTGAGCAGGCCATGAGTAGGCCGATAGTTCCAGGTTCAGACACTTCGGTAGTATCTGGTGTATCCGCTGTTTCTGAAATAGAGAAACCGATATTGGCAAGTTTAAACGCGTCGTTACCTATTCTTCCGTCTGTTTCACCAAATACAGTGTTGTACGCACCCACCAACCAATATTGGGCCGACTCAGTGAACGTAAAGTCTGCGCGGTGATCTAAATATTCACAGCTTTCGATGTCAAACGATGCTGAGGTTAGTGCATCTGCAACTATATCACTCCACGTGTTTACACCAGAGGTTAATTTCGCCGTATTGCCAAGCGCTGCTACAGAGACTTGACTATCGTTACTATTGTATAGCCAAGAAAAGCTAGCGCCGGTAAGCGTTACCGCAGAATTGAACGATAGCAACACAAAATCATAATCCCGTTCTACGTTTGTGAATCTGTAGTAGTCCGAGTTATCGCTACCGCTGGAAAAGTAGTTAAGGTTATCAATGGCATGGTCTGCACTGCCACGGTAATTTGATTCATCATTATTGGTAACACCATAAGCCCATTTATCAGATATTTTCTCTAGCTTCGCGCCGACTACGGTTTCTCCTGTAATTCCCTGCGTATCAGAAAAGGCAGACATATTTATATTTAGTCCGTCTATTTGAACAATGGAATCATTTGTCGCGGAGTTCTGGGTTACTTTGTTATCTACTAAGTCATAATTGTATTCACCCAACGGTGAATTGCATACTTTGCTTCGTTCTGATGTTTGACTTGACGAGCCGCAGTGTGAATAACTCTGCTTGCTATAATAATAGGTGGCATATGCTGAATTTGCACTCAACGTGGATAGCAAAGCCGTAGAGACTAGTAATACAGACTTCAAAGAAAAGTGTTTTGGAAGTAATAGCATAATTGCTTTCCTATAAAAGAAGCGCTTTTCGCTTCTAGTACATACTAAGATAGCGTTGCACCTTTCTATTGGCGCACACTGAGTAAGTACCTGATTTCAACATGGACTTGTATGATATATGAACGGTGACCTATTTAAGGTATGTTGCCGTATACCTAGTTATTAGACTCAGCTGAAGGGATACGTTAGGCAACTGAGGCTTCTGGGGGCTGCTGCGAGTAATAGCGGCGATAGAATAGCGACTATTCTTTGCTTTATTAAAGCTGGGTAAAAATATTGATGCTAAGACACTGTATTTTTACTTTGCTATGCGTTCCTAGATATCTATGAAATAATTAACGCAATTGTATATGTAGAAGTATGAGGACATATGTCTGATCAAAAACGTAAAGGGATATACTTACTTCCCAACTTATTAACAACAGCAGGGTTGTTTTCTGGTTTCTTTGCTGTGGTTTCATCCATGAACGGAAGATTCGAGGCAGCCGCAGTAGCTATCTTTGTTGCTATGATTTTTGATGGCTTAGATGGTCGCGTGGCAAGAATGACAAATACACAAAGCGACTTCGGTGCTGAGTATGACTCAATGGCAGATATGGTTTCATTTGGAATGGCACCTGCACTTGTTGCTTATAACTGGGGGTTAACTGAGCTGGGCAAGTTAGGCTGGTTAGCAGCCTTTATATATGTAGCAGGTGCAGCGCTTCGCTTGGCCCGTTTTAATACACAAGTGGGTATTGCCGATAAACGTTTCTTCCAAGGTCTCGCAAGTCCTGCAGCAGCAGCTGTTGTTTCTGGCCTTGTATGGGTTGGTGTAGAATATGACGCCGTGGGTACTGATTACGGTTTTATTGTTGCTGCAGTAACTGGCTTAGCTGGTCTATTGATGGTCAGTAACTTTAAGTACAATTCTTTTAAAGAAGTTAATTGGCACGGTAAGGTTCCATTTGTAGGCCTTCTTTTAGTTCTCCTGATATTCGTTGTTGTAGCAACGGAACCCGCTTTAGTATTGTTCCTTGTTTTTGCACTATATGCGTTAGCTGGACCTATCAATACGTTTCGTACCGTCGAGAAAGTAACGTTAGACGATGTAGTGGGCGATCATGAAGAAGATGCAGACTTCAATGCCGATAAAAAGAAAAGCAATGAAAGTGTAGACAATAAGCAGGAATGATTACGTAGCAATAATCAGATTTCGTCGCTCAATAATAAAGAGGATATGCCTTTTTGAGCTGATAAAATAAGGATATTCAAGCTTAAACGCATGCTAAATGTGCGATTAGATTAAAAAGCGACCGAACAGTCGCTTTTTTTATATTTATTTAAAAAAGGGTGTTGACGATGTGTCAGGAATGCGTAGAATGCGCGCCTCCTCAACAGGGAACAGCAAAGCGCTAACAACTGATGAGGGTGTCAAAAACCAAGTTTAAAAATAAATAAACAAAAGTTGTTGACAAAAAAAAGATGCGCTGTAAGATACGCATCCGCTTCGGGAGAGGCAGCTAGCAAAAGCTAGTAACGTTCTTTAACAATTTAGACAAGACAATCTG
>NZ_JWLW01000006.1 GCF_000808575.1 Alteromonas marina
ACATTCACTAGAAGCTTTGCTTCTTAGTGACTCACCCTGTTCGAGTGAGGTGCGCATTATACGCTGGAAGTTTTTGTTGTCAACACTTTTTGAAAATTTATTTTCTGAAGCGTTTCTTCTAAACTCCCGTCTTTACTGGCCTATAAAGGTAGTAGAGACTTACTTCAGGAGGCTTGCTGTTTTGCTTTTCCCCCGAAGCGGATGCGCATTTTAGGGAAATGAGCGCTCACGTCAACAAGTATTTTAAAAAAATCCTTATTTTTCGATCGTTTGCATAAACAATGTGCAATACGTTCATAAAAACCACTAATTCACCGCGCTTTTCACGATCTATAAGGTTAGTTAATTGGTAAGTCACGCTGTGTACTATAAATTAATAGAACAGTATTTGAACGTGTACGTGGATTATTGAGGGGTTTGCATGAAGGTTTCTGAATTTAAAACCGCTGGAAAACTCATAACGGGTCTTGGCGCTATTAAAGCCCTCACGGATGAAATGGCGAGATTATCCATAAAGGAATGTGCCATCGTTACTGACAAGGGCGTTTCTTCATCTGGTCTTCTTGACCAACTACTCACACTATTACCCTCTTCACCCTTACTTATTATTGATGACATTCCACCAGAGCCTGAAGTGAATATCATAGAAGATAAGTTAGCGATACTTCGTGAGAAGCAAGTAGACGGAATTATTGCTCTTGGTGGAGGTAGCGCTATTGATAGTGCAAAAGTACTTGCAGCTACATACGATCATACTGGCCCCCTCAGTGAACTCTTCGGAGAAAATACGCTTTCGAAACGTCGTTTGCCTCTTATTGTTATCCCCACTACCGCCGGTACAGGTTCAGAAGTTACCAATATTGCTATCTTGTCAGATCCGATAGCACAGATGAAAAAAGGAATTGTTAGTCACTGCCTGCTACCCGATGTTGCGATTGTTGCACCGGAGATGACAAAAACATGCCCACAGTCCATTACAGCAGCAAGCGGTATAGACGCATTCGTTCACGCGCTTGAAGCCTATATAAGTGTAAATGCCAGCCCAATTACCGACGCATTAGCAGAGAAAGCACTGAAGCTTATCTTTAATTCATTACTTCACGCTTATAATAACGGTGAGAACTTATCAGCACGTGAAGATATGGCCACCGGCAGTTTAATGGCCGGTCTTGCGTTTGGAAACGCGGGCGTGGGGGCAGTACATGCCTTAGCTTATCCACTAGGGGGACGGTTTCATCTGTCACATGGCATGAGTAACGCTGTAATGCTACCTCATGTATTGAAAGTAAATGCGCCGTTCTGCCAAGACAAACTTTATTGTGTGGCTAAGCTTTTAAAGGTATGTGAGCGCCACCACTCAAAAGAGGAAGCTATTAAACTGTTATTAGTTGCTATAGAAAAACTGTGTCGCGACGTAGGCATTCCCGCTTCACTCACCCACTTTAATATTCCACCTTCTTGTGTAGGGGAGTTAGCAGAAGAGGCGAGTAAAGTAACTCGCCTTCTTCGCAATAATCCCAAGCAATTGAGTATTGAAGAGATTGAAGATATCTATCGGCTAGCTTTTTAAAGTGGTCTTACCCACATATTCTTAAAGCTTACTAAGTTACCGTGATCTTGTAATTGAAGCGGTGCGCATCCGTGAGCTTTGTACTTAGGCGCACCGATCCATTCTGTTGTACCTTGAATTTCCGTATGGTTCTGAACCACTACGCCGTTATGTATTACCGTAACATAGCCTCTCGTTGCTAGTTCTTCACCGTTAAAGGTTGGTGCTTTATATATGATGTCGTAGGTTTGCCATTCGCCAGGCGCCTTCATAGCGTTAACTAAAGGAATGGTTTGTTTATAAACACTTGCCGCTTGACCATTGGGATAGGTCTTATTCTGATATGAATCCAAGACTTGAATTTCATATCGCTGCTGCAGGAAGATACCGCTGTTATTGCGCTGCTGTCCTTCCATTCCCGCTTCTGGCTGCGGCGCTTTCCACTCTACGTGCAACTGTACATCACAAAACTCTGCTTTCGTTTTGATATCGCCTGTTCCCGGCTTCACAGTTAGTACACCGTTTTCCAGCGTCCACTTAGCATCACCTTCCTTTACTGAAGTCCAGTTAGACAGGTCATCACCAATTAAAGAAATGGCATCAGAGGGCACGCCTGCCTTATCAAAAGAAACCACTTCAGGAACAGGCTCCCATACTTCCGTTTTAGCAGCCTGCTGTTCGCGGGTTAAACGCGATTCGCTTTTTTCAGTTTGTGCATCTGCTGTAGCACATGCAGAAAGTGGCATGAGCAAAGCCACTGTTGAAGCGACGAATGTTCTATTCATAGTGTCAGTACCTTGTTTTATCCGTTATATAACTGTGTTGTGTTTGGCAGCTCGACAGCGCAGGCTCAAGTGGCCCACGCTTTATCGCCCTTCTTGTAAGGGAATGCACCGTCGTAGCGTCCAGGAATAGCCACATAACGAAGCACTTTAGTCGCGCCAACTTGAGACGTGAAAAAGCAATAAAGTGTTAGCTGTTTTAATAGCGTAAAGTAGTGAGGGGTTGGCTCATCGGTACCTGGCTCCCACTGACTTGGCTTTCCTGTTTCAACGCCTTGATAAACACCGTTAGCAAGGTTCGCCGCTTTCGCTTCTACATCCAGGTCGTTAAATAAAGTCTCTCGTTCTTGCTTGGTAAGCTGAACAAATTGTTTGTTGAAACGACTTTGACTTAACGAAGATATTTTCTTAATGCCATCAAGAAAGGTCTTCTGAAGCAAAGGTGTGTAGCAATCGGTTACCAGCACAGCCATTGTGGCACCAACGTTAGCCGCTTTTGCTCCAGGCGTGTCAGTTTGAGGAATGATCACTTCACCCATTTCATTCAGCGAGGCCACATCTTTTTCATTAAACAATGTGTCGCTAAGCGGTACAGCAGGCACATCTGTGTAAGCAAGCACATTACCTGCGAACAATGCTGTGCCTGTAGCAGTGGCTATGAGCTTAAGTAGTTCTCGGCGTTCCATTATAGATTTCCTCGCTTTAACTCTTCTACGGCAAAGTCTGCGGCTCTTGCCGTTAATGCCATGTAGGTCAGTGAAGGGTTAACACAGCTGGCCGATGTCATTGCCGCACCATCGGTCACAAATACGTTCGGTGCATCCCACACTTGGTTATGCGCATTAAGCACAGAGCTTTTTGGGTCTCTTCCCATACGCGCGGTGCCCATTTCATGAATGCCCATGCCAGGTGCGTAGTCAGCATCCCAGCCTTGAACATTTTTAAGGCCAGCCGCTTCAAACATCTCAATCGCGTCTTGCTGCATGTCCTTGCGCATCTTAAGCTCGTTTTCTTTAATCTCGACATCCATTGCGAGTACTGGTAAGCCCCATTTGTCGGTGACTTTTTTGTTCAAGTACACTTTGTTCTCGTGATACGGAAGAATTTCACCGAACGCTGTCATGCCTATTGTCCATGGACCAGGCTCGGTTATCGCATCTTTAAGCCCAGCACCTATACCAAGCTCAGCTATGTCTTTGCGCCAACCTGAACGGCTTGCGCCGCCTTGATAACCAAATCCACGCAGGTAGTCTCGTTTATCACTTCCCCAGTTTCTAAACCTTGGCACATAGAAGCCACTCGGCCTGCGACCGTAGGTATATTTGTCGTCAAAACCTTCAACTTCAGCTGAAGCACCGACTCTAAAGTGGTGATCCATAACGTTGTGACCCAACTCGCCGCTGCTGCTTCCTAAGCCACCGTCCCATACGTCTGTGGCAGAGTTCATCAGTACCCACGCCGAGTTAAGTGCTGACGCATTTACAAAGATGATCTTGCTTTTAAATACATAGGTCTCGTTGGTTTCTGCATCGATAATTTCAACGCCAGTCGCGCGCTTCTTGTCTTTGTCGAACAAGATCTCTTTTACTATCGAGAAAGGTCGAAGGGTTAAGTTACCTGTTTTAACCGCAGCCGGAAGCGTAGAGGCTTGTGTACTAAAGTAGCCACCGAAGGGGCAACCCAACCAACACTTATTGCGGTATTGGCAATGAACACGCCCTTCTTCAGGCTTGCTTTGTGTCATGTTTGAAGTGCGGCCATGTACCATGTGACGCGCGCCTTCATAGGCCTTTTTCACCCGCGCCGCGACACTTTCCTCTACAATATTCATTGGCATTGGCGGCTGGTAAACGCCATCAGGCAATACATCTAAGCCGTCGCGATTACCGCTGATACCTGCGAATTTTTCTACATAATCGTACCATGGCGCCAAATCTTCATAGCGAATGGGCCAGTCGACCGCAATGCCTTCTTTAGCATTGGCTTCGAAATCTTCTTTATTCAAACGATAGCTTTGACGCCCCCACAACAGTGAGCGCCCACCCACGTGGTAGCCTCTGTACCAGTCGAAGCGCTTGTCTTCGGTATAAGGATTTTCTTTTTCATTTGCCCACATGCCGTACGTTTTTTCATTTAGCGGGTAATCACGCTTAAGCACAGGGTAGTCAACTTTCATAGCCTGAGTAGGCAGATCTCGGTGAGGAAAATCCCAATCCTCTTTATGCGCATTTTTATAATCTTTAATATGCTCGATATTTTGGCCACGTTCTAACATGAGCACTTTTAGGCCCTTTTCAGTTAGCTCCTTAGCAGCCCAACCGCCACTGATACCAGATCCAATAACTATTGCATCATATTCGTTACTCGCCATAACACGTCCTTAAAACTTAATTCGTCGCTGTGCCTGTTCGCACGTTACACATCACAGATATGGATCGCTTGTTGTAGCGACGCTATTCTGTTGGCTTTGGTTTTCGGTGTGGGTATAAACTCTTGTGCTAAGTAGCCTTTAAATCCGGTCTCGACAATGGCTTTAGCTATTGCTTCATAATTGAGTTCTTGAGAAGCATCTATTTCGTGACGCCCAGGTACGCCGGCCGTATGGTAATGGCCAAAGTACTGATAGTTATCTCGAATAGTTCGGATGATATCCCCCTCATTAATTTGCATGTGGTAGATATCGTAAAGTAGTGAGAAGTGCTTAGAGCCTAGGCGTTTGCAAAGCTCTATTCCCCATGCAGAATTGTCGGCCATGTAATCAGGGTGGTCGACTTTACTGTTAAACAGCTCCATGAAAATCACTACATTGCGTTTTTCAGCATGAGGTAAAATGCGTTTTAACCCTTTAACCGCATTTTCCAGTCCGTCTTCTCGTGACATGCCTCGGGCATTGCCGCTAAAGCAGATAAGGTTTGTATAACCTGCATCAGCGACCAAATCGATGTGCTTTATATAACGCGCTTCTAGTTCATCGTGGAGCTCACTGTGAATGAAGCCGTCTTCAAGACTTATCTCGGCGCCGTTACACATAGAAGAGTCGATGCCGTACTGCTTTAGCACAGGCCAATCTTCAGGGCCTACCAAGTCAATGGCTCCAAACCCTAAATCCTTAACGGTTTGACACAACTCTTCAATGCTTAAATCGCCGTAGGTCCATCTGCTTACTGAGTGATTTACATTACCTTTAAGTGGCGTATTCACAGTATTACTACTGTTCGTTCCTTTTGTGCTCGCTACGGCGGGCATGGCAGTAACTAAACTAGCAGCAGCCAACCCTGTTCCGGCAATACCGGCTCCTGTCATTGCCATACTCTGAAGTAACTTTCTGCGGGTAATGTTATGCATCTGCATCCACCTTCTCTTTTCTGAACAGAATGGCGAATAGCACTAACACAACCGCGGCAAACCCTGCTGGGAATAACCAAACATGCTGCCAACTATGCGCACCTGTTTCCATCGTGTAGGTATCGGTAATTGCGCCAGCAACCGCGAAACCCACCAGCATACCTACGCCATATGTCGCTAAGGTAATTAGCCCCTGCGCTGCACTTTTTACGTTTTCTCCCGCCTTTGCATTGGTATAGATTTGCCCTGATACAAAGAAGAAGTCGTAACAAATACCGTGCAGTGCAATACCAACAATAAGCATGAACAAGCCTTCGTCAGCGTTTCCGAATGCGAACAGTGCATAACGTACAACCCACGCTGCCATGCCTATCACTAACGTGGCTTTAATGCCGAAACGGTTCAAAAATACCGGCAGGGCCAACATGAACAATACTTCGGAAACTTGACCTAGTGTCATTTTGCCCGTTGCATTTTCAACGCCTATTTCAGTAAGGAATGGGTTCGCATTCTGGTAGTAAAACGCCAGTGGAATACAAATAAGTACAGATGAAAGAAAGAATACAAAGAAGTTTTTGTCTTTTAACAGTGCCAACGCGTCCAAGCCAAGAATGTCGCGAATAGTTACCGCTTTACCGCTAGATTGAGGTGGCGTGTTTGGCAGTGTAAAACTGAATACGCCCAACATTAGCGAGGCAACGCTGCACAATAAGAACGTGTTTTTGAGCATACCATCGGCAATAGACTGGGCAGAATCCCATGAGAAGACATAGCTAATCATAAGGCCTGCCACAATCCAGCCGATAGTGCCCCACACACGAACTTTTCCGAACTCTTTGGATGGGTCAACCATTTGCCCGAATGACACTGAGTTAACCAAAGCAAGCGTAGGCATGTACGCAATCATGTATGCCAACACATAAGGGTAAAAGCTGGCGAAATCATTCGCTTGGTACATACAGTACATAAGCACGGCGCCAACAATGTGTAGTAAGC
This sequence comes from Alteromonas marina, assembly GCF_000808575.1. Lineage (GTDB taxonomy): Bacteria > Pseudomonadota > Gammaproteobacteria > Enterobacterales > Alteromonadaceae > Alteromonas > Alteromonas marina_A. The sequence continues at coordinate 6,673 of NZ_JWLW01000006.1, forward strand.
CGAGGATCTTTTCTGCATTAAAGAATCGGTCAGCAATAAGGCCCACTATAAAAGGGGCAATGATGGCGCCCCAACTTTGGGTTGAGAAGGCCATGCCAATTTGCCCACCATTGGCAGACAAGGTATTCGATAAATACGTGCCTAATGTTACAAACCAGCCTCCCCAAATGAAGAACTGAAGGAACATCATCAAACTAAGGCGTAGGGTTATCATAGTTATTGTTATCCTATTGATGGCGCTTAGCGCTCAAGGCCTAAAATACGATTATTCTTCGCTTCACTAACCTCTCCACCAGCAAAGTCGTCAAACGCATATTTGCTTGGCTCGATAATGTGTGAAGCGATAAACGGTGCACCTTCTGCTGCGCCTTGCGCACTGTCTTTTAAGCAGCATTCCCACTCAAGTACCGCCCAACCTGTGAAGCCATACTGGGTAAGCTTGCTGAAAATACCTTTGAAGTCGACTTGGCCGTCGCCAAGGGAACGAAAACGTCCCGCGCGGTCTTGCCAGTCTTGATAGCCGCCGTACACACCGTTTCTACCGTTCGGATTGAACTCAGCGTCTTTAACGTGAAACATTTTGATCCGGCTGTGGTAGCGGTCGATGAAGTCAAGGTAGTCAAGCTGCTGTAAAACAAAGTGACTTGGATCGAAAAGAATATTTGCTCGTGGGTGGTTATCTACAGCTTTTAAAAACTGTTCGAACGAAGCGCCATCGTGCAAGTCTTCCCCGGGGTGAATTTCGTAACATACGTCAACACCCGCATCGTCGAATGCATCGAGAATGGGTTTCCAACGCTTGGCTAATTCAGCAAAGCCTTGCTCGACCAAGCCAGCAGGACGCTGAGGCCACGGGTAAACCAAGTGCCACATTAATGCACCTGAAAAGGTAGCGTGAGCTTTCAATCCCAAGCGCTTACTGGCAATAGCCGCACATTTAAGCTGATTAATTGCCCATTCGGTTCGCTCTTGTGGCTTGCCGTGTAAATGCGCCGGCGCAAAGTTATCGAATAACTCGTCGTAAGCGGGATGAACCGCCACTAGCTGACCTTGTAAGTGCGTCGATAGTTCAGTAATTTCTACGCCAGCGTCTTTGCAAATTTTAGCGATGTTGTCGCAGTACTCTTGGCTCTCAGCTGCTTTTTCTAAATCAAACAGACTAGGATCGGTAGGTACCTGTATTCCCTTGTAACCAAGCGACGCTGCCCACTTCGCCATATTTTCGAGCGTATCGAACGGCGCTTCTTTTCCCATGAACTGAGCAAGGAAGATAGCAGGCCCTTTTATAGGTTGTTGATTAGTAGCCATAAGCGCTCACCTTTTTCGTTGTATGTTTTAATTGCATTACTGCGTTCCTTCCTGACTGACCGACTCCCATTTGGTGTCGCTGTCAGTACTGGCAAGCATGGCATCGATAAATACCATTCCGCGTATGCCTGAATTTATTCCTGGAACGCCATCAGCTTTGCCTTTTTGATTCGCGCGTACCGCTTTAGCAAAATCGGTATACAAATTTGCCATTGCTTCTAAGTAGCCCTCTGGGTGGCCAGCTGGAACACGACAACGTGCAGATGCAGCATCACATAACCCAACTTGACCCTGGCCGGCTCTAAACACTTGATAAGGGGCATCAACAGGGAGATAGATAACAGAGTTCGGCTCCATTTGACGCCACTCTAAACCGCCTTTGTCACCGTAGACACGGATCTTCAACGCGTTTTCTTCACCAGCACATACCTGCGAAGCAATCAGCACGCCCGACGCACCCTTCTTAGTTTTAATAAGCGCGGCGCCGTCGTCATCTAATCGGCGTCCTTCAACATGGGTGTTTAACTCGCCACATAGCGAGGTAACACTGTCGTTTAATACAAACTCAACAAGTCCAAAGGCATGAGTGCCGATGTCGCCCATTGCGCCCGTTGCGCCAGAAATTGCTGGATCGGTACGCCACTGCGCTTGCTTATTGTGCGTTTCTTCTTCGCCAGACAACCAGCCTTGCGGATACTCAACATACACTTTTCGAATTTTGCCCAGCTTACCGCTTTCAACGAGATGACGTGCTTGCCAAACCATAGGATAACCAAGGTAGGTATGAGCCAAGCCGTATAGCGATTCACTGGCGTGAATAACATCTTGAAGCTCTTTTACTTCTGCAAAGCTAACGCCTGCTGGTTTTTCACAGAAAACATGAAAGCCCGCCTTAATTGCGGCAAGTGAAATAGGTACGTGAAGATGATTAGGCGTTACGATAACCACAACCTGCATGCGCTGCTGCTCAGGTAATTTGGCTTCTTCTTCTAACATTGACTGCCAGCTATCGTATGTGCGCGATGTTGATACGTTCAATGCAGCAGCAGTACGCGTATTATTTTCTTCGTTGCGGCTAAATGCGCCACACACCAACTGGTAGTTCCCATCTAACCCTGCGGCATGACGATGCACGGCACCGATAAACGCGCCTTCCCCGCCTCCGATCATTCCCATTCGAATTGGTTGCATTGAAATTCCTCTGAGTGCAAACGCACTATTGGTGTTACTAATGCCACAAAATGTAACCCGTTACATTTTAATGGTCAATACAAAAAACAGCATTTTATTAATCTAAAGTTTACAAATAGCGAGGTAATACCGGGGCTTTACTACCTTTAACCGCCTATTCCTGCACCAAATTTGAACATAACACTAGCTCAAATTTACATAAATCCTACAAATAACCTTTGACGTTTTAATGAAAGTGCGTATTCTTTTGCTTAAAATGAAAACGGTTACATATTAATTTCACGTAAATTTTGAATTCGCTACCATCGTATAGACCACACCTCTACTGGGTTAGGTTTACAATGCGCGAGTGAATTAACAAACAACAATAACGTAAATGGCAAATATTAGAGATGTAGCAGATAGTGCCGGCGTGTCGGTCGCTACCGTATCAAGAACATTGCAACAACCTGAGCGTGTTTCTCCTAAAACGCGCAATAAGGTGATGGCCGCTGTTCAGGCAGTTGGATATAAACCTAACTTAATGGCAGTTAAGTTTCGTTCGGGAAAAACGCACAATTTAGTGGTACTGGTGCCTACGGTAGCGAACGTATTTTTTGCCCGTGTTATTAGCGGTATGCAGGAAGCGGCAGCCGAACTGGGCTATTCCATTTTACTTGCCAATACGCTTGGTAATAGTGAAATAGAATGCCATTACGCCAAGATGGTAAGTACTTCTCAGGCTGATGGGCTTATACAGTTACGTGCGCACAACCCATTTGATGCCACGATGATCAACGACAATGGCCTACTTCCCATGGTGAATGCCTGTGAGGTGATTGACGATGGCCAGTATCCTGTTGTGTCGTTAGACAACCGTGCTGCAGCCAAAGCAATGACCGAGCACTTAATTTCATTAGGCCATACCCGTATAGCCATGATCAAAGGACCTAATTCAAGTCCGCTTACCCAAGAACGCTTGGTTGGATATAAAGACGCATTAGCGCAAGCCAATATTGCCTTTGATGAGAGCTTGTTGTTCCCGGGGGATTTTACATTACAGGCCGGATACAACGCAGGGGAAACCATTAGTCACCTTGAAAGTAGACCCACCGCCGTATTTTGTGAGAACGACGAAACGGCTATTGGTGCCATGCAAGCCTTCAAGCAAGCCAACCTACATGTTCCTAATGACATATCGGTGGCAGGTTTCGATGACATTGCGTTTTCAGCATTTGTCGACCCACCGTTAACCACTATTGCCCAACCCGCAGAAGAGTTTGGCAGAACGGCAGTTACGCTACTGGTGGACTTACTCAACGGAAAAATTCGCAAGGCCCCCAAGGTTATTATGCCGTTTGAACTTATTGTGCGCGAGAGCACGGGCAAAGCTTTGGGTTAATTGATGATAGCGATGCGTCATCACCAATGTACCACTACAGAAAAGGAGCAAGCAGTGAATTTAAGTAAAACAAACTTAAGTAAAACAGCAATTTTAGACGCGGCCAGTAATATTGGCTCTGGCGTTTCAAGACGACAGTTCATTAAATATTCGTCTGGATTACTGGCGGCTATGAGCGCTCCTGCTGTTTTGGCACGTACTAGTTCGGTTCAGGGGCATGGCAGTGATAAAGGAGCTATGATGAAGGGCATGCATAAGAGTGCTGTTGGTCTGCAGCTTTACACGCTTAGAGATATTATGAAAGTAAGTGTGCCGGCTACGCTTAAACTGGTCGCTGATGTTGGTTATTCGGAAATGGAATTTGCAGGCTACTTCGACCACAGCGCAAAGGAAATTAAGCAACTTCTTGATGACAATGGCCTTACTGCGCCTTCGGCTCATATTCAGTTAGACGCGTTCGATACTAACCTGTCACAAATTTTAGATGACGCACAAACCGTTGGTCACAAGTACTTGGTAGTTCCTTGGCTTAGCGAAGCCCAACGTGGTACGGGCATTGCGCCATACCAAGCCCTTGCCGATAAGCTAAATACCATTGGTGAAGCGTGTAAGAAGGAAGGTATTACTCTTGCCTACCACAACCACGATTTTGAATTTGAAGTACGTGACGGTAAAACACCATTAGACGTGCTTATAACTCAGACCGACCCAGACCTTGTTGCCATGGAACTGGATTTATACTGGACGGTAAAAGCAGGTAAAAACCCCGTTGATTACTTTAAGCAGTACCCAGGCCGCTTTAAACTTTGGCATGTAAAAGATTTGGCTGAAGACGGCAGCTTTGCTGATGTGGGCACAGGCACCATTAACTTTAAAGAGATATTCGCGCACGGCAAGTTAGCCGGTATTGAACATAAATTTGTAGAGCGCGATCAAACCACCGACCGCATTGCCACTATTGAACAAGGTTTTAAAGCAGTAAGCGCACTTAATAAAGGCGTTAGCTAACGCTTTTGACCTTGCCGTGGTTATAATGGGCACACAGTAACAACATCATAATAGTAGTAATTTTATGAGTGAACTTTTCAGTGCCCTTTCTCGCGCCCTAAGCCCCTATTACACCGAAATGAGCATTATGCTTATGGCCACTATTTTAGTGGTGTACGGCGACCTGATTAACGGCCATGTGAAACGCATACTGGCACCTTACCATTTCACCATTCGCGTTAGTTTGTTTGTAGTGCTGTGTGCCTTTGGCTATGGTGCACTAACCTTGTACGGCGCTCCGTTCTTAAAACACACCCTAGCCTACTTGCCCTGGCAGTACCAAGGCGCAGGCTATGTGGCATCGTTTCTATTGATTGGCTTTTTGGCGGAGCGACGTAGGTATATTTAGTACTGTCAGATCTTGTCTTTACGCTACTGTTTTATTGTACTGTTCCACAAACTTTTTGGGCGGTAAGTTCATGACCTTTTTAAAGGACGTTGAAAAGTAAGCCGCAGTGCCAAACCCTACGTCCAAACAGGTATCTAGAATGCTATTGCCCTCGAGTAATAACGGAATGGATTTTTCAATTCTAAAGCGTGAAAGAAACTCGCTGAAGTTGTAGTCAAACAACTCTGACATCCGTCGGTTCAAGCTTCTTGGGCTTATCAATAACTGCGAGGCTGCCTGATCTCTATTGAATGACTCATTGTGATAGTTCTTTTCCAATACAGCGATAAAATTTAAATAGAACGCCATATCCTTTTCGTTATCAAACTCGGGAATTTTCAGGCATCCGAATTTAAATGCTGGCTCTTCACTTTCCTCTTCTTCTCGTTCTTTTGCTTCTCTGACCGACAGCAAATGCTCAACCCTAAGAGTAATTTCCTCATTAGATGCAGGCTTTGCCAAGAAATAATCCACCTTCTCTTCTAATGCTGATTTTTCTAGTTCAGCCCCTGTTTCAGCGGTTAGCATAAGTATAGGGATGTTGGCATAGCTAGTATTACTGCGAATTGCTTTTGTTAAACTCAGTCCATCCATTTCGTGCATCATTTGATCGGTGATGACTAAATCGACCAAGTAGTGCTGCATGACATCTAACGCCTGAACACCATTTCTCGCGACTAGACAGCGATACTTGCTAGAAAACATATCAAACAAATAAGAGCGAAACTCTCTGCTATCATCAACAATTAATAGTGATTTTTTATTCGACTTAGCGTTTGCTGGTGACAATTTTTCAGCATGTGAATTTACGTATTCAATATCGTCAATGGGTAAAATGACGGTAACTTTTGTTCCAACACCTTTTTGACTCTCTAAAGCAATTTCTCCTTGGTTCAATTCAACTAAAGTTTTGACCATTGCTAAACCGATGCCAAGACCTTCGTTTTCGCCGCTCCCTTTGGTAAACCTTTCGAATACTTTATTTTGTAGATGGTCTTCGATTCCTTCTCCATCGTCACTTACGATAATTTTAAGCATTTTGCTATCTTGTGTAGCAACGACTTTTATCGTGCCAAGCTCTGGAGTGAACCTAATTGCGTTTTGAATTAAGTTTGCCAAGATTTTCTCTAAACTGTCATTGATAAGGGAAATCTCTTTTTTCCCCTTAATGCGCACCTCCAAGCTCTGTCTTTTCTGCTTAGCTAATGGCTCCAATGACAATGCGATAAACTTTATATTATCTGGAGAGTAAGACCTGTAGTAGTCGGCAGCTGCCGAAGCCTTAGGCACATCCTGACTCATTTGATTTACTAACTGCTCAACTCTCTTCATGTTGTCCTGAACGCAAATTAGTTCTTTACTCGCTAAATTGGACGTATGAGACATGTTTTCTAACGAACCGTTGATGAGTTGGATAGGTGTGCGAAGTTCGTGAGTGATTTCGTTAATGAATCGCTCTTTACTACGGAGCATTTTTTCAAATTTTGATTGCCCATCTGTTATTTCGTAGCGGGTAAGATGGTTGTAGGCTTTGGTTGTTTTGAATTTCTCATATAGCTTACTTAACACACCCACTCTCCATAGGCATAAAACCACTGCTAAGGTAACCAAATATATTGTATACCCAATATAAGAAGTCCAAATCGGTGGTTCTATTTGGAAGTGAATTGTCAGCTCTTTTGAAGGCTCTTTATCAGTTGGAATGCTTACTTTGAGGGTATGAGTACCAGTATTCATGTCACTCAATGTTAAATTCATCGCTGGTTTGTTATGAAAAACCCAAGCGTCGTCATCCAATTTAAATTCAATGCCCCTACTTTTATTGTAGAAATCACTGACAACAAAGTTAAACGTTACTTCCTTAAAACTTCTGTCGAATTTAAAGTCGAAAGACTCAGGAAAATAAACGATATGTTGTCCTTCTCCATCGCTCCACTGAACGTAACTAAGAACAGTCGACACATCCATAGCTGAAAACGTATTGAGACTTTCAATTAGCTTTTTCTCATCCAGTAAGTAACTATATTTATCTCCTTTGACTAGCACTTTCTCATTTAACTGTTCGAAGCTTTTGTACTCAAAGTCTGTATCAAATAGTCCAAATTGAATACCTACTTTAGAAGCTGACTCACTGTGATGGGGCTTAATAAAAAGGCCCATATTAGATGCAATCCAAAGGTGGTTTTCTTCAGTAACCATGGCTCCTCTAATAAATCTTAAGCTTTCTAGGCCTGAAATCGCCGAAGTACTCACAGAACCGCTTTTCTTATCTATTTCTTTTAATCCAGCACCTGATGTACATAGTAAATATTGTTCTTCTAACTCTATTAAACACTGGAGTCCAAACCAGTGGCCTTCTTCAGCAGTAATCGTTCGCCAATTAAATTTAGATAACTGAAAATGGACGTCATCAAACTCATCAAATGCAGCGAGCTCTCCACCGCTCAAGAGGACACTGTAGACAACTCTCTTAGGTGCTTTAATGATGTCTTGTATAGTGTTATCAACGACATAGTAGTAATTCGCCTCCTCTCCATCATCAAAGTAGAAATAAAAGGCGTTTTTACTCTCGATGATAGAGTGTGCGAAGCTACTCTTACAGAGTAATGAAGGACTAAGTTCTTTTAGCTGTAGAAAAATTTTCTCTTCTCTGGAAGTGCAAAAGTTTGTGTCCTTTTTTTCTGAGAATTTATTTACCAATTCTCCATTTCGCTCGTTTAGCGTAAAAAGGCCATTCTCAGTTCGAACAACTGTTTCGGTTTCGTTTGTTGATGTTTTCTGAATATTTTCTCTTAAAACACTACCTTTAAATGACACTAAATTTGTCACTACCTTTGTTTTAGGTAATGAAATTAAACCTAATTGAGATGAAGCAATTAAAATTGAATTGAAACGGCCTATTGCTATCTTGGTTATCGATCTAATCGATTCAGACGTAAGTATTGGATTCATGAAAGAAGGGGCCGAAAACTTCTCGCCTTCTAGCATTAATAAACGACCATCGGAAACCCAAATCTTTCCATCATCGTCTTTGACCACATCATGAATGAAAGTCCCGCTAATTCCTTCGGTTGGAATATAACGCTCCTTTCTACCTAAAATATATAATCCTTCTGTACCGCCAATATATAACTCGTTATCTATAACCTTAATGAAGGTTGCACTAGAAAGTAGTGGTAGTGTATCGACCAGCTTAAATTCTTGAGGGCTATTTTGAGTCCCTTCAATTGAAATATAACCTTTGTCGGAAGCAATATAGACATCGCTGTTGTTGGCAAAAAGAGAGTAAACACTGTTCAATTTAAAGGTTTTTAGTTGAGAATTTATACTCGTTGACCGCCCTGTTTTTCTATCTACTTTAATAACATCGTCAATTAATGAAAAATAAAGGTGCGTGGGTGTCATCGCCATACTCCAAACAGAGCTCGACCAATCACGCTCGCTGAACATTTTTTGCGACTTTTTGGTTTTTAAATTAACTTTAAAAACGCCCACTCCGTACTCAACAATCCACAGGTCAGAGTCATTCATATGAATATCAGAGATAATTCCCGTAGCCTGATCGAATGTATTGAACTCTAACTTCTCGGATTCATTTCCAATTACCTCAAATACACCGTTTTCAGCAGCTACATAGACTACTTTATCGGATACCTCCAAATCGCGAATAACACCTGAAGGAATCCCATCGAATGAAGTCACTCCTTCCAAATTAATACCAATTGCCTGGCTCAATTTTGGAATAATTAGCAAACAAAATAGAAGTATTGAGACACAAGCGTGGATTTTCAGCCGAAATTGATAAACTGTCTCAGTAAACATGTCTTACATCCCTGTCCAACTATTACTTTATGAATGCTCACTCGAGCTTGAGAATCAATGATATAAAAAGGAAAAGACATGAATATCGAACAAAAAACAAACATGCAAGAGCTTGCAGACGAAGAGTATACTAAAGTATATGGTGGAGCCATTTCATCAGCATTTAGTAAAGACTTTTACGTGATTTTGCCGATAGGACCTATAAAACCAAAGAAACCGGAAGTTAATGATTGATATCTAAACCAAAAACCACTTCATCCCAGCATTCTCGGCGGCTTGCTGGTCATAAATAAAGTCGCCTACATACAGGCAGTCTTCAGGTTGAAGCTGCCATGTGTTCGCCACTATCAATAATGCGGTTGGGTCGGGTTTGGCCGGGGCATCTTCACGGGTTAGCACGTAGTCGATGGGAATGCCGTTATTGGCTACCTTAATGGCGGTGGCTTGTCGGCAGTTGCGGGTAACGATTGCCATGGGGAGCTTGTGTGCCTGCACCTTTTCCACCATGGCTTTGCCAATGGGTAACCACTTCGCATTTTGCGCATCGTCAAGTTCGTGCTGCAATATAGCTCGGTGTGCATTCGCTTTGGCTTCGGCGCAGCTAAGGGCATTAACAAAGGTAAGAATATCTTCGTTTTGTGGGCAGCCTACGTCGGCGCGCATTTGCGTGAAGTTAAGGCTAGACTCTACCAAGGTGCCGTCTAAATCGAATATTACACCTTTAATGCCGGTTAAGTTCATCTGCTCTACGCTCACGCTTTTCTCGTCCTTTTACTTCACTGTTATTCTTAGAGTTTGGTTAACGCCCACTCAATTGAGTACAGCGCTTAACTTACTCACGAATCTTACCGCCGACATAATGCCACGAAAGCCTTTAGCCTTCCGTTACGTTTGCTTAAGGCTTCAATATATTTCGTTAAAAACTACTGATGTGATTTAAGTTTACCCCGCCCACACCTTGCATTAGCATAGCCGCTCTTTTTGGCAAGCTACTTATTTACCCCAGCATTTTGGGGCAAAGTTTTAACAGGTAATTTATGGGTGTTTTTGCTGCGCTAGGTACAGCGCTTTGTTGGGCAATTGCTGCGCGTTTATTCCGTGGAACGGGTAACGCATTTTCGCCACTCACCATGAACTTTTGGAAGGGGCTTATTTCTATTGCCATTTTGGCAGTGGTTTTAGTAGTAGTTCAGCCAACGGGGCTTAGTACTCATGCTGTTTTGTGGTTATTGCTTAGCGGGCTTATTGGTATAGGCATTGGCGACACCTGCTTTTTTAAAGCCTTGCAAAGCATTGGCGATAGCCAAGCGGTGCTGGTCGCCGAAACCCTTGCGCCTTTATTCACTGCCCTTTTTGCTATGGCGTTTATTGGCGAATGGATTACCTGGCAGCAGTGGGTTGGCGTTGCAGTAGTACTGTTTTCGGTAGATATGGTTATAAAGGTACGCAAACGCAGCACTACACACGTGTTTGCAACCAGTGGCTATTTGTATGGTGTGGGCGCGGCGTTATGTCAGGCGGTTGGCGCCGTAGTTAGCCGCGACATTTTAAGTGCCGGTGAAATTGACGCGGCCAGCGCTGCGTTCTTGCGATTAGTTGGCGGTATGGTATTTGTGGTGCCATTTATAGCCATAACCAAAACGCGCTACATGCCCGTTATTAACTACCAAAGCAACAGTGGAAAACGGGTATGGCCTGCTTTTGTGTTAGCCACGTTACTTGGCACTACTGCTGCTATTTACCTACAAATGTTTGCGTTTGCTTATGCGAAAGCGGCCGTGGTTCAAACCCTTATTGCTACAAGCGCATTAATGTCGCTAGGGGTTGCATGGGTACTTGGTGAACGGGCGACTAAGGCAACTATTGTATGGTCTGCCGTTGCCTTGGTTGGAGTAGCTATATTAGTTAGTTTTGGGTCGCCTACCCATTAGCAATGTAGGGTAAATACTTAACACGTGCCTATATAGCCCAACGTTTTAGAGAATAGTAGACGCATTAAGATACAAAAAATACGTAACTTTTAGGTGCCCCGTGTAGTAGTTCTGGGCTCAAATCGATATTATGAAGAAAAAACAAAAACGTTATTTCTCATGTTTCAAAGGTTATCTTTAACAGTATTCTCTTTTTTGAGCGTTGCGCTAGCTTCTTTTGCCGCGTTGGCAAACGACAACATCGATGCCGTTATCGAAAAGGTACGCACGCCTTCGTATGATTGCCCTAATCAGTCTCTACTTCCAGAGCTTGAAGACACACTTGCTCTTGAGTCGCTTACATCACAACAACGTTTTGCCTTAACCGTAGCCAAAGGGCAGTTTTTAATTTGCCGTGGTAAGTACGAAGAAGCTGAAACTATGCTGCTTAAAGCCATTATGCAAAGCAATATTGATGAAAGCTCTTATGCGTTTGCATCGGCTATTTATCAAATTGGCTTTTCTTATGACGCCAGAGAAAACCCTGCACGCTGTAAGTACTACCAACAAGCCCAAGAACTATCATCGCCCGAGCGCCACAGCGATATTTTTACCAGCTCTTCTTTAGGCCTAATTAACTACTGTTCAGAAACCACTTCACCTGAAATAAGATTAGGTAAGATGTTTGGTGTGCTTAAGCGTTATTCAAACGACGGCAGCCCCGGTGAGTTAGCGCATATTCACAACGCAATTGGTTTACTATATGGCGATTTAGAGCAACATGCCTTAGCAGCAGAGCAATATCTAAAAGCACATGAAATGGGCTTGCTTGTATATGAAGGCAGTAATAAGGTAAGTATTCTTATTAGTGCTATTGTATCGCTGTTAAGTAGCGGCCAAACTGAGCGCGCCTACCAAAGCATTCTAGAACTAGGTGTACTCAATAGCGAAATAGACACACCGCTAACCAACTTCTTGTATCAGTATGCACTGTCTATTTACTATAGAAAAACAGAAAACTACAACCGACTTACCTACACCCTTCCCGATTTAGAAAAAGCGTCTTCGAACATCTCGAGTTCGTTAGGCGAGCTTCTTGTTAACTGGCACAAAGCTGAGATTTGCTTATATGACAACGATCTCACCTGTATTAAGCAGTATATATCAGGTATTGAAGCGTTAAATGATGACGCGATACCACCGGTCTTTCGTTCAAATTTGGATTACCTTAGCTTCAACGTATCCATGTATATCGCACTGCAGGACTTAGCTAAGGCGAAAGAAGCGCACGAGATTTATTCTAAAGAAGTGACTAAGCGCCGTGAAGTTACTCAAGACTCGGCCTTAATTATTGGTGCAGCTAACTTGTATACCCGCATTTATGATTTGGAATCTGCGATTGAACAAGCGGAACAGCAACGAAAGAACACGCTGTATACCGCTATTGTTATTTTTCTTCTGGTAAGTGGTATTACTGGCTATGTACTTCGTAGAAAACACCTTGCGCGCAAAGCCATCGATCCCGTTACTCTGCTGCTTAATGCGAATTCGGCGATAGCCCGCATTAACAAGCTTGATGCGCCGAAAAAAGGCCGAGCCATTGCCATTGCTATCTTCGACATTAGTAACCTGCGTGAAATAACGCGGAAAATGGGGTCAACAAAAGGTGATTTAGTATTACGACAAATTGCACAAACTCTTCAAAATGTTACCCGCGGTAACGATATTTTAGGGCGATTTGGTACCGAGCAATTTATTTTATGTCTGCACAATATTGAAGAACGAAGTGCGCGACAGTTTTTCGACCGCGTACAGAGCGCGTTAGACAATACCTTTGAAAACGATGCCACTTCCGACCATATTGTGGTTGAGTCGCAGATGAGCGTATTTATCGCTAACGAGAAAATTACGGGACTAAACGACATACTCGATGATATTGCCATGTCGATTGATATGGGTAACCGCTCAGGGAACAATTAATATCTACACTACCAAAAAACGCGCGGCCCGTTGTTACGGTACCGCGCGTTTTTGTTTTAACCGAAGCTTGTTTACTGGTTCAGATATGTCTGAAAACGGGTATACACGCCATTGGTCCACCCGAAACCTAGCTGAACGTCGTATTCACCGCCGCCTGCTTTTATTTCCGGTTCACACACATTGTACTTTTCAAGTAGCACACCGCTTGATGCAAAGTGACGCTCAATGGTTTTACAAAAGCGCAGCATGATGGTTTGAGCCTGCATTTCAAACCCATAGTTGCGCAGCCCTTCAACGGCAAACAGTTGAAGCGGTGCCCAGCCATTTGGCGCATCCCATTGTTGCGACGTCGCGTTTGAAGTAGTTACCACGCCACCTTCTTTTAGCAAGGTGTTCATTACCGCAGCCCGCACTCCCTCTGCCTGTTGTTCATTTGCGATACCAACGAACAACGGCACACACATAGCCGCTGACACTACATCGGTTTGAGTTTGTGTGGGGAAGTGATAGTCAAAATAGCCTGCCTTTTCAGCATTAAACAAATAGGTGTTTATTGCGTTAATTCGCGCTGTAGATGCCGCACTGTAGCGCGCTTGCTCGGCACCTTTAGTCACGCTTGCCAAAGTCTGTTCAAGCGTTACTAAAAGCGCATTTAAATCTACGGGAATTATTTCAGTTGTACGAATACTTGCTAGTGAATTGGGATTAGCTAGCCAGCGCGAACTAAAGTCCCAACCCGATTCGCAAGCCGCGCGAACATGCTGGTAAAACTGACTTTTGTCAGCGCCTATGTGCTCTGCTGTTTCTATGTCTTCTCGATAAGACTCAGGGCGAGGCGTAGGCTCGGTGTCGAAGTAACGATTAAGTGTAGCGCCACACGGCATGGTAACCGTGCGCAGTTGTGCTACGCCCTTCTGTAACGCGTTCTCGCCCGCTTCATTCATCCAAAACTGGTATTCTTTCTTTAAGCCCCAGATAACGTATTCTTTTTGCTGGTCGCTTAATGCGTCTTTAAGCAAATTATAAAACAACGCCAAAATAGGAGGCTGACTGCGAGAGTAGTAATAGGCGCGGTTGCCATTAGGAATGCAGCCTACTTCATTTAAAATATCTACAAAGTTCACCAACATGTTAATTGCCATGTCGGTGCGCCCCGCGTCAATTAGACCCAACGCGGTAAAATATGTATCCCAGTAATAGATTTCGCGAAAGCGTCCACCCGGCACTATGTATGGGCGGGTTAGCGCTATCAAGCTGTCTTTCTGCTCAGTGTCGGGGGTACGCGTTAGCACCTGCCACATATGCTCAATATAATCGGCCACATTTTCAAACTTGGTTTGCGATGTTGCGCTAATCATTTCTGGAATATCGAAATGGGTATTAACAAACGTAGCTAAGTCTACTGCTTCGCCGCTTTTCTCAGCATCTAAACACGCTTGTTCATAGGCCGCTAAAACGGTATTGAGATCGGTTTTAACAATAGCGTCAGCGAAGGTTTTGCTGTCTGGGAATAGCTGTGCCATTTGCACATGTTTAAACAGGTCGCTGGCAAAAAACGACAAGCTGTCGCGCCAGTTGTGTGAAGAAGAACTCATAGTTACTGCGCACCTTTAGGCGATAGAGAAGAAGACGCTCGTTTAAAGAAGAATAGGGTTACCACTAATGCACCGATTGGAATAAGCGATAGATAAAATGCTTGTTGGCCCCCTACTGCGTCGAAAATAAATCCAGTCACAATAGAACCAGTGGTTCCCCCAAGAGCCGAAAATACAACAATTAGCCCTGTCATAGGTGCATGTTGATGTTGAGGTAGCGCGGTTAGCATTACCGAGTTTAATACGGGGTAAATAGGCGCCATCATCAATCCAATTAATGGAATAAGGAACGCAGCTATTGGTGCATCAACCCAGCTGGCTATTGTGCTGTCAGCCACGTTTTCGGCAAGCGGTAAGCTTAGTAGCATTACCGTAGCCATACCCGCCAAACAGATATTTAAGAAGGGATACCAGTTCATTCGCGTAAGTACTGCGCCCGCAGTTAAGCGCCCAACGGCCAGCGCTATCGCAAAGATACTGGTTATTTGAATGCTGACTTGAGTAGGTAAGCCCAGCACCTCTTTGTTAAAAGTTGGCAGCCACGAACCTATGCCCTGCTCTATTAACACGTATAAGAAAATAGAGAAGATAAACACCAGCACTATCGGCTTATAGGCCAATTTCAGCATGCTGAAGAACTCGCTTGCAAGGCCTTCTGATTGCGCTTTTTCCACAGGCTTTATAGGCGCCAATGCCACAACGATTAACGTAAAACCAACCAGCGCAGCTAGTAAGTAGTAAACGTTCAGCCAAGATAAAGAAGCGTCGTTATTGGGGTCGATAAACCCAGCGAACACCCAGTAGCCAGACAACACGCCCAACATAAAAATACCTTCAATGGTGTTCATTAACGATGAGTGCGCTTTAGTGGTAGACGACAGCTGACCAATAATGGCGTACACCGACACTTTCACTAGCGCAAATGCAGTACCTATGCAGGCAAACAACACTTTAATGAACCAGAAACTTGCGATAGAAGGCGTCAGCGCACAGGCAACGGCCACTAATGCTAACCCAAGTAGCATTGAAAGCTTGTAGCCAACTCTTGGAATGAAGCTGGCCACTAGGAACGAGACAGCAGCAATAGAAAGGTCTTTAAAGCCTTCTAATGTGCTTGCCTCTGGCTTACTAATGTCGAAGCTATTGATCGATTGCAGAATAACAGTACCCACACTGTTAAGTAGTATGGCAAATACGTAGTAGCTAATGGCAATGGCTGCAATGACCATGAATCGAGACATGTGTAAACACTCTGTTAACTGAATTATGCAGGAGTGTAGTCGTAAGAAAATAAAAATGCAAACGTTTGCAAAACACTATTATTTTTTCGTTAGAGCTTAATATCGACACCCTGTTACCGTTAAATAATAGCGTTTATGCAGTAAAAAGCTGATAAAAAAGCGAAATATTAGTCGCTGTGCTGCGTAGAGCGACGGGCAATTAAGGTTGTTTCCACTACCTGGCTTTCTGTAGGTTTGTTTTCAAACTGGTTTAATAGCTGCGTAACCATCTCTATTGCGGCTTGCTGAGTATTCTGACGCACTGTTGTTAACGACGGGTGCATGAGTTCAGCAAGTGAAATATCGTCGTACCCCACTATGCCAACATCGCTTGGAATACCAACGTAGCGCTCTTTAAGCGCTTTCAATGCGCCCAACGCTACCATGTCGCTTACGCATACGATCCCGTCGAAGTCTAAGCCATTCGCTTTTATGCGCTCGTTAATATATTGGTAAGCCGCTTTAGAGGTAATGTCTATAGCGCAAGTGCACTGCGCATCTATTGGCACGTTAGCGTCTTTATGTGCCTGCGCATACCCTTTGTGGCGCTCTTGCATTTCAGCGTGCTCAGAGTCACCTAAAAACAAGATGCGTTTAGCGCCGTGGCTTAGCAAATGCTGGGTTGCCGTGTAGCCGCCAAGATAGTTGTCGCCGCCAATGATAGGATACGGCGCTTCTGTTTTCGCATCGCCCCACACTACAATGGGAATGCCCGACTGTGCCGCTCGGTCGATTTTGGCCGTAGATTTGCCTTGTCCAATGACAATAATGCCGTCGGCACGCTGGCTACGAATAAAGTAGTTCGCCCAATCGTCAGATGCCATAAATGAGTTAGACAGCAGTAGCTCGTAGCCTTTGGCATTTAGCGCCTGATTTAGCTCTCCCACCAGCTTAAGCAGGAATGGGTCTGTGGTGCTTTGTTCGGTGTTGTCGATTAGATTTAGAATCACCGCTATCACGTGAGTTTTCTGCGTTCTTAAGCGGCTAGCGGCCGCGTTAATACTAAAATTGTGCTCTTTAGCTAGTGCCTGAATTCTGCTTCGGGTTTCCTGCTTAATAAGCGGGTTGTCTTTCAGTGCCCGTGATGCTGTCGATGTTGATACACCAGCAATATCAGCCAGCTTCGCTAAGGTGAGTTTTGTTTCAGAAACCAATGTGACCATTCTCTAATAATTTTCGGTATATCGGGTTACCCGTGATAGCACTACAAAATATAAGCGTAAAACCGCTACCTAAACCGGATAAATCGTCGACTCTACAGCCGAATTCACAATATAGCGCGAATCGTCTTGGCGTAAAACCATGTTAACAACAATAAACAAAAAATTTGCAAACGATTGCATTTTATTCTTGCAATCGTTTGCAAACAGATCTATTTTGTTTCGCAATCGTGATGCGTATAACAATTTTTAAACCTGTTTAACGCATTCAGTTAACAACGCAATAGAACATTTTCGGGAGCACACACCATGAAAACGTTGTTTACAAAAGGAATGCTGGCGAGTGCAGTAGCGGTAGCACTAACGCAGCCTGCCATGGCACAAGAAGACGTAAAACAACAAGCGAAAGACAACGCAGAGATCATTGTTGTCAGCGGTACGCCAGGCGGCGCAGGGATTAGAAAGATTGACGCAAGCTTCGCGGTAACCAACATCGACGCTAGCGACATTGAAAAATTGGCACCTAAGTCTACGGCCGATTTGTTTAAAGCCATTCCAGGTGTTTGGGTTGAAAGCTCAGGCGGTGAGTCGGGCGCGAACGTATTTGTACGTGGTTTCCCAGGTGGTGGCGATGCGCCGTTCTTAACGATTGCGCTTGAGAACTCTCCTATCTACCCTGCGCCTACGCTATCTTTCCTTGAGAACTCTCAGCTGTTTCGCATAGACGATACCATTGAAATGGTTGAAGGTTTACGCGGTGGTCCAAACCCAGTAGTGAGCAACGGTCAACCAGGCCTTACAACAAACTTCCGCCTTAAACGTGGTGGCGAGTCGACAGAAGCGTCAGCCAAGTACACTATTTCTGACTACGGTCTTAACCGCGTAGATGTTGTCGCGAGCGGCGCACTAGATGATGACTTGTACTACATGGTAGGTGGCTACATTAAGAGCTCAGAAGGTATTCGTGATGCCGGCTTTAACTCTGAGCAGGGTAACCAGTTCACCGTAAACATCACTAAAGTTTTCGAAAAAGGCGAGCTTAACCTTTATACCCGTCAAACTGACGATCGCGGTACTTGGTACTTACCTACACCTTTAAACGTTGAAGGTATCGACGCAAACTATACGCAAATTGGTCCATTGAATCGCCAAGGCACCATTACGTATGGCCCTAATGATACCACTGAGTCATTCGACTTTGGCGAAGGTCGTGGATGGGACGGTCACGTAAGTGGCGGTAGCATTAAGCTTGACTTAGGCAACGACTGGCAGCTAGTTGACCGCTTTAACCTTACCAAAGGTGAAGCCAATACTTTTGGTCTTGTACCGAATGGTTCTGCAACTACCGTTGCAAATGTTGCCGACAATGGCGAATCAGCCACTGGCGCAGTAACTGGCACAGTGTATGACGGTGATACGCCTATTCAGCAAATCGGCCGTTGGGTAGTACTTAAAGATATTGAAGCTTTCACTAACGACCTTGCTGTGTCGAAAAGCTGGGAAGACTTCGATACATCATTTGGTATTTACAGTGCATCAACCAAAGCTAATGACTGGTGGAGCATTGGTAACACGGCTTACCACGTGTTGCAGCCAGGCGGCGAATTGCTAGACGGGATCGAATGTAACACCGACGCACAAGGCTGCGATTGGAACTACGACATCAGCTCTGTAGGTGATGCAAGCACGTTCGCACTTTATGCAACGGGTACGTGGTACGCAACCACAGACCTGAGCATCGACTTAGGGCTACGCCGTGAAAATCACGAAGTGAACTATTCGGTAGATGAAGATCTTGACGGCAAAATAACTAAAGCACTTGAGTACGATGAAACCAAAACGTCGTGGACAGTAGGTGCAAACTACGCGCTAAATGACACTAGCGGTGTATTCGTTCGCATGAACCGAGGCTATAAAATGCCTTACTTCGACGATTTCAGAGACAACTGGGGTGCTTACACTGGTGGTAACGACCTAATTAAAGAAGTTACTCAGGGTGAACTTGGTTATAAGTTCATGAATGACAGCATTCAGTTCTTTGCAACTGCATTCGCTAACGAAGTAAAAGGCGATACGTTTGTACGCCGTCCGGGTGCGCCGGCTGAAATTCTTACTAACGAAGCGTACGGTTTAGAACTTGATGGTCGCTATAGCCACGATTCAGGCTTCTCATTAAGCGTTAATGCGACTATCCAAGAAACTGAAATTACTGCCAGCGCCAATAACGAAGGCAATGAATCTCAGCGCCAGCCGGGTTGGCAGGTACGTGTAACGCCTAGCTATGGCTTCGATATCGGCGATATGTATGCCACGGTATACGGAACACTATCAGCGGTTGATGATCGCTTTGGTAACAACGAAAACACGGTTGTACTAGAGGGCTACGAGAAAGTTGATGTAGGTTTAACGCTAGAGCCAACTGAGTCACTTCGCCTTCAGTTCTCTGTTGATAACCTGACTGACGAACAAGGTATTACCGAGGGTGACCCGCGTAATCCAGATTCACCAAACGGCCGCTACATTATGCCTCGTAGCATGAAGCTTAGCGTTTCTTACTTGTTCTTCTAAGAACAAAAAGCGCAACACCTAAAAATAAAGCCGGCCTTAGTGCCGGCTTTTTGTTGTTCGTTTCTCTCAATATATTTCGTTCAGGGTTTATGACGCTATTGCAGCCTTTTCTTGCCCCCTTTCTTGTGAGATTCTTCTTATATCCTGTCAGCGTTAATTCATCGACATTGGTCGTACTGTGCTTTAGCAAAACCAATTCTGTTTTACAGTGGTATATGCAACGAACAAGCTAAAAACGAAACGTACCGTTTACTATCATCAACTATAGGAAGGTGAATCGTGACGCCAAAGGTTATTTTCTTCGATATTAATGAAACACTACTAGACATGCAGGCCATAAAAACAGGCTTAGCGTCGGTGCTAAACGGCGATGAGACACTGGTAGACTTATGGTTTGCTAACTTATTGCATCACAGTTTAGTGGATGTTGCGTCTGGACAGTTTCACGATTTCATTGATATTGGAGCCGCAGTGCTTACCATGGTAGCTCACAGTAAGGATATATCTGTTGATGAGGCTACCGCAAAAGATATCATCAAACAGCATATTACCCGATTGCCAGCGCACGACGATGTTGTTCCTACATTAAAGGCGCTTCAAAGTGCTGGTGTAACCTTGGTCGCCCTTTCAAACTCATCTAAAGCCGGACTAGACGCACAGCTTGAGTTTGCCAATATTAAGCCCTATTTTTCCCATGTATTAAGTGTGGAAAGTGTACGTACCTACAAACCACATGCTGCGGTTTATCACTGGGCCTGCCAACAGGCTAACGTAAAGAACAAAGACGCCATGATGGTGGCTGCACACGGATGGGATGTGAGTGGTGCTAAAGCGACAGGTATGCAAACCACATTTGTAGAGCGCCCGGGCAAAATGATGTACCCGTTGGGACTCGCACCTGATCATAGTATTGGTTCGCTTACCGAACTTATCGCAGTAATAAGATCGCAATGATTCAGCTTGATGAAAGCATGAACGGCGGTTACTGCCGCGCCGCTTTTTAAATTGCAACGTAATAAAAGTTACTCAAGCACAAACAAAAAAGTCTTACCGTGGTAAGACTTTTTTCATGCGAAGTACAACATGTTTAAACTTTTGCTAGCTCTGGCTGGTTTGGTTTAAAACCTTGAGTGCTACAAGAATTGCGTTTCGTTTCTAGTGCGCTTAATTGACGCTTAAGCCATGACTTCTGAATACCTGACTTAGCTGCGTCCATTTCAGTGCTTACGCGAGTGATTTCTTTTCCGACGTTCACGCATGCTTTCTTATTCGGTTCAAAGCCGCCATTAGCCAAAACAGAAGAAGAAAACATTAAAGCTGATACTGCTATAAGCGTTTGCTGTTTCATAAGAGTCCCCAACTACTCGTTATAATCCCGGGTTAGTGTCATACCGTAAGAATGAGCATATATTTGCTCTAAAATCTGTAAGAAATATAGCAGACCTTTTATTCTAGTTAGGTACTACAAAACATACTCAGTAATAAAACTTCGCCTACCTTGCTTTTGCTAACACACATAAGCCATTGTCTTTTATATTATTATGTCGACAATGATTTACCTTACCATGTCACTTACGTATCGATTTTTATATTTTTACGCACTAAATAGTGAGCCTATCCATAGTATCGGCTACAGCAACAGCATTCTGTAGCAGCATTACCCACTATTAAGCGTAGCTATTAAAACACCTTAGCTTTGCTGGAACAAGAAAAGTTATAACAAACCTTTTACAGGTTTTAGGACAGAAATTGCATTTTGTAAGTATTTACTCACTACACTTACAAACGACTACCAGCCGAAAGCTTCTCTACTGTTTGCATGACGCTTCTGCCCATATCATCTAAGCTCACTACGCGCTTCGCTGCCCCTTTTTCAATGGCAACTTTGGGCATACCAAAAACAATGCAGCTTGCTTCATCTTGGCAAAATGTTTCACAGCCGGCGTTAAACATTTCGTGTAGACCACTAGCGCCATCACTGCCCATACCGGTAAGCAAAACCCCTAATGCATTGCTGCCAGCACTTTTGCATATAGAATTAAATAGCACGTCCACTGAAGGCTTATGTCCCGACACACGAGCACCGTCGGTCAATCTAATACGGTAGTCAGCACCGCTTCTTTCAATTTCCATGTGCTTATCGCCTGGTGCAAGATACGCCTGTCCTGGTAGTAAACGCTCTCCGCCTTTAGCTTCTTTAACCTGCATTTGACAGACAGAGTCTAACCGACGTGCATAGGTAGACGTAAACCCAGCAGGCATGTGCTGAGTGATCACCGTGGCAGGCGCGTTAGCAGGGAAGGTTCGCAGCACCTCTTTTATGGCTTCGGTACCGCCAGTCGATGCGCCTATAGCAATGAGCTTTTCTGTACCTGAGTAACTGACTTTATTTACAGAGGTAGCCTTAGCAGGCGACGCTTTCTTTACTTTTGAGCGTGCGGCAGTACGAATTTTATCAACAATTAATTCGTGATATTCCGCCATACCTTGTGCCACGCCAATTTTAGGTTTGGCAACAAAATCTATTGCCCCTAGTTCCAGTGAGCGTAAGGTGGCGTCAGCTCCTTTTTCTGTCAGTGTTGAAATCATTACCACCGGGGTTGGCTTAGCATTCATTAGCACCTCTAGAAACCGTAAGCCATCTACTTTTGGCATCTCAATATCTAGTGTAATTACATCGGGCGACTTTTCGAGTACCAGCTTTTTGGCGACAAACGCATCTGGTGCGGCACCTACTAATGCCATGTCTGGCTCACTTTTAATTATTTCGCTGAGTATTTGGCGAATAAGCGCTGAATCATCAACTACCAACACTTTTATTGTCATGACTAGTCCTCAAATAAATCTACACTGCCGCTTGGCGCTTGCTTTGATAGCTCCCAGCGGTGCTGGCTTTCTCGCTCTATAATGGTTGCGTTGTTTAGCTCGTGAATGCGCTTCATCAACACCTTGCCGTTACTTGGAAAAAAGTACACTTTACGAGCGTACATATCACACAAGTCGCTCGCTAAAATTGGTATGCCCTCGATTTCTAAGAACTGGGTTACAAATTCAGCATTAAATTTACCCACATCATTTTGAACGAAAGAGGGCACAACCTTCCCTCCTCCAAAGACTTTTGCTTTGAGTCGTTCTTTTTTTGCGCCTACTTTAACAAGTTCGTTAATTAGAATTTCCATTGCATGCACACCATACTTTGCTGCCATTCCCTGCGCTTTCTCAAATTCGCCAGCCGACTTATTCACACTTGGCAGCATAAAATGATTCATACCGCCTATTCCCGTAGTAGGGTCGAACAAACACGCTGCAACGCACGAACCGAGTACCGTGACCAACATTTTGTCCTGAGAGGTTACAAAGAACTGTCCAGGTAACAGCTTTACCGCTTCTATAGAAAAACGCTTGTCGTAGTAGCTTATAGGCTGTTCAAAATTGGGCGACGCCACTGTCTCTCCTAATCGACGGGGCGATAAATGGTTTTCCCCACCGGTCTCACAAGATTAGTATACATATTGAAATTTTCAGAATGTCCGGCCATATATAATCCCGATGGCTTCAACATGCCGACCATTTTTTGCAATACTTTTAGCTGCGTTGGCTTATCAAAATAAATCATCACATTTCGGCAGAATATAACGTCAAGCGGCCCCTTAACGTCCCATTTAGCATCGGTCAGATTCAGTTTTTTGAACTGCACCATGTTACGAAGCTCATCCACCACTTTTACTTTGCCTTCGTTAGCCCCTTTTCCTTTGTGGAAGAACTGCTTTTGTCGGTGCAGAGGAATTTTCGCAATAGAGGCTAAGGGGTAAACGCCAGCCTTAGCTTTAGCCAGAACTTTACTGTCTATGTCGGACGCAATGATCTTTACCTGCGTTTTAAAACTGCCGTACGCTTCAGCCACTACCATAGCGATTGAGTAAGGCTCTTCGCCGGTTGAGCTGGCAGCGCACCAAATGTTAGTAACGTTATGCTGACTAAGATAATCAGCCAGCGCAGTAAAATGGTGCGGCTCTCGAAAAAAGGACGTTAGATTCGTGGTTAACGCATTGATGAACTGCTCTAACTCCGATTCCGACTTGTTGACTAAAGCTAGGTAGTCATTAAAGCTACGCAGATTTCTTGCCCTTATCCTACGTGCAAGCCTGCTATACACCATCGCTTCTTTCGCGTCAGATAAGTTGATCCCTGCTTTTTTGAACAACATTTGCTGCACGTTTTTGAAGTCCGCCTTTTCAAAGGCGAACTCCCTAGTGCTGTCTTGTTTTGAAACAACCGTAGTCATCAGAATGATTCCCACTCGGCTTCGTCAGGCATAGCAGGCGTGAGTGCCTTAGCCTGAGGCGTACGCTGCACCTGTGCTGTCGGTAGGCGCTGAGGTTGACGAAAATTACCATGAGTCAGTGCCGCGACGTGCTGCTGGTCACTGCTTAGCCCCTTGCCTACTTCAAAGACAGAAACCCGTTCATTTAACTGTAATGACTGCTGCTTGAGGCTATCAGCCGCTGCCGCAGCCTCTTCCACCAGCGCGGCGTTTTGCTGAGTCATTTCATCCATTTGAATTACGGCTTTACTCACCTCTTCAATGCCAGCGGCCTGCTCGGCAGACGCCGCAGCAATTTCTGACATTATGTCGTTCACTCGTTTAATAGAGGTCACCACTTCAGCCATGGTCTCACCGGATTTCACTACCAGCTGATTACCGCTTGCAATTTTACTCACCGAGTCAGAAATAAGCTCTTTAATGTCTTTTGCGGCTTCTGCAGAACGCTGCGCTAAGTTACGCACTTCAGAGGCCACAACGGCAAAACCACGCCCCTGCTCCCCTGCTCGCGCAGCTTCTACGGCGGCGTTTAACGCCAGTATGTTAGTTTGGAAAGCAATACCGTCGATAACACCGATAATGTCTGAGATTTCCTGAGCAGAGTCATTTATTTGTGTCATGGTATCAACAACTTCACTGATAACCTCTCCCCCCTGGGACGCTATTTGGCTTGCCTGCGCTGCAAGGCCATTGGCTTGCTCGGCATTCTCGGCGTTAAGCTTAACGGTTCCAGTTAGCTCTTCCATGCTCGACGCTGTTTCTTCAAGACTTGAAGCTTGTTGCTCTGTGCGGCTTGATAAGTCGGCATTTCCAGTCGCAATCTCGCCCGATGCAACATTAATGGTTTCTACCGCTTCATTAATGCTGGTGATCGTACCGCGCATTTCATTAATGAATTGGTTGATTGCTTCACCCAAGACAGCAAAATCTCCGTCTAGCGCGTGGTCGATATTAACGGTGAGATCGCCCTCTGTAAGCTTGGTCATTACATGCTTAATTTCCTCTACTGCTTGAGTTCGGCCGGTAATATCGGTAGCAAATTTGACGACGCGGAATGGCTTGCCATTGTGGTCCAAGATAGGGTTGTAGGTAGCTTGGATAAAGATTTCTTTACCGTTTTTACCGACTCTACGATACTCACCAGATGAATAAGTGCCGCTACGCAGCGCATCCCAAAATGCGGCGTATTCTGGGCTTGCGCGGTAAGTTGGGTCGACAAACATGCTGTGGTGCTTACCTTTAATTTCTTCTAAGGTGTAGCCCACCGTATTTAAAAAGTTTTCATTGGCATCCTGAATAATGCCGTCCATATTGAATTCTATGACCGCTTGTGACTTACCAATGGCGGCTAACTGCCCTTCAAAATAAGCATTTCTTACTTTTTGTTCGGTAATGTTGCTAGCGTATTTCACCACTTTTACTACATTGCCACTCATATCTAAAATGGGGTTGTAGGTTGCTTGAATCCATACGTCTGAACCATCTTTAGCAACACGATGAAATTCACCAGAATAAAACTGGCCTTCTGACAACTTCTTCCAAAAGGTGCGATATTCTTCAGATTCACGTTCCTGTTTAGTGACAAAAATTCTGTGGTGCTTTCCTTGGATCTCATCTAGTGCATACCCAACCGTGGCCAAGAAATTATCGTTTGCGGTCACAATATTGCCGTTGGGGTAAAATTCGATGACGGCTTGCGATTTACTTATCGCATCTATTTGACCTGTGTTAAATGCATTCTGCAGTTTTTGTTCAGTGACATCGGATGCGTACTTCACCACTTTCTGGGGCTGACCGAACTCGTCAAAAATAGGGTTGTAAGACGCCTGGATCCAAAGCTCGCTACCGTCTTTTTTTACTCGCTTAAACTCGCCTGACTTAAATTCACCCTTTTTCAAATCACGCCAAAATGCCGCATATTCGGGGCTCATTTTGTAATTGGGCTCAACAAACATACTATGATGTTGACCTTGAATTTCACTCAAGTCATAGCCTGTAGTAGCACAAAAGTTTTCGTTAGCGTGTTGAATCACTCCATCTAAGTCAAACTCGATGACAGCTAACGATTTATCGATGGCGTTAATCTGACCTTCATAATCTGCGTTCTTACGCTTTTGCGCTGTGATGTCGGTAGCAAATTTAACAACGCGTACAATATTACCTAATTTGTCATAGATAGGATTGTAAGAAGCTTGGATCCAAATTTTGTCTCCGTTTTTTGCTACGCGGCAATACTCACCGCTACTGCGTTCGCCATTTCTCAGCCCTTCCCAAAACTGGTTGTATTCGTTAGACACGCCATAATCTGGCAATACGAATAGGCGGTGATGCTTTCCTACAATATCCTCTTTTGAATAACCCGTTACTTTAAGAAAGTTGTCGTTGGCATCTTCGACAATACCTTCCGGTGTAAATGAAATAATGGCTTGGCAACGGTCCAGCCCATCAAGCACGCCCGACTTATGCTGTAACTCTTGATCGTTTATCCACTCCACCATTGTGCCAAGCTTCTCACCCTCCACGCTTTTTATCGTGGTCAGGTTCAATGTAAAAAGTAAGTCGCCTACAGGCAGTAGAAAGGTATCGCTACTATTACAGGTGTTATACCGCTGACTTAAGTCACTGCTATTTGCGAAGAAGCCTGCAATCGAGGTGCCGGTAAAATTTTGAAGGTTGATGTTAGGAAGCGAGCGTGAAAACTGCGCTTCATATTCTGCCGCAAGCTGTTTGAATGCTTTATTAGCAAACGTAATTGTGCCTTCTGCATCGACCAACATTAAGCATGCAGTGCTTTCACTTAATGCTTGCTCTTGAAAGCGTGAAAGACTTTGCGCAGCAACCAACTCTTCATTGTGAAATATATTAAAAACACCCATAACATCACCTATTTTTTGTAGCGCTACGTGCTGAAGCGCTGAATAAAATTTTAAGTAATAAAAAAGGCGAATTCCCTTTTTGAGAATTCGCCTTTCGTTAACTAAAAAGACTCCCATTCGTCATTGTTTGGCACTTTTGGAGCTAACTTCTTATTTGTTTTTAGCATGGACACTGAAGCCACTTTTTTATCTGTTAATACATGAGGCTTTTTTTGCGGTTTAGCTTCTTCAATATCCGCTTTACCACCAATGTTAAATGTCGATACACGTTCAGATAAATTGCCCGCTTGCTGCTGTAAGCTTTCTGCAGCCGCCGCCGCTTCTTCTACCAGCGCTGCGTTTTGCTGCGTCATTTCATCCATTTGTACTACCGCTTTACTCACCTCTTCGATGCCTGAAGCCTGTTCAGAACTCGCCGCCGCAATTTCCGACATTATGTCGTTTACCCGCTTGATAGAGGTCACCACCTCTTCCATTGTCTCACCAGACTGATTGACGAGTTTATTGCCCCCATCAATTTTGCTCACCGAGTCTGAAATAAGCTCCTTAATTTCTTTTGCCGCTTCAGCAGAGCGCTGAGCCAGGCTTCGTACTTCTGACGCAACAACGGCAAAGCCGCGTCCCTGCTCCCCCGCTCTTGCTGCTTCTACAGCGGCATTTAGCGCAAGAATGTTGGTTTGAAATGCAATGCCGTCGATTACACCGATAATGTCTGAGATCTCTTGTGCCGACTCGTTGATTGACGACATAGTGTCGACGACCTGACGGATTAATTCACCGCCACGCGACGCTATTTCACAGCTTTGTGACGCTAAACTGTTGGCTTGTTCCGCGTTTTCAGCGTTGAGTTTTACTGTACCGGTAAGCTCTTCCATACTCGACGCCGTTTCTTCTAGGCTTGACGCCTGCTGTTCAGTGCGACTTGAAAGATCAGAGTTTCCTGTGGCTATTTCAGATGAAGCAGTATTAATGGTTTCTACTGCTTGGTAGATGGAACCAATAGTGCCAGACATTTCGCCAACAAACTGATTTATAGCATCGCCCAATACTTGGAATTCGCCTTCAAACTGCTCATCAAGTTCAGCAGTTAAGTCACCTCCAGATAAACGGGTCATCACATCGCTGATAGAACCGATAATACGGCGCATGTCATCTATAAAGCGGTTGATTGATGTGCCAAGCTCTTTAAACTCACCGTCAAACTCATGCTCGATACGACAATCTAAATTCCCCTGAACCAGTTCACCCATGGCTTTTTTGATATCGCTTATAGCTTGCTTTCTACCCGTGATATCAATGGCATATTTCACTACGCGATGGGGTCTGCCGTTTTGATCCAAAATAGGGTTATAAGATGCCTGGATCCACACCTCTTTACCGCCCTTGCCCACGCGCTTAAACTCGTCGGTGAACTGCACGCCTTGGCGTAACTGTTCCCAAAACTGGCTATATTCAACGCTACGCTTGTAATCATCATCTACAAACATGCTGTGATGTTTGCCTACAATCTCATCAAGACTGTAGCCAACCGTATTGATGAAATTTTCGTTGGCGTTCAGAATTTTTCCTTCAAGGTCGAATTCAATAACCGCTTGAGCTTTGTTAATTGCGTTTATTTGTCCTTCGAAGTAGGCATTGCGCAACTTTGTTGCTGTAATATCTGTAGCGAATTTAACAACGCGAATAACCTTACCTTCGCCATCAAGAACAGGGTTATAAGTGGCTTGGATCCAAATCTCTTTGCCCATTTTGTCAAAACGGCAAAACTCACCGCTTTGCGGCTTGCCCGATTTTAGGTCACGCCAAAACTGCGCGTACTCTTCAGAGCGGATGTAATGGTTATCGCAGAACATTTTGTGATGATTGCCTAAAATTTCGTTAAGGCTATAGCCAAGCGCATTCAGAAAGTTGTCGTTTGCATTTTGGATAACACCATCAGCATTAAATTCGATAACAGCCTGAGCTTTGTTTAGCGTATCTAACATGGCACTTTTTATCAGTAACTCAGACTGGTCGACCCACTCAACCATAGTGCCTATATTTTTGTTGTCTTGGTCGAAAAAGGGCGTAAGCGTGAGTTTGAAGTTCAAATCGCCAATACTAATTGTAGAAGTCATCGTTGACTTCAGTTCAGCTAGAATATTGCGCTGATGAGACGGGTTACGGTGAAACTGATCGATATTCTGACCTTCCAGGTTGTCAGCAGAAAAACTGGGAAGAACAGCCTGTAATTTCTTTTCATTCTCTTTAAGCAATGTTTTCACAGACTGATTAGCATAGATGATGTTTCTATCGGCATCGGCCATCATGATGCAGCAGGTTGTAGCATCAAGCGCCTGCTTGTTTCTCAATGCTTGGTTTACATCCGTTGCTTTGGTGAAGTCTTCCAACCACGTCATAATCCCCATTGTTTCAACCCTCAACCACTTGTGTTTTTGTTTCAACTAAGCCCAATTCATTACTTGTAATTAAGCTCTCAATATTCACTAGAATCACCATATGCTCTTCAACATCTGCCAACCCGTGAAGGTATTTGCTATCAAACGCAACCCCGAACTCTGGTGGCGGCAACATGTCTTCTTCGGATAGGCGAATTACGTCAGACACCCCGTCAACGACAATCCCAACAATCCGGTCGTGGACGTTTAGCATGATGACGATAGTAAAGTCGTTGTAGGTGGCTTCACCGACGTTGAACTTAATGCGCAGATCCACAATAGGCACAATGTCGCCACGCAGATTAATTACTCCTTTAATAAAGCTTGGTGCGTTAGCGATCTTGGTGACTTGCTCGTAGCCTCGAATTTCTTTCACCGTTGTGATATCTAGGGCGTAGTGTTCTTCGCCCAACACGAAACTTAAAAATTCATTCTCTTTCGACGCACTGACGGCTTGCTGTAGGGCTGCTTCGCTCATAGTGAAACCTCTTCATTTGGAATGGTGGTACAGTTTGCCGCTACCGAGTCGGCATCCAAAATCATGGCTACCTTGCCATCCCCCATAATGGTGGCACCGGCAATCCCTGCGACTTTTTTGTAATGTTGTTCTAAGCTCTTGATGACGACTTGTTGTTGACCTACCAAAGAGTCCACCAGCACGCCATAGCGTTTCTTGCTGCTTTCTAGTAGCACGACGATGCCTTTGGTTGGCTCAGTGATGCCGTCATCGACTTGCATTAACTGGGTAAGCGACACCAGTGGCCAGTACTGGTCTCTAATCCACAGCACTTTATCATTGCCAAGTGTTTTCACTTGGGAAGCCGTGGGCTGGAAGGATTCGATAACATTGAGCAGTGGAATAACAAAAATTTGGTCGCCGACCGACACGCACATGCCGTCTACAATGGCCAATGTAAGCGGTAAGTGGATGTAAAACGCTGATCCCTCGCCTTGCGACGATTCAATTTCAATGCGTCCGCCAATCGATTCTATGTTTCTGCGAACTACATCCATACCGACGCCACGGCCGGACACATCGGTAACCTCAGCTGCGGTAGAAAAACCCGCTTGGAATATAAGCTGCCAAATTTCGCTGTCTGGCATGTCTGGCGTAACTGCCAAGCCGTTTTGCGTGGCTTTCTCTAAAATACGTGCTTTGTTTAGGCCTGCACCGTCATCAATAATACCGATGATGATGCTGCTGCCTTTCTGTTCTGCACTTAAAATAACCGTACCGTTTTCCGATTTACCTGCTTCAAGGCGCTTTTCAGGGCTTTCGATACCATGGTCAATACTGTTTCTGACTAAATGAGTGAGCGGGTCGACTAATTTTTCAATAAGGCTTTTATCAATTTCAGTGTTTCCCCCTTGAATCACCAGATCCACTTTTTTGCCTAGCTTCGATGACAAATCACGTACCACGCGAGGGAAGCGGTTAAACGTCATATTCACCGGTAGCATACGCATGGACATCACCGATTCTTGAATTTCACGGGTATTGCGCTGTAACTCATCTATTGCTAGCTGCAGGCGTTCACCTACTTGCCCTTCAACTTCTTGACCTACGTTAGAAAGCATGGATTGCGTAATAACGAGTTCACCGACTAAGTTAACCATTGCATCAATCTTGGTAGTGTCTACCCGAATTGATGCGGCTTCTTTTGTTGCCGCTTTTGGCTTAGTTTTTACCGGTTTCACAATCGGCTGTTTAGGGATGGCCGACTGGGTGACCTCTGTTTTTACGGGAAGATTTTCTGGTTCAAAGAAACCGAAGCCTTCATCAACCTTGCTGGTGTCACGGTTTGTTTCTGCGTCAGCCTGTGCGTCGCTAGATGTCGCTTCATCGTCAAAGAGCCCAAAACCTTCGATATCGCCTGCGCTATTTTCACTTTGCGCTTGAGCTTCAGACTCATCCTCATCAAAGAACCCGAACCCCTCAATCTCGTTGACTTCATCTTCGGCGTGTTGTTCGCAAGAACCCTGAGCTTCTTGCACAGACTGGCCTGATGCGCTCGCAAGTGTCTCTTCGAGTACTTTAATACTGGCATCAATTTGTTCTTGAGGAAGTTCTGTTTGCTCTTTGTAAGCAGACAAGGTGTCTTTGAGCACATCGAGGGTTTGAAGAAAGATATCAACAATATCAGACGTAACTTGGATTTCTTGGTTACGCGCCTTATCAAGCAGGTTCTCCATAACATGAGTAAGATTCATTAAAGCGTCGAAGCCAAAGATTCCGCTACCGCCTTTTATGGAATGTGCTGCCCTAAAGATACTGTTCAACTCTTCGGGGTCGGGAGCGTCCACATCCAAAGTCATGAGCAACTGCTCCATGTCTTGAAGGTGTTCGTCACTCTCATCAAAAAACACACCGTGGAACTGGTTTACATCAATGGTCATGATTGACTCCCGCTTGCCCTATTAAAACCGATGTTCGATTAGCCCAACACTCGCTTCATCACATCTAACAGCTTGTTTGGATCAAAGGGCTTGACCATCCACCCTGTAGCCCCCGCCGCCTTACCTTTGGCCTTCATATCATCGCCTGCCTCTGTGGTGAGCATCACAATTGGCGTCGAGCGAAAATTAGCTAACCCTCTTAGCGATTTGATTAGCGTCAATCCATCCATGCGAGGCATGTTTTGATCGGTAAGTACGAAATCAAATCGAGCACCCTGACATTTGTCTAAAGCATCCTGGCCGTCTTGTGCTGTAGTAACGTTGTAGTTCGCTGACTTAAGGGTCATTTCAACCATCTGACGAATAGATACTGAATCGTCAACAATCAATATGCTTTTGCTCATAATTCCATCACCTTTTGAATTGTCAAAATTGTTCTTACGTTGCTTTCTAGATGTTTTTCTTGCTGCTAAAAAAGTTCGACGTCGCCTGCATCCATGGAAGTGGCAGAAACTGGGTTGTGATCCGCTTGGCCTTTTTCTGTCAACGAATGTTGGTAGTTTTCTAGGTTTTCTCGCACTCGGCTTGCGCTTTCAGGGCTCAGCGTTGACAGCTGTTCTATAACGAATTCGATGATTTCACGGGTATACGTAAGGTTTTGCCCGTTAATATCACCAAACTGTAAACCTCTTATTGCCGCTGCTGTTGCATCAGCCAACTGTTGCCGAATAGCCTCGAGCTCACTAGCACCTTGTATGTCTGCTTCTGCTTTTTTTATGATCCCTTTAAGCTGTTCGCTAATCGCATCTTTTGCATTAACAACGTGAGAAATATCCTGAGAAGCAACAACTTCAGCAGTTTCGGTAAGTTTGTCGATAAGTGACCGAATGTTTTCTATTTGGGTTTTTATTACGTCGCTAAATTGTGTAGAACGGGTAGAAAGCGCACGAACCTCATCAGCAACAACGGCAAATCCTCGGCCGGCCTCACCTGCACGCGCCGCTTCAATGGCCGCATTCAAGGCCAGCAAGTTTGTCTGAGAGGAAATATCATCAATCCCACTTAGTGCTTCGATGACAGTAGGCATTGCCTGTTGGATGGTTTGGACCTGGGTTTCTAACGCTCTTGTAGAGTCTGTCATCTCGCTGGTCGAAGCGATAAATTGGGTTAGCGTAGCGTCTGTATCAGAGGCAAATGTGCGCATTTTGTCGGCGTAGGCACAGTCACTATTTTCATCATCGTTTAGCAGATTATTGATACTCGTTTCCTGTTGCCCCAGTAATGTTTGAAGTGAAATGAACGATTCGCTTAACGTACCCACCGCATCGCTTTGCGTAGAAAAAATATCACCAAGGTTAGATGAGGAGACCGACAATATGTCGCTAGCCTCAGATATTGCAATAGACATAGCATCTGTGTCTGAAAAAGTAGCGGGGGATGTGGAATGTTGCACTGCAAAATGGTTAGCGCCGGAAGTTTCTGATGTCTGGCTTCCATTTGTCACCTTCAGTAATACAAATAAAAGAAAAACCACACAGGCAGAGCTCAGTGCAAGGCCCAAATGCGCTGCCGATGTAAAGGATAAAGTCCAACTCCCCAACATCATTAAAAACGCGACTATGAAAGCGTTGCTCTTATTAGAGAAAAAGTTGTCCAGATAATTTGCTGCGATGGCGGCCACAATTTCACCTCAGTTATTACTACCGAGCTAACGGCTGTACAAAACACGATCAAATTATGATTTAATTCCAATATTCAACAATTATACTTTTGAATACTTTTATCAAACTATTACTTTGGTGACATTTGCGACACCTTAATTAAGACAAGAAAACATGAGGTTTGAATAGGGTGGTTGGTAAAGAAATTGTTAGAGCGCTAGGGGAAGCGATGAGGGTAAAAACACCTTAAAGCCGACTACCCGCTCCTATTGCTTCGAGAGTATCTAGTATAGCGTCTGAAATTTCGTCTAAAGGCTTTATGAAACTCGCAGCTTTCATTTCTACGGCGGTTTTCGGCATGCCGTAAACAACACAGGTTTTTTCATCTTGGCAGAAAGTGACAGAACCTTTAGTGTGCATGTTCTTCATACCTTTTGCTCCATCACGCCCCATACCAGTAAGTAATACACCCACTGCGTTTGCACCTGCATGCTCAGCGAGTGAATTAAACATCACATCAACAGAGGGCTTGTGCCCTGAAACCTTAGGGCCATCATCAAGAGTTAAGCGATAGTCAGCCCCACTTCGCTCTACTTTTAAATGTTTATTACCTGGCGCTAAATACGCAAACCCAGGCAATAAGCGCTCTCCTCCCTGAGCTTCTCTTACGGTTATTTCGCAGAGGCTATCAAGTCGTCTGGCATAGGTGGTAGTGAAGCCTGGTGGCATATGTTGGGAGATTATAGTTGCCGGGGCATTGCGAGGAAAATGCATGATGACATCTTTAATCGCTTCGGTTCCCCCGGTTGAAGCACCTATACCAATCAGCTTCTCTGTGCCCGTATACCGCATGGAAGCATGCTTAGTACAGCGAGTTTCAGTAGGGTGACCTAACTTTGAGTGGGCTGCTGCTTTTATCTTTTCAACGATAACTGCGGCATATTCGGTCATACCTTGGGCAACACCTAGCTTTGGCTTTGCGATAAAATCCACGGCCCCCAGCTCCAATGCGCGCAGAGTTGCATCGGCCCCTCGCTCAGTAAGCGTAGAAATCATCACCACCGGGGTTGGCATTGCCTTCATCATCACTTCTAAAAATCGGAGCCCATCTACCTTTGGCATTTCAATGTCGAGGGTTATAACATCGGGCCTAAACTCTTGAACCATTCGCTTTGCTACATAGGCATCGGGCGCCGCCCCCACCAATGTTAACTCTGGGGCTTGCACCACTATCTCTGAAAGAATTTGGCGAATTAACGCAGAGTCATCAACAACGAGGACTTTTATGGGCATGTGACTGTTCCGAAAATGAAATAACACCTTTTTTAGCTTGCTCAGAGAGTAGTACGCGATGCGCAGACTCACGCTCGTAGAGCGTAGCATTATTGAACTCCCGAATTCGCTTCATATAAACATTTCCGTCGGCCGGAAAGTAATAAATTTTGCGTGCATAGTTAGACATTAAATCGCTGCTTATAAGCGGAATATTGGCATTATCTAGATATTCTAGAACAAACTCGGCGTTTACTCGCCCAATGTCTTGCTGCACAAATCCTGGTAGCACTTTGCCTCCTCCGAACGCCTTAGCGACAAGTTTATCGCGACGTGCACCTAAGTGAACAAGCTGCTCTATAAGCATATTCATAGCGTGTACGCCATATTTTGTGGCTAAGCAGGCGTCTAAATTGGTAGCGAAATTGAGATCGGGCAACATGAAGTGATTCATGCCGCCAATTTTCTTGTCTTTATCGAAAATACAGGCTGCTACACAAGAGCCAAGAATGGTCACCAATGCTTTGTCTGAAGCCGTCGCGTAGTACTGTCCAGGCAGAATTTTCACCGCTTCTTTTTGAAGACGGTTATCAAAGTAACGTATGGGGGTTTCGTCCTGACTCATACTACAACTTCCTTTTTAAACAACAGGTCGGTAAATGGTTTTCCCCATGGGAGCGACAAGTTCAGGATACATGGTGAAATTTTCAGAGTGCCCTGCCACATACATGCCGTCGCTATGCATCAACCTCACCATGCGCGCTAAAATCTTGCGCTGAGTAGGTCGGTCAAAGTAGATCATGACATTGCGGCAAAAAATTACGTCTATCGGCGCCTCTAAGCACCAGTTTGCCGACATTAAATTTAGCGTCTCGAACTGCACCATTTTTCTCAGTTCATCTACTACCCTTACTCTACCGGTTTGTGCGCCTTTACCTTTGTAAAAAAATTGCGTTTTATAATCGTGTGAAAGCTGGCTAATACTGTTTTGGGCATAAACGCCCTCGCGGGCCTTCTGCAGTACTTTGCTGTCGATGTCTGTGGCGAGTATTTGCACGTTGGGCGTAAAGGTGCCAAATACCGATGCCACGGTCATCGCAATACTATAAGGCTCTTCACCCGTGCTGCTCGCCGCACACCAAATACGTTTAGTTTGAGATCGCTTTCGAAGGTAATTGGCTAGCGCTTCAAAGTGGTGCGGCTCTCTGAAAAACGCAGTGAGGTTAGTGGTAAGCGCATTAATGAAGTGCTCCATTTCATCTTTACAGCTTCCTACATACGCCAGGTACTCTTTAAAGCTGTGAATATTGAGCGTGCGTAGCCGCCTAGCTAGGCGGCTGTAGACCATTGCATCTTTAGAGTCGGCTAAATTAATGCCTGCTTGTTTAAATAGCAGGCTTTTAACCCGCTCAAAGTCTCTTCGGCTATATGGAAATTCCCTTTGCGCATCCGTGCTTTGTATTGCTGACATACACTAAAATGCCTCCCAGTCTGACGCATCCGGTGCGGCTGGATTAAGTGCTTTTATCCGTTGCTTGGGCACTTCGCGTTCTTTGGGTAATGCATTACTGCCGTTTAACGAGCGTGCGGTAGAATCCTGTTCGGGCTTTCGATTACTGCCTACTTTGAAAACCGATACCCGCTGTGCAAGCTCACCTGACTGCTGTCTCATGCTGTCAGCAGCCGCCGCTGCCTGCTCAACTAATGCAGCATTTTGCTGGGTCATTTCATCCATTTGCACCACCGCATTACTCACTTCCTGTATTCCAGTGGCTTGCTCAGATGATGCCGCAGCAATTTCAGACATAATGTCGTTAACGCGTTTAATTGCAGTGACGATATTAGCCATGGTCTCACCAGACTTATTCACCAATACATTGCCATCGCCAATTTTATCAACCGACGCCGAAATGAGTGCCTTAATATCTTTTGCCGCTTCGGCAGAACGCTGAGCCAGCGTTCTTACTTCAGAGGCAACGACAGCAAACCCACGGCCTTGCTCGCCCGCTCTTGCGGCTTCAACTGCTGCGTTTAGCGCAAGAATATTGGTTTGGAAGGCAATGCCGTCGATAACACCTATGATGTCTGATATGCGCTGGGCAGAATCGTTAATTTCACCCATGGTATGCACCACTTGTTCAATGACTTTGCCGCCCTCAGACGCCACATCCGACGCTTGGCTGGCTAACCCTTTGGCTTGATCGGCATTCTCTGCATTTAACTTTACTGTGCCCGTTAACTCTTCCATCGCAGAAGCAGTTTCTTCAAGGCTTGACGCTTGCTGTTCGGTACGACTAGACAAATCGGCGTTGCCTGTAGCTATTTCATTTGAAGCCGTATCGATGGTTTCCACAGCGGTGTGAATTTTCACTATGGTATCGCGCAGTTCAATAATAAAGTGATTAATCGATTCACCAAGCACTTTAAAGTCGCCATCTAACGGCTCTTCAATCGTTTTCAGCAAGTCGCCGTCGGTTAGACTCGCCATAATAGACTTAATACTTTCAACGGCTAACGTTCTTCCCGTCACATCTGTGGCATATTTCACTACTCTAAACGGCTTGCCGTTTTGGTCTAAAATAGGGTTGTAAGAGGCTTGGATATAAACTGGTTTTCCTGCTTTATTGAAACGCTTATATTCACCGCTTGCATAAACGCCTTGGCGCAGCTGCTCCCAGAATGCCGCGTATTCTGGACTGCTTTTAAAAGCAGGGTCTACAAAAATACTGTGGTGCTTTCCTTTTACTTCATCAAGGGTATAGCCCATAGCGGCTAAGAAATTGCTGTTCGCGTTTAAGATCACACCTTCTAGGTCAAACTCAATGACTGCCTGAGACTTACTAATCGCGTTCAACTGACCTTCAAAATAAGCGTTTTTCAACTTCTCTTCGGTAATGTTAGTCGCGTATTTGACCACCCTAAACGGGTTGCCATTCATGTCTTCTATAGGGTTGTAAGAAGCTTGGATCCAAACGGCTTTTCCTGCTTTGCTTATGCGCTTAAATTCTCCTGAGAAGAAATTACCCTCTTTAAGTTCAGACCAAAAGCGCTGGTACGACTCTGACTGTCTGGTTTCTTCATCCACAAATAGCTGGTGATGTTTACCTTTGATTTCGTCTAGTCGGTAGCCCATGGTGTTGAGGAAGTTGTCGTTAGCAGTAATGATAGTGCCGTCGACATCAAACTCGATCACAGCCTGAGATTTACTGATAGCGTTAATTTGTCCTTCGAAATACGCATTTTTTAACTTGTCTTGCGTTACATCGGTGGCAAATTTAACGACTTTAAATGGCTTACCCGAGCTGTCGAAAATGGGGTTGTACGATGCGCGGATCCATATTTCCCTGCCACCTTTTGCAATGCGTTTATACTCACCCTCACTGTGCTCTCCGGCTTTTAAGCTTTGCCAAAAAGCAGCATATTCAGCGCTTAACTTATAGCTTGGGTCAACAAACATGCTGTGATGCTGCCCTTTAATTTCAGACAGGCTATAGCCCATTGCGGCGAGGAAATTTTCATTGGCATTTAAAATGTTCCCCTCAAGATCAAACTCGATCACGGCCTGTGATTTCTTAATGGCCGTAATCTGCCCTTCGTAGTCAGCATTTTTTTGTTTTTGCGCTGTAATATCAGAGGCAAACTTGATGATGTAATCTACGTCACCGTTGTCATCAAATACTGGATTGTAGGTCGCTTGAATCCACACCTCTTCGCCTTGCTTGTTTATTCTGCAAAACTCTCCGCTGTGTACATCGCCACTTTTAAGCTTTTGCCAAAACTGTTTGTATTCGTCGCTTTGTGCATAGTTACTGTCGACAAAAATACGATGATGCTTTCCCACCACCTCACTTTCGCTATAACCCATTGCGGATAAAAA
This sequence comes from Alteromonas marina, assembly GCF_000808575.1. Lineage (GTDB taxonomy): Bacteria > Pseudomonadota > Gammaproteobacteria > Enterobacterales > Alteromonadaceae > Alteromonas > Alteromonas marina_A. The sequence goes on from NZ_JWLW01000006.1 coordinate 45,148, forward strand.
GTTATCGTTGGCGGACAAGATTTCTCCATCTGTCGTAAACGATATCACCGCCTGACTTCGCATAATGGCATCGACCATACCTTTATTGCGTTTATTTTCAGTGTTGTCCTGCCACTCGGTGACATAAAGCTGAGTGCCGTTCTCATCTATCTTTATTGTAGATGCACTTACACAAAAACCGTGCTCTGCAAGAGAAACGAGTTGCTTATCGCCCGAAGTATGGGTAAGTAAATAGGACAGGTTTTCTGAAGCGCTTGCCCCATTTGCAATGTCGTCTATGTGCTTTCCTGATAGTGAAGACTCGCCATCGTTGACAGTAAAGTCCTTAGAGTAGGCCTTTGTCATTCGCAGGAATGCGGGAGTGTGATAGTGAATAACCCCCGACTTGTCGATAACCAACAAGTTTGAGGCACTGGCCTTTAGAATATTCGACTTCAATAGCGAGTCGTGCTTCGCTATTTTTAACTCTTCGCCGTTCAGAAAATTAAATACGCCCATAACTAATATTTCCCAATCTCAGGTGTTTGTGTTTAGTGAAGGACCTTGTAACTACGCGTCGTCTTTTACGCTCTCAGGTGCGACTAAACCCAGCTCTTCGCTGGTTATTAAGCTTTCTATGTTCACCAGAATGACCATGTTTTCATCTACATCAGCTAAACCGTGTAGATACCTACTGTCAAAAGCTACGCCAAACTCTGGTGGCGGAAGTACTTGTTCTTCAGACAAGCGAATAACATCGGATACACCATCTACCACGATGCCAACAATACGCTCTTGAATATTCAGCATTATCACTATTGTGAAGTCGTTATATGTGGCCTCGCCTACGTTAAACTTAATGCGCAAGTCCACGATAGGAACGATGTCACCACGCAAATTAATCACGCCTTTTATGAAGGCTGGCGCATTCGCAATCTTAGTGACTTGTTCGTATCCTCTAATTTCTTTTACTGTGGTGATGTCCAAGGCGTAATGCTCATCGCCAAGCACAAAACTCAAGTATTCTTTGTCCTGTCCGCCGGTAACCGCTTGATGCAAGGCAGTTTCACTCATGAAAGTAACTCCTCTATTTGACTGGAGGTATACGTTGTAGCAATGGAGTCTGCATCGATAATAAGTGCGACTTTTCCGTCGCCCATAATGGTTGCCCCCGCTATTCCAGCCACCTTACGGTAATGCTCTTCTAAGCTTTTAATCACCACCTGCTGCTGACCGACGAGCGCATCAACCAAAACACCAAAGCGTTTTTTACTGCTTTCAAGCAACACCACAATGCCTTCTGTGGGAGAAAGCGCAGCATCCTCTACTTCCATGAAGTCGTAGAGGGGCACCAAAGGCCAGTATTGATCTCGTATATAGAGAACGGTGTCGTTGCCCAAGGTTTTCAGCTGCTGCTTAGTAGGCTGGAAAGATTCAATAATATTTAAAAGTGGGATCACGAAGATTTGCTTACCCACCGACACACACATGCCATCAACTATGGCTAACGTAAGCGGCAGGTGAATGAAAAACGCTGAACCTTCACCGGCACTAGACTCGATATCGATACGACCGCCAATCGATTCGATATTGCGGCGCACCACATCCATGCCTACCCCTCTTCCCGATACATCGGTAATGGCTTCGGCAGTTGAAAACCCAGGTTGGAATATAAGCTGCCATACTTCTGAATCAGGCATGTCATCAGATACGGTGAGCCCGCTACTTCGCGCTTTATCGATAATTTTGTCGCGGTGAAGACCACCGCCATCATCAATAATGCTGATAATAATGCTACCGCCTTTCTGCTCGGCACTTAGAATAACCGTGCCTTTTTCTGGCTTGCCAGCAGCGACGCGTTTGTCGGGCATTTCTATGCCGTGATCGATGCTGTTGCGAACGAGATGGGTAAGGGGGTCGACGATCTTTTCAATTAAACTTTTATCAATTTCCGTGCTGCCTCCCTGGAGCACCAGTTCTACCTGCTTACCTAACTTACCAGCCAAATCTCTTACTAAGCGCGGAAAACGATTAAAGGTTGCGGTTAGCGGGAGCATGCGCATAGACATCACTGATTCTTGAATTTCCCGGGTGTTGCGCTGCAGCTCATCAATAGCTAGCTGTAGCCGCTCGCCAACCTGCCCTTCAACGTCTTGCCCTATCATAGACAGCATTGACTGGGTGATAACCAGCTCTCCGACTAAGTTAACCATGGCATCAATTTTAGTGGTGTCTACACGAATAGAGGCCGATTCACGGGCGGTGCTTTTTTTCGCGGAAGGTTTTGTCGGCGTTTTGGCTTGTGTTGTCGTGGGGGCAACGCCAGTAGTTGGCGCTTTATCATTGTTAGATGTTGTTGCTGTATTTAATTGAGTACTCGCGCTTTGCGCGTTATTACTACTCGCAATTTCTAGGGAAGTATTGATATTGGTAGCTGACGGTGCGTCTTCGAAAAAACCGAAACCTTGTTCTTCTTCAGCTGTTTCGGTTTTAGTCGTTTCAGTTTGTGCGTCGACTGTATCATTCGATATTTCATCATCGAAGAAGCCAAAGCCGTCATCGTCATTATTATCACTTTTAGTGTTGTCGTCGTGAGAATGCGCTTCGTTAACTGGCTCGTCGTCGAAAAAACCAAAACCGTCGTCAGCGGCTTCAATAGCGCCATTAGGCTCATCGTCAAAGAAGCCAAAGCTGTCATCTTGAGCGCTTTCGTTTTGCGCATTCACGCTTACTTCTGAAGGATCGTCACCATCGCCAGGGGCTGCGTCTGTAGATTGACCGTTGATTACGCCATTTAGAATTTTTATGCGCTCGGCAATACTGTCTTCTGGTACGGGGGTCTCATCGCGGTAGGCGTTAAGCGTGTCTTTTAAAACATCAAGAGTTTCTAAGAGCACATTTACAATATCAGCGGTAACACTAAGCTCATTGTTGCGAGCCTTATCTAACAAGTTTTCCATCACGTGCGTTAAATTCATTAACGCATCAAAGCCGAAAATGCCGCTACCACCCTTAATAGAGTGAGCAGCGCGAAAAATGCTATTTAGCTCTTCAGGATCAGGGGACTCGACATCCAAGTTCATCAATAGCTGTTCCATATCGTCGAGATGCTCGTCGCTCTCGTCGAAAAATACGCCGTGGAACTGTTCAATATCGATGCTCATTCTGAATCCTTCCAGACTTAAGGTTTTAGTAGATTGGCTTAACCCAAGACGCGCTTGGTTACATCAAGAAGTTTATTTGGATCAAAGGGTTTTACCATCCAGCCAGTTGCCCCTGCAGCTTTACCTTTTGCTTTCATATCGTCGCCCGCCTCTGTGGTAAGCATCACGACTGGGGTTCTGCTATATGCGCCTAGGCTACGCAAATTTTTAATTAGGGTTAATCCATCCATGCGAGGCATGTTTTGGTCTGTCAGTACAAAGTTAAACTGCTGACTCTTACATTTATCGAGCGCATCTTGCCCGTCTTGGGCTGTGGTGACGGTATACCCTGCCCCCTTTAGGGTCATTTCTACCATTTGACGAATCGATACAGAATCGTCGACAACTAAAATGTGTTTGCTCATATGCTCACTTCTCCAATGTAAGTCATTACTGACGATGCTTCCTGTTCCTTTCTTAGCTTAGAACAATTCAACTTCTCCAGCGTCCATAGAAGTTGCAGACACCGGGTTGTGGTCATTTTTACCTTTCGCAGCGATCCCTTTTTGGTACTCGTTTAACGCTCTTACAAAGCTTTCGATACTGTTAGCATTCAATGTTGCCAACTGCTCTAAAATAAATTTGATCATATCTTGGGTATACTCGATGTGCTGGCCGTTAATATCACCAAATTGCATACCCCGAATGGCTGCGTTTATTGACTCGTCAAGCTGAGAACCAATCTCTTCAATTTGTTTTGTGGTAACAAGGTCCGCTTCTGCCTTACGAATGATTTCCGATAGCTGCTCACTAATGTGAGCTTTGGCATTTACCACTTGCGAAATATCTTGCGAGGCTACAAATTCTGCCGTATCTGTTAGTTTGTCTACTAAACTTCGGATATTCTCCACTTGGGTTTTAATTACGTCGCTAAATTGCGTTGAACGAGTTGATAGTGCTCGCACCTCGTCAGCCACAACGGCAAAACCACGGCCCGCTTCCCCCGCCCTTGCCGCCTCGATAGCAGCGTTTAACGCCAGCAAGTTAGTTTGCGCTGCAATGTCGTCAATGCCGCTAAGTGCCTCTATAACTGTGGGCATCGCCTGCTGAATAGTTTGCACCTGCTCCATAAGGTGCTTAGTTGACGAGGACATTTGCTCGGTTGAACCGATAAATTGGGTAAGGGTTCCGTCGGTTTCTTGCGCAAACGTACGCATGCGTTCTGAATATGATTGCGTTTGCGTGCTATCAACGCTCAATAACGCGTCAATACATTGTGTTTGCTGTGCTACCAGTGCCTTTAGACTGCTAAAAGCATTGGAAAGGGTTTCAACAGCGTCGTCTTGAGTAGATTTAATGGACGATAAATTGGTATCGCACGTGCTCAATGATTGGGAGAGCTCTTCGCTCGCTTTTTTGATGTCAGCGCTACCCTCTGATTCGTCCTGCGCCAGACTTTCATAATTGGGATAAATCTCGTCGACCTCATCCGAGCTTTGTGAATAGACAAATACGCTAAAGACAACCACGCCCGTAAGTACCGCAAGCGCTGTAAGCGCAGATACAAAAAAGAATAAAGTCCAAGAAGCAGCTATGCCAACTCCACAAAGTACATATATGCTCTTTAAAGCCCCTTGCTGCATCGAAGGTAAGTTATTAAATGACAAAAAAACTCTCCTTGAAAAAACACTGTGACTTGAAATCAACAGCACTCATTCATGCTTGTGCACGTTACTTTGTTTGAGAAATACATCGTGCGGCGCACTAATGACTCGTGCCGAAAGACGCCATTGTCTAGCACAAAGAAAACATAAAGTTGCTAGTCATAACAGGTATCAGCCTTATGTTTAGCCAGCTTTGTTCACATTAAGTAAGCGTAGTACCCATTTTGAAAAGTAGGCAAGAACATGCATAAGTTTTTTATTAAAAAAGCGTTTTAGCCGCTATTTGTGTCTAACATCCAAATAAATGCTGTTAGCAAAGTACCGAATTGACATGCACAAAGCATAAGCCGAAACCTCTAGGCTTGTTGCCCCGTGATGATGATTATGTGCGAGCGACGTTTTAGCGACCCTCTAAGCGCTTGATGTAAAACATGACTATGTAAACTTCTAAAAATGGCCAGCTTGATTACAAGCTGGCTATTTTGTGTTTTTGTGTTTTTGTGTTTTCGCAACTCGAAATTACACACCGCGGCTTGGCGGACCTAAATGCATCCATTGTTTTAGCTGGATAACTTCACCACCGAGTTTGATCGCTGTTTTATCAGTCGACTGGTTTAGTACTTTTTTTGGTCACTGACAATTCATCGAGCTCTTGTTCTGCTAGCTTTGCCCGTTCCGCTTTAGAAATATAGGTTGGCTTATTGCTTTTATGAAGTTTAGCTTTGGCTTTCTTATCTTTCTTCTTAAGCGTAGTGAAAATTTTCTTACGACGATTCATGCCCTTCGCCCTTAATAAGTTTCGCATATTTATCGCATTATACGATGTTCACTGCTTAAGCAGCCATATGTCTTTTCGCGAGCACAAATTTCAAAATAGAGGAAAAAGGTTTGGAATCAAAAAAGCCCCGCATTTTCATGCAGGGCTTTCTGAATAATGGTGCCTCGACCCGGGATTGCAACGCGCGGCGCAGCCGCAGGGGCACGTTAGCGTGTGCCTGTGTTTTCAACCACCGGGATCAAAAAAGCCCTCGCATTTCTGCAAGGGCTTGAATGGTGGTGCCTCGACCCGGGATCGAACCAGGGACACGCGGATTTTCAATCCGCTGCTCTACCAACTGAGCTATCGAGGCTGAAACTTGTTAGCGTTCTAGGCGTTTGCTGCCTGTCCTGCTGTGGGTGCGTATTAAACGGTTTTCGCCTTCACAAGTCAACCGTTTTTCTCGCTTTTTTTGCGCTTTTATTACTGTTTGCGCATTGTTTGCTCAAAAAACGCTTTTTTGCTTATTTTTCAGGCGGAACATAGCCTTCAATCGTAGGCTCTACGTCGTCAAACAAGTAGGCCGACATTTTTTCTTCTAAAAACTTACGGGCATTCGGCTCCATCATATTCAACTTGTGTTCGTTAATCAGCATGGTCTGTTTCTTTTGCCATTCAGCCCATGCTTCTTTAGAAATGTTGTCGAAAATACGCTTACCCAGTTCACCCGGATAAAGTTGGAAATCTAAGCCGTCAGCTTCTTTTTGAAGCTTGCGACAAAATACCGTTCTTGCCATGTTATTTCCTTTCGTTCGCTATCTGCTTAGCAAAAAATGTTGCGTTGGGCTTAAAACGCCTAACGCATTAACTGCTGAATAATCTTGGTTGTAGGTGCCGCCAAACCAACTTCAATAGGCTCGTTCAACGAAAACCAACGAAATGCTGTTTCGGCTACGCGCTTTGATGGAGCAGAGTTTACCACGGCCACTACCGGGGTGATATCTAAATGAAAATGGCTAAAGGTATGACGGAACCCTTCAAGCGTTCGGGTTTCGTCGACACTGATACCTCGCTTGGCCAACTGCTCCATCCCCTCTTCTATTGAAGACACCTCAATAAAACCATATAGACCACCCCACAGCCCTGTTGAGGGACGCTGCTCTAAATACACTTGGCTGTTAAACTGTGCCACCATCATATAGGTGGACTTCTCGGGTAGCGCCTTTTTCGGCTTCTTACCCGGGTAGTCGGCTTGCGCGCCTTGTGCGTAGGCAATGCAGTCGGCTTGAAGCGGGCACTCATCACACTTTGGCTTGCTTCGCGTACAGATCATCGCGCCCAAGTCCATCATCACCTGCGTATAGTTGGCACAACGTCCGCCTTCTGAATTGGTGGGCGTGTTTTTCTCGGCCACTTCCCAAAGCTGATTCTCTACCTTTTTCTGTCCCGGCCACCCGCCAATTGCATAGTATCGCGCCAGCACACGCTTCACGTTACCATCCAATATAGGAAAGCGCATATTGCGAGATAGCGAAAGTATCGCCCCAGCGGTAGAGCGCCCTATGCCGGGCAAATCCATAACTTCTTCTAGACTATAGGGAAACTCGCCGTTGTATTTTTCTACCAGCGTATTCGCAGCTTTGTGAAGATTTCTTGCTCTTGCGTAGTAGCCAAGCCCTGTCCAATGATGAAGCACGTCGTCTTGAGAAGCCTTAGCTAAGTCGTGCACGGTGGGAAAAGACGCCATAAAGCGTTTAAAGTAGGGAATTACCGTGGTGACTTGAGTTTGCTGCAGCATTATTTCCGACACCCACACCTTATAAGGCGTAACGTCTTGTTGCCAAGGCAAATGCTTTCGCCCGTGTTTATCAAACCATGCGAGTGCTCGCTCTGCAAAGCTACCTGTATATTGTTGTTCTGTCATAATCGTCTGTATGGGCAGTTACTACCGCTTGGTCGTTTTCTACTTAGCGACCATTCATTAAAAAGCGCGCTATGGTAGCATGTAACTAGCCAGTTTATTGTTAAGGAGCACACGTGTCTGTGCAGAACCCTGTTTTATTTTTTCCCGGTACGCTCTGCGACGAGCGCGTATTTCTACCGCTTTGGCGCGAACTAAATATTGCACAACGTCGTTATGTACCGCTTCAATGGGCAGCATCGCTAGAAGAAATGCTGGCATTAAGTGAAGATCGCATTCTTGATAACGAAAAAGTGCACCTTGTGGGTTATTCGATGGGCGGGTTTATAGCTGCATTAGTAGCACAGCGCAATCCTGCCAATATTGCTTCGATAACCTTAATCGGTTACAACCCAGAAGGGTTATCAAAAGAAGAAATTGCAAAGCGTAAGCAGCTTACTACTATGCTTAAGCAAGGTAACTTTAAGCCCGACAACGACGCTTATCTCTCGCGATTTATACACCCTTCCCGCTTAGCGGATGAAAACGTGGCTGGTGTTGTAAAATCGATGGCGCAGGATTTAGGTAAAACAACGTTACTCAACCACACGCTAGCAACTACGCCACGAGAAAGTACCGTTAAAGCACTCGCAAAGGTCAATGCGCCAGTGACGTTTATCACTGCACAGCATGATGCAATTGCCCCTGCAGAAGCAATACAGCAACTTAAAAGTATGCTGCCTAAAGCAAGCTTCCACACCGTAAGTGATGCAGGGCATATGCTAGTACTTGAGAAAACTGACGCCGTAGCGTCTATTATTGCTAAACAAATTGGCGTATAAAATTACAGCATTTTTGCCACGATAGCGTTGCATAAGCCGTGGGTAAGTGGATAATGCGCCACCATAAAATTGGGTAAGAAAGGCATTGCAAATGAGGCAATTCAAAAGTCAGGCGGAAGCAGAAGCCGCTGGAGTATACGTAAGCAAGGTAAAAAGCTTCGTGAAACGCGAAGGTAGACTTACCAAAGCACAAGAAAAAGCGTTAGAAGATCATTGGCCAACCAAGGGTATTGACTACGCTGAAGCACCGTTATCGCTTTCAGAAATTTTTGGCCGAAGTGCGCCTGTTGTTGTAGAAATTGGCTTTGGTATGGGCAAGTCATTGGTGGAAATGGCCGCAAATGCTCCTGAGAAAGACTTTCTCGGCATTGAAGTTCACCGTCCAGGCGTTGGCGCATGCTTAGCTGAAGCAAGCGAACAAGGCGTCGAGAACTTGCGTGTAATGGACCATGATGCGGTAGAAGTGCTTAAAAATATGATCCCAGACGGTTCGTTGTCTCGCCTACAGCTATTTTTCCCAGACCCTTGGCACAAGAAGCGTCACCACAAACGCCGTATTGTTCAACCTGAATTTGTTGAGCTGGTTCGCACCAAATTAGCTATTGGCGGTTGTTTTCATATGGCGACGGATTGGGAGCAATATGCTGAGCACATGTTAGACGTTATGAGCAATGCCGACGGTTACACCAATACAGCCACTGATGGTGACTATGTACCTCGTCCGGACTATCGCCCTATTACCAAGTTTGAAACCCGCGGCCAAAAATTAGGTCATGGCGTTTGGGATTTAATTTTCGAGCGTACTAAGTAATGATTTTATCTCCTCAAAGCCAACTGTTAGAACGTAATATCGCGCTTTTCGACGAAGGTCAGTGGGCATTTATCAACCCTTCTGATGCGTATTTCCTAGACGGTCTTAAATCGCAGGAAGTCACGGTGATTCACCAGTATTTCGATATTTTTTCAGAGTGCGTAAGAGTCGTACCTTCGGTATCGTTTGATAGCCGAGATATTACGCGCACAGGTTTTGAGGTGACGCAAAAAGTCGGAAATCATATCCATATATTTACGCCTTTCGTGGCACTAGAGAAATCTCACACTGACGTGATGATTTTCTTACCCAAAGCAAAAACCCATTTTCAGATGCTATTGCGAATGGCGGCCAGCATGGTGGGTCAAAATGGTCGTATTCACGTGGTAGGTGAAAATAAGGGCGGTATAAAGAGTGCTGCTAAGTTGATGGACCAATACGGCCCAACCCAAAAGGTTGATTCTGCTCGCCACTGCAGTCTTATCACCGTTTTAGTTGAAGAGCCACACCTTGCCTTTGAACCCGATGCATGGCTTGATATGAACACTTATCATGTTGAGGGCACAGCTTGGCAAGTGGCTTCTATGCCTGGCGTATTCAGCTACAAAGAACTGGATGCAGGCACTGAGTTATTATTAGAAAAACTTTCAACGTCACTAAGCGGTGAAATACTTGATTTCGCATGCGGCGCAGGGGTAATAGCCAGTTATATAATGCTGAAATACCCGCATTTAAAGCTTCATCTTACTGACGTAAGCGCACTTGCAGTTTACTGTAGTGCACTCACCCTAGCAGAAAACGGATTATCAGCAACACTCTATGCTGCGGATGGATTGCACGGTTTTACCCAAAAAGTACAGCATATTGTCACCAACCCGCCATTTCACACAGGTATTAAAACTGACTACACCATCACTAAGCGCTTTATTTCAGATGCTAAAGCAAGCTTAAGTCGTGGCGGTACTATGCAGATGGTGGCGAACCGATTCTTACCCTACCCAGGTTTACTCGCTGAGCACTTCCAAACGGTCTATACCACAGCACAAACGTCGCAATTTTCTGTTTATCAAGCGGCTTTGTAATTAAAAAAGCCAATAGCTTGTGCTAACTTAGTTTTTCTACCTGTTGTTCATGCCATTGTGAAAGCCTCACGATGGCACACGGCGCTTTTTCCTTACATTGTATCAAGCATAACGAGTAAACTTTACGTGCGCTTTGGGAGATCACCTGTGAATATTGTATTTGCTATTTCAGAAGTTGAAGAGTTGGTAAAAACCGGCGGTCTTGCAGATGTTGGTAAAGCACTGCCTCTCGCACTAGATGGTTTGGGCGAAAGCGTTACAATTGTTATGCCTTATTACCAAGTACTGGCAGAGCAATTTGAACTGCCCACGATAACCGAGCAACAAACCCTGTTTACTGAAGGTCAGGTGTACCATTTTGATATTCGCTACATGCAATGGCACGGTATTCCTATTTACTTTGTAGACTCATCTGAATACTTTATGCGTGAAGGGCTATACGCCAACGCATTTGAGGCATATGAAGACAATGGTGAGCGCTTTAGCTTTTTCAGTGGCGCTGTACTCCAAACGCTGAAAGCTATCGATAAAAAGCCTGACATTATTCACTGTCACGACTGGCATGCGGCCATGCTGCCGTTTTTGCTTACCCACGACAAATCTGGGTATTTTGACGGTACTAAAACCATATTTACTATTCATAATGCCGCTTTTCAAGGCGTGCATAAGCTTGAGTGCATTCCCTTTCTTCGCCATCATCCTAACATTCTGGCGCAAGTGCACGGCGGTTACATCAATATGCTTCAGAGTGGAATTGAGTTTGCCACGAAAGTGACAACGGTAAGCCCTAATTATGCAAGCGAGTTACTCACAGACTTGGGCAGTCACGGCCTGCACGAGCGGCTTGTAAATCGTCAAGCCGATTTAAGCGGTATTCTAAATGGATGTGACTACACTCAGTGGAATCCCGAGACAGATACATTTCTCCCTGAGAACTACGGTGTAGAGAATCTTCATCCGAAGACTACATGTAAACGAGCATTACAAGAGAAGTCAGGATTACCTGAGAATGGCAACGTACCACTTATTGGAATGGTGTGCCGGCTGACTGAACAAAAAGGCTTCGGTTACATACTGCCAATCTTGGATGACCTTATTAAGCACAATATTCAAATAGTAATAGTGGGCACGGGCGATCCTAAAGTATGTATGGACCTTGGCGAATTCGCTCAACAACACCCTGACCAATTCGCGTTTATAAACGGTTTTAGTTCCGAGCATGCCCATCTGGTAGAAGCCGGCGCTGATTTTTTCCTAATGCCTTCTCAGTTTGAGCCGTGCGGATTAAACCAAATGTACAGTTTAGCTTATGGGACCATACCTATCGTTCGCTCTGTAGGAGGACTTAAAGACACGGTTATTGACTACAGCAATGACAACGATGGAACCGGTTTTGTGTTTGATGAGCCTACACCGCACGCGTTACTGACTTGCATTCGGCGAGCACTGCTAGCTTATTACGAAGATACTGTTAAGTTTAGAGCAATGCAGCAGCGAGGAATGCGAACGCAATTCACATGGGAAGCAGCGGCGAAAAGTTATCAGCAGTTGTATTTAGCAGCCGTTAATTAGGCTTTATTTTTTGCTTTGTTTTACAGCAACATATCCACTTAGGTGTAAATATTTGTGATGGGTGTGTTCTACATTAATTATTGTTTATAAGCACCTTTCCTTTTGTCCATTTTTGCGCCACTATTAAAAAATGGACGATGTAGATGGACGGTACACAAGGCGGGTATGACGGATAAGGCAGTTAAGCTTTCTATAAAGAGCCTCTTTCTCTGGGTGGTGATGTCTATTGCTACCTTTTCACTTGCGGTTTTAACAACGCTTACAGTTTATACACAGATAAAAACTTATCGCCACGAGCTTGAGTCGAACGCACTGATACTCGCCAAACTAGTTGCCAGAAGTTCTGCCACTTACCTCTACGATGAAACGCCTGAACGCATTGAATTTGCATTAAATAACCTCACTGCCGCTGAGCATGTGCTTAATGCTCATGTTTACAAAGCAAAAAGCGGAGCGGCAGAGCCTGAGATTTTTGCTTCATACAATAAAGAAGGGCAGCTTTTGTTAGGTGGCAAAGAAAGTCAGTTAGCTTCCATGGTTATGAACCCAGTACTAGCAGATAATGGTCGCTACCTTGAACTCAGTGCAAAAGTGTTCGATACAGAAACTAACATTCAGTTGGGCTGGGTGTATCTAAGGGTTTCATCAGAAAACTTTAATCAGTTGGTTGGAAAGTCAATTTGGCTTAATTTAGCCGTAGCCTTGGCGTTATTGCTTATAAGTTTTTATTCCGCACTAAGAATGCAGCGTTTTGTGACAGGCCCAGTTGAAGGTATCGCTAACTTTTTGCAACGCACATCGCGACAGCGCGACTATTCGGCCCGTGCCAACGGCTCCACCATTAAAGAACTCGACATCTTAGCTGACGCCGTTAATGTGATGCTGTTCCGTATGCAAGAATACATGCAAAAGCAACGGCAGGCTGAAGAGCAACATAGAAAACTCAATGCCAGCCTAGAAGATATGGTAAGTCAACGAACAACCGCCCTTAAGGATGCAAATCAGGAACTTATTCAAACGCTCGAAAAGCTACATCAGTTCCAGCGTCAAATCGTGCAGAACGAAAAGATGGCTTCTCTCGGTGACATGGTTGCCGGTGTCGCCCATGAAGTTAATACGCCAATAGGCTTAGGCGTAACTGCATCAACCATGATGTTAGACAGGTTAGCGGTTATTCATAAGGACTTTGAAAATAAAACGCTGAAAGCCAGTGCAATGAAACGCTTTTTGGATGAAAGTAACGAAAACCTCAACATTATTTACCGCAATTTGAACAGAGCAGCCGAACTTATTAGCAGTTTTAAGCAGGTTGCTGTAGATCAAACCTCAGAATCTAGTCGAAGTTTTTGCGTTGTACAGCTAGTTAATGAGATACTATTGTCATTGCAGCCTCGACTCAAAAAATTAAAACACAACATCAACGTAGATTGCGACCCTACCCTTAGCGTTGAAACGAAGGCTGGCCCAATAAATCAAATCTTGATTAATTTAATCATGAATTCGGTTATTCATGGGTTTGAAACCATGGATGAAGGCACAATTGATATTCGTGCCGAAATGGTGAGTAGCAATAAGCTCAAGCTTGTTTATACCGATAACGGAAAAGGCATTTCCCCAGAAATTCGCAAACGGATATTTGACCCCTTTGTCACCACAAAGCGCGGGCAAGGCGGTTCCGGATTGGGAATGCACTTGGTATACAACTTAGTAACGCAAGCCCTTAATGGTTCAATATCGATCACCAGTGAGGAAGGCAACGGCGTAGAATTTGTAATTATCTTCCCCGTTGTTAATGCGAAAACGTCAGAATAGTTGTATAAAGTATGAACTTTTCTTGATTTTTATTGGCTAACCCCAATACCTTAACAGTAAGAATATTCACAAGTTGCTTGCAATCAAGTACATGAATATTAAAATTTAACCAGTTAGTTGCTTAAATCGTATTTTAGAAAGAGTGTAGAACACCATGCAGACGCCAAATGTGTTAATTGTTGAAGATGAGGTGGTAACCCGTACCACGCTTAAGAGTTTATTTGAAGCGGAAGGGTATAATGTGTTTGAGGCCGAGAACGGTGATCAAATGCATGATTTCTTCGAGAATCACGCTATCAATTTGGTTATCATGGACATTAACCTACCGGGTAAAAATGGCCTTATTTTGGCACGTGAAGTACGTGACCGTAAAAACGTTGGGCTTATTTTCTTAACGGGTCGTGATAACGACGTTGACCGTATTCTAGGTCTTGAAATTGGCGCAGACGATTATCTGACTAAGCCTTTCAACCCTCGTGAATTGACTATTCGCGCGCGCAACTTACTGTCTCGTACTACAAACTCTTCAGAAGATGACGATTTACCAAGCCGTGTAAGCTTCAACGGCTGGACGCTTGACGGTGATAGCCGTTCATTGATTTCACCTAGCGGGAAAGAGTTCCGCCTACCACGCAGTGAATTCCGCGCTCTTCACCTTTTCTTAAGCAATCCAGGTAAGATCCTTACCCGTGAGCAGCTAATAATGGAAATGACGGGGCGTGAACTTCGTCCGAATGACCGTACGGTTGACGTAACGATTCGTCGTATTCGTAAGCACTTCGAATCAGATCCTTCAGATGAAGAATTGATTGTAACCATTCACGGTGAAGGTTACCGTTTCTGCGGTCAGGTTGACGGCTAAGACGTCGCCTGAACGAGTTTTGAATTAATGAAAAGCCGCTACTGTGTAGCGGCTTTTTTTATATGTAAACAATTCATCCCAATGACGGCATAACTAAGCTATGCCGTGAAATGTCACTTGAGATATCGAGAGCTAAATGATCTACTTCACACTGAGGATTAGCTGTCAGTAGCGCTAAAGCAAACTGAGTAGCGGTATTGCTTCTCTTCCAACAAGAATGCTTTATGTGTACTTGGGCTCCATGAATCATCGCCGCCTACGCCCATGTGAGCATGATCAATGTACACAAACACACAATCTTGAGGTGTTAAATCACAGGCGTGTTTTGCCTCGTCTAGCTGTGCTTGTCCATATTCGCTCACGTTAAAATAGAACTGTCCTTTTGCTTTCAGGCCGCTAACCTCAAGTTGTGTACAGCCACAGCGCAAGCCGTTGTCCGTTGGGAATATGTAGCACGTTTGCATCTCTTCTATAGGTAAGGTGTAGCGACCATAACGCGCTGCCGCTTTTCTGTCAGGGTAGTTCTCAAATGGCCCTAGTCCCTGCCAGGTAATCGACGTTGGCTTATCGGCTACAGGCACTGCCGTTTGTATACCAATTCGCGGCATAGGTGGTAAACCGTCATCCAAGAGCACTTCAACGTCTACCGATAGCTTGGCCTGTACATTTATGGTGTAAACCCACTTGGTTGCCGCTACCAGCTTTTCTGAATGGTGATAGTCAAATAACGATGTTATACGCACGTCTTGCGCGCCCTGCTCAACGTCTACGCCCGTGCAAGTGCGTGTCCACTTGCCAATTCCAGCACGACGCCAGCGAGACTCCCACGCATTTGGGTCTGGATTATCAACTTCGCTTACCCCAATGTCGTTATCTAGCGGCGCTCTGAAGAAGTTATCTTCTAGCGGCGCGGCAAGTGTTTCCTCCGCGCCTTGAAGCCACGAGGTTAATAGCCCGCTCTCACTATTAAAGCTAAATACGTTATTTTGCGCATGTACCTGCAACATCCCATCCTGAGCTTCAATTGATAGCTCACTAGTGCCGCTTGTTGTTTCGTTATCATTAAGAGAAAACGATACTATTCCACGCTTGTTGACTAGCGCTAACTGGGCGGTGTCCATAACATGCCCTGCTTTAGCCCACGAACAGTCATTCGCTAGTACCACATCAATATTTAAGTGGTAGTCAGCGCCTGCTTTAAACGTAATATCTGGGCTAAGACTGAGCGTTTGTGCTTGTTGTGGCGCTATGTCGATTTCGCATTCGCCCTTCGCCTCAGCAATCGGTTGTCCATTTTCTAGCACTTGCCAACGTAACAACTCGTTATCTGTGCGTCTAAATAAGTAATCGCTGCTTGCTGTAAGCTCAAACTTGTTGTCTTTCTCAACCAACGAAAAGCTTAAGTGCTGCTGACAATATTTAGCTTCTAATAAGTGCGGATGTGGCGTTCTGTCTGGAAATAACAGACCGTTTATACAGAATTGTCTGTCGTTTTCAGTATCGCCGAAGTCTCCGCCGTAAGCCCAGTATGCTTCGCCGCTATTAGTGTGCTTTACTAACCCTTGATCTACCCAGTCCCAAATAAAGCCACCTTGAAGGCGAGGATAAGCCTTAAACGCTTTCCAGTATTCATCAAAGCTACCCAAGCTATTGCCCATAGCATGCGCATATTCGCATAGAATAACGGGGCGGTTTTCCCCCGGCATCGACAACCATTTTTTAATGGCCCACTTAGGCACTGCATCGTCTTTAATGTCGGTATCAACCCGTGCGTACATTGGCGCAATAATGTCGGTAGCCGAAGTATCAGCGCCGCCGCCTTCGTACTGTACAGGGCGCGATGGGTCAAATGACTTTGCCCAGCCATACATTGCATCGTGGGTAGGGCCGTGACCAGACTCATTCCCCAACGACCAAATAATGATGCTGGGGTGGTTTTTGTCTCGCTCGACCATTTGCGTAAAGCGCGCCATGTAAGCGCCGGCCCAGAGCGGGTCGCGAGAAAGCCTTCCCATTGGGAACATACCGTGGGTTTCGATGTTAGCTTCATCCACCACATAAAGCCCGTATTCATCACAAAGCTCATACCAACGAGGGTGATTTGGATAATGAGCGGTACGTACGGCATTGAAGTTGTTTTGCTTTAACAACTTAATGTCTTCAAGCATGTCATCTTCATTGATTGCATGCCCTTTTGTTTGATGGTGTTCGTGACGGTTAACCCCACGAATTAGCACGGCTTTACCATTTACCAGTAACTGGCCGTTTTTCATTTCAATGTTTCTAAAGCCAACGTTATAGGCCTCAACATCAACGGCATTGCCATTCTCATCAATAAGTGAGACTACGATGCGGTACAGATTCGGTGTTTCAGCAGTCCAGTGTTTAGGTTCATTCACATGAAGCGTTTGAAAAACTACATCATCCCAACCGCCCTTTTCATCAATACGCTTATTGTTAGTGCCGGTAATGACTTGCTCGGTAACAGCGTTATCGCCATCAAAAAGCTGGATACCCACTTTGTAAGTAGAAGGCGCATTGATGGCGGTACGTACGGTTACTACTGCGTCGCGATAGCATGCGTCAAGGCTTGGCGTAACAAACACATCCTGAATGTGATGCTGAGGTTTGGTGACAAGATTTACGTCGCGGAAGATACCGCTAAGCCACCACATGTCCTGATCTTCTAAGTAGCTGCCGTCTGACCATCGGATCACCATTACCGCTAGTCGGTTTTCACCTTCGACCAAGTAGCCAGACAAATCGAATTCAGCCGGTAGTCGACTATCTTGGGAATAGCCCACATACTCGCCGTTGCACCACAAGTGAAACGCGCTATTTACCCCTTCAAAAACAATATGATTGCGCTGTTTTAACTCATCCTTGGTAACGTTGAACGTTGTTCGGTAGCAACCCGTTGGATTCTCGCTGGGTACCACTGGAGGGTTCACCGCGAAGGGATATTTAACGTTACAGTAAATCGGTTTGTCGTGACCTTGCAGCTGCCAATTAGAAGGTACCGCGATAGGCTGCCAATTAGCAGATTCATCATCACTTAATGTTTTAGAAAGCAGGCTTTCAGGTACGTTTGCTGGTGCCTCAAATAAACGGAAATCCCACTGACCGTTTAAACTACGCTTTTGCGCATTGGTATTGTGCAATGCGTCTTTTAGCGTTTTATATCCGTGATGTGGACTGTGGGCATTGATGCGATTCCTCTGAAATACAACCGGGTTTTGCCAATCGTTTTGAGCCACTACTTGCGCAACATTAAGCATGTCATATCCTTTACTTTTTCGTTAAGCGCAATGTAGCTAACTTTCATTAAATCCTTTATGCTCTAATCTTTCATATATTTATCCAAAACTATCATTTCACATTTATGCAACTTAGCTTTAGAGACATTGTAGACATAGGCCCCAAGTGCCTTGAACGCTTTATTGATAGTAGTAATGCGCCTGAAATCAGCGACCTGGAGATTGAACTAGCAGGATGCTCTAACTTATCAGGTGACTATACGGTAGGTCGCGTTTCGCCTCCTAACCACACCTTGTTTTACAGCATTCATGGACAAGGAAAATTTCGTGTCCCGTCAGGCGAGATGCAATTGGATGAAGGACAGCTAATTATTTTACCCGCTGGGCAAAGTTTTGAAGTCACAATAGTCAGTGAGCAATGGGATATAATTTGGGTCAACCTGGCAGACTCCGAACGCTGGACACCATTTAATAAGCTAGGTGCTGTGATAGTGGATAATGCCATGCTGGAAGGACTGCATCATGCAATGGAACTTTTGTATTTAGAGCGTGACGTCGAGAATCGAAATTCGGCGATGCAAGTTGTGTCTCGCTACCTGTACCGTATTATTGATGCGCCTTTGAGTGACGTACATACTCACGATGAGAAAGAACGACGCCAAGTAAGCAGACTACACAGCCTCTTTTCTGCGGTTGAAAAACAGCTTCAGTTTGATTGGGATATGGAAAGCTTAAGTGAGAAAGCGCATTATTCTGCCCCTCACCTTCATAGGCTGTGCTTACAAGTATTTGGGAGAAGCCCCAAACAGCACGTTATCCATTTGCGTATGACACGAGCCAAAAGCTTATTACTAAGCACGCAGTGGCCCGTATCTTATATCGCCAGTTATGTAGGCTACGCAAATGTATTTACGTTCTCGAAACGCTTTAAGAAGTCCACCGGGCTGTCTCCTTCAGCGTTTCGAGAAAGCGTAAACTAGCTGCCTGCTATCTTCATTTGGTCAATAAGCACAGAACCGGTCTGTACACTACCTCGCACATCTTTTTCAGCGCCAATTGCCACAATGCCTTTAAACATATCTTTCAGATTGCCAGCAATCGTTACCTCGTGAACTGGGTATTGGATGATGCCATTTTCAACCCAGTATCCCGCTGCGCCGCGCGAGTAATCGCCCGTCACACCGTTAACGCCCTGCCCCATCAGTTCGGTTACGAACAAACCTGTGCCCATTTCTTTAAGCAGCTCGGCGTCGCTATGACCCGTATCACCTACTAGCCAGTTATGAATACCACCAGCGTGGCCATTCGAGCGGGTGTTTAGTTTGCGTGACGAGTAGGTGGTATAAAGGTATGTAGCCAATTTACCCGCATCTACAATGGTCATGTCAGAACATGCCACGCCTTCGTTATCGAAGCTTGAGCTTGCTAAGCCGCCTTTAATAAACGGACGCTCTTCAATATTAAGCCATTCTGGGAAAACTTGTTTACCCAAGCTATCTAGCAAGAAGCTAGAGCGACGATAAAGGCTGCCGCCGCTGATAGCTCCAACGTAATGGCCAAATAAGCTAGATGCAATGTCACGGTGTAAAAGCACAGGCACGTTTGCCGTGTTGATTTTACGGGCGCCTAAACGGTCTACGGTAGCTTTAGCGGCTTCAATACCCACTGCACTTGCTGATTGCAGCAAAGACGCATTACGACTTACTGTGTAAGCGTAATCGCGCTGCATATCGTTATCTTGTGCGCCAATAACCATACAGCTTAGTGAATAACGACTGCTAGGATAACCGGCGTTAATTCCATGGGTGTTGCCGTAAACGCGCATACCTAGATTTGCGTTATACGACGCGCCATCTGAATTTGTAATGCGCGAGTCGTAATTCATTGCCGCCGTTTCGGCTTCAATAGCAGTTTTAATGGCCTTTTCAGTATCTAACTCTTCAGGGTGATACAGGTCTAAATCAGGGAATTCAGTGGCGATAAGGTCGGCATCGGCCAAACCTGTACAAGGATCTTCACTGGTATAGCGAGCAATATCTACGGCTTTTTCTACCGCGAGTGTTAGCGCCGCTTTGCTCAGATCTGCGGTAGACGCACTCCCCTTTCGCTTGCCTACGTATACGCTTATACCTAAGCCGCCGTCGTTGGTAAATTCAACGTTTTCAACTTCTTGCATACGTGACGAAACGGCGATGCCCTGCACTTTAGACATGCTGGCTTCGGCTTGTGTTGCGCCTTTAGAAAGGGCTAATTTCAGTACATCATCTACGACATTTTGAATGTCGGCTAACTGCTGCTCAATTTGCATAGTAAGTTTCGCTGTCTTAATTCGACTGTGATAGTTACAATTTAGCTAAAGTGTAACACTAATGAGTTTGAAATGAGTGATCAGAAATACAATTCTCCTGAAGATCCTTACTTCGAAGATGCGCAAGCAGATGAGTTCGAAGAGGAAGAATTAATCAGTAAAACTGAGCTGAAGCGTCAAGCCAAAGAACTTCACAAGCTAGGTGAAACCTTAGTTAACCTGACCGATGCTCACATAGCGACGATTCCAATGGATGAAGAGCTTGCTGACGCCGTAGCTATTGCGCGCAAAGTGAATAAGAAAAAAGACGGTTACCGCCGTCAGCTTCAGTTTATCGGCAAAGCTTTACGTCAAAGAGATACCGCCCCTATTGAAGAGGCGTTGGCTAAAATTACACATCAGCATCAGGCGAGCAATGCGGCCTTTCATGCACTAGAAAAAGCCCGTGAAGCCGTGATTGAAAAGGGCGACCCCGCTATTCAAAAGCTGATTGAAGCGCACCCTGAACTTGACCGCCAAAAGCTGCGCCAATTTCACCGCCAAATTAAGAAAGAGCGTGAAAAGAATGCGCCGCCTAAAGCATTCAGAGAGCTGTTTCAGTATTTGAAAGACGTTATTCACGAAGATTAATGGTCTACACTTCATTGATTCTCAACGTAAGTGCGTTATTCACCTGCAAAAAGGGGGAGTATGAAAATATTCTCTAACCCTAACGCAACACTGAAAAGCAAGTACGGTCAGTATCAAATTGCTGTGCTTGGTAGTATTGTTGGCGTGTCTGCTGAAGGCATTGCCGATGGCTCAGCCATTGAACGCTATGCGCGGGATATGATGGATGTGATTAACAGCTTTGGTGGCAGTCATTGGGCATTTTTAGGTTTTTTACACGGCTCCGCCCTTATGACGAAAGCCGGCGAAAAAGAACTGCAACGTTCAGTTGAGTGGCGTGCGAAGCATGGAATGGCGCTTGGAGCCTTAGTTATTGGCGATACTAGGGTACAACCTATAGTAAGAGCGCAATTTCAGAGAGTTTATGATAATGCAGGCCTTGAGCTGGGTATTTTTACCAACGAAGAAGATGCTATTGAGTGGTTGAACGAAAAAGGATTTGAAAGCTAGCCATGACTTATACCTGTTAGCATACAAAAAAGGTTGGAGCCTAGGCCCAACCTTTTTTAATTTTCCAGTATACAGGTTTGAGCTGAATTAAGCCGTACCACCCACGGTCAACTCGTCAATTTTAAGCGTGGGCTGACCTACACCCACCGGCACGCTTTGACCGTCTTTACCACATACACCAACGCCTTTATCTAGGGCAGTGTCATTTCCAATCATTGAGATTTTTTGCATAACCTCTGGACCGTTACCAATTAAGGTAGCCCCTTTTACTGGAGCGGTAATTTTACCGTTTTCAATTAAGTAGGCTTCCGCGCTAGAAAATACAAATTTTCCTGACGTAATGTCTACTTGTCCGCCAGCAAAGTTCGGCGCGTAAATACCTTTGTCGATAGACGCGATAATCTCCTGCGGATCATGTTGGCCTTCCAACATATAAGTATTCGTCATGCGGGGCATAGGCAAGTGCGCATAGGATTCACGACGACCGTTACCGGTAGGCGCAACGCCCATAAGCTTGGCGTTATGTTTATCCTGCATATAACCTTTCAAGATACCATCTTCAATAAGCACGTTGTGCGCTGTTGGTGTGCCTTCATCGTCTACCGACAACGAGCCACGACGGTCGTTTAATGTGCCATCGTCAACAACCGTCACGCCTTTTGCAGCAACGCGCTGACCAATACGGCCACTAAATGTTGATGCACCCTTACGGTTAAAGTCGCCTTCAAGACCGTGCCCTACCGCTTCGTGAAGTAATACGCCAGGCCAACCGTTACCTAATACTACAGGCATAGCGCCTGCCGGTGACGCCACAGCCTGCATGTTTACGCGTGCCATGTGGAGGGCATCTTCTGCCAACGTCTCGTAATACGGTTTGCCGTTTTCGTCTTGTTTAAAGAACGAGTAGGCATAACGACCACCAGCTCCAGCTGAACCACGTTCACGTCTATCGCCTTGTTCTAGCAATACCGAGCAGTTCAAGCGCACTAGCGGGCGAATATCAGTAGCTAACGTACCGTCACTGCCGGCAACTAAAATTTCTTCATACACGCCGCTTAAGCTCACCACTACCTGATTGGCAGACGGCTCTTGTTTGCGGATATAGGCATCTACTGCTTTTAAAAGCGAAATTTTCTCAGCGTCTTGCATCGCAAGAATAGGGTTATTTTCGCTGTATCGCGCTTGCACTGGTTTTTGTCCAAGCGAAGCAACTTGTTGTGACCCGCCGCTTGGCGCAATACCGCGGGCCGCTTTACACGCTTTAGTCAACGCTTCTTCGCTTATTTCGTCGGAATAAGCGAACCCTGTTTTCTCGCCGCTAATTGCACGCACGCCTACGCCGCGCTCTATGTTATAGCTGCCTTCTTTAATAATGCCGTCTTCCAACACCCAGCTTTCGTGCTGGCTTGACTGAAAATATAAATCGGCATAGTCGGTATCGTGACGATGAATAGTCGCTAAAGCACGCTCTAGCTTAGAGATATCTAGCCCTGAGTCAGATAATAAATGACGCTCAACAGATTTAGACAAAGTGACTCCTGAATCGGTTATGTTCGGCAACCGGCATATTCTGTTTAATGGTTTCTCTTTCTGCAATATCTACTTTTGCCGAAACTAACCCTACGTCGGTTTTGCGTTCGGCAAGGGTCTCCCCCCAAGGCGACAGTACAAGACTGTGACCGTATGTTTCACGGCCATTTGCATGCACACCACTTTGATTTGCAGCTACCACAAAGCACTGCTTTTCAATGGCTCTGGCTTGCAACAACGCATGCCAATGGGCTTCTCCGGTGCGCTGGGTAAAGGCCGCTGGCAACACCAGAATATCGATATCGCCCATTGCAGTAAATAACCCCGGAAAGCGTACATCATAGCACACCGCAAGACCAATATTGCCTATTGGCGTTTCAACAGTAACCACCTTGCTGCCCGCTTCGGTTGTCGCCGATTCACGATAACTGCCCGTATTGTCGTTAACCGATACATCGAACATGTGAATTTTTCGGTAGTCTGCCAACACATCACCATTAGGGCCAAACAGTATGCAGGCTGCGGAAAACTTCTCTGGGCTATTGGTTTTCACTGGAAACGTACCCGAAACCAGATAGCACTGGTATTGTGCAGCAAGCGCTGACAAACGTCGCTGAATTACGCCTTCGCCCTTTGTTTCTGCCACAGCAAGTTGGCCTTTGTCTTTACCGCCGAAATAAGCAAAACACTCTGGAAGCACAACTAAACTGTTTTTCTCAATCTTTGCCGATGCCATTTCGTTTGCAACGGTGTCGAGATTTTCTTCCACGCTTGGCGCAGATGTCATTTGTAATGCAACTAAATTAACCATCGATCACCTCCATTTTAAGCCTGCGTACGTCATCTTCCGTTAATGGCCTGTCTTGCGGGTTGGCCGGTACAGGCGCATTTTGCGCAGGTAAGCTGATGTCTTTGCTGTTGCGCTCAACTTCGTCGAACTTAGGATCTTTTATGGTGCCTGTAACGCGATAGTTCACATTCGAAATAACTTTCGCAGAGGTTAGCACCTGGTCTATGGCAAGAGCAGCGAGTGCAGTAGGCGGCGTAGCCAAGAAATACACTAAAAACGGTAAGTTCCCGGTTACGTTCGGTGCGAACGATACGTTGTAATTTAATCCACCAGTGTTGAGGTCGGTGAAGCCTGTGATCTCTATTTCACCAGCGCCGCCGTCAATTTCAGTATCGTCGGTATACGCTTTGCCATTAACAATACTTAACGTACCGCCCATATCGTCGTAGAAAAACCCCTTAGCAAAAACGTCTCGAAAATCGAGACTGAGCTTCCGCACTAACGAGTTCAAGCTAAACAGGGTAAAGATACGTGACCCCTTATCACTCAACTCAGTTAGATACCCATCTGACAGCGACCACTCAACATTACCGTTTAGCTGTTCAAACCCGAAATCCATCGGCGCATTTGGCCAGTTGATATCAAACGCCACGTTTGCGCTAGAATCTTTTATTCCTGATTCAACACCGTACTCTTTTAGCATCTGCCCAACGTCGGGAGACGTTAATGTTCCGTTTAACGCGCTTTGAATCTCGCCTCCCATGTGCTTCCAATAACCCGTTGCGGTAACGTTAGTTTCATCAGATTTCACTAGAAGCTGGCGAATGGCTAAACCATTCTCTTCCTTCGCGATGTCTAAGGTAACTTCACCTAAATCGATGCCGTGCACGCCACAGGACTGACAATAAAAATAAATGGGCGGTAGCGTATTTGGGTCAATATTGTAGGGCGACACGCCTTCCTCATTTGGCATTGCACTATTCGTAGCTAACTCAACGCCGCTCTCTGAGTCGGCTTTTGTCGTCCCCCCGGCTTCAGCAGGCTTCTCTAGTGATAAATAGTCGGCATTTATTTCAATGCCCTGCTCGTCTAAATCACTATTAATACGAATAGTGGCTCTTGCCTGAGGCGACGCTAAGTCTAGGATCCAATCTTTATTGCGTTCTGTTGCACTGAGCTGCGCATCTTTAATACTGTGGCCAGCAAAATTTAGCTTGTCGGCTTTGGCGAATATCCGCGAAGGAGTACCAAACAAATTCGCTTTTTTACTTTCGTTTGATTGGATACTCGATTGAGCATTTGTTTTTGCAACGGCGGTGCTGGTGTCTTTCCCTTTACCGGAAAGTAACATATTTATAGTGGTAAACCATTCTTGCACATCAGCTTGAGCTAGATTCGCACTGATACTAAAACCTGTACCAATGTTGGCTATATCGCTTTCGCCAAGTGCCAAGTGCGCACGTGAAAACTGCATTTCTTTGTGCGGTAGTACGCCATCAAAACGAATGTTATCACCAAGTGACGCCTCCACATTTGATGCTTTGCTATCGCCTTTACTGGTAATAAGCAGCGGTAAACTGCTGCCCGCTGGCGTATCGAAGGGAGCAGGCAATACACTTTGTGTCGCCGTTAAATCTGCAGTCAAATTGGCAGTATAATTAAACCCACTGTTTGAAAGCGACAGTTGGACTGTAGTGTTCCAATCACTTTCGCCGTCGATGTATTCGGTGAGATCCGTGTTCACATAGTTAGCGAGCGGGTGTACATGCCATCGCCCACCTAACTCTACATTTAGCTCGTATGTGTCGACCTGTCTACCGGATAGCGACAAGTTCACCGGCTGTTTAAGAAACTGCGCTTGAAGCCCACTTGCGTCTATATCGCCATTAACAAATGACACCTCTCCCGATGCCTTA
Organism: Alteromonas marina; assembly: GCF_000808575.1. Taxonomy (GTDB): domain Bacteria; phylum Pseudomonadota; class Gammaproteobacteria; order Enterobacterales; family Alteromonadaceae; genus Alteromonas; species Alteromonas marina_A. The sequence continues at coordinate 70,492 of NZ_JWLW01000006.1, forward strand.
TCAAATAGCATATTTGTAGTCGCAACAAAAACGGGGTTATCCGACAAGTGCGCCGTTCCCGATGCCACCACATCTTTGCCTTTAAACGGGATATCAAGCTTTATGTCGGCAGATAGTGGCCCGTTAATTTGCACGTCTTCGTTAAGTACTTTTCCTAAAGATTTTTTGAGGGACGAATCCATCATTAACGCGGTTAGCGCGTCCCCAGTGCCAGTACCATTGGCATAAATAATCAGGCGAGCATCTGGACTAAAGCTTGGAATGGCAGCCGACATATCACTGATTTTCATACCGGCAAGCGTCGCACTAGGGCTCTCCATCACTAATGCATTATTCACAAAATACAAAGATAGGTCTAAGTTATTAAGTGCCGGCCAGTCTGGCGCAAAAAGAAAATCCCCCTGCTCAATATCGACATACGCCTGAAAAATGCCCGTGTTGTCGTCAAACGGGAAGTCACTCGTGCGACCGTGCCACAGCACGCGCGCATTTGCGATTTCACCTTTTCCTGTAAATGCACGAGTAAGGTATTTGTCGGTATTAGCCCCCATTAAAGAAGGGGGAAATAAACTGCTCACCTCATTTAGCGCCAATGGGCTTACATCCACATAAAGCGACATAAACCCTGTCGACGTATTCAGTTTAAACTGAGGGTGAAGAGTAACGGCATCACTATTAAGCAGCATATCGCTGCCTTTTACTACCCACTGCTTGTCTTCGCTATCTATCTGCTCTGGGTAAATATAAAACTGGGATTTAAATAAGTTTATATTGACGTCTTTCTTAATTACGCCGTTGGCACTTAGTAAGCTATCCGCGCTCTCTAAGTAGATAGCGCCATTATTTTTATACCAGAAAAAGTCTGCGTCTAGCGACGAAAGACCGGGTACCTTATCAGTTTTGTCCCACTGTAAATCTAGTACTTTAGCAGCTAAAGAAGGCTGGCCGTTGTGCCACTGAATCTGCAATGTCGCCAACTCGCCTTTTGGATTAAGCCCGCGTATTTCTTCTTCACTGGTATCATCCATGAAAAGCGGTAACAGCAGCAGAAAGGGGTTAATTTGCACTGGCTTTACGGTGTTTATCAGCGCATCACCATTTGCACTTATACTACCAATTAGGTCTGTTGTAAGGGTATCGTTGCTCGAATTAAGCACCAATTGATCCACTCGGACATTCCAGCCTCCCTGTCTGTTCTCATCGTTAGGCAACGCCTGGAGACTACCTCCGCTGATACCTGTTACCGTTTTCGCGCGGCCACTGCCCCACTCTAAAAGGCTTTCACTAAGCTCGGCTTGTACGCTTGTGACTTCACTTTGAGAAAAGTTAGTCCATACTTCAAAGTTTGCGCGGCTTTGCGCTAGTGGACGCTTGGTTTTGATGAGGTCGCTTACCCACGGAGAAATATCGAGCTCTTCTGCTTTGGCGTAGAACACGCCGTCAAAGTCTTCCCGCGTGCCCGTGATATCAATGATAAACGAGGCCGAGTTAGCCGCTAAATCTGCAACCTTAAGCTGACCTAAACCTTGGTGTCGCTCTTCATGGTTGTTCCACGATAAACTTTCAATATCAAATGAATTGGTTTCATTAAGATGAGTGACAGATACCACCCCGTCTTCTAACGAGAAGCTTTGAAGCTGCTCCAAAAACAGACGCTCTAGCGCATTTACTACAGGGAAGTTATTCTTATCGCCTCCAGAAAGGCGATCGGCGTCAATATCAAGCTTAAGACCACGTAGCTCGAAACGGGTGGATGAGATAAGTTGGTGGCGTAGCGATTCCCAAAAATCTAGCTCGACGTAGATTTGCCTGATATCCAATGCAACAGGGCTAGCATCGTTTTTAGCCAACGACACCGAATTGAGCACAATACTTGGACCATTGCGCTGCCAAACAGCATGCACACTTTGAATGGATAGGTTTACGCCATAACGCTCATTAATATAGTTTTCCAACAGGTGTTTGTTGTGCTCAATATGCGGCAGAGCATAGCGTGCAGCGCTTAAAACAAGCGCGAAAAGTACAAGCAATACGGCGAGTAGCAGCCAAAACTTTTTAAGTAGATAAGCGGCTACCGACGAAAAATTTGTCACATTTTGCCTTTGTATACGTTAATGCATTACATCATGACGACGTCGTACTTATCCTGATTGTACAATGTTTCTGTTTGAACCTTGATTTGTTTAGACACAAATACTTCCAGTTCTGCCAGCATATGAGACTCTTCACCCATTAAGGCTTCTGCCACTTTAGGTGAAGCGTAAACCACAAACTTGTCTGCGTCGTAGGCGCGATTCACCCGTACAATTTCACGCATAATTTCAAAGCAAATGGTTTCAATGGTTTTTACCGTGCCTCGCCCTTTACACACCGGGCATTCTCCGCACAATATATGCTCAATGCTTTCACGGGTGCGCTTACGGGTCATTTCAATTAGCCCTAGCGCAGTAAAACCGTGAATATTTATCTTGGCTCTGTCCTTGTTCGTCGCCACCTCTAATGAGTGTAAGACACGTCGTTTGTGGTCTGGTTCAATCATATCGATGAAGTCGATAAGGATCATCCCGCCCAAATTGCGCAATCTTAACTGACGGGCAATGGCCTGCGTCGCCTCAATATTGGTGTTAAAAATCGTTTCTTCTAAGTTCCGGTGGCCAACAAAAGCGCCCGTATTAATATCGATTGTGGTCATCGCTTCGGTCTGATCAATGATCAAGTAGCCGCCAGATTTTAAATCGACACGGCGTTCCAAGGCTCGCTGCGCCTCATTTTCCACATCGTATAAATCAAAAATAGGTCTATCACCCGGGTAGTATTCGAGCTTGCCGTTCATTTCAGGCACGTACTCTTTGGTGAACTGGTGAAGTTCGTTGAATGATAGTTTCGAGTCGATACGAATTCTGTCGAGCTCTGTACCAACAAAGTCGCGTAGCACTCGTCGTGCTAGCGGTAAGTCTTCATAAAGCACGTTCGACTTACGCTTTTTCATACGCGACTGAATTTTATCCCACAGCCTTCGCAAAAATGCTGCGTCGGACTGCAGTTCGTTTTTGCCCACGCCTTCAGCCGCAGTACGCAGAATGAAGCCACCGTTTTCATCACAAAACTCTTGCACCAGCGACTTTAAGCGCTCTCTTTCTGCTTCTTCTTCAATGCGTTGAGATACGCCTACGTGAGTCACCGAAGGCATAAATACAAGATAACGGCTGGGGATAGTAATGTCTGTGGTAAGGCGTGCGCCTTTGGTACCGATAGGATCTTTCACTACCTGAACCACAATATCTTGACCGTCTCGCACCAACTCGCGAATGTCTTGCTTTTGAATATGGCTTGCCGAGACTTCTTCAGCAATTTCATTGTGAATGACAATGTCAGATGCATGTAAGAAGGCGGCCTTTTCTAAACCGATATCAACAAATGCTGCCTGCATTCCCGGTAATACACGGCTAACTTTACCGCGATAGATATTGCCAACCAAACCGCGTTTGGTATGACGCTCTACGTGAATTTCTTGCAGTATTCCGTTTTCAATAAGCGCCACCCGTGACTCTGACGGGGTAACGTTAATAAGCAGTTCAGCACTCACGACACAACTCCAAATGCATTAAGTAATTGGCGGGTTTCGTACAGTGGTAGGCCTATTACGGCACTTGCACTGCCGTTAATGGAAACTACAAACTCACCACCAATACCTTGAATAGCGTAACTCCCTGCTTTGTCGGCAGGTTCTCCTGTTTCCCAGTATGCGTCAATTTGCTCATCCGTCAATGCTGCAAAAGTCACAGATGTGGCAATTACTTGAGTCTGTTGCTGAGCGTTATCAAGCACACAAATAGCGGTAAGGACGTCATGAGTTTTACCAGAAAGCATAGTGAGAATGCGCTTAGAATCTGCTTTATCTTCTGGCTTGCCAACACTTTGTCCGTTAAACGATATTAGCGTGTCGCTGGCCAGAATAACCTTGTCGTCGGTCATTGCCTGCTGATCCTCAAGGCATGCTTTCACCGCTTGGGCTTTTTCACTGGCAAGCCTTGCGACAAGCTCCTTCGGTGGCTCGTTGTCACGGGGCGACTCGTCAATATCGGCAGGCTGTATTGTATGGGCTATGTTCATTTGCTTGAGCAAAGCAGTGCGTCGTGGAGAGGCTGACGCTAACACTACCGATTTTGTCATTGGCTTACCTTTGGTTTAATCGAGAACGTGTTCGGGTTACGAAATTGAAAACTGTCTGCGCGTGCGTCGAAGCAGCCAAAATACCCACGGCCACAACACCATAGACGTTACAACGGGCCACAAATAATCAACCCGGAAATAAATATCAGTCAGCAGGTGCTGCACCCAAAATGTAAGTAAGTGATATAGCGCTGATAATAGACCGATAATAATGGCTTGCTGCCAAACGGAGTAATTTCTTAGTCTTTGGTAATTGGCCGCTAATATATAAACACAAATACTTAGGCCGAAACTATGAATACCCAACGTTGTGCCCACAAGCACATCCATAGCAACACCAGTTAAAAACGCCACACCCACATTCACTCTGTGAGGCAGTGCCATACTCCAGTAGGCAAGCACAACTAGCACCCAGTCAGGGCGGTATACATCTACTTGAGTGGGCAGTGGAACAATTTGCAATACAAGGGCGACTAGCAGGCTTATCCAAATAACGAGGTTACGTTTACGCATCTGAAGACTCTTCCTCGTTGTCTGCTGGCTTGCTTGCCTTTTCATCGGTGTCTAATTCAGGCTCACCTTCGGCGCCCCACAAAAGCAACAAATGCCGAAGCCTGTCTAAATTAGCTAACGGCGTAGCAATGACACGTGCAAAAGGGCGACTTTCATCTCTCACTACCTGCTTAACGGTGGCGACGGGATAGCCCTCCGGGAAAACCTTACCCAGGCCCGATGAAATAAGCGTATCGCCTTCTTGAATATCTACGCTGTGCGGTACATGCTCAAGGTATAATTCATTTAATGCACCGCTGCCGGTGGCAATAAAGCGAATATCGTTACGCAACGAACGAACTGGAATGGCGTGCGTAACATCAGCAATCAGAAGTACGCGACTATTGGTAGAGCCTACTTCCATAACTTGGCCCACAACGCCATTATCATCAATAACTGGCTGAGATAGATAAACCCCATCAATGGCCCCTTTATTGATAACAACCTGCTGGCTATATGGGTTTTTATCTACCGCCATTAGCTCAGCAACCATTTTCTTAGACGCTAGGCGCACGGGGGCTTGCAGCAGTTCGCGAAGCTGCGCATTTTCTTTGGCGATAACCTCAAACTGCTGAAGCTTTTCGCTCATAAGCAACAGCTGGTTATTCAGCTTTTGATTTTCCGCCAGTAACTGTTCTTGAGAGGTAAGGCGCTGGGCGCTCTCACTAAGCATCAATCCAGGAAGGTTAGCAATATACTGCAGCGGGCTCATTAAAGAGTTGAGGTACACTCGCGTCGATTTAAAGCCATCCATCTTGTGATCTACAAATATCAGAGTGACCGACAGCACAAGGGCCAGCGTAAGTCTGATATTTAAAGAAGGACCGCGAGTAAAAATAGTATCCATGATACAAATAAGGCAACCTTACGGTTGCCTTTCCTGTTTATTCGTAGCTAAACAGGTCGCCACCGTGAAGGTCAATCATGTCGAAAGCCTTACCACCGCCGCGTGCTACACAGGTTAACGGATCATCAGCAATAACTACTGGTATTCCTGTTTCTTCCATGAGTAGCCTATCTAGGTCTTTTAGAAGTGCACCACCGCCGGTGAGCACCATACCGCGTTCAGAGATATCAGAAGCGAGTTCTGGCGGCGACTGTTCTAGTGCCACCATTACAGCAGAAACGATACCTGTTAGCGGCTCTTGAAGGGCTTCAAGTATTTCATTTGAGTTTAGCGTAAACCCGCGAGGTACACCTTCAGCAAGGTTACGACCGCGCACTTCAATTTCGCGTACTTCTTCGCCCGGATATGCAGCACCAATTTCATGCTTGATACGTTCGGCTGTCGCTTCACCTATAAGTGAACCGAAATTACGGCGAATATAGTTAATGATAGCTTCATCGAACTTATCACCACCAATACGCACAGAAGATGAATAAACCACGCCGTTTAGTGAGATGATAGCAACTTCAGTGGTACCACCACCAATATCTACTACCATAGAACCTTGCGCTTCAGATACCGGCAAGCCCGCACCGATGGCCGCAGCCATAGGTTCATCAATAAGAAATACTTCTCGTGCACCAGCGCCAAGCGCTGACTCTTTGATTGCACGGCGCTCTACTTGGGTTGAACCACACGGCACACATACCAGTACACGAGGACTAGGGCGCAAGAAGTTATTGTCATGCACTTGTTTAATAAAGTGCTGAAGCATTTTTTCAGTCACGTAGAAGTCGGCAATAACACCATCTTTCATTGGACGGATGGCGCGAATGTTACCCGGCGTACGACCAAGCATTCGCTTAGCTTCTGCACCCACTGCGGCAACACTTTTAGGGCCTGCAGCGCGTTCTTGACGAATAGCTACTACTGAGGGCTCGTTTAGAACAATACCTTGGTCTTTTACATAAATCAGCGTGTTAGCTGTTCCGAGGTCGATGGACAGATCGTTAGAGAACATGCCTCGAAGCTTTTTAAACATGAAGTGTTTATTCCTGTTCCTGTGTTAACGCGTATTTGCAAAGGTGAGATGGCGACGCTTTAACGTGAAGTCGATATTTATCCGCACACTTTAACAATGGGGGCAATTTTGGGCAAGTAATGGTGTCACTTAGGGCCAAAATAACTACTTTAATAACAAGCAAAATTAGCGTCAGCCCCATATAGGCATAACATATACGCGCTAATCATTTGATTCCTACATTAGAACCATTAATGACCCCGTAAACATTAGAAGGTTCAAAAACAATTAGCTAAATATTCACACCTTTTTACAATGAGAACGCTACTGCTTGCTCTACCTGCAATGTCGTGAATAAAACCGTCAAACTGCCTTACTAGTTATTGATTTGTTCCCGCTTGTAAATGATGTTGTCGTTTCCTCTATAAACACCATAGGTTAGCGTGGCACTAGGCGGGTTGTCGGCTTCACCATCTTCATCCCAATCCCACAGCAACCATGCTTCGGGGGTATAAGTTAACGGATAATTACCCGCCCCATTTGGCGATGATAAGCGCATACCTTCGCCGGTGACGTACGCACCTTCACTTAGGGTTCCGTCTTCAGAAGAAACTAGCTCGCCTGAGACATCATTTATATTAGCGTGAGCAAAGTCTGTGCAGCTATCGTACGTGTTTATGCGCCACGTTTGACCATCCCAGTATTGAGTACGAAGGGGAAGCAATAAGGCTTCATCTGCACCGCCATAGTTGTTAATTAACGTAGCTCGGCCGTAGGCGAAGCTGATCGCATCACCAAAATCGTCAACACAGAAACCCGTGCAAGAAAGCCCATTAAAGTTTGCGCTCTCAATTTGTCCACTATCAGCCACTAGTGCAATAGATGCGTCCATATATGCTCCGTCGAGTGCTGTGCCACCCAAGCGGCTAAATGCTATATCATTGTCAGAAAAGGAAATTTGACCTGTAGCTCCGCTTTGAGGCCATGAGATCGTGTTTGTATTTTCTAAACGGTCTAACAAACTCCCGTCGTGCTCAACCTGTAAACCAAGGCTTGTTAGTTTGTCGAAGCCACCATAGTAGTTCACAGTGCGGCTGCCATTTTGGTTAAGGGCAGTAAGAGTAAAGCTAACCTCATTAATCGGTTGGTCAAAATAGTTAAACCCACCACTGGCAGTACATGCTGCCACCACGTTCCCTGTCAGTGAAAAATTCGAAGGCGCAAACCTTCCCACGTTATCGACTTGGCCCAATACCGTGGTGTTGTTCAAGTATGCACTTTGAGCTGCAATAGAAATGACACCCACTTCATCATAATTAACGGCCAAGTTAACTTTACCTTCATTATCAAAGTTAACGCTGTTGGTACTTAAAGACCCTGCTGTTCCCCCTGCTGGCAAGGTTTGTTGAGGCGTTAAGGAGACACTTCCTGAATAGTGTTCGGCTGTGTTGTTATTGGCTAAGTCAGCGAAATTATCTGGTACACCATCATTATTACTATCTTCGCCATCAACCCACTGCACAGTACGAAGACCTAGTACAAAGTTTTCACCCGTGCGCTTCAGCAGTGATCCACTCGCGTTAGTCGCATACCCGTTGGGATTGGTACTAGTGCCACTGTCATTTAAAATATCCATTGCAAAACCGAAAGGGCGAACCGTGAAGATATTTGAAGACCCTGATATTGCCGTCCTGTCAGTAATTGCTCCTGTGAGCGACAATTCACCTGCATCAGGATACTGCAACGTAAACTCAGCGCGAGCGTTTGCATCGAACTGTAGCGCGAATGTTTCAGCTGACAACCCCAGTTGATACGTGTTGCTATCATTAGAAAAGGCCAGCTTGTTCAAGCAATTGCTAGCGCTTGCACAGCTGTAGTTAAGGTCCACATCCACAATTTTGTTTTTTAAGAGTTCCGTATTGCCGCAGGCCTCGACAGCATAAGTTTTACTGTTAAAACCTTGATCAGATGGTTTGCCTGATAGTTGGGTTACGATGGTCGCGTTATTGTCGGTAAGATTCTTAAACACTAAACCATCATCTACAAAATCAATCTTACATCCTTCAATACCTACTTCTTTTCCGCCAATAAAGCAGCGAAGCTGAGATGATGGTGTTTCTCCTAGCGTTGCAAGCTTTGTATCGTTTCCTTTCAGGCTGTCTAGCGCTAACGAAATTTGTCCCGTAAAAGAGACGACATCGTTTCCGCTCCACTGGAAATTGGCGTTATTTTGAGGAGAGAGATTAACCGTTGAAGGTTGAGAATAAATGAGATCGCAATCCACATCTGCGCATGCTTTTAGTGTTATTTGTTTAGCCGCACAGCTACTGCCTTTATTATCAGCTAATTCATAGCGATAGTGATTGAGTACTTCGATAACCTCGCGACCACATATGCCGGGTATATTATTCGGTACTTCGTTCGCGGTTACTTTAAGAGGAGCGGGAATACCTGCCGTTGTTGAAGAAATAGATTCGATCCCTCCGCCGGCATTGAATCGCCCAACAAGGGTTTCATCACTAACATTAGCAAACGTCACCGTGCCTTTAGCAATAACTAGCGCTTTGGGGTTAGAACCATCAATAACTACGTCACCGTCTACATAAATCGCTAGGTAAGCACCATCAGAAACGGTAACGTTGACATTTGCCATAACGAAGCGGGTTGGCTCGCCAATTGGATTTGTACCTGGATCGGAAATATAGATGCGTGTAGGGGCTACGACGTTATAGTTGCCCGCTGCCATCAGCACATTCTGCCTGTTGAAGTAGTAATCTCCCGCTAAATTACCGGCGGTTATTTCGGGGCCGCTGTCATCAACTGTAATACTCGGTATTGCTCTGGCTTGTGACTCGGTCAGTGAGTCTGTGTTATTTACGGTACAGTCAACACCCGGCTCACCACATTTAGGGTAATCCGCTGTGCCAGCTGTCCCTCCGGGGATTAATTGAGTTGCACTTAGTACGCCGCTGTTTTCATCGATAATACGGCTATTCGCGGGAAGATTAATGGCCGAGCCGCCAAATGCTGCTACCGCGCCAGGAAATGCCACGTCACAGCTTGGCACCTCACCACTGAACACAAACTCTGATGTCATAGCCAGAATGCTTGCCTCTTCTTCGGCGTGATTACGCTCCGAGTCTAAACTTCGGTCTTCATCAACGCGAAGCCCTAATCTGTTTTTGTTTACTTGGCAGCTACGTAACCAGCCACCGTCTTGGCCGTTGCGACTAATCTTACTTGCAGCAACAAGTGGCGTTTGAGAATAATTGTTCTTAAAATTGTTGCGGAAACAGCCATCACTCCACCCCTGAATAAGTACATCTGCAAAGTCTGCCTCCCAGACCACTTCTACACCTTTATCGTCAAAGAACCTGCGATCAAACCCTTCTGTAGTGGCCATGTAAGCAACCGTTTCTGTGCGTGTTACCGGCTCATAATCGGTTTCTGACGCTTCCAAGGCGATATAGTATGAGGGCGCTTCATACTTAGCGGCAATAGTTAAAAATGGCAGTAAATACTCATTAGGAGGCTTTTTCCCGTTTACGTCTACTTGGTTATTCACGGTTTGAATAGAGTGAAAGAAAACCGGCTGTTCACCAAAATCTGTTTGTAACGGAACTTCTGCATATCGCGCATTTTCAGTACCCGGAACCAATGGCCCCGTTGGAATATACCAAGGCGAATTGGTAGAAGCTTGAATAGTAGTAGCATCTAGCTGCATTTTCCCTACCTCAACGATATCGCCGTCAGGAAATTCGTGAATGCCGTAGGCGATAGCCAGGTAATGCCCCCCCATAGTGATGTGGGGGCCATCCTCGCCAGAGGGTTCGAGTGGTAGCGCTTCAAAACCTGTTCTAGTGACGTTGCGAATCTTGACTATAGCAGGGTTACTCCCCTGATTAGTTGAAAGCATAAATACTGCGGGCGGCTCGTCGTACACTTGCGAAAAACTGATGGTTGTCCACTCTGCTTTGTTATAGGTGTTTTGAAGTTCGATAAATCGACCTTCGATTTGGGGAACTGCCAGCGCGGGTAGCGCTGAAATGGACAGCAAAAAAGTCCAAAAGAGTCGAACCAGAGATTTACGGTAAATCATTATTCTTCCTGCCTCACTTCAACAAGAACGCGTTTTGAGGTTTCGAGTTGGCCAGTGCTGCACTGCGCTTCGGCCCCTAACGCATAAACCCTGATTTCACCAGCGGCAACTTCAGGCTCCTCGACCTCGGTCTCCACCTCACAAGATAGCGTAATTACACAATTCTGCACATTAGCAGCATCTATAGTTACTGGTTGAGTAATTACGGCACACGCGGGGTTATTACCGTTAATGAGTCTAGAAATAGCGACTTCCATTCCGCTTTGGGCAGCTAAATAAGCTCGAGCACCGTAATATTCAATGGATTGCTGCCGTATGTTAGATGAAATTTGGTTGGATAAAGCTATACCTAGCCCTAAAAGAACAATGCTTATAATGATCGCAACAATCGTTGTAGAGCCTTTTTGACGAACAAGAGAGCCACGTAATCCAACTGTACGCTTGTCGCTGCGATTAACGTTTAATTGGCGTGTTTTGCTATGGCACATTAGGAAAATGCACCTCATGTACAACCGATATTTGTTCGTCATCACTGCTTTCTAACGTCATTCGTAGCTCAATTAAGCCATTTTGGCGTAAACCCGCGGTGACGACATTCGCGCTCCACGATGTTACGTTTGTTCCAAGCACGCCGGATGTAGCACCCTGTGTTCTAATCAAGCGCTCTCCTTGTGCTGTTGAGGTTCTACACACGGTGACTTGCGCTTCAGGAACAAAGAAGCGTTTCCCTGGGGAAGATTGTGTATTAGGGGCACTGAGTGTGAGATCATACTGATTATCACTAGTCGGCTCGGAAGCGGCATCAGCAATAGCGTCTATTGTTCGCCCGTTATCATTCACGCTCTGCGGATTTGTCGGGTAGATAACAAGAGTATCATTCACGCTCAACTGACTATTGAACACGACTACATGCATGGGATTATTAAACGCGTCGCCCACATAGGTTCCACTTTCTTTGATCGGGTAATAAGAAAGGCACCCTAAACTTGCGTCATATGAAACAGAGTTTGGCACCACATTACGCAGTTCCTTTTCCAGTCGCAAAATGATAAACCGCGCATCTGAAACAAGACGAGTACGCTCCGCGCCGGTTATATAGATTTGTGCACTTAACGAAATCACTTGCGCCACAGATACGCTAATTACACCTAAAATAGTGATCACCAAAATAAGCTCTATAAGTGTAAAACCGCGCTGGCACTGTGCTTTTGGTAGGGACATTAATAGCTCCCTCGATAAGCGCTAAAATTGTAGACTTGGCCGTCTGGAGCGGTAACGGCTATATCAATACGCTTGAAAGTTTGCCCATCAGTTGGCGTACTGTCATCTAAGTCACTGTCGTAATCTACCGTTACCGCAAAACCAAAATTGTTATAGTTTCCACCTACATTACCTACTACGTAGCCGTTGTAGTCGTCAACATCGTCATAGTCGTCTTCACTCGCCTCTTCAGGACCAAGTGTTGTTGAGCAATTTCCTTTAGTATTACAGGTTTCAAAAGGTGGGCTTCGGTCGCTGTTTTCATCATAAGAGCGGCTTAGAATATCGTTCATTAACGACTGACCTAACTTAGCCGCTTTTACTTGGCGAAATGGCTCCGCGGTTTGTTCAGCTTGAGGCACAATAAGCGACAACACAATAGTTAGGCTAATTGTGAACACTACTATACCAATTACCAACTCTAATAAGGTAAAGCCTTCACTGCGTTTTCTACGCGTAGGAAACATTGCGCTAGCACGCATAAATGGCTCCTTCACTTTGCAAACACATGGAAAAAGTACTTATTTGAATTTTGCAGATAGATGAGCAGGCAATATTGCTTGGTCGGCCGAATCCGTCAAACCGAATTTGCGAAAAACTATCGCCGTTTTCATCCGCAGTTTGAAAAGTGAAATCAGTATTAGAGGCATTGACAACTTGGTCGTCATCAAAAGTAGTGGAAAGAGCGTTTGCGCAGTCGTGCCCAGCGGGGGGAGCAATAACTGTATTCGTTATTTTTACACAACTGGTGTCTTGCACGTTTTGCATGGCACGAAACTGCATATTGCGCACAAGCTGAAGGGTTCTGTCGCGAAGCGCAATGGCTTCTTCGGTGTCGCTGCCAAGAAAGCGAGGGGCGGCGGTTACCGCCAGCACCCCAATAACCAATATGGTTATAATAAGTTCTACTAGTGTAAAACCGTTTTTCTTCACATTACTGGACGCAAGTGTTGACTGTGATTTCAGGACGTTCGCCTGCGGCTGTCGAGTTTGTATACACTACCGTACAACTAGCCGTTGTTGCCGTTGGAGGTGTGTTCAAATAATCCCCAAATCCAGTGTAATATACAAGAATAGAATCTGGGTCAGCAGTAATCAGAGCCGTTGCATACTCAGTCGTATCATAGTCAACGACATTGGTGATATTCGCTGCAACTTCAGCATTTGGGTATCCAAAAACCGTTGTTACAGAAGTTGTGGAATTCAGCACTACTGTACCAGTTGCGCCAGCTTGATCTTGAACTAATGCCTTACCATAAATAATGGATGAAGCAGACTCCAGAGAACCTGCAATACCTTCCAATACAGAGTCACGTGCATCATCTTGAAGGTTCAAAAACTTAGGTGCTGCGGTTACCGCTAGGATACCCAGCAATACAATAACAATGATTAACTCGATTAGGGTAAAACCCTGTTGTGTTGATACTTTTTGCATAATCAAACTTCCTGAGTATTAGTTAAAAAACAGTAACTTGGCCAGTGGCTGGGTTATAAGTAAAACCGTCGTATGTGGTACCGTCAGGTGTGCCGTCTGCTGGAGCTGAACTATTAGGCAACCCCATAGATTCAACTAGGTAGTAAACACAAAGCGTGTTTGCGCCGGAGTCATCTAAACGTACCGCGTATCTGAAGTCAGCTACAACCGTATCGTTCGTCGATGTGGTGTTGGTAGGTGCTGACTGCAGAATTAGGTCGAACGTGTTCTTACATTCGACATTGTTAACCGATGAAATGAGCGTATTTCCCGTTGGGCTGCCCGTGGGGTAACCAATGGTACCGTCTACGCCAACCGGCGTTTGGTCGTAGGTAACCAGTGTGCTGTTAGCACCACCGTTGTTACCACTTGGGCGGCCTTCCACTTCCCACTGCGCTCTTACAAGTCCAACTGCTGCAGCAAAACCACCAGCAACACCTTCAACGCTGGCTTCGCGAGCTTCGTCAGTAACATCGATAAAACGCGGCAGCGCAGTAGCCGCAAGCAAGCCCAAAATAATTACAACAATGATAAGCTCTATAAGCGTAAAGCCTTGCTGTCTCGTGTTCATACCTTCTCCTAGATTACAAAGTAAGCGCATAACTCCGACGCTTAGTTAACTTTTTCTTTCTCTTACCACACCGCTACCCGCGTTGTAGTCAAACCAAACCTTGTTTTGGATAGAAAATGCACATTGCAAATATCCATTTACGTATTTATCGCTTACCGATACGTTAGACGACATATCAAATTCTCTTAATGTCGCTAACGTGAACAAATATTCACACGCATTGCCTTGGTTCGCTTCAAGCCCTTCAGGCCAACCTTTTGCGTTTACGAATAGCTCCGCGGCTACTGCTTTTTGCTGTTTTTGCCTTATGCCGCCACTGGCATCAAAGTCAATTTCGTATATCAAAACTTTTGACTGCTTGGTCTTTATCCACTGTGCCCTAGCCAACATAACAACCCGTTGAAACTGAGCCACTGCGTTTTCTTTGTTAACTTTTTCAGCTTCTTCTATTATCGGCGTTGCGTGATAAACATACGTAGCAGCCACAACGGCAAGCAGCAAACCAATCACAATAAAGTTAAATAACCCTGCTTTAGTGCTAGCCACGTTTTACCCCATTAAAATGGCGCGAAACCCTTACCCGCCTTTTACCGCCGACATCATGTTCCACATTGGTGTAAAGATGCCGAGCGCCAGTATTAATACCATTACCGCTACAAAACCTATCAAAATAGGCTCAATTTTGGCCGTTAGGCTCTTAAGGTCGAAATCAACTTCACGTTCGTAATAGTCTGCGCTTTCTTCCAAAAGCGGCTCTAATCTACCGGTTTCCTCACCCACAGCTATCATCTGTAGTACAAGTGTAGAAAACAGTTCACTATTTTTCGAAACTCTCAGCAAACTCTCGCCTTTTTCTATGCCCTGACGCATTTCTTTAATGCGCATCTGCATATGAGCGTTATCTACGGCATCTGCGGTTAACGATAAGCCCGCGGTTAACGGCACACCTGCGCGCAAGATCATAGAAAAACTTCGGCTATATCTTGAAAGTAATGATCGCTCAATAATACTGCCCACAACAGGCAACTTTAGTTTAAATTTGTCCCATTTAAGTCGTCCATTAGTCGAATTAACGTATTGTTTAGCCGAAAAAATTATTCCAATTAATACGATTAAGATTAACCACCAATAGTTAACAAAGAAATTTGACGTGCCTATTAGCACGCGAGTCATGATGGGTAGTTCTGTGTCGAAACGCTCAAACATTTGAGTAAAAACGGGCACAACGAAAAGGTTTAAAATAAACATGGCAATAGCGAGCGCTATTAGGACAAACGTGGGGTATCGCAATGCCGATTTAATGCGCTTTCGCGTTTCTTGTTCACGCTCAAAATAAAGCGCCAGTTGCAAGAAAACATCGTCTAATTTACCGGTATTCTCTCCCACAACAACGACTGAGATAGTCAAGCGGGTAAAGATTTTTTCGTACTTGGTCATGGCGGAAGACAGGCTTCTACCCTGCTCAAGCTGGTCAGCGATATCTTTTAAAATTTCTTGAAAGCGCTTGTGTGAAGCATTTTCGCTTAATCCTCTTATTGCACGAATAATAGGAATACCGGCTTTTAACAACGAGTACATTTGGCGAGAAAAGATGATCATTTCATCCAGTCCCACTTTAGGCTCAAAGAGACTCCCTATGGCAAAGCCATCATTAGCTTTCTCGCCACTTGCCTTTTTAGTCTCTTGTATAGAAGTCGGTACGATGTTTTTAGACAGTAGTGCCTGCGCAGCGGCTTGTGCTGACGCTGCCTCAATAACCCCTTTTTGAGGGCCGCCTTGAGTCGATTTACCTGCATAAGTAAACTGAGGCATTAGTGATTCACCACCTCAGGAACAAACTCGGCGACTTTGAAGACCTCATCTAATGAGGTTTTGCCTTCAGCTGCATAATCAAGAGCCATATGAGAAAGTGGAACAAAGTCTTTGTTGGCCTTTGTCGCGTTAACAAACCCCTGCGTATCGTTATCTCGCAGCGCTTCCATCATGTCTTCGTTCATTTCCAAGAACTCAAAAACACCGATACGCCCTTTGTAACCTGTATGGTTACAGCTATTGCAACCTCTCCCTTTATAAAACGCTGCATTTGCTAGCTCTGGTTTTAAGAAACCTACCCATGCCTGCTCTTGCGCACTCGGTGGTCGCTCTTCTTTGCAGTTTTCACAAACCCGACGTACAAGACGCTGAGCCAAAACGCCACGTAGTGAGGTGGCAACGAGGTAGGGCGCTGCGCCCATATCGATAAGACGTATGGCACTGGTGACCGAGTCGTTTGTGTGAAGTGTACTTAGTACCAAGTGACCGGTTAGTGCGCCTCTGAGCCCTATCTCTACGGTTTCTTGGTCGCGCATCTCCCCCACCATGATAATGTCTGGGTCTTGACGTAACGTAGTACGCAAAATTGCAGCGAAATCGAGGCCTATTTTGGCATTCACTTGCACCTGGTTAATACGCGGTAGTCGATATTCGATAGGGTCTTCAGCGGTAATGATTTTTAAATCGGGTTTATTAAGTTCGCTTAGCGCGCCATAAAGCGTGGTGGTTTTACCTGACCCCGTAGGCCCGGTTACCAATATCATACCGTGGGGCCGGTTTATGGCGGCGCGAAATTTTTCAGCCATTGCATCAGGCATACCCGTTTGGTCTAACGTCAAAAGACCTGCGGATTGGTCTAATAAACGCATAACCACCGCTTCACCGTTAGCAACAGGCATAGTAGACACACGAACATCAAGCGTGTGCCCTTTCACTTTTATATTAAAACGCCCATCTTGGGGAATACGCTTTTCTGATATGTCCAAACCTGACATAAGCTTTAGTCTGAGCACCAGTGCCGAGGCTATTTTCACCTGGTTTAGCGTGTTTTCTTGCAATACACCGTCTACACGCTGCCTGATTCGCAGGATATTTTCATCCGGCTCGATATGTATATCAGAAGCTCGAACCTGAACAGCATCTTCAAATATAGAGTGAAGTAACTTAACCACTGTTGCATCAGAGGTTGTATCGTCGAGTGCAGAAAGCTCAAAGTCTGCTTCATCGGCGTATTCTTCGCCTAACTTTTCTGCAAATGACGCAATATCTTGGGTACGACGATACACGGTATCGAATGCTTCAAGCATTTGATGCTCTTGCACGATAGCTAGTTCAATTTTGCGAGGAGCGACTAACGGCCCAAGCTGATCAAGCCCGCCTAAGTCGGTGGGGTCGCTCATACCAAGCAGCACTTCTTCGTCGTCAGCTTCTAGCACTAGCGCACGATAGCGTCTTGCATAGGTTTCAGGGATAAGCTGCGCCTGCTCTGGATCTATTCGGCGCTGTGTTATATCCAAAAACGGAATATTGAGCTGCTGCGCAAGGAAGCGCAGAATTTGAGGCTCACTGATAAACCCTAGGTCAATAAGCGTATCACCTAGTTTACGTCCAGATGAACGCTGAGCCGAAAGTGCATTATCAAGCTGCTCGCTGGTGATAATATTTTCATGAACCAATAAGTCGCCGAGGCGCATCTTTAATCGAGGACGCATTAAGGTTGCTCCTGTAAATCATTTAGGCGTGAAGTGGCATATTGCGATGACGAAGAAGAGAGACCGCCTATCGCAAGCGCTCTAGAATAAGAAGAAATGGCCAAGCGCTTGTCTGCCAATGCATCGTAATTAACCCCGAGTGCCAGCCACCATTTTGCGTTGTTCGGTTGTAATGAGGTCATGGCGCTAAACGCCGAGATCGCTTGCTCTGGTTTGTTGATGGTTTGCGCAGAGGTCCCCTTCAAAATAAGATAATCAATACGTTTTTCAGCCAACGCCTTTACATCTAAGCCATCTGGCATCAGGTTTAGGGCTTCTTCGAAACGGTTTTCTTGCACTAAAATCTTGGCCATTAATTCTCGCCAAACCAGAGACTCTGGCCACATCACAACGCCTTCTGAAAGCACCTGTAACGCTTGTAGATTATTATTCTGCCCGAAATAAAGCGCGGCTAATTGTTTGCGAGCCTCGATGTTTTGTGGATAGGTAGACAGTGCAAGAGTAAAGCTTTTCTGGGCTTCGTCGAAAATGCCAAAATTATAGGCTTTTAGCCCCGCTTCCAAGTGAATAGCGCTTTGCTGCTGAGGTGATTTAGGGGCGATTTCCACCACTGGCTGGCGTGAGATTATGCTGCTTGACTCTGACGCGCTTGCGTCGTCATTTTCCTCTACGCTTATCTTATTGTCCGTCTGTGTGTGTGTACTTTTTTGAGTGGAGCGCAAGGCTGCCACTTCTGTCGAGCCTGCTTTTTTTGTCTCACCTATTGTCGTTTCGGCTGCAGTTGCCCCTCCATTTGACTTGGTATTTGAGTTTAAGCTTGAAGAGTTAGCAGTTTGCATACGCTGCCGATATTCTGCCTCATCGTCGATTGCAGTCTCGTCAATACTATTAAATACAATCTCGGCAACATCTGACGGCGTATTTTGATAAGCCATATCTTGCTCAGACAACGGCGTAGACTTCATGCCTTCTAACTGTTGCTCGGCACTACCGACATCTTGCTTGGAAGTACTTTCACTGCTAGTTGTGATGAACTCATTTTGCATTGAGCTTGCTGCTGTATTCGGTACATCGCCTTTTGTAACAGTATCAGCTCTCTTACTATCCACAGTCTCAGTCATACCGCTCAAAACCAGCCAAATAACTAGCCCTATTACAATGAGCGAAATGAGCGCTTTTGGCCAAAGCGAGCGATTTTCGACGTGAACTGTAGGCGGCAAGCCAAAATCTTCGGTCTGATTTCGCTCATCCAGAGATTTCAAAGTGTCGTTTAAAATGCTCATAAGCCCGGCGCTCCGTAAAGGTGCAGCGCACTCGCGACAGCAACCGCAGCTATGGATAAAATAACTATGCTTTGTCGGGGAACAAGCCTTCGCTTGCAGTCATCAGTGTCGAACACTGCATTTATTGTATGCTGCCAACTCGCAGCGCTTTTACCCTGACCGTAGGCTCGAAGAAGAATTTTGTGGCAAACAATGTTGACCAGCCGTGGGGTCCCTCGGGTGACTAATGCGATAAAAGCGCGTAGACCTTTAGGAATTAATTGCTCGCTGCCTCCGGCTGTTGTCAGTCTGTGCCCTATGTAATAGTCCACTTCTGCCGAGGTCATAGTGCGCAGCGTATACGAAAAACTAATGCGCTGACGGATTTGTCTAACTTTTGGATTTGATAAGTTAGCGTCTAATTCGGGCTGCCCGAACAGGACAATTTGAAGTAGCTTGCTTTTTTCTGTTTCTAAATTGCTAAACAAGCGCAGCATTTCAAGGGCATCCCAGCTTAATGATTGCGCTTCATCGATAATTAATACCGCTTGCCGACCCTCTTTTTTTAGCGCCAACAGCTTGGTCTCAATAGCGCTGTGTAACCCCTGCGCCGCCACATCGTTACTGATATCAATCCCTAATTCGTTAGCAAATGCTATACGAAGTTCATCCGGCGTCAGGTAGGGGTTAGGCAAGTAACAGGCGACAAATTTATCGGAAAGGTGGTTTATCAGTTTGCGGCACAACAGGGTTTTGCCCGTACCTACTTCACCGGTCACTTTAATAAAGCCTTCAGACATACTTAGCGCAGACAAAATGACTTTTAACGCTTCGTTATGCGGTGCCAGCGCACAAAAGAAATCCGTGTTCGGCGTGAGCGAAAACGGCATTTCTGTGAAGTGATAAAAGCCCTGATACATAATTAGTTTCTATACCACTGATCAAGCAAAGACTGAGTGCGAAGGCGCTGCTTTTCCCACGTATCTGGCTGTACCACAGAAGGGCGAATAAGAATAACCAATTCGCGCTTGCTCTGGGTTTTCGCTTTGTTCTTAAACGCATTACCGATAATAGGTATATCGCCTAATAACGGAGTTTTGGATTCTTGTTCGCTAGTAACCGTTTCCATTAAACCGCCTATCACCACAATTTCACCGTCGCGGGCACGGATCACGGTGTCAGACTCTCGAATATTACTTTGTGCAAGCGGTAACAAAATCTGCTGGTCGCCAACTTGGATAACCTTTGTCTGTTCCGCTGTTTCGGTTACAGACGGGTGAACATGCAAGATCACAGAACCACTTCTGTCTATTTGTGGTGTTACATCCAGCGCAATACCAGAGAAGAACGGCGTAAGTTCGATATCATTTTCATTTTCAGTCTGGGTCGCACTCTGATCTTCACTGGTCGAAACATCAGTAACGAAGTACTCGTCTTGCCCTACTTTAATCACGGCTTTCTGGTTGTTAGTGACTGTGACTCGCGGGTTACTTAGCATTTGCACATCCCCCTGGGTTTGAAGCATATTGATAACGCCGTCAAAGTCGCCTCTGGATATGCGTAACGTTGATACTCCCCCGATATCGGTAGAGATAGTATTGCCAATTGCATTTACTGCATTAATAGCGGGGTCTATACCGGCTGCGGTGTTTGCGGCAAAATTAGAAGCAAGCGCCCCACCGCTAAATCCAAAATTGAGGCTTCCTGTTAAGCCGCTTGCTATACGGTCCCATCGTACACCCTGTTGATAGCCATCGTTAAGTGTGACCTCAATAATACGTGCCTCAAGTACTACCTGGCGTTGCAGGCTTTCTTGGCTCTGATTCAAGAAATCTTTAACCACGGCAATTTCGCTTGGCAGCGCTCGAACCGTCACTAACCCGGCCTGCGGTGAAACCACAACCTGACGACCTTCAGTGGGTGAAACCAAAACTTTTAACGCTTCTTTTAAGTCACTCCAAAAATCGTTTTCACTGGTGGTTTGAATGTTTGAACCGTTTAGCTGCTGTATATTGTTACCGCCAAGACCACCTTGCCCACCAAAACCACCCTGACCGCCCAGAGCGTTGCCGCTGATATTGTTGTTACCGTTAATACCGCCGTTGTTACTGCCGTTATTTTGATCTTGCTCGCTAACCCCACCCGCTATAACGCTTACATTCGATACACCAAAACGCTTGATCATAAGGAAGTTTACCGGGATAGATTCTGTCTTTAATTGAGACGGCATAACCTGGATGACCTTACCTTCTAAAAATACATCCAGCGGATACATTCTAGAAATAATCGTAAGCACGTCATCAAGCGCTACGTCTTTAAGCGTTAAGCTGATTTGCCCTGACACAGCTGGGTGTACGGCCACGCTATAAGGCGTATCTTCTACCAGCGCATCGAAGAACGGACGAACATCTACATTGTTGGCAGATACTGCGAACATTTTCTGAGAGGTAGGAGCCGGTAGCGATTGATAACGCGCTACTTCTGACAGCAGTTCTTGGTTTAACTGTGGCGGAGGTGTGGGCTTACTAACTGGCACATTCTGCGAACGATTGAGTTCGTCGCGAATATGTGGCTTAACTTCCTCGCCAACACCATAGGTTTGACAACCCGCGATAACAAACGCCGCAGCTAGGACCAGTGCGTTAGAAATAAGGCTATTTTTTAATTTCATATGCATACATTCTTAGTATTTTCTGCTGACGACCGTCAGTTATAATCACGTGTTTAGGGTAAATTTTAGACACAGTGAACTCGTTGAGCGTGTCACCCTCTCGATAAGATTTGCCAGAGATAATTGCGCTGTACCCAGAGCTTCGTTTGAAAATTGACTGCAACGCCAACTCGCCATCAACAAGATTACTCTCGCTTGCACTTATTCCTTTGACCAGAGCAGGTTTGGTTGGGTCGACTGCAGCAACTGCAGGCGTTAAAGCACTCCCCATCACTACCAAACTTAGAACAACGAATTTCATAACGTTACCCATTCTCCTTAAAGCGAAATGAAAGTTGCATTATTACTTACTGTCGCTAACCCTAACGTAAGTGATGCATTGGGATACTCGTCAACGTTATAAGCAAAGTCAGTTACTATGACTTTTTCAGGTGCGGCTTGAAGACGCGCTAGATAACTGCGCAAATCGAAATAACTTCCTTCGATAATTAAGCGCATGTTATGGCGGTAAAACGATGTACTCTGCGATTCACCGTCACCAAATCGAATGATTTGAGTAGGCTCTACATTGAAGTTAACTAAACGTACGTTATTTTCTTCATTTAACAGTGTCATTAGCAGCTCAGGCATTCTGTCTGCAGCCACGAAACCTTCATTCAATGAAAGCAGTGCATTGTCGACTTCTAACAACGCTTTTCTTGCGCTATCCAGTTCCTGTTGCATACGCTGGGTGTAGTCAACGGTTAGTGCTTGTTGAATCGCGTCGCGTTGAATAACCAGTGCTTTGTATTCACTTTCTTTTCGAGTAAGGGTTTTATCTGCACCAGACATGCCATCTAGCGCGGGCGATATGCCGAACCAGAAAAACAAGTAAACAATAAGACCAAAGCTCACCCACAAGATAAGCTGCTTTTCTCTCTTTTCTAATGCAGAGAACTTATCAGAGAGCTGTTGATACTGATTCATCAGCTTCCCCTTCAAAATCGGTTGATAGTAAAAATTGCTTCACGCTTTCATCCCCGTCCACTTCGTCAAACTTCACTGACGAGAATGACTTGCCTTGGAAGAAAGGTGACTGCTGCAATTTTTTAAGCCAAACAGGTATCGACGACGGTGCTATCGTTTGCCCCGACAGGCGAATTTTCTGGGTGTCTATATTGATGCTAGTAAGCCAAAGATTTTGGTTGTGATAATCAGCTAAATCGTCCATCACTTCGCCATACTTGGTTGCGTCAAAAGACAGCTCTCCACTTTCTAAATAGGCAAGCAACTGCTTTCTGTTTTGAATCTTGGCATTCACTTGCTCAAGCTGCTGTTGCAGCGTTTTGGTATCTCGTTTTTTCTCTAGCGCATTATTAAGCGCTTTAATTTCGTTATTAA
Source organism: Alteromonas marina (assembly GCF_000808575.1). Lineage (GTDB taxonomy): Bacteria > Pseudomonadota > Gammaproteobacteria > Enterobacterales > Alteromonadaceae > Alteromonas > Alteromonas marina_A. The sequence goes on from NZ_JWLW01000006.1 coordinate 93,365, forward strand.
TTTGAGTGGTTAACGCCGTTTGCTGCTGTATTTTTTCTTGCTTCGAGGTTAAAAGCACGTTTAAAGCAACAACAGTAATAAGCATTACGCCAAACGCTAAGCCGTTCACCCACAACACTTTTGATAAAGGTAAGCGCTCTTTTTTCGGCTTAAGAGACGGATGGTAAAGATTTATGGAACGTTTCACTGTGCATCCCTCGCGGCAACAAGCGCACTTGCCAAAGCAAAGTGACAAGTGGAGTCGACAACGTCAGCTAAATCAAGCTGCGGAACAAGTACATTCATTGCCGCAGGCTGGAAGGGCTTTAAACGTTCTATGACAGGTTCGCAATCGAACTGTGTTCTAAATAAGATCTCTTTAAGCGGCGGTTGTTTTAACTGTGATTCATAGAAATCCATTGAACGTTGGATTTCTAGACCAAGCATATCGCTTAACTGTGCTAAATCTTGTTGCGCATTGGCTTTGTTCACGAAGCCTCGTAAACGTCGCGATAACCAAATTGCACGAGAACGTACAATCATTAGAAACGGTTCGCTATTGGGCTCTTGAATAATCAGTAATCGCGCGTAATCATCGTCTGGCACCATTTCTGTTACCAAGACTTCTTTGGCATGAATATGGGTAAGCTTAACGTTTTTCGCTTTTTCCATACTTTGCACTAAAGCAGAAAGTGGCGACTTTTCGGCGGCAAATACATCAATTTTCTTTGCGCCAGTTCTTGTTTGTACCGGGTAATCAATATAGTCCAAGACCATATTGTCTGAGTCAAAAGGTACAAGTTCACCTAGCGTCCAAGGCAATGCGGTAGTGATATCCTCATCTGGTAAATCAGGCTTTTCTACCTGCACCATGTGATACATATCTTGCGAAAGTACTACAGACACCCGACACCCTTCTTTTTCAAAATCACGTAATGCGTTGCAAACTTGCTTTTCGAAAGGTTGGCGATTGTCAAAAGGAACAGAGGTTACAGAACTCAAAACATAGCCACTGTCGCCATGACTAATAGCGGTAATATGCAGTTCTTTCGCACTCACAGAAACACCTACTGTGGGCGATGCAACGTTCTTTTGAGATGAGAATAAGCCAGATAGCATATGTCTACTTAATTCGTTAGTGTCGAGTATTATCTTATTATCAACAATACCTTAAGGTGCCAGATTGTGACATGGCGCTAAGTCAAAAGTAGACTAATTATCTAAATAGAACAAATACCTACATAGGGGAATATTTATATTAATATGTATGGAATTGAAGACCTTATTAGTCTTTTAAAGGCGAAACTGAACCACTTGCTGGGTAATAGTCGAAGTAAGTTCCTTTGCTTAAGCTGTAGCGACACCAGTAGTTTTCTTCACTTACATCTAACTCTGCGTAATACTGTGCGTGAATTTTAAAGCCATCTACGCGAAGTGGAGACGCAACTACTGATTGCCAGATTTTTTCACACCCCGCATCAGACAAATCGGCTGTTGGCCATCCATTGTGGTTCATGCGCACTGGCGTCCGGTTTATTTCGCTGCCAGAGTCGTCATAGTGTATGAGCATGATCATTGTAGTAGGTTGACGGACTCGCCATTGCCAATGAGAGGAAACAACGTGACGTTTAAACGTATCGAACTGTTCTGTTAGCGCCTTTACCGTTGTATCTTCTTCACCGATGTGAAAAAAGTTTATTGCCAAGCCCAATGAAATGGCAAAAACCAATGCAATCGATGCTTTTATAAGGTTTTTAGTAGTATCTGAATCTTTTTTGTTTTTATTCATTTGTGCATCCTCAGCCTAAACTGAAGTAATAAATATCTATTTAGGGCCGGCTTTGTTCTCTGGATGCATTACATTAAGTTGATGTAACAACAAACAGGTGCCCAGCAACATTGCTAGGTTATCGGCATTTGAACGGAAAATTAAAATGTCTTAAAAGAATAGGTTAAATTCTACTAAAAGTAGGAGCTTATAACCTGTAATAGTAGGGTTGTGTTAGCCTACCTTTTGTAAAATTGTTACTCCCCAGAAATCGCTATCTTTCTCTTTTAGCTGCCAGCCTTTTTTTATCAATGCTTTTCGCGTGAAGTAGTTCGTCATACCATGTCCGAATAATACAACTCGAGGGTGCTTACTGCTTATATCATCGATATGCGTGGCAAGTTTTTCCACCCTTTGCTTTGCAAATTTGAAGCTTTCGAAGCGGCCTTTTGTTCCCATAAACCAAAGGGCCCTACTTAACAAAACCCAGTGCCAACTACGTAAAGTGAAAGGCAGCTTATAATAAGGAATATCCATTTCCTTTAGATATGGTAGCTCTTCATCTATTGAAGTTACGCCATAGTGAGCCGCGGTTAGCTTTGCTCTTAAGAGCGGACTCACGGCAATATAGCTATTATTAAGATGCGTTATTTGTTTTGGTTGACTGACGGGATCTAAGGGAGACTTATTGTAGTTACGCACCCAGTTTGCATACTCTGCCGCATTCACTTTTTCGTTGTGAGCAGAAAGTGGCTTCCCATGGCGAATAAAAACCACTTCTTTTGGCTTACTGCTGCTTAAAACATCCCTGTTCATTGTTACTTCACTTAATTCGAATTTGCGATTCTACAAACTGCTAATATTTGTTGTTGCACTAAATTTTTTAGACCTGTTGACAACATGGCCTCACAATTACCCTATTTGATAACAGGCCCAAAGTCACGATACTAGGCGCTAGCTAATACTGGATCGGCAGTTTGCCTTTCATTAGCAGACAAATTCACTTTCTGATCGATATATTGGGACAGCGCTACTTGCTGTTCTTCACTTAAACGCAAACCATGCTTGGTTCTGCGCCAAATAACATCTTCTAGTATACACGCCCATTCACACTCAATTAGATAGTCTACTTCGGCGCTATACATTCCCGCGCCAAAGTCTACGCCCATATCGTCAGCTGAAGCTTTCCCTTTGAGGAATTTGTAGCTTAATACTCCATATTGACGTGCATAACGCTCCGCAATGTTATCTTTTAGCCATGGAAATTCATTAGTCAGTTGCTTGACTAAGGCGCTTTGACTTTCAAATGCACCACCAGGCAGAGGCACTTCTTTTGTCCATGCTTTTTTAGCTTTCGGGAAACAAGTAACCAGCTTATCAACCGCATGCTCAGCTAGTTTCCTATAGGTCGTGATTTTCCCACCAAAAATGTTCAGCAGCACTGGCTTACCGGCTTCACCTTTGAGCTCAACTTTATAGTCTCGGGTTAGCTCCTGAGCGGAAGCATTCTTTTCTTCTAATAGTGGTCTAACACCACTGTAAGAATGAACGATGTCGCTTCGGGTAACTTTTGACTTAAAGTACGTGTTTACCACCTCAATTAGATAATCAGTTTCCTCGTCTGAAATTGCAGCGTCTGATGGATTGCCTTTAAAGTCCTCATCGGTAGTTCCTACTAACGAAAAGTCCCCTTCATAAGGAATAACAAATACAATGCGCCCGTCTTTATTTTGAAGAATGTATGCTTCATCGGTATCGTAAAGTTTGGGAACAATAAAGTGGCTTCCTTTCACCATACGCATAGCATTTGGGTTGTTAACATTTACTAATCTATCTAAGAACGATACCGCCCAAGGGCCTGCAGCATTCACAATAGACTTCGCTTTTACGGTAAACGTTTTCCCTTTTGCCGTTTTAAGTTCAATACTCCACAGATCATCTTGTTTCTCGGCTTTTACACATTCAGTGCGAGTATAAATTTGTGCCCCTTGCTCTTGTGCAGCTAACGCATTAAGTACCACTAAACGTGCATCGTCAACCCAGCCGTCAGAATATTCAAAACAGGTTGTAATATCGCTAACCAGTGGGCCTTCGCTCGTGGTAGAAAGCTTACGCGAACGTGGCAGCATGTTACGTTTCGCTAAAGAGTCATATAGAAATAATCCGATTCGAATCATCCACGCTGGGCGTAGGTGCTTTTGATGTGGCAGGCGAAAGCGCAGCGGCCACATGATATGGGGTGCCTTTTTAAGCAACACTTCCCTTTCCGCTAATGCCTCTTTTACTAGGCGGAATTCATAATGTTCCAGATATCTAAGACCACCATGAATAAGCTTACTACTTGAAGAAGACGTTGCACCGCCCAAATCGCCCTTTTCACACAACGCTACTGAAAGGCCGCGCCCCGCCGCGTCAAGCGCTACGCCAACGCCATTGACGCCGCCGCCGACAACCAAAACGTCGACTGTTTTTTCAGATTCATTGTTGTGACTCATAGTTTGCCTCTGCTGCTCTTAACATTTGCTTGCACTTTATTGCTGACCATTTGACAACCAAAAGGAAAACATGTCAACACAAAACGAACATTATCGAACATTAAAGAAAATTAAATACCCACACCGTTCGCTATTTTTGTTTAGGCAAGTGGGCACCAAGGCGAGTAATGATGGACATGGTTCGTATCTGGAAACTTACCGTTTGATAAAAATGTTATGTAGATGGGTAATGCGAGGGTTAGTCAGATAACTTGCGTGTATATAAATAGGTTTAAACTATCGGCCCCAAATAAGAATAGGCGAAGTTACGGTGTGGTTATGACCACGTCAGTTAATGCACACGAAGGTAAACAATCACGCTTTTACAAAAGTGATGTTATTTTCTTTAATAATTTTACTTATGCTAGCTGGCGGCGTTTTATCACAAACCAAGCAATCTACTTGTGAAATATGGCCTTGTTCAACCATAGCGCGACGTTCGAATTTGCTGTAGTCGGCCGCAAGAATAACGTGTTGAGTATGTTCTAAAATAGCTTGGGAAACTTTCACTTCTCTGAAGTCAAAGTCTAATAAAGCACCGTCTGAACTTATGCCACTTATACCAATTATGCCGTAGTCCATTCGAAACTGACTGATAAAGTCACAGGTTGCTTCACCAATTATACCGCCGTCTCGATAACGAACTTCTCCCGCCGCGATGATGACCGAGAAGTCTTCTTTGGCAGATAAAATAGTCGCCACATGTATATTGTTCGTTACAACATGTAGGTTTTTGTGGTTCAGCAACTTAGTTGCGATAAGTTCGGTAGTCGTACCGATGTTGATAAATAAAGACGCCCCATCAGGTATCATTGCCGCAACCGCTTCAGCAATTTTTTCTTTTACTTCACTATTTTGCGTTTTACGTTCTTGATAGGGTGTGTTTTCCCAACTTCGATTTAAACCCGCGCCGCCGTGATAACGACTGACTACACCAGCACCAGCCAATTGATTTAAATCTCTTCGAATTGTCTGAGGTGTAACGTCGCAAGCACTTACCAAATCATCAATAGACATAAAGCCCTGTTGCTTTATTAGCCCAACAATTTTTTCGTGTCGTTGCGTTTGGTTCATCACACATCCTCAAAGTAAAAATCGATATTGATTATACGTGCTTAAAGGAGAAGTTCCCACGATAAAACGAAAAGCAAATGTTCGTTTTCGAAAATATGCCGTTGTTAAACATCTGTAAATGATGCAAACTCTATGAAAAATCATCTTCAGGAGTGACCTTATGGGACAACATATTCTTGCCATTGACCAAGGCACAACAAGCTCTCGCAGCATCATTTTTTCTCCAAAGGGCAGTATAGACGCTATTGCACAGCAGGAATTCTCTCAAAAATATCCGAAAGATGGCTGGGTTGAGCATGATCCAGAGGAAATTTGGGAAAGCGTTGTCTCTACCCTCAAAGAAGTTTTCAATAAATGCTCATTAACACCATCAGATATCGCAGCCGTTGGTATCACTAACCAGCGCGAAACAACCTTAGTGTGGAATAAAAACACTGGCGAGCCTGTCTACCCGGCTATCGTTTGGCAAGACAGACGCACAGCCCAGCTTTGTCGTGATTTAAGCGAAGACGAAGAGCTCGTTTCACACATTACTGAATCGACAGGGCTTCTATTAGACCCTTATTTCTCTGCCACTAAAGTAGCTTGGATATTAGACAATGTAGAAGGTGCAAGACAGCAAGCCGAGGACGGAGAGCTGCTGTTTGGAACCGTAGACACGTTCCTTATATGGCGCTTAACGGGTGGTGAGTCACACAAAACTGATGCCACCAATGCCTCGCGTACAATGCTGTTCGACATCAATAACCAATGCTGGGATGAGAAGTTACTAGATAAATTCAATATCCCACGCTCAATGCTACCCGAGGTGATGGACTGTGCGGCTGACTTTGGTGTAATGAAAGAAGACATCATAGGTAGAGCTATTCCTATCCAAGGCGTAGCAGGCGACCAGCAAGCAGCATTAGTAGGCCAAGCGTGCTTTGAAAAAGGCATGGCCAAGAGCACCTACGGTACCGGCTGTTTTATGATATTGAACACTGGTGACGCCCCTTTGCAATCGAAAAACCGATTACTCACCACCGTTGGGTATCGTTTAAACGGCAAAACGACTTATGCGCTTGAAGGCAGTATTTTTATGGCCGGCGCAACCGTTCAATGGCTCAGAGATGGCCTGAAGCTTATCGACGATGCCGCCGAATCGGAGGCACTTGCACAGCGAGCAAGACAAGATAACGGCGTGTTCCTTGTCCCGGCATTTACTGGTTTAGGCGCACCTTATTGGGATCCAGATGCCCGTGGCGCAATTTTAGGTTTAACCCGCGACACAGGCATTAGCGAAATCGTTGCTGCGGGACTTCAGTCTGTCTGCTACCAGACTAAGGACTTGCAAAAAGCAATGGAAAGCGATGGCGCTCGCCCCACAACTATCCGTGTAGATGGCGGTATGTCGCGTAATGATTGGGTTATGGGCTTTCTTTCAGACATCTTGGGCGCTGAAGTAGAGCGCCCTGAGATTACGGAAACCACCGCTCTTGGTGCTGCCTTCTTAGCAGGATTACAGGCTGGTGTCTTCAATTCAATCGACGATTTAACCCAGTGTTGGAAGAGTGATAGCGTTTTCACTCCGAGGTTGACCAAGCAAGAACGTGATCAAGCCTATGATGGTTGGAAAGCCGCCGTCGACCGTATCCGCTGCAGCTAATTTTCCTTTATTTTTCTGATTGTTAATAAAGTGCGGCTATAGACCGCACTTTTTTTATACAAAAAAATTTTTTATAACATTGTAATTACATTGTCATTTTGTGCTAGTATTGGATCCAAGGTAAACGTTTCACCTTTTACCTTAAATCAGAAACGCTATATTTTTCATAAAGTTACAAATAATAATCACGAAAATATAACGTTAAATGTGTAAAAGTATTGTTAATAAGCTTGATCCGCACATACTAAAAACGTAATTTAAGTGCAAAGTACGTTAAAACGTAGCCTACTCACGGAGAAAACACAGTGACACATAAAATTAACACATCACAGTTAGGCCCTATCGCGAAACGCTCACTTTTAGGTGTTGCTATCGCCTCTGCCCTACACGCCCCTATTTCACTGGCACAGGAAGCAACTACTGCTACTGATAAAGAAGTGGAAGTTATCGAAGTTAAAGGTTTTACCAGCTCTCTGAAAGCATCAATGCTAGATAAGAAAGCATCTGATGTTGTTTACGACGGTATTACGGCTGAAGACCTAGGTAAATTTCCAGACCAAAACGTAGCTGAATCACTACAAAGAATTACTGGTGTTGCCATTGATCGTTCAGGTGGTGAAGGTCAATTTATTACTGTGCGTGGTTTCGGCCCAGATTTTAACACCGTACTTGTTAACGGCCGCCAAATTGCTACAGAAAACCAAGGTCGTGCTTTTAGTTTCGATACGCTTCCAGCTGAACTTATTAGCGGTGCAAAAGTTTACAAGAGCCCTCTCGCTTCTATGCAAGAAGGTGGTATCGGTTCAACCGTAGAAATCACAACTGCTCGCCCATTCGCATTTGACGGCTTCAAGGCCGTTGCGAGTGTAAAAGGCATGTACGAAGACCTTTCTGAAGAAACAACGCCGCAAGTGTCTGGCTTAATTACCAATACCTTTATGGATGGTAAATTAGGTGTGTTAGCTGCTGCATCATTTCAACAGCGTAAGCTACAAACAAACATGCTAGAAACGCGCTACTGGCGTCCAGGGGTAGACATTACTGATCGTTCAGAACTGGACAACCCTGAATACGAAGACAATGCACAATACAGAAATGTATACGTTCCACAGAACTTTGACCAAATCGTTGATTTAGTCGATCGCGAAAGAACATCTGGTAACCTTGTTGTTCAGTACGCTCCTAACGATGACATGACGCTTACCTTAGATGGCCTTTACTCTAAGTTTGAAGTTGACTCAGACGCGCACAGTGTTGGTCATTGGTTCACAGACAGTAACCTCGACAACATGTCTTTCAACGATAATGGCAGCCTAACTGGTGTAACAAGTACTATTGTAGAAGGTGCTGGTGGTGCGACTGACTTTATTCGCCGCCGCTTTGGTCGAGATGTTGAAATCCAAGCATTCGGTGCAAACTTTGAATGGTTAGTAAACGACAACTTAACTGCAAACATTGATATCTCAACTTCAACTGCCGAAGACAGCAGTGGTGGCGACAACTTCTTCACTGTTGTGGGTTACAACAATGAATACAGTGTAGACTTCACAGGTGCTACCCCATCATTGACTGTTGCCGGTGGTGATGCCGCTTTGCAAACACCGTCGCTAGGCCGCATGCACTATAACGAACGCAACGGTTTTGACACGGAAGATACCATCAGTGAGTACCGTGCAGACTTCACGTGGGTACCTGATTCAGACAATGCATTCCACAAAGCAGATTTTGGTATCTACTACCAAGATCGTGAAAAATCTAATACTCGTCTATTCGCTTCAGGATGTAACGTTTATTGCGGCTACAATTTTGACTTCCCTGATGAACTTTTAAGTGTATTTACTGCACAAAACTACTTCGGCGGTGTGCCTAATCAGTGGCTTACCTACGACCCTGAAGCGTTCTTTGACTTCGCAACGTCTGATGCAGCGGTGCAGCAAATTGCTGACGCTACAGGTCAATCATTCGATGATGTTCGCGCAGCGATTGACGCAACAAATATCGGCAACCCTCAGCCAAGTAATGATTCATTCGTAGTGAGCGAAGAAGTATTAAGTGCATACGCACAGTTCTACTTTGCAACTGAAATTTCAGACATGCCACTTGATGTTAACTTTGGTTTCCGTTACAGCGAAACAGATACATCAGTAGATGGTACAGTTCAGGTTTTACAGGACCTTCAGCCTATTCCTGGCGATGACTCAGACTTCAATGCAGTATTCGAAGACGATGGCGAAGGCAAACCGATTAATGCCACCAATAGTTATTCAAGTCTTCTGCCTAATCTTAACGTTAAATTGCAGTTGACCGACGATTTGTACTTGAGATATGCATACTCGGAAACGTTGACTCGCCCAATGATGGACGACTTAGTACCTGTATTTAACGTAACGGTCTCACGCCCTGGAAACCTACAGGCTACTGAAGGCAATACAGAGCTCCAGCCATATAAATCTACCGGCTGGGATGTGTCACTAGAGTGGTATTATGATGACACGAGCTATTTGTCAGCAGCTGTTTTTAATAAAGAAGTTGAAGACTTTATTTCTGGCCAGCTTTTCGAAGAAAGCCAATTCTTAGAAAGCGGCGAGTATGTATTTACTGTACTTCGTCCTAGCAATGGCGATACGCTTGAAGTTGAAGGCTTAGAGCTTGCTTGGTTGCATACACTTGAAAGCGGCTTCGGTATTCAAGCTAACGCTACTATCGTTAATTCGGATGCAGAGTTTAGTCTACCAGGCTTAGGAAACTCACAAAACATTACATTGTTCTACGAAAAAGATGCGTTCCAAGCGCGTGTTGCACTGAACAATCGTGAAACCTTTATGCAAGAAGCCATAAGCACTCTTGGTGGTACTGAGCCTCGTTTCACTGAGACTTACACCCAAGTTGATATGAGTGTAAGTTACGATGTAACTGAGTCTCTTACGGTATTCTTCGAAGGCATTAACATTACTGACGAAGAGCTAACGCGTCGCGGTCGCTTATCAGAACATTTCGTTCAACAAGTTGCTGACGGTGCTCGTTACGCTGTTGGTGTTCGTGCTAGCTTCTAATAACAACTAGTCTATCAAGGGGGCGGTGTTGCCCCCTTTTGTCTTTATTCTGCTGAGGAGTTTTTCGTGTCAGGCAGCTTAACCCAACTTGTCGTTTTTATTTTCATCACCGCACTTATCGGGCTTCTTACCTATTTAAAGTGTCGCGGTCATGGGCATAGTAAAGCCAACGAAAACAAAGAATATTTCTTAGCTGGCGGCGGACTAACATGGATATACGTCGCGGGCTCAATAACGTTAACTAATTTAAGTACCGATCAACTTGTAGGGATGAACGGTAACCAAATGGCACTGCTTGCGTGGTGGGAATTTGCCGCGGTGGCGGGCCTAATCATTCTCGCGCGAGTTTTTCTTCCCGTCTATTATCATTATCAGTGCACCACAACCACCGAATTGCTGGAAATGCGCTATAACAACAAGCATATAAGAGCACTAATAGGCCTTCTTTTCTTCCTAGGTAGCAGCCTTATTTTCATGCCTGCCGTAATCTACACCGGCTCGCTTTTCATGATTAACATGTTCAATGTAGACATTCCACTTATGTATGTTGCCACCGCTTTTGCATTGATTGGTGCCTTCTACGCTATCTTTGGTGGGCTTCGCGCGGTTGCAGTTTCAGATACCTATTCTGGCGTATTGCTTTTGACTATGGCGATTGTTGTTGTCGTTCTTGCACTATTCGCAATCGATTTTGATTTCTCGGGCATACCTGCCGAACGCTTAACCCTAATTGGTGATAATGATTCACCTCTACCATGGCACACGTTATTAACCGGTATGGTGTTTATCCAGACTTTCTACTGGAGTACGAATCAGGTAATCACTCAGCGCGCCATGGCTGCACCTAATTTAAAAGAAGCACAGAAAGGCGTATACGCTGCAGCGATCATCCGCTTTATCGTTGTTCCTACCATTATCGTAGTTCCAGGTATCATTTCGTATAAGCTGTACGGCGATATCAACGATGCCGCTTACGGTACGTTGGTAGGTGATGTTTTACCTAGCTGGCTATCAGGTGTATTTGCAGCGGCCCTCGCTGCAGCAGTACTCACTACTTACAACAGTAACCTCAACTCTGCGACTGCACTTTATGTCTGCGATATACACGAGGCGTATTTTCAGAAGAAGCCAAACGTTGCGCGCTTAAGCGGCTTTGTGACCGCGGCGCTTACTATTGTATCGCTAGTTATGGTTCCTGTGTACGCGCAAGCAGAAAGCATCATCAACTTGCTTCAACAACTTTTCGGGTTGTTAAGTATGCCTATTCTTTCCATCTTTATTGTTGGATTACTATTTAATAACGTAAACGCCAATGCGGGAATAGCGGCAGTTGTCTTTGGTGTGGGTCTATACGCTTTCTTTAGCTTTGTACACGCTCCTTTCGGCCTGCACTACATTCACCTGATGTTGGTCACATTGGTTTGCTGTATTGCCCTCGCCCTTGTCTTAAATCGGGTTGTATTTAAGCAAAAGGCAGAATGGCGCGGTCGTTTGATAGAGAGCGAAGAAGCACACGGCTAATAAGGTCCGCCATATATTGGCTGGTTCAGATAACTAGGATTACTACGGTTGTGGCGGAGCAAAAGTACGGTTTGTTGCGTATTTTTGTTCCGCCACACGCTGTGAAGTAGATGAAAGCAGAGAGAAGACTCTGTAAGCGTGATTGAAACAGATTTAATCACTCGACGACCATGCAAGAAAGCAGGTATTAAGCTCGATAAACCGTTGTAAAACCATAAAACCGTACGGATGTTCCTTCTGTACTTTTCAGTCATCTTTTCTTTTAACAACATGCGCTATAAACATCTAGGCATGTAAAATGAGGTTTTTATGTCGTCACTCACATCATTCGTTCGTTTGTCGAACGAGAAAGCCACATTAATATTCGACTGCCAGGGTCGTATGCCCAAAGTCATTTACTATGGTGCGCCATTAAGTGACAGTACAACACCAGAAATGCTGAGCGTTTTAAACACCCGTCAAGAAGCCAAATGCGCACCCGTAATTGAACCGCCGATTACGTTGGTACCGACTCACGGTGACGGCTGGACGGGTCAGCCAGGTCTTGAAGTGTCGGGCGATGCCGACCAGTGGTCAGCAGGCTTTAGCCTGACCGAAATAAATGAAGATGCACAGTCTGTTGCTTTCGTAAGCGAAGACGCTCGCCGCGGTATGCGTCTTATCACAACTGTTGAGCTCGATAACAAAACGAGCGTAGTAAAATACGTTTCTCGTCTCGAAAACAGTGGCGAAACACCGCTCAATTTAGGCTATTTGAATGCCGCTAGCCTGCCCTTGCCTACGTCCGTAAGCAAAATTAAAACATTTGAAGGCCGCTGGTCAGCAGAGTTTCAAACCAAAGATCACGACCTCTTCTTTGGAAGTTATGTACGTGAAAATCGCCGAGGCAAAACATCTCACGACACCTTCCCTGGCCTGATTGCATTCCCTCAAGGCACGGGTGAACTTAACGGTGAGTGCTATGGTTATCACCTTGGCGCTTCTGCAAACCACAAGCTTCGCGCTGAGCTAATGGCTGATGGCAGAAGCTATGTGCAGTTTGGTGAGTTATTATTTCCAGGTGAAGTGGTACTTAACGCTGGCGAAAGCTATACATCCCCCGTGCTTTACACAGGCTATGGCTGTGAAGGTTTCTCTTCGCTATCACAACAGTTCCATAACTTCATTCGCAGCAACGTGCTAAACCACAGTGCTGAATCGAAGCCTCGCCCAGTACACTACAACACCTGGGAAGGTATTTATTTCGATCATAACGAAGACGAACTTAAAGCCTTAGCCGATAAGGTTGCACCACTGGGCATTGAGCGCTTTGTGTTAGATGATGGTTGGTTTAAAGGGCGCAGAAACGACAAGGCTGGGCTTGGCGACTGGTTTGTTGATGAAGCTATCTATCCTAAAGGACTAGACGGGCTCATTGACCATGTTACTGGCCTTGGCATGGAATTCGGTATTTGGTTTGAGCCAGAGATGGTAAACCCCGACAGCGACCTTTACCGCGCCCATCCTGAGTGGGCGCTGCAAACCGAGAATAACCCTCACGTTCCTTTCAGAAATCAGTACGTATTGGATTTAACCAACCCTGAAGTGGTTGAGTACCTTTATAAAGTGATTACTGATGTACTAAAGGCGTACCCCAAAATCAGCTACATCAAATGGGACATGAACCGCGACGTAAACCACCCCGGCAACCTTCACGGTAAACCTGCGATGCATGGTCAAATGGCTGCGCTTTACAGCTTAATAGACCGCGTTAAGGCAGCGAAGCCAGGCATTGAGATAGAAAGCTGTTGTTCAGGAGGCGGCCGTGTAGATTTAGGTATTTTGCCACACACAGATCGTTTCTGGACGTCGGATTCTAACGACGCACTAGACCGTTTGTATATTCAGCGTGGTTGTTCTTATTTCTTCCCGTCTGAAGTAATGGGCGCACACGTTGGCCCGCGCGACTGCCATATAACGGGTAGACACTTACCTATTGAGATTCGCTCGGCAGTAGCCTTGTTTGGCCATATGGGTATAGAGATGGACCCACGTGAACTTACCGACCACGAGCAAAGCGTGCTTACCGACGCTATTTCACTTTACAAAAAGTATCGTCATATCACCCACGGCGGCGACCTTTTCCGCATGGACGATGACGGCATGAACGTAAAATTTGGTTATGTGTCTAAAGACAAGCAAGAAGGTATTTTTGCATATAACAGCGTTATGGAAACTGTTCGTACTACGCCAAACCGCTTCTACTTTGCAGGCCTTGATGCTAACAAACAATACACCATTGAGCGTGTATGGCCCGAAAAGCTAAAAGAATACACCCCGTCTATTTTGCAACAAACTGAAGGGCAAGTATTCTCTGGCGAAGTATTGATGAAATACGGTATGCAGCTGCCGGTGCTCTTCCCACAAACTGCATTGATTTATACCGTTAAAGCGGTGTAGAGCTAGAAGCTAAAGCGAGCTTAGCGGTGTTACGCCGCAGCTCGCTTTTTCAAAGCCTTTTTGATTTTTTTAAGAACCTTCGCAAAACGCTCGTCTTTTTCTTCTGTCATTGTGTTTACAACGCGCTGCGCTTCATCAATCTGACCAGCATTGAGCAGCAATTCAGCCAACCGCAATTGTGCCCAACTAGGTGTAGGTAGGCTCTCTGTATCAATAGCCGTAGTTTCATAGTTTTGTAGATAGTCTTTTAAAGCTTTTATACCTAATTCTGTGTACTCACCACTTTCAACAGCCACTTGCCCCAAACGATACTTTCCATACATAAGGCTAATTTTTCGCTTCTGATAAATGTCCCAAGCATCATTCTCGGCTTTTGTTACCTCTGTTAATTCAATATCTGTGAGTGGCGACAATATCTCGAACGAAGAGTCGTATTGCTCATCAGACAAATAGAAGCTTCCAAGTTCAACACGAGCGCGAATTTGGGTTTGCTCGTCGTCTATCAGAGACGCAAATATTGCCTTTGCTTTTGTCTCTTGTTCCTCTTCCAGATAGACTCGGGCAAGAGCAAATTGACCTTCGGTTTTGTCTAGAGCTGCAATTTTTTGGGTAAGGTTCATGGCTTCATCCATATCCCCTCCAGCAATAGATGGCGCCATTAAGTGAAATTGCATTAAGGCTTGGTAAACCTCAACATTTTCGGGAGCAATCTCGACGGCCTTCTCTAAACTTTTTTTCGCTTTCTTTGCATAACCCAGAGCAGAAAAAATGCTACTTGAAGCCTGTGCGCCCATTACACTTGCGTGTGTATGGTATGCCCTGTAGTCATCGCTATATTTTAGAATAAATTGCTCAGCCGCCTCTTCGGCATCGTCCAAATCGATATTCATCAACGCAGAAATCAACATATTATGCTGTTCAGGTGATTTGTTTTTCACATCATCAAGAACATCTACCACATGGGCGAAATCTCCTTGCTTAAAGGATGCTTTTAATAGCTCTACGTCGTTGCTGTTTTCAGCAACTATGCCTTGTTTTACGGTATTCGCTTCCGCATAAGCAGAGGGTTGGACAGCAACAAAAGAACAGGCACAAAGCACTGAAGTAACTAACTTACGCATTCTCATTTCACTTCCTTATGATGTTAATGATGAGTTCGATTGATTGTTATAGTAAATGAAGGTACTGACGAAAACATAAATGTTTAAGCATATACATTATGCCACTATTGAATTAGATACAGCGGAAATATGTAACAAGAATTAAAAAGGGTGCTTAAGCACCCTTTTATAACGCATTACTTACTTTGCATCTCCAAGCCTAACGCCCAGCGGTCATCAAACCCTTTCCAAGGCTCTGGCTTTTTGCCATCTACGGGTACTTGGGCACTACTGCCACTCACGTTCAGGTATTCACAATCATCTTTTAAACCTTTCACATGGCAGTTCATAAGCGCAAGCGCAAAGTGCTCGTTCATAGCATTAAGCTTTTGCACTTCCCATGCAGGTTCGATGTAACTTCCCAGATCAAACTCACTGCCATAGGCTTCTTTAGGTGCAGGGTGAGGCGCAACGTTATGACGTGCATTCTTCACGGTCAGTAGCTTAGATTCTTTACTGCCGGTGTTATCAAACAACCACTTAATACCATCGTAGCCAGAAATATCGTCGTTATCACCAGCAACATAGAGAACAGGAACTTTGATATTGTTTAGCGACTGAACATCAAAAAGCTGATGTTGCCCGCCCCATGGCGCAAGAGCTAACGCTGCTTTCCAAGCTGGCAGTGTTTCTTCGCTAAGGGCCTTGCCACCTGCGCAGGTGTTAAGCGCTTCTTTTATCAACGCTACCGCTTTAGGATCTTGTGTTCCAGTGAAGGTTGCAGCGGTTTGGTCGTTAAAAGCATAGCATCCTCCTACCGTGCTAACTGCGCCGTAGCCCCCCATCGAATAGCCGATAATACCTGCTTTGCTCCCATCCACACTCTCTTTAAAAAAGGTATTTTCGCTGATGCTGTTGAAAGTAAAAACTTGGTCACGCGAGCGATTTAGTAACGTGCTTGGAAAGCCTGAATACGGGTTTTCTGCAAAATTAACATCTTTGTTTGTGGAATCTGTGTGGTCGATTGCCGCTACAACATAACCGTGAGACGCAAGGTGTTCGCCTAAATAAAACATAAGGGTACGGTAACCGGTATAACCATGAGAAATAACAATTACCGGAAAATCAGTGTCAGCGTTGGCAATAGGGGCATCACGGCTTGCATCGGCTTGTACCTCAAACACTTGACCACTTCTTGTCTCATTAATGTATGTGGTCTTTTGAGCAGAGCTTGCTGCGGGATACCAAATTTCCAAAGTAAGTGATCGCTCGACTTCATTGCCAGCAATGTCTTTGACTTTAACAGGGTAAGCCGCTTCGACTGTTTTTACGCCAACGTCATAGTTACCTTTCTCACTTAACGATGGCATTACGTCGGCTGGAAACGGCTTATAAAGCGTTTGAGCAGCTGATACCGAAGGAGATATGGCCGCGGTCGCTGAAACCAGAACAGCACCGCCAAAAAGCAGGGATAACGTTTTCATAATTTGGATAATTTTCTCGTTATTAACAGGCAAATTTATAATACCTCGTCACGGGTATCGCACAAGCCAAACACTATTATTATTGTTGATTAAGAAGAATAAGGGGAGGTAATAAAATAGGCTGCTTTACGCATGAATTGTCGTGAAAGTAATGGTAAAACGTAAAACCTTGAAAGCCTTCAGTTTGAAAGGTATTGCTTCCACCTTTCATCAAAAAGTGGTTTAAGAAATAAAGGGTATCCATCTGCCACAAAGTTAATGTCTCTTAAGGTTTGGCTTTTCATAGGCGTGGATGTAATGTGAGTTAGCGCGCTGTCTAGATCACTCGTTACCGCTTGTCCTAGCTCACTCTTAGAACACAGTAAGCGCTTTGTTCCTCTTAGCTGCTGGGACAGTTCACTGATTTGATAAACATTAAGCGCATCGAGTTCTTCTTCTGGTAATGCTGAAAGCTCGCGGTGCCCTACATAGCCAAAGTCTATTCTTCCACTTTCCAGTAGGGCAATGGTGTGCATGCCTAAGTCTTTGCCTAACCCATTTAAACGAACCACATTGTTTTTTGTAGCCCATTGCTCAACAGTATCGGCGTATACGTTATTCACATCGTTGTAGAGTACCGTTCTCAAATTATGCTGAAGCAAAGCGCGTAAAGAAATGGACTCAAAATACCCCTGCGTTGGCTGAGACTGCGCGGTATCTAATTCATTTTTCAATGAAGGCTGAAGCGCTTTTCTTGCAACAATGAGTAGCGGTAAGTTTATAGAGGTTGGCTGGGAGTAATATCCCCACTCAGCGCGTTCTTCTTGGTAAGCGGCTCCATAAAAACAATACACTTTTTGTGCGGATTGTTGATGCTGTACCATCGACCATGCGCGTTTAACCGGATAAGCTTCAAATTGGTGGTCGTAGTTATGCAGGTGTGTAGAGAGGTACGCCATGACGTCATAGATCGGCCCTGAAGTGATACTGACACCACTGCCTTCAATTCCAAGCTCGGGTGGGCGCAACCATACTACTGTAGGCTTTTTGGAGGCGCAGCTTTCCCCTTCACATTCGCCGTCTGTTTGCGCAAACAACACGCTGCTTTTAAGACACAACAAAACAAAAGCCACCAAGGTTACTACTACTGACACTGCAAAAACCCAACCTTTTACACGTAATTCTTAAAGCTCACTCATCGCGTTTATGGGAAAACAACAATGGGAATATGATGAAATTATTTTAAGGTAATCGGGGGAAGAATGGCGGGCACCAATCTCATAATTGGGCGAACTTAGCTCAAAAAAAGAGCCGCTATTAAAGCGGCTCTTAGAATATTTTCAACACGTGAACTGTTTTTGCTTAGAACGGAATGTCATCGTCGAAGTCAAAATCTGGCTCAGCCATTGGTGGGTTCTTTGGCTGACCTTGATTGCCACCCTGAGGCGCTTGATTGTAGCCACCACCTTGGTTTGAGTTGTAGCCGCCCTGCTGACCACCACCTTGCTGTGGCGCTTGGTTATAGCCGCCCTGCGCTGGAGCTTGATTGTAACCACCTTGGTTGTTTTGAGGACGTTGGTAACCACCGTTACCGCCGCCACCTTCACCACCGCGACCACCAAGCATTTGCATTTGGTCTACGATAATTTCAGTGGTGTATCTATCTTGGCCTTGTTGATCTTGCCACTTACGCGTCTGCAATTTACCTTCAACATAAATTTGCGAGCCCTTTTTCAGGTACTCTCCGGCAATTTCTGCTAAGCGACGGTACATTGTAAGGCGGTGCCACTCAGTGCGCTCTTGAACCTGACCCTGTTGGTCTTTCCAGCTTTCGCTAGTTGCTAGGCTTAAGTTCGCAACGGCGTTTCCGTTAGGCATGTATCTAACTTCAGGATCATTGCCAAGGTTTCCAACAAGAATAACCTTATTAACGCCTTTCGTTGCCATTGATGTCTCCTGTAACGTTTTTAGTGGCTTGCTGTATAACTCTTCTTAGTAAGACATCAGCAAGCGCGAAAGTTCATCGAATATTAGCCAGTTAGTATACCGTATTTTATGAGGGAAAATTGAAGTTTTTCGCCACAGGTTTACGTTACTAACTGCAACACGTTCTAGAACTTAACAAAATTTATTGTCAGCGTCTTCTGAACTTTCGCGTTGTTTTTAGCTAATTTTAGCAAGGGCGTTGCGATTAAAAACGCCCTTCCTTGTCTGCTACCACCACGTAATGTAAAACGCCGCTGTAAGGATAACTACAGCGATAGATGCTACATTAAATCCGCTTGTGGTTTTGAACTGCACTTCGTTTAGGTCGACAGCGTTTTCACTGACACCTTTTTTCTCTAGCAGAGAAACAACCACAGCTAAAGCGACACAAAGCAGGAACACAAGACCAACACGGTCAATAAACGGCAGTTCAGGCCAGAATTGTCTAAACACAATGCTTAAAACAAATGAGCCTAATGCGGCCAATAGACCACCGTTTGCTGTGGTTTTCTTCCAGAACATACCTAAAACGAACAATGCGCAGATACCTGGTGTAAAGAAGCCCGTGAATTCCTGGATATACTGGAATGCTTGATCGAAATTACCCAACAGCGGCTTGGCCACCACCATAGCAATGATAAGCGCGACCAAGCTTACGATACGACCCACTTTCACATAATGCTGCTGCGACTCGTTTGGACGCTTATCTTTATAAAGGTCCATGGTAAAAATAGTAGAAACGCTATTTGTCATCGACGCTAGCGAGGACACAATCGCCGCCACCAAGGCTGCGAAGATAATACCTTTAAGGCCAACAGGCATCAGCGTCATTAGGCTTGGGTATGCTTGGTCCGGTTTTGCTAAGTCTGGCACAATTAGCACTGCTGCAATCCCTGGCAATACAACAATTAGCGGCATTAGCAGTTTTAGGAAAGCTGCAAACGCAATACCTTTTTGCGCTTCTTGAACGCTCTTTGCCGCCAACGTGCGCTGAATGATGTACTGGTTAAAGCCCCAATACGACAGGTTCATGATCCACATACCGCCAATCAATACAGAAATGCCCGGCAAGTCCATATAGTGCGCGTTGTCTTTTGACAAAATCATGTCGAATTTCTCAGGGAGCTTGTTAGTAAGGTCAACAAAACCTTGGATGGCACCATTGCCGTCGCTGATTAGGTTTAACGCCGTATACGACAGGAACAAGCCACCAATAACCAACAACACGACTTGAATAATGTCGGTGAGTGCTACCGCTTTCAAACCGCCGTAAAGTGAATAGGTTAACGAGAAAAGGCCTAAGAACATCATGCCGTAAACCATATCAACACCCGCGATGGTATTGATGGCCAATGCACCTAGCCACAGCACAGCAGTTAGGTTTACAAAAACATAAACACCTAGCCAGAATATTGCCATTACCTTGCGAACGCGATGATCATATCGCTGCTCAAGAAATTGAGGCATGGTGTAAATTTTATGCTTAAGAAAGATAGGTAAGAAGAACTTGCCGACAATAAGCAGCGTAATGGCGGCCATCCACTCATAAGACGCAATGGCAAGCCCCAACTGGTAACCTGACCCCGACATGCCGATGATTTGTTCGGCAGAAATATTGGCAGCGATGAGTGATGCGCCAATTGCCCACCATGGCAAGCTTGAGCCCGCTAGAAAGTAATCATTTGTGTCTTTTTGATGACCCTGCTTTTCGCGAGAAACCCACCACGCAATTCCGACAAGCGCGACGACGTATACCACGAACAACGTGATATCTATTAATGCTAATTTCATAGTTTTTCCCAAAGTTCTTATTTTGGGTGCGGCGATTGTTATGCAGGGTACACAGGTGAAAAATTGTTTTTATTATTATATTGGTTGTTGCCACACCAGTGTCACGTTATTAAAACGCGTTTCGCAAAGCACAATAAATCATAAATGGGTGAAAAACTCACCGTTAAACTTATCGCGTTATTGCGGGTAGTATTAGTATCACACTTTGTTTACTTTTTTTAACTAGAAATGTGCACTTTTTGTAAAAAAAAGCCGCAACCAATGGATGCGGCTTAAGGGACACAAACAATTCTAAAGAATAGGATTGTTTAGAAAGGGGAGAGGTTTGTGCATAAAGGCTGTATTTAAATCGATAATTAGGCGAACGCGCCCTGTGTAGCCGTACACACATAAATGTCAGCACTGTACCCTGTTTCATCAGAGTACTTGTCGGCCACGACTTGCTTCACCGCTTCAACTTTGTCGGTAGGTACAAGGGCCACTACGCAGCCGCCGAATCCACCGCCAGTCATGCGAACACCACCCGATTTACCCAGCACTTCACCAATGATCTCAACCAAGTAATCGATTGGGCGAACGGTAATTTCAAAGTCATCACGCATGGAGATGTGAGATTGCGCCATGGCTTCACTAACCGTTTCGATGTCGCCAGCTTTTAATGCTTGGCTTGCTGCCAGTGTTCTAGCGTTTTCGGTAACAATATGCTTCGCGCGGCGATAAACCACCTCTGGCATATGTGCTTTAGCGCCTTCTAGCATTTCCATAGTTGCTTCGCGTAACGATGACACACCCAATAACGACGCGCCTTGTTCACACTGCTGACGACGCAAGTTGTATTCACTGTCAACCAAACCACGTTTAACATTCGAATTGATGATAACGATTTGATGCGAGTCTGGTAGTGGTGAATGCTCAATGGCTAGCGACTGGCAATCAAGCAGCATTGCCATGCCTTCATTACCCATAGCAGAGATTAACTGATCCATAATTCCGCATGAGCAGCCTACGAACGTATTCTCTGCTTTCTGGCCTAACAGTGCAGCCTGTACGCCATCGAGGGGCAACTCATACAGCGCGCTTAACGCTTTTAGTATAGCCACTTCAAAAGATGCCGAAGAGCTTAACCCAGCACCTTGTGGCACATTGCCCGTAACCAATAAGTTAGCGCCGCCAAAATCTGGCATGGCCTCTTTAAGTACTTTCACTACGCCGCGAACATAGTTTGCCCACCCTTGTTCTTCGTCATAGTTAATGTCTGACAACGAAAACTGGTTTTGCTGATTTTCGTAATCCATCGCGGTAACCACGATGTCATTATCTGCGCGCTTTGTTGCCGCAACCCACGTTCCAAAGTTGATTGCAGCCGGAAATACGAACCCTTCGTTATAATCGGTATGCTCACCAATAATGTTCACTCGACCCGGCGCATGTGCGATTAACGCTGGCGCCTCGCCGTAATGCGTTTCAAAATTAGAAGAAAGTACTTGATTATCCATTCGCATTCTCACGTTTCTTATAGTGCACTGTGGATAGTGCTTTTAATCTGTCTGCCGCTTGTTCAGG
Source organism: Alteromonas marina (assembly GCF_000808575.1). Taxonomy (GTDB): domain Bacteria; phylum Pseudomonadota; class Gammaproteobacteria; order Enterobacterales; family Alteromonadaceae; genus Alteromonas; species Alteromonas marina_A. The sequence goes on from NZ_JWLW01000006.1 coordinate 115,281, forward strand.
GGTCAAATCTCGCTGTGCCTCTGCCATCATTTCGTACCCAACCATAAACTTGCGTACACTTGCTGAGCGCAGAAGTGGTGGGAAGAAATGCGCATGTAGCGTCCATTCAGGGTGCGCTTCACTATCAAATGGGGCACTGTGCCATCCCATAGAGTATGGGAAAGACGTTTCAAATAAGTTGTCGTACTTCGCTGTAATTTCGCCAATGATCTTAGCAAGAGATAGCGACTGAGAATCCGAGAGCATGTGCATAGATTGCACGTCAAATCTGGGTAACAGTAGCGTCTCAAAAGGCCAAGCGGCCCAGTATGGTACAACTACAACCCAATCATCATTTTGACACACGACTCGCTCTTGCTTCGCGACCTCTTGCTCGGCATAGTCCAACAGCATAGGCGTGCCGTTTTCACCAAAGTATTGCTGTAGCTGCACGACTTTTTTCGCTGGGTCGGTAGGCACATGCTGCTGCGCCCATACTTGACCATGAGGGTGAGGATTTGAACACCCCATCATTGAGCCTTTGTTTTCAAAAACTTGTACCCAGCGATAGATTTCACCAAGTTCAGCGGTTTGTGCTTTCCACGTGTTGACTACGTCTACGCGTTCTTCATCGGAAAGCTCAGGTAACGTTTTGCTGTGATCAGGGGAAAAACAAATAACACGACTGCAGCCTTGCTCAGTTTCGAACTGAAACAGCCCCTTTTTCTCACTGGCTTGTTCTGTATCTTGCTTAAGGGCGGCAAAATCGTTTTGAAAAACAAACGTACCTTTGTAATCAGGGTTAACTTCACCATTCACGCGGGTGTTTGTTGGACATAAATAACACGTAGAGTCGTAAGATGGCTTTTGTTCGTTGTTTGGCTCTTCTGAGGCTCCCTGCCAAGGGCGCTTCGCTCTGTGAGGCGACACTAACACCCACTCACCCAACAAAGGGTTGTAACGGCGATGTGGATCGTTGGTAGGGTCGAAAGGGGTTCCCATAATCACTCTCTCTGAATTAGCCTGCTACGCTCTAATGCGCAACATCAAATAGGGTTAAACGTTTACCCTGATAATGATATAGCAAGCTTTTACGTTTATCAATTGCGTAACAAAGAAAATTAATTGTTAAATTGATAACAAATAATTTTCTTTTGTTACTACATAACGATTTCTATGCGCTGAACTTGTATCGCATACTTGCTTTGAAGGTTTCCCCGGGTTTTACGAAACAGTTTGGAAACTCGGGCTTATTGGGTGCATCCGGGAAATGCTGTGGTTCTAAGCACAAGGCACCAAGCTGATCGTCGGTTTTCAACCCGCCAGTATAAAACTGCAAACCCGGCAAGTTAGTAAATAACGACATAGCAATACCAGTATCAAGAGCCTTTACGGTTGCTTGTGGGGTATGCTCAGGCGTATCACGGAGTACATAGTTGTGGTCGTAGCCTCCCACCCTATCAAATAATGGATGGGAATTAGATTGCTCTGCCCTTTCTTTTATTGCTGTAGGTTTCGTGAAATCAAAGGGAGTATTGGCAACTTCGACCAGTTTTCCAGTTGGCAGCAAGGTGCTATCTGCGTCCGTGACTTTGTCAGCATCTATATGTAGCAATGTATTTCCCACTTGAGGGTCGTTGCTCAACGTGAAGTAAGCATGCTGCGTGAAACTAAGCGGGGTTTCTTTGTCTGTATTTGCGGTGATCACAAGAGATAACTCGTTGTTTTGATCAAGGGAATAGCATGCCTCTACATTAACAGTACCGGGAAAGCCACCTTCCCCATCGGGACTAGTTAAGGTAAATGTTACAGCCACACTGTCTGTCGTCTCTTGGACGCTTGCCGCCCAAACCTTCTTATGAAACCCAGCTAGGCCGCCGTGTAGATTATGTTCACCGCCATTTTTATCTAAGGTGTACTCTGTTCCATTTAACGCAAACGAGCCATGTCCAATTCGGTTTGCGTAGCGTCCTACGATCGCACCGCGATAGCTCGGGTCATCTATATAGTCTTGTAGAGTCTCGAAAGTTTGGACACAACTTACCGATTCACCTTCTGTATTCGGGAAGTGAATTTCTTTAATAATTCCACCGTAGTTAAGCAAGGTAACTGACATGCCGTTGTCGTTAGTTAACGTAAAGGCGTTTATGACTTCGCCTTCTACTTCACCAAATGCAGATACATTTATTTTCATAACAAAATTTTTACCTTAAGACGTGCTTAGTAAACTGACGTTTTCCAACCTACTACACATTTTTTATACATTAATGAATAATGCAATCTTTCAGAATGTCTAGGAGGTTATACGTTTTCCATTCTTTTTTACAGCGGTTTGATTAACAATCATAGAAGGTAAAACCACTTAGGTAATCTAACGCTCTTCATCTCTCTAATGCATCTCAGTCCCGTAAAAGACACCACAAGCTAAGCGTTAGAATTTTATCTTTTTTTGTAAATATAATGTACGCTATGGCAATCAGGTCAATCGACACTCCACGCAATAAAACGAAGTTTGAAAGAAAATGGCAACAATAAAAGATATCGCCCAAGCCGCTGGCGTTTCATTAGCGACCGTATCAAGAGTTATTAATAATGGTCCTAAAGTGGGCAATGATACTCGCAAGCGTGTCAAAAAAATCATGGAAGAAATGGGTTATCGTCCCAACGCTAATGCGCGGGCACTTGTAACTAAACGTAGCGCATCTTTAGGCGTTGTCATTGCTGAGCTCCACGACCCATTTTTCGCTATGTTAGCCCACGGTGTGGAGTCCATTACCCGCAAAAATAACGTTCAAATTTTATTAAGTGCCGGCTCTATTGAAAAAGAGACTGAACTTCGCGCTATTGAAACACTGCTAGAGCATCGAGTAGAAGCCATGGTAGTGCACAGCAAAGCACTTGATGACGAGACCCTGATCGGTTTTGCAAACCAAGTTCCAGGCTTTGTATTAATTAACCGCTATATACCAGAGATAGCAAATCGTTGTGTATGGCTTGATAACGTAACCGGTGGTCGCCTTATGGCGGAATATGCCATCAACCAAGGCCATGAACATGTCGCGGTGATAAGCAGTCAGTATCGCATAGACGATCCTAATCATCGCCTCGAAGGGATTAGAAACGCAGTTAACAATGCGAATTTAAGCTTGCCTGAAAGCATGATTGAGTATGCTACGCCCGATCAGGAAGGTGGTGAACTGGCAATGCAAAACTTGCTTGCTACTGGTGCAAAATTCACTGCTGTTTTGGCTTATAACGATGCTATGGCATCTGGTGCTATGACCATGCTGCAGGACCATGGTATTTCAGTTCCAGAACAAGTTTCTGTGATGGGGTACGATGATGTGCTGTTAGCAAAGTACTGTCGGCCCAAATTAACCACGCTGCGTTATCCCGTTGAAATGATGGCCGCGAAAGCGGCTGAGCTGGCGTTAAAGTATGCATCTGGGAGTAAACCAGAAGAAGGGTTAACCTTCAAATATACACCTACGGTAGTTAAACGAGATTCTGTAGTAAGGGTTTAACCTTCGCTTAATTTGCGATAGCTTTCATAGGACGCAAAATGAACACCCGCCATTGGCGGG
>NZ_JWLW01000007.1 GCF_000808575.1 Alteromonas marina
AATGAACCGGTTTGTGTGTCAGTTTGAGTACCTGTGGAGAAAGAAGTTGATTGTGCAGATTCAAGCAGATTACCACTAAGATCAGAAATACCATCTACAACTAGGGTATAGACTGTCTCAGGCTCCAAGTTTAACTTAGGCTTTAAGGTTGCTGTGCGCAGATCACTGCTATTGGTAAGGTCTACTGCAACAACTTCATCACCCTTAAAGAGTTGTATGTTCTTAGTTGAATAGCTGTTTACCGCTTCATCAAACCTTATATTGAACCTGGCATTAACAGGTACAGATGTTTCTCCTTCATTAATACTGATACTATTGATCAGTGGAGCAACACCATCAGCATCAAATGCTGTAGTAAAATAGTAATTACGGTTAGACATGGAATTACCAAAGAGGTCTTTAATTCCACTTCTTAAATATATTCTGTGTTGCCTTCCTACAAGGAACGCCGCATTAGGGGTAAAAGTGATAGTTGTGCTATCGTCCTTAACATCTATTAACCCTTCGATTCGTTCTCTTGTCGAGTTATCTTCGATATAGAAGCTATCATTGGTTACACTTTCCGGATCGATCCGTTCACTCATCACTACAGTTAATGCAATATTAACAGGAACATCTTTTGCGTTTTGAATTGGGTTAATATTGCTAACAGTCGGTCTAACTGTATCAACTGTATTTCCGGTTTCGAAATTAAACTTCTGTTCTTCTGCCAATGGGTTGCCCGCAGTGTCTTTTACAATACCGACAACAACCTCATGCAATGTGTAGTCTGCCATTAGTGCATCTGGCGTAAACAATACCTGCGTATCACCGCCAATTAACTTAACGTTACCCTGAACTGGTACTCCACCATCTCCGTATACACGAATAGAATTAGCGTCGATAGATTTACGCGATAGAGCCTCTGAAAAAGTTACGATGATAGCACTATTTTCTGCGACCTCAGTTTGATCAGCGGTCGGCTCAGTTGCAATTATGGTAGGCGCAACAATATCGGGGTTTGCCGGGTCAGTGCCTGCTGCAACCTCATCACCGTCTTTTCTGCCATCGCCATCGGAATCCTGATTATTAGGGTTAATCCCACGCGCGACTTCTTCCCCGTCTGTCAGGTTATCCCCATCGGTATCAGGGTTATTGGCATCCGTCATCCACGTAGTAGCTTCTTCTTCATCACCGAGACCGTCACCGTCTTCATCATTTTGCACTTCAAGCGTAACGGTAACTGTTGTTGCACTATTAGAGCCCAGATCTGTAGCCACTGCTTTAACCGCAATATTTCCAACATCCTGAGGTACGGTGAATGGAACGGAGTATGGATAGGTTGTGTCTTGTGCGACGAGCAGATTATTGACATAAAAATCGACTTTGCCAACGGCAATGTCATCTTTTGCATCTGCAGTTAACGTTAACCTTGCACCTTCGACTGTAACGCCGTCTGATGCAGGCTCAACAAGCGAGACTGTTGGAGATATTCCATTCGCATCATTTAGCTCTCTATATTGTGCGATAAACAGTTTTGTATCACCCGTCGCTTTGTAGTCTGAGCCCACAACAAATCTTTCTTCTGTAATAAAAGCATGGGTTGCGTTAAGCGCAATACCAGTACCTGCGTAATCACCTAAAGGAGAAAGGTTAATCGTATCCTGGAAGAAAGGTTCGTCAGGGTTTTTAGTGTTCACATAGGCAACAACATTTGGGAATAGTTGCTCAGCAAAGAAGGTAAAGCCATTTGTCACTGCAACATCGCGTGGAACAAAGGTCCTGTCTCCGCCCTTGAGTTCCAACATTCCAGCATCCGTAATCTTATAAATACGATAGCCAGTGCTGTATGCTGCAACATAAACATATTCATTACTGATTTCGACGTCTTTAACTGTGCCGATATTGACAGAAGAAAGGTGTAATGGCGCTGAAGGGTCTTCAATATCAAACAAAGATAAGGTTGTACCGCCCACTGCGACCATAAAGTTGTTTTCTACAGCAATCCCCTTTACATCAGTAAGGTATTCAGTAGAACCAACTGCAAAAGGTTTATTAGGATTCGCGATATTAAATATTTCGATTCCTGCAGAGCCATCAGCAACAAAAACGAAGTCTCCTTTTACTGATAGGTCTTGTGCGATACCTGCAGTATCTACTGTGGCAAGCAACTTAGGTTCGGTTACATCACTCACATCAACAACAAGTAGCCCAGCTCCACCATCAGCAACAAATGCTAAGTCGCCTGCAACCTTAACATCTATAGAGGTACCTTCGGTGTCCAATGCCCCGATTATCTCAGGGTTAAAAGTATCTGCTGCATCCACAATTTGCAGTCCAGCGGCCCCAGCAGCAACAAATGCAAAGCTTTCTTTAAGATCGACGTTATTGGCGTAGCCAGGAATAGTTACTGTAGACTGAGCAACCGGGTCAAACTGGGTCACGGTCACATTGACAACGAAACTCTGATCACGGTTGGTCACCGTTATTCTAGTTTCACCCGATTGCCCTGCGAAAATTTCACCATCAGACGAGCCAAAATTGGCAATAGTAATATCATCTGTAATATAGCGTGTGCCGCTAGATTGCTGTGTTAAATCTACAGAGGTGCCGTCAAGCATGTAGCCCGTAACGGAAAGCTTGCCACTGGCTTCACCATCAATGGCATTATAAGTTAGGAATAAGTTCTCTGGGGATACCGTTATGAAATCAAGGTAATCTGCTAAATCACCGCTTGATGAATCATTAGGATCTGAACCACCGGCTATTTCCAGCCCATCAGAAATACCATCACCATCGGAATCAGCTAATAGCGGATTGGTAATAAAACCATTTGCTCCGCCAGTAAGTTCTTCCAAATCAGTAAGGCCATCACCATCTGTGTCGGCTTCAAAAATATTGGTACCCGCCTGATATTCTTCAAGCGCCGATAACCCATCGTTATCATGATCTTCTAGCGCATCAATAGGGTCATTTGGATTAAGTCCAAGCGCACGTTCTGCATCATCCGGAATCCCGTCACCATCGAGATCACCGCCGATTTTGACCTCTACTCGACGGCTGGCTAGTACGCCGTCTTTCCGAGCACTGATTAGTGCAACACCGTTGGCTTTAGCTGTAACCAAACCATCTGGGCTAACAGTCGCAATATTCTCATTTGTACTAGAATAGTTTGTACCTTTATCCCCTGCGGTTAAATCATCTACACTACTATCGGCAAAAAAGCCCGTGACAGTTAAAGGAAAGGTTTGTTCTGGATTGTTTAGAAGGAGCGTATCCGTTGTCGAGAAACTCAATGATACGGGGATAGGGTCCAATGTTTCAAATTTGATATCACCAACTTTTGTAATACCGTTACGTAACACATTAAAGTAATCACTTTGTCCAGAGACGGTGCGACCATCTTCCAATGTACAGGTCGCTCTCGCACGAATCTGTCCCATATTGGAAGGCACATTAGGTAACGCCCACCCACCATCTTCACTAACTTGGATTGTTCGGTTGAGTATATTAATTACGCACTTGTCGTCTAGCGTGACGGCTTGAGCTCCAGTTACTGCCAAAGGCAGAAAAAAGATTGTACTTAGTAGACGATAAGACCTAATTTTCATTTTATTTCCCTATTTAACCCTAGCACTGACTGCTCCTTTAGTGCTGGAGAACAAAAATCTTTTAACCGCAACTTTTAGAGCAACTTGTGGAAAGCCCTAATTTAAAAACACACAAAACTGCTCACTTATACTCAAAACAATTATTTGTCATATTTCATCTTGAAAACTAAAACATGAACTAGATAAAGAAAAACTACCCAAGAAATAAGGAAGCCAACAAGCAACATCGACATATGTTCCCAAATAATACTTTTGATAAAAATAGATTCTGACGTGTTATTCGGGTTTATGTATATTTCTATTGGTTCAGAACTTACAAACTTTCTCTTTAGCTCATGCCCTAATTCAAGCATAAAGCCGTCATCGTATGTTTCAGACCAAGTTACTTTGCTTCCGATATATTCTTTATCTCTGAATGTATACTTGTACTGAATGCGAGGCCTATATAGCGTATATTGACTTCGATTATCTCTCGTAGTTGTTGTAATCATTTCATCAATATATACATTTGTTAGCATCGCTTCATTGGGTAGCCAATTTATGGAAGAAATTGGGCCAGCTACTCCTTGAAATACTTTTATTGAGAATACGATTACAAATATTAGAGCTATTAAAGCGACAAAAAAGACACCCAATCTGGCTTTTCTGAGCTGTATACGGCTAACTTCTATAGTCATAGAAGCGCACTATTTAATTTATTTGCTACAATATTGTTATAGAAGAACAGATATCCGTCTTCCCAATTCGAACCGTAAATCAACCTATTGGATTTTTTTGTTTCACCAATAGCAAAAGAAACAGCTTGAATTGGCTGAACACTGTTATCACTGATAAAAGGGCGAAAAATTACGAATCTGGTTGAATCACTATCTACATAACCTAGTAATTTTACTGATTGCCACTTATTCACTCGCGCTAAAAATGCATTTGAAGAAAAGATTATGCTTTGCACCATACCACCGCGATTCTCATTCATCATAACGCCATTTCCTTGTGGCTTAGCAGTGATTGACTTGACAAACTCTTCAATCGCAGCCCTATTTTCAGAGTCTACTTGATTGGACTCGTTTAAGAATTGACAAAAAGCAATCGTCTCTAAAGATTCGTAAATTGAGCAATCTTTTTTCCTGGAAACCGTCTGAGTTCCTTTGAATCGTTGCATTGCAAACTTAAAGTTAAATTCCTTCTTCTTACCTTGGTATAGTCCGCCCTCTGGATGTGAAACAGAGAATTCAATAGGCTTACTCTTGAATTTCAACTTGTCAGTCAGATCACCATTTAGACGTTTGGATTCTAAGTACGTCATCTTACTTAAGTTCAGTAAGTCCGAAGCCTGAGAGTTGTCAGCGATAGCAAAAACCATGTAACACCTGATCTCACAAACAACTCGCTCCTGCCAGCTCATTGACTTGTTTTTTGCGTTGAAGAGTTTTACACCGTATACAGTAAAACTGTCCCACTGCTGTATGGAAGTAATTTGCACTCTGTTTAGTGTGGAATATTTTGTGAGGTTCAACTTATTTGTGGTAATCGCATTTTCAAACTTAGCTCTGCTGCCATCTTTATTTGTATAAAGTCTCGCTACTTGCTTTATTTTCTGTTCTTTCAACAGCCAATAATAGTGAGATAGTAGATTCTGAGCGCTATCAAATCTTGCTTTACTTGACAGCTCCAGTTCAAAGCCCTTTCGCGTGGCTTCAATGTGTTGTGAGGCTGCAAACATCGACTCACCTTTGTGTGAGATAATGCTCCATTCTTTTCGTTCTACGGCAATAGTTTGCTGTCCAAACGTAAAACCAAAAATTAAAAAAAGTACTATCTGCTTTATCTTCATTTTTATTCCTACAAGCAACTTCCGCCGTTTCCATCAGACACTTTAATTGGTTCTGGTTTATAATTGTACTCGAAATCGAAAAACAGGAACTTCACTTTTGCGCTTCCCTCAGCAAACAGCTCAACCGGTTTTATTTGCCACGCACATGACTTTGGCCCGGTGCAACTGTTCGAAGATGAGCTCACATTAGCCTCTACTTTAGCTCCACCCTTTATAGTTCCTGAAACCCCTTCTTCAGTAGACCAGCAGTGATTATTGCTAGGCTTTTTCCTCGCTTCTCGACTATAGAAACTACAATGATATAACTCGTGATCAAAATCCCACTTTTGCATTGCAGCTTGTAATAAACCATTCGCAGCGATTTCTCCACCTACAGCAACTTGAGCAGCAAATTCGTGACAGTTTTCATCATCTGGACATCCCAGTTTTTCTGTATACTCATACTTAGGTGAAGTGGCTCCCGTTACAGTCCCTCTCAACTCTGCATTAGCACCCACAATAAAACGCTCATCTCTATTGAAATAATGTTCGTATGACGGAAAAGGAAGTCTAGGCGTTGCAGCAGACGCAGTGGCTTTTATTTCTACGTCAACTGAATATTTGTTTTGTATGACAGGCTCAGTCGTGACGCACGCGGTACAACAGGCTTCACCTTGCTCCATTGAACCTCCGCCAGTCACGTCAAGTGATAATGTGAATGGAGACACTTTTCGAAGCTTTTCTGAGCCACGATTTAGTACCGTTAAGAAATTTGTTATTTCGCCTGGAATTCCAACCTTGATAACTTCTTTATCTTTGCTCGCTTCACAGTGATTGCCACAAGAACCATCTTTACATGTATAACAGGCTGTACTCGTACCCGGTGTCCCACACGCTTTATCTTCTTTGCTTTCATCAGGTACTTTCTCACCATCAGAACACATAGCACATTTTTTATCTTCTTCTTTGATATCTCCATCATCTGGAACATCAAAAATTGGATTTTCCCCATCGCATCCTGGCTTTTTACAATCGTATTTCACATCTGCATTAACAGGAACATCGCTCGGATCTGGCTTGAAGCCTTTACACAACTGTGTTTTACAATCTTCTGGCGTTTGATTGGAAAGAGGTTTGTTATCCTGTGCTGGGTCTCTAACACATGAACTTCCTTGACACTTCTGACACTCTGGACAATTATGCGCTGTACCTGAACCGCCTGGTTGTGATCCACAGTGCCAGCCTGCTTTCACAACTCCCACACCAGGGTTAGATGAAACAACTGAACCATCTTCCGAAACTGTACCCAAGCCAATCGCTACGAATTCTTCCAAGTCGTGATCAAAAGAATACATTTCAACCTGTGCTCCTGGTGCATGCCCATCTACATTAGGTAGCGTTAATTTCGCAGCAGGAGAGAATGTCGCACCAACTGGCTGGATTGTTACGATAAATTGAGGTTGCATACCATTGGGCGGCGCCATTGGTACTTTTGAGGCATTTACAGATGTAACTGAAACAATCCCTTCGCGCGAACCGTCTGGGAATGTCACCGAATCTTTTGCGATTTCCAGTTTAAATCCTGGGAAGTTATCAAGGGTAAGTACTACGTCTTCTTTACCCGCATACACACCGTTATCTGTGTCTAGTTTGACCATGTAGACAGGGCCAGAAAGAGGGTTGTCCACACCTGACACGGTTACAATATGATAGCTCAATGTCGGGTACTCACCAAAAGCAGTCGTGGTCGAGCCATCAACGATTAAATGAACCGGTCCAACTGGCGCTTGAGTGATCGTGAACTGGCCTTGTTGATCAGTAAATGCGGTTCTGTCTGTACCTTCTATACGAACCGTTACCCCCGGCAAAGGTGTGTCCTGATTGTCCAGCACAACACCACTCACACTAGTGATTCCAGCGTCTGCTGGTACAAATGCTGTCGCAGAGAAACCCGCAAGTAAATCCATACTCTCAGGGGAATCAATTAATACAGCTTCAACACGTTGGGCATCTATACCCGTGAGTGGGCCTAAAGTAAGTTGCGCCGACGCACGACCATCGCTGTCGGTCAAGGTTTCATAGCTGCTTTCTTCATTTTGGAAAACACCGTCGCCTTTAATCACATCAAATCGTACACGTGCTCCTTGCACTACATTGGCACCACTGTCTGTTACTGCAACAACAAACGGAGCTGGTAAGGTTTGTCCTACAACACCACGCTGATTATTACCTGAGTTTACGCTGATTTTGTCGCCTGTAACGCTGGTTGCTGACGCAGGGAAAATAACTTCGTTTTCAACGCCAACGACTTTAGCGCGAACCTTATGGTTAGCGACACCTGTGCGGTAGCCAACCTGAAATTCAGTGCGCGCAATACCTTCAGCGTCAGTCGTCGCAATGATAGCTCGACCGGATGTTTCTGGCGTGCTGCCAACAATTCCCGCACCTTGCGTTACCCTGAAAACAACAGTTTCACCTGCGATTGGCGCATCAGAGCCATCAACCAATTTTACAATTAGTTGTTCAGGTAGTTTATTGCCGATTTGTGCAGTCTGGTTTTGGCCACTTACCAATACCAAGCGTTTTTCTGTTACGATTTTATAGACAACATTTTGGGATATAGATGCGCTGTTGCCGGATTCATCAATAGCGGTAACCGTAATAACATTTTCGCCCTCGTTTAACGGCACATCAGTTGCGGCATAGCTACGGTTAGACACGGTCGCTTTAATACCATTAACTTCAACCGATGCCTGCTCTTCGGAAACGGTGCCGCGAACAATATCATTAACTAGGCCAGTAACGGTAATTTTGTCACTATAAACTTCTTGTGCTTCCGTATGAGATTCGATTGTTAGATAAGGAGGGGTTAAGTCCAGTGATACTGAAATAGAATCGGTTATTTGCTCACCACTTGAATTGGTGGCTCGTGCTACGACGGTATTAAATCCTTCGCTTAGTTCAACATCGGCACTAAATTGTTTACCATCATGAGCAATTACGACACCATTTAATGTTAATTCCGCATTTTCCTGATTAATAGTACCCGTAACAGTTACTGGCGAGCTTCCAAAAGTGGATAACGTAGTAGGTGTGAGAATATCCACTTCCAGTGCAACAGGTTCCAGTGGTACCTGAACATAGGCAGAGCCACTGATATTGAAACTAGTGCGTCCACCAACAATAGTGATGGGGCCAACCGTTAAGCTCTGACCCGGCTCCAAAACTTGATTTTCCGGAAGTGCTACAACATAGTCCAATTCGCCGAGCTTACCGTCAGCATTGCCTACCGATACAGTAGCTGGAGCAAGGGTTTCGATCACAAAGCGAATAGGACCATTTGTTGGTTCATCGCCGCTGTTTGTGATTTGAGCAGAAACGGTGGCATCAGGAGAACGCCTACTACGTATTGGGCTATTCCAATTTACTTCTATTTCTGTATCTTTTACCCAACCATCTGAAGTCGTTTGCGCAGACACCTTTCCTACGTTCACAAGCAAAGCAGAAACCGAACAAACGAATATGAGAAGTAGTAACTTAACCGTATTCAAACCTTTATCTCCCTGATAACTCAATCTTTTAAAAGAACGAGCGTCTTCCTTGAAAGGGCATTTTAGCCCCTATAATAAATTTTTTTACCTACGCAAATTTGCGGCAACGAGTTAACAGAGCAAGGCCAAAGAGTAACATAATGAAGGACTTAGGTTCAGGCACTGGCACCGAAGTGTTATTGTAAGTAAAAAAGACATTGTCGACTGAAAAGGAGTTGTTAAACCCGTCATCTTCATCAGCAAGTTCAAATGAGATGGCAATTTCTCTGCCTAACCAATCACTCATATCAAATAAGAATGTCTCAGCTACATTTCCCAGTACAGGAATTTCAAACGCGGCGTCAAAATTCACATCGGCCGCATCATAAATTGCTAAAAAAAGTGTATCTGTGAAAGTGGAGAGACCTTGTTCAGTCGGGTCAATAAGCGTACTTACAACCGACACATCGACGCTCAACATTGATACGTTAAGGCCAACCATGATTGGGGAATTAAAAAGGAAGCTTCCATCATCGCCTTGTACTAAGACGGCTGCAAACGGGTCAAAACTATCACCCGATGATAAGATGACTTGACCGCCACTTTCTGTCACTGAACCAGTGGAGCTCAGATCATTCCATTCATCCAGTCCTGATGAGAAATCACCATTACTGATTATGGTCGCATGTGCAGCAGTGCTAAACCATAAAGATTGCACAAGGCATAAAAGCACTATACAAGCTTTCGTTATTTTATTGCTTTTCATATAACTGCATCCTTACTGTTATTATTTTTTCCATACGAACTAAGCTCAACCCGCACACATGGGGTCAAAAGGTATCGACCTTACAATAAATACCGAATTGTGAACTCAGTAATAATTGTGTTTATTTTTTATACTTTACATAATGCTACAGCTTTAACTTTTTTAAGTAAAGATTATTTTATATTTATTGCTATGAGGCGAGAAGAATAAACTTTCGTTAGAGGCATCTTCGCGGTAAAGTATTGACGTTTATCCAAAAACAAGGATTGTTGTGAGAACAAGGCTGCCAAATAATAAAGTATTAACTCTCATTGGACTAACAAGTGCTATCTGTTTGTCACTATGGCTTGTTTTTGCTTTTTCAACCGACTACGAGTCGGTAAACCCCATCAGCTTCAAAGCTGACCACACTCCTGTGAAATTTTTAGAATCAGCTTTTGTAAAAGGTATCGTATTCAAACATATTCAGCGCACTGAAAAGCTATCAGGTATCAAAGATGCAATGGGTTCAGGCGTATGTGTCATAGATTTTAATCAAGATGGATATGAGGATTTATTTATTGTAGGTGGCGAAGGCGTTACTCGTCGGTATGGCAAAAAACATTGGTGGAACAACCCGACAGGTTCCAAGCTTTATCAGAATATCGCTGGACAGTATTTTGAAGATGTTACCGTTTTAGCTGGAGAAACGCAGTTAGCTGGTGGGTATGGCTGTGCTGTTGGCGATTTAAATGACGACGGGTTTCCAGAATTAGTTTATGGTAAAACAAATGAAGTAATCTTGCTCACAAATAAAAATGGCAAATCTTTTAATCGGTCATCTATAGGTGACCTTCCCCAACCTTTTTGGCCGCTATCTATCACCATTTGGGATCACAACCAAGATGGCAAACAGGACATTCTTGTTGCCAACTTTCTAGATTATGAAAACGATATAAAAATAGGTAACCAAGAATACGGCTATGAAACCGACTCCCAGTTTTATGCAGAAAATTACAATGGGTTAAGAAATGCAATTTTGCTAAATAGCGGTCCCCAATTAAATACACTTCTCCCTCTATTCGAAACTCTGCTGCTATCAAATTATGATCGAACTTTAAGTATCACACCCAAACAAATGGTTGCAGAAAATAAGCACGCTTCCGGAAGTTATTACATTGCAAACGGCTCAGGTTCAAACTCTGATTTTATTGATTTTGACGAACAGCAGTCAAATGACCGCTTTACCGAACTGTTAAGTTTTAAAAAATCCCCCAACGTTCAACTTAGTTCCATAAAGGTTGCAGACAAATCTGCATTGATGTTCACCCCCTTTGGTGGAGGAAGCACTCAGTTGCATATGATAGGTGAACAAGTAAATAAGGACAGAGCTTGGCAATTATTCGCGACAACCGACAAGGACGCTTCAGTGCAATCCTGGGGGACAATTGTTGGAGATTTGAACAATGATGGCAATGATGACTTTATAACAGCAAAGGGTAATGCCGCTGCCCATATTGACACCCCTTATTTGCCTGTAGGAAATGTAAACTTCGGAGCACTCCAAATAGCCAATGGGCGATTTGAGCCAACTTTGTTTTCCCAGTTTCCCACACTAAAACGTTCCTCAAGAGGAATCGCATCTGCTGATTTTGACAACGATGGTAAACTTGATTATGTCGTAAACAACAACAATGGCGTGTTGTCGTTGTATATGAATCACACTGACACCAATAATAATTGGATATCGTTCAACTGCCAGCCAATAAACCTCTGTAATCTAGTAGAATTTACTTTAAATACTGAGTCAAATAAGCAATTAGCGACCAAGACTTTAGTGAAGCCTCAGCCCTTTCTGTCTTCAAACCAACGCAGGGTTCATTTCGGCCTAGGACAATTTGATTCTGACGTATCACTCAAAGTGACAGGACCCGATAACAAATATATCTTTGAAAAATTAGCACTAAACCATGTTTATCAGTTAAATTTGGTACAAGGCGAGATCGACAATATCTCGAAAAAAACAAAGGGGAATGCTAACTCCATTGAGTCCGGATACTACAATTTATTTGCGTATATAGATTTACCAATGAAAGAACTTATTCCGGCTTTATCCCGAACAATTGAGCCATCGCTTAGCTCATTGCTGACATTTGCCAGACAATTAAACCATGATAAGTTTGTAACCGTGAAAACTTCGCAGGCGCGAAGCCAGGAAGTCATCACATTAATCAGTTGGTTGTTCAATCAAATGCAGCGATTTCCGCCATCACAGCAACGTGTTGAACTTTATGCCATGCTTATTGAGTTAATCAGCAAAACCGAAAGCGACCTTTTTGTCGAACACTTGGATTACTTGATTCGCTCACTGCCTGCTCCTCAATTTTGCCAATTAACAGATCACCTTAACTACTGGTTCTGGGAAGAAGAGGTGGTCCCTTTAAATAAGCCAGTACTGAAGTCTCAATTGTTACATCGCGCCCTGAGGCAGTCCCCTGAATCTGAGACAATTTGTGCACTTCACGCTTTGAGCGCGAGCGAAGACCCAACGATAGGTGCGTCGCTCATTTCATTTCTTCACCAAAAACAACAGAATAAACACGCATCGAACGCTCTAATTGCATCAATCATTAGAACGATTGGCTTTTTGAAGTACCGAAAAGCACTAGTACCATTAACTGAGATCTGTTCCAGTGTTTACGAACCTGTACTTAAAGCCGAATGCGCAGTGACCTTAACCAAACTTGAAGTAGAACACGATAGGATCAAAACTATTGTTGAGCGAACTGCAGATGATGAAATGGTATTCAGGCTTCACCCTGATAGGCTTGTTTTACAAAACATTTTTGGCCTCCCAATGAGGACGGAATTACCCCCAACTAAAACCTCTTGGGTCAACACCTATGTGAATTCGACCCTTTTTAGCCATTTTTCCATAGCGCATATTATCGATATTGTCTCAGCAACAACAGAGAAAGATAAATTAAGAGCGATAAATCAACTTAATCTGTTACGCTCAGACACGGATATTGAGCGCATTCTTTCAAAAATGTACCAACTCGGTCTTCCCTTGTCTGAAGATTATTCAGAGTTGCTACTGGAGCATTACCCTGAGCAACTTTGGTTCGTTCCTTATTTAACTTTACAAAGCTTGAAGTACTTTATCGAAGGCCAAGATTTAAACCAGTATTCCATAGCATTTCAGTCAGCTATATCAAAGGAGTGTCACATTCGCGCTTCTTTAACAGAATATTGTGAACAACGCTTTGACCCAGACATGAAGCAACTCAGAAGTGAATTTAGCTCTATCTTGGAAGGTAACCCTATGGCACTTAGCTACGTGATGCAATCTGATACAAAAGTGAAAAAACGGGTAGTGATAAATCAATTAGCTCGCGCTGCACGCAATACATATAAAAAAGGTTCAACAGAAGAAAGCCCCCAGTTGACCAGAATTTTTGAGTTTTTGTATCTTCAGCACGGCTATACCGATGTCTTTGATAATCAGATAAATAATGTTTGGGCTGATAGCTTTATCCGTTTCGCGCAAGACAAAGGTTATATACTGGATTCGCAGTGGCGCCAGAATTATGTACTTCGCTCAGAACAGGCTACTGACTCGCTGGCGCTTTGAGTACTTTTACGCTCACACTATCTCGCGCAATATCTATTATTGGGTTAGTATCGACTGATTGCTCTAGATTAACCCAATCTAAATACTTCTGATTTAGTTTACGAAACTTGAGAGTGGCTGAAATAGTAAGCGGTGAGATAGCCCAATCTGGCACTGTTAGATCAAATTCTACAACGTCAGTAGAACCCGCTGGGATCACATTTACATAACTACGCCCAACCATGTTGAACAAGTCGTGACGCCATACTTCTTTACCATATCTATCGATTGCGATCTCTTTGTAAACAACCGTGTCTGCACCAAGCGCCCCGTCTGTTTGAAGCTGGCCACTGGAGGTAACAAGACGTTGCTGACCGTCATATACCTTAAAGTCAATCCAAGCTTCATTTAAATCAATGGTGCCACCGGGAAAACTATGCCCAACGCCCTGATTCGTCAATAACACTTTTATTTTTTTGTGCTCTCCCCGGTACATCGCAACCGGATATTTATGCTGGTTTCTGAGCTCAGCTTTAAGATACAGTGCGCTCTGTTTGGCCTGCTCATCTTCGGGAGGCTCAATCGACAGTTGAATTTTGTCTTGTTGCAAAAACTCTTTGGTCATTTCAAATAATGTTTCATTGTCGAAATGTTTCGCCAACATCACGTTTGCACCGACAAAGTAGTGAGAACGAACTTTTCCTGCACCATCGGCAGCGATGTCGTCAGCCTTTATCATCGGCATGTGGCAGTCCTGGCATTGTTTGTTTTGTGGGTGGGAAAACCTCGGCTCCTTAGGAGAATTAAACTTACTGTTAGACCAAGCTAGAAACTCGTCCTGCATTTTCACCCATCCCCAATTATTCATGGACTTATCCATGAACTGAGTGTGGCACGAACTACAAAATTGCGACTCTTTAAGCAACGGAGATAGAAGATCTTTCGTATGACGTTGTGGAACTAATTTTAGTGTCTGCTGATGTAAAAACTTTAGAGGCCATAAATCCACATTTGCAAAAAGATACGAATCTCTAGGGGAGAAGCGATAACTTGCCACACCTTCTGAGCTAGTTAAGTGATTCACACCGTGACATGACATACAGCTGATACCTTCTTTATTTGCAACAGTATCGGGTTTACCTCCATGGCTGCCACCAGGAGTTAACTGGCCGGTTAACAAAGCCACTGGGGCGTGACACCCCTCACAATATCGGGTCGCTGCAATACCTTTAGATTCCGTCAACAAATTCACGTTTCGCACATATGTGGGATCATCAGCCGCATGCCTATGAGTAGAAGACATCCATTGCTCACCTATCCCTTTATGACACTCAATGCATTGCGCAGATTCAGCAATATGCTTTCGTTGAACAAAAGTACCACTTGCAGTCATAGTTAGACTGGGCAAGAAGGGCCCGTCGCCATAAGCATAAAGGTAATCTTCCACCGTACTAGTAGAGTAGCTATTTTGAATTAGGTAGTTTCCGGTCAATAAGGTAATAGTGGTAATACATAATATCCCTACTCCAACTAAAATAGGTCTGATTATTTTATTAGAAAGCGTGACAAACCGAGACGGAACGCTTGAACGTCGGTTCTTAGGGAACGTCACGTAATGCCATATTAAATGAATGGCTAATAGGAAAAGCGTTAGTATTGCACACACTATGTGACTATCGAGCAACCAGGCTTGTTTTTTCAATACTCCGGTAAAACTAATCAGTACGCCGGTTAACGCGAGATAGCAAGTTGCTAAAAATAAAATCACGCCGAGAATGATCGAGCCAGTCCGTCGGAAACCCACCGTTCGTTTAAAATGTTTATAGGAATAAAAAAAGAATATGGCAGTTATTGCATAACCCACAAACAGATGTACAAGGGCTAATGTCTGACGAAGCGATCCCCAAATCAGGTTCAGCGCATAAGAAGAAAAGCCACTAACAACGAGGATTAAGAAAAGAGCGATAAAGCCGTGTAATAGAGAAATTTCCTGTTTGTGTTTAGCTTGTATCCCCATTACGGCACGTCCATGTTACTTATTGCCCTCATAATTACTTCGGAAATATATCAAGTGAAGATTGGAACAGCCAGCTTTTATTATTTTTATCGGTATGACAACTTACAGTCTTTAGTTATGCAACAACGACACTGATTTCTAATCATCAATTACAGCGCCTTTACAATAAGGCGCTTTAATTAAAATACTTAGAAAAGGCTGCTTGCTAGAGATTTTCTTCAGCAAAACTCGCAAGACGACTTCTTACCACGCCGTCTAGGTTAATGGTGGCACTGCCCGAAAAGTCTTTAAACTTCTCAACCAAGTACGTTAGGCCCGAGGTCACTGCGCTCAGATAGTTACTGTCAATCTGCGCGAGGTTACCGCCCACTATCAGCTTTGTTCCTTCACCACAGCGTGTGATGATGGTTTTAAGCTGTGACGCGGTTAAGTTCTGCGACTCATCCAAAATCACAATCGCATTTTGAATACTTCGGCCTCGCATAAAGTTTACCGACTTGTACTGAATGTTGGCTTTTTCCATGATGTAATTCATAGAACCTTTGGTATTTTCGTCGTGCTTGTGGAGTACTTCCAAAGAATCGGTAATTGCTGCCAACCAAGGCAACATTTTTTCTTCTTCCGTTCCCGGCAAGAAGCCAATGGACTCAGCAATTTCCGGCGTACTTCGCGTGACAATGATTTTGTCATACATGTTACGCTCTACCACCATTTCAAGGGCTGCCGCTAACGCAAGGAGCGTTTTACCACTACCGGCAGGGCCTGTGAGAATAACCATATCAATGTGTGGATCTAGCAACGCATGGAGCGCCATGGCCTGCCCTATATTTTTGGGTGTGATGCCCCAGGCATGACGACCCATCAAGCGTTCATAGCCTAAATCCAACACCTCTAAATGATCGTCGGTGATCTCTTCTACTAAACCTGCAAACTGTTTAGTTTCGTCGAGCAAAAACTCGTTTACATACGCTTCTGGCAACATAGACTTGGGGATAGTGTGAATGGTGTCCCGCCCTTCGCTGCGGCTATCCACGCTTTTTACGCTGTCCCAAAAATTACCTTCAAAGGTATGAAACCCGCGAGATAGATATTTGATGTCAGTAATTAGCTGGTCGGTGCGGTAGTCTTCAACATGCGCAAGGCCCGCTCCTTTCGCTTTAAGGCGCATGTTTAAATCTTTAGTAACCAACACGACCTTCTGCGGCGCGAAAGTCTTCTGCAAATGTAGTGCTACGTTAATAATACGGTTGTCGTTTTCATTGCTGGTGAACACTTGCTGAGCCTCAACCATGTTGAGGTCGGCAAAAATAGATAAACTCCCTGTAGGTGCCGTTTGCCCTGCGCCCAACCCTTCCATTGAAACACCGGCAAGCATATCTTCGGGTGTTGCATCGTGGAGCAAATCCTCCATCGCCCGAATGGATACCCGCGCATCTCGCGCCACGTCTTTCTTGCTGTCTTTGATGTAGTCGAGCTCTTCCAATACGGTCATTGGAATAACCACGTCGTGTTCTTTAAATGAGAGAAAAGCGTGAGGTTCGTGCAGCAGAATATTGGTATCGAGGACGTAAATCTTAGTATCGGTAGAATTTTTTCTTGGCATCCTTCACTCCGGTAAATAAAGCCAGGTTAGACGTATTGTTCATTTATGAACGCACGCGCTAACAAGCTACAGTTACGGTTGTAGGAGAATGCCGCTCGAAACAGGACTTCTTCCCCTACTCGCGTCGACTGAGAAGCAGTACTACTCTTTCTGCCTCAAAGGTTCGTTTGTTAAATTAGCGAACCCTTAATTCCACCATAATCCAGTTTTTGAGATTTAGCACTGTTTTTTCTTTTTTATTTTTCGTTAGAGCAAGTGATAAGCGAAGAGCAGTCCCTTCACGTAATATGAGATAGCACAGCGCTCCAAAGGCTCGTGCTTATAAAAACGGGCACTTCAATCTTTATTATTCATGCGGGATGATAATGCACCGCGCCATTGATAGCGTAGTGCAACAAAAAACGTTAGGTGAGGAGTCGCTGTTCACCGTATGGAAGCGACTTCAAAAAGCAGTGAATAGTGGCATGCCGCCTGGCACAGCGACATTCTTAACTTTGTTAGAACCCTACGATGCACCTAATCTTATCAAAGCTGTCAACAATGCAACGAGCGATGATGCTTCAAAAGCCATTCAAAGCATTGAAACCCTTTATCAGATGCATTAGCCCCCTCTTCGCCTATGTAGTAAAAATGACAACCAGTAGTCTAGTATTAATGACTTATCACAACGCAATGCGTACAATACCGCCCCCCGAAAAATAGGTTGGTGATTTATGAGTTCAGATAGTCGATTTTCAGTTGGTCAGCGTTGGTTAAGCAACACAGAAATAGAGCTGGGGTTAGGTGTCGTTATTGGTAGCGACTTCCGTTCAGTCGAAGTGTTGTATCCAGCAACAGGCGAAGCGCGAAAGTATACTAAGCAAGATGCGCCGCTTACGCGACTAGTTTTTGAAATTGGCGAAACGGTCAAAAGCCAAGACGGCTGGGAAATGACCATTACTGAAAAAGAAGAAAGCCAAGATCTTTTCATCTATCACGGGCTTCGCGAAGACACCAAAGCGCAAGCGCGATTACCTGAAACCATGCTAGACAGCCACATTCGCTTGAACCAACCTGAAAAGCGCCTGTTCAGTCAGCAATTAGACAACCCTAAATGGTTCGATTTGCGCGAGCGTGCTTTAGATCATCAATATGATTACTTACGTTCAAACACCATTGGTCTTGCAGGTGCGCGCATATCGCTTATTCCGCACCAACTCCACATTGCGTCAGAGGTAGGCGGCAGACACGCACCTCGCGTATTACTTGCCGATGAAGTAGGTCTTGGTAAAACCATTGAAGCCGCGTTGATTATTCACCAGCAGCTTAAAACAGGCCGCGCAGAGCGCGTGCTTATTTTGGTTCCAGACTCGCTCATGCACCAATGGTTAGTTGAAATGCTTCGCCGCGTTAACCTTCCTTTTGCCATTTACGATGAAAGTCGCTGCGAAGCCATAGAAAAGAGCGAAGCGATAGAGAAGAGTGAAGACTTAGAAGATGACGAAACGTCTGACGCGAGCGCAGTGAATCCATTTGAAAACGACCAGCTGGTACTTTGTAGTATCGACTTCCTAAGCAAAAGCGAAAAACGCCAGCAGCAAATTCAAGCTGCAGGATGGGATTTAATGGTTGTCGATGAAGCCCATCACCTTGCGTGGTCAAGTGAGGCTCCCTCAGCCGAATACCTGTGTGTGGAAGCGCTGGCAAACCAAACACCTGGCGTATTACTGCTTACCGCAACACCTGATCAACTTGGTCACGAAAGCCACTTTGCACGCTTGCGCTTGCTCGACCCGGCCCGCTTCCATAGCTACGACGCTTTCTTAGATGAAGAATCGAAATACAGCCAACTGGCCGATGCGGTAGCGCCATTACTTTCAGACGCCGAGCCTAACGACAAACAGCGCAGCAAGCTCGCTGAATTCGCGCCTGACGTAATGGAACATGCGGGTGATTTAAGCTCGCCAGAAAATCGCCATGCGTTGCTGCACCAACTTATCGATTGTCACGGCACAGGTCGTATGCTGTTTAGAAACCGCCGCGCCAATATTGAAGGCTTTCCGGAGCGTAAATTAAGCGCGTACGAGTTAGCTTTGCCTGAGGTTTATTCAGATGCCGTGAGCGGCGGCGACTTAACCTATTCACTGTATCCTGAACGTATGGCAAGCGTGGTTAACAGCTGGACCAAGCAAGACCCGCGCGTTGAATGGCTGCTTGATTTCATGCAAAGCGTTAAGCCAGAAAAGATTCTGCTTATTTGCGCAAGCGCCCGTACAGCGCAAGAGTTAGGTGAGGTTATTCGCACACAAACCGGTATTCGCCACAGTGTATTCCACGAAGGCATGAGCATTGTGGAGCGCGACAAGGCGGCCCATTATTTTGCTGATGAGGAAGACGGCGCACAAATTCTACTGTGTAGTGAAATTGGCAGCGAAGGCCGTAACTTCCAGTTCGCTCACCATTTGGTGCTGTTCGATTTGCCTATTACGCCAGATCTGCTTGAACAACGTATTGGTCGCCTTGACCGAATTGGCCAAACTCAAACCGTACAAATTCACGTGCCGTATTTAGCGAAAACCGCGCAGCACGTATTGCTAGATTGGTATCACGAAGGGCTAAATGCTTTCGAAAAGACCTGCCCTACGGGCTCTGGCGTATTCGACGACGTTAAGCCGTTGCTTATTGGTGCCTGCTTACACCCTGACGATATGAGCGCCCGTGATGAGCTAGTGAACATGAGTGTTACGCTTAATAGCCAGCTCGTGGCGCAGCTTGAAGCCGGTCGCGATCGTCTTCTTGAGCTTAATGCCTCGGGTGAAGGCCGCGTAGAACAACTGCTTGAAGACATTATTACCCTTGATAGCGAACAAGATTTGTCGCGCTTTATGGGTCGCGTTTTCGATGCTATCGGTGTTCAGCAGGATGAAAAAGGCAATGACTGCTTTATTCTTATGCCAACCGAGTCGATGGTGAGCCAGCTTCCGGGTCTTGACCCAGAAGGCATGACAGTCACTTACAAGCGCCGTGTTGCCACCACGCTAGAAAACGTGCAGTTTTTAAGCTGGGATCATCCACTTGTGCATACCGCCATGGACGTAGTACTCACCGACGTACACGGAAAGAGCAGCATGGGCTTTATTGCCGAGCCTTCTTTGCCAAAAGGCGCGTACTGGATTGAAGCGTTATTTGTGCTACAGGCACAAGCACCTAAATCACTTCAACTAGGCCGCTTCTTACCTCAAACACCGGTTAGAGTGTGTTTAGATGCACAAGGCAATCCGTCTGAATTAAGCTTCGACGTTAAGCGTAAGATTGGACGTAAAATATCGGCTCAGCTTTTAAAAGCCCTACAACAGCCCCTTGAGCTTGCCATTGAAAAGGCGCGTAAGCTTGCCCATCAGCAAGCTAACCAAAAGCAACACGACGCACTTAACAGGATGCACAGCACGCTTAATGAAGAAATACAGCGCTTGCGCGATCTTCAAAAGCGTAACCCAGCAGTACGTGACAGCGAAATTGAGTTTATTGAAACGCAAATGAACGCCCTTGATAAAGTTATTCAGGATGCAGATGTTCAGCTGGACGCCATTCGTATTGTGGTAAATAACCCGTAACCTCGAAAGGTTAAACATTCAAAAGCGACTGTGAAGTAACGAGTACATAATGGCGAACCCAAGTTTTGTTTATAACCCACCGATGACACCTTATCTTGATATTTTGTATCAAGATGAGGACATGGTGGTTGCGCATAAACCTAGCGGGCTATTGAGCGTTCCGGGCAAAGCTTTAGAGCACCGCGACTCGCTAATTAGCCGGGTGAACCGTGTGTACCCCACCGCCACAGTAGTGCATCGCTTAGACATGGCGACTTCGGGTATTTTGGTGCTGGCGCTTAATAAAGATAGCCATCGCCATATCTCGAAACAGTTTGAGTTACGTCAAACTAAAAAGCGCTACTTCGCCCGGGTTCATGGACATGTAGAACAAGACAGCGGAGAGGTTAACCTTCCCCTTATTTGCGATTGGCCAAACAGGCCGAAGCAAATGGTAGACTTTGAGCGCGGAAAAAAAGCCGTAACGCACTTTGACGTCATTGAGCGCACACTGGATGAAAAAGAGCGACCCTATTCTCTTGTTGCCCTTTACCCCATTACCGGTCGCTCTCACCAACTGCGAGTACATATGCTTGCTTTGGGTCACCCTATTTTGGGAGATAGACTCTATGCCCATGAAGAAGCATTATCTATGGCACCTCGGTTACAGCTTCATGCTGAAAGCTTGAGTCTTTCGCACCCAACACTTGGCCATTGGCTGCACTTTAATATCGCCATCCCTTTTAGTCCGTTTTGCCCACCTCCGCTTTCAGAGCGCATTGAGTAGCCCCTTAATGCGTCTCGGCCTTTATTAAACAACATTATTTTAGTTTTAAAGGGCGTTGCCGATAGTCTTAATAGAACGAATTCGTTTATAAACTGATTTGATGCTGGCAAAACTGTCCGTATCAAGGTGATAGTTAAAGGCATACCATTTTTTATGAAGAGGCACGCTCTCCTTTTAACCTTTGCATTGATTGTTTCGCTGCTGCCTATGACGGCTCATTGCGACTTTTTTACGGACGTAAAAAATGCTTATCTGCCAGGTGAAGTAAAAGCCCTTATGGTAGGCGAATTGGAAGCCCCAATCATTGAAGTTGAGGCAAAAACACCGCTCCCCTTGGGTGTTGCCATTGTGCTCACAGAGCCTTTTCCATCGAGCCTTACCCTCGCACAGGGAAATAGCTTAGCAAATATGCTTGCAGAGAAAGGCTGGAATGTCGTTATAAGCCCTTTCAACATGCCCGTAAGTTCGACCACCGCCAAACCCAATGGTGAACAGGACAGCGAAATATTGACAGAGGGAGCCTCGCCATCAACTGATACAGCGAAAGTCATTCACCCTAGAAGTAACCAACTGACGCAGTACCTCAACTTTGAAACATCGACCACAGCCTTAGCGTTACAGCTTAATGCCCTAGACAATTATCTACAGAATAGAACAGGCTATCGCATGGTCATCGCGCAGGGCATGCTTGCTACCGCTTACCTGTCTTCTATAGAAACACAGCCTGATTTACAACCTGACACGTTTGTGGCTATTTCGCCGTTTTGGCCAGAGGAAACTACAAACAACTTAGTAATTGACACTATAGCGAAAGCGAGCTTCCCAGTGCTCGACCTATCTCTCAGCAACTTTAATGACTGGGAGACTAGCACGACTATGAAAAGGAAAATTAGAGCAAAAAATAAACTGAAGTTACACTACAGGCAAGTTATTATTCCAAATAACTCTTTAACCTTTAGTATAAAAGAAATTGAAAAAACACCTAATATTCAAATGGTTGCAAATAGCACCATAGGCTGGACACGGCATCTAGGCTGGTAATTCTTGCTTCTTGAGATTACGCTAAATTAACATCCAAAACAGTGACCTACCCACAATAAGGCAAATATCGGGTTATTGCAGTCATTGGTAACGATGTAATGGACTATACTAATTTAAGCAGACAAAGACGGTTGAGTTACTCGTGAATGTTCAGGATTTTGTAGATAACAAAGCGAAACAGCTGTGTTTCTATTTGAGGGCATTTTGGCAGGGAGAGCTTCCTATCGAGGAAATCGAACTATTCTTTTGGGATAGCATGGAAGAATGGGGACAAATTGAATGCACGCTAACACAGCCTTACACGCAGAAGGAACGTGTATTTTGGCATTTGCTTCACCAAGTGCATTACTGGAATGAAGAAAAATTGACGAAAGACCAGTTTCTTGTTGATGAGCTTACTAATTGCGTCAATTTTCTTGAAGGCCTAGGGCACTGTCCTCTAGACTGCGTGGGTATCCGCCCTTAAATCTCTCTTACCTAACCGCGGTAATTATACCAATCCCCCTTCACAGTTTTATTGCTAAACACCGTGGTTCATGGCTCAATACACTTTTGAGTTAACGCCAAAGGTCGAAGTATTGCTAACTGCATTAAAAACGTTCAATGACAAACGTTACCTAACCATTTTTCTTTTAGGCATTTCCAGTGGCTTTCCTTGGATCATGATTGGTTCGGTATTATCAGCATGGTTAAAGGATGAAGGGTTATCGCGTTCGGCTATTGGTTTGTTTGGCATCATCTTCGCTACTTACTCATTTAACTTTTTATGGTCTCCTCTTGTCGACAAACTCAAGCCCCCACTATTAGGGCTGCGACGAGGCTGGATTTTTTTGATGCAAAGCTGTGTCGTACTACTGTGCTTAACCATGTCACAACTCAACGCTGACCATGATTTATTTTACGTTGCATTAATCGGCTTATTGATTGCCATTGCCTCTGCTACCCAGGATATTGCTATTGATGGCTTTCGGATTGACTGTATTGAACAAGGTGATAAAGACGGTATGTCAGCCGCCTCATCGATGGCGACCGCCGGTTGGTGGACAGGTTACGGTGGCCTTGGTGCTATTCCCTTTTTTTTAGCAGATCTAACGTCGTGGTCATGGCCAAACATATACCTATTACTGGGTGCTATCATGGCTTTATTGGCCTGTGCGACTTGCTTTGCCAATGAACCAAGCGTAGATAGAGAAGCCCTGCTTGGCCGAATAACAAATGCCCACGCAAATAACTCAGCGGTGATCAATTGGTTGAGAACAACGCTTATTACGCCATTTTCTGAGTTCTTTAGCCGAAATGGCATCAAGCTGGCAGCTTCATTTTTATTATTCATTTTCCTTTTTAAAATAGGTGAAGCTTTTTTAGGCCGCATGAGCATTGTGTTCTACAAAGAGGTCGGATTTTCAAATAGCGATATTGCCGCTTATTCAAAGCTTCTTAACTGGTGGGTGACGATCGCCTTTTCACTACTAGGTGGGCTAGTCAATATCCGTTATGGTATTTATCGAGGGCTGATGATTGCGGGAGTTGCTATGGCGGCTTCAAACCTTCTGTTTGCGCTCATTGCGCAAACGGGGCCTTCTACGTCACTGTTAGCCATTACTGTCATTGTAGACGGTTTTACAGGAGCATGGAGCACTGTAGCTATGGTCGCCTTTATATCGCTTCTATGTAATCGTGCTTTTAGCGCCACTCAGTATGCCCTTATGGCCTCGCTCAGCGTTGCGGGGAGGACGTTAGTCGCCTCTAGCAGTGGCTTGGTTGTGGATAGCCTGAGCGGAAACTGGAGCTTCTTTTTTATTTTAACGGCGGTTATGGTAATACCAAGCCTTTGCTTTTTATACGCTATTAGGCATCACATTAAACGCGTTGAAACGTCATAGTTAAACGGTTCTATTATTTTTTTACTTCCAATTAATTTGACGACATTTCCTTGCAAGTTAGCGTTAGTTGCCTACCTTTATAGAAGACAACTATCACTAACTTGCAAGGAAGAGAGTTGAGTCCAAACGATGCTACTAAGCTACAGCGGAAGACATTGTGCAACGCCGTCGCATTTACTTTTTCTAAAGTGAATGCGACGGCCTTGTTGTTTGGCATCGTTATTATTTCAATCTTGCTGGCATTAATGAGCAAGCAACAGTCTTTTATTACCGTGCTCAATCAGCAAAGTGAGCTTCGGGACATGCTGCTTACCTCTGAGCATAGAATTCATCAACTCAACACTCGTGATGAAGACGCAAACCCCATCCGCACTGCTTTAGAGTATGAGTTACAAATTGCTTTTCAAGGGTTACAGCAACATATACAAAAAGAAGGTGGCGTTTACGAGTCAATTTCTCTCCTTTCTGACACTGCTTTTAGCGAAGCAACGACCAGCCTAGAAAACACCTCTGCGAAAGAAACCTTAAAAACAACGCTGGTACTGCTTCACACGCTTCTTCAACTCCCACATTCAGAGAAAGTTCGCTACATTAAAAAAGATGGCTTTAGCCTGCTTCCGCTTTTAAAGGACTTACAAGCAGAAGAAAACGCCCTGTTAAGCCGGATTCAGTCACTGCAACACAAAAAATTTCTTACCACACTGTTGGGTGTGATTATTTTGGTGCTTTGGTACTTTTTTGTATGGCTCTTTTACAAAAGCTCAGTCAAAAGGCCATTGCGAAAACTACATAAATCAAAGCTGAGACTGGCAATCGAAGATGATCAGACGGATTTGCAAAATAAAGAGTTTTTGAAACTTATCAGCCATGAATTTAGAGCCCCCATTAGCGCCATTATTAGTGCCTTGGAGCTTATTCCTAATTTGAAAGAACAGCGTACTCGATTGATTCAGCAAGCTGAGCAGTCCAGTTACCGGTTACTAAATTTAACAAACAACCTTACTGATATACTCAATAACCACGTAGAGGATGACCTTCAGCTTTCGAATGTAGATTTAATCAGTCTGTTAGACGAGTGTATTTCACCGTTTTCGGTTAGAGTCAAAGACAAAAAGCTTGAATTCAATATGCATTGCAGTCATAGCGTACCTAGCCATGCAGAGACCGATCCTATCGCTCTCTCCAAAGTCATAGTGAATATACTCGATAACGCGGTAAAGTTTACTTCTACAGGGCTTATTGATGTAACCGTCACAACCTTAGTAAAAAATAAACGAATATTCTTAGTAATCACCGTTAATGACACCGGCATCGGCATTGATGATAATACGCAGAAGCATATGTTCGAGCGCTTTTACCGGGGGGAGCATTCACAAAGTCAGCGCTACCCTGGTGCAGGAATTGGCTTATCAGTAGCCAAGCGCAGTATTGATGGACTTGGCGGTACTCTTCAGGTTAATAGTACCGTCGGCGTCGGTTCGGAATTTAAAATATCACTGCCTATTAAGCCCCTAGAAGATTCACCATCGGTGTCATCTACCCCTTCAAATGCCAAATTCGCGGTTGTCGACGATTTAGAAATATCAAGGCTTCACCTTCAGTCCATTATTACTAAGGAAGGGTATAGCGTTAGAACATTTTCGTCTGGCGCCAACCTTTTGAACCTTCACGAAGAACTACTTCAATTCTCGGGCATCATTGCCGACTTATATATGCCAGGGATGAATGGACTTGAACTGGTGAAAACACTGCGCGCTATCTACGGAGAGCGAGTGCCACCGGTCATCGTATTATCGGCAACGCCGGATATTGCAAATATTATCGCCAACAGCGAGCTACCCATATATCAGAGTTTTGTTAAACCTATCGACAGAAACCGGTTTGTAGATGCCATTAATCAACTAACGTTAAACAATACAAAAGCCATACAAGATGTAACCAAGGCAAACATATTAGTTGTTGAAGATGAGCCGATTAACGCAGAAATGGTAGAGTACATGCTGAAAAGTATGGGGCACCATGTAACTGTGAGCTACACTGGCGACGATGCCATTAGCCGAACTAACGAAATCGTCTTTGACTGTGTATTGCTCGACATTAACCTTCCAGATATTAACGGCTTGGAAGTAGCAAAAATAATGAAAGAAGGGCACCCTAACCTCCCTGTAATTGCCCTTACCGCTAACGCCCACCGAAACGATAAAGAGGCTTCACTGCAAGCGAGCATTCGCTATCACCTTGTAAAGCCGGTTACCTTTCAAGAACTTAGAAACACCTTGCGCCTTGCGCTATCCTAAAGGACGTTCTGGTCTAAACGTAAATGCGGTACTGGTTTCTGCCATTTTCTTTGGCTTGGTAAAGGGCTTGGTCGGCACATTCAAGCCAGGCCATTGCCCCCTTAAAATCGGACGAGAATTGCGCTAAGCCAAGACTAACGGTGAAGGTTATCGACTCACCATCGTGTTCCACTATCAAACGCTGTGCGAGTTGACGAATACGCTCTGCCACCGCCTTTGCATCTTCAACGGACGAGTCGTTAAGAATAATGGCAAACTCTTCACCGCCATAACGCCCGGCTAGGTCAGTCTCACGTACACAACGCTTGATCAAAGCGGCAAGCATTTTTATCACCTTGTCGCCTGCCTGGTGACCGTAGGTATCATTAATGCGCTTAAAGTGGTCGATGTCTAACATAAGTGCAGTGCTAGGTTTTTCTCGCCGAACACACAATTTGTGCATTTCATCAAAGCGTTCTTGCCAATAGCGGCGGTTAAATAAGCCTGTTAAACCATCCACTCGGCTTGCGGTTTTCAATTCTTCGTTCAGATGTTCCATACCAAGCTTACCAAGCGCCTGTTCAGTTACATCGTAAACTAACATACAGAACCGCTCTACATGGCCATTCTGGTCAACAATTGGGAACATAGTCACGTTTTGATACATAAAATCAGCAGCGCAAGTTACCGGACGGTTACAATCGAATTTAAATAAGTAGGGTCGCTGCTCCCAAATAATAAACACTGGGCTTTTTAAGTTAAACACAGGATCAACTTTGGTTCTAAGCCACCTTTCTTCAATTTCAGGAAAGTGAGAGAACAAGCTGTTTCCAATAATAGATTCAGCTTTCTTGGCACCATGGTTCTCTAGAAATTTGTTCCATACTTGCACGTTGAAATTGCGATCTAATACCGCAATCCCAACTTCGATTGAATCAAGTAACCCAGCAGGTACATACGATGAGTCAATAAGCGCACCAGCATTGCTCATATCAGTTGAAGCATTCATAGACTTTCCTGGTCCTGTGTTACTAAGCCGTCATCGAACAACCTGGCGTAAATGTGATTCATTGCATCGCCAGGAAACAGTAGTAATAGGTCAAAAGCGATATCCTTTGATTTGATCGCATAGCCAATTTCAATGGCCATCAACTTTCCCCAGCGCTGTACATTATCGCTCAATAGGGTTGATAACCCTTGATGCTGCCCTAGCAAAACAGGATGCGTATGGCTAAAGGCAACATTAAGTTGTTCTGACAAACCGTTCAAACAAGCGCCTATAAGAATGTTTGAAACATCCATGAGTGCCTCAAGAGCGAGCTTATCTGAAGACGCAGACGGGGGATACTTTAATAGCTCTACAATATTCTGTGAGTTAGTATCATTAAAGATAACCAGAGCCTCACCGCTTATCCCTTCGCTAATAAACCCTTTCGAAACCGCTGAAACACTGTCGCTACGATTAATCTCAGCAATCGCCATGGACAGTTCGTTGCTTTCAATTAGGTTTACGTTTGGTATGGGTAAGTCGATAAACTCACCGAGCAACGCAGCAAGATTTTCTCCAGCACGTCCCATGGCAATATTCACCATTTCGCGGCATGCATCTAATTGATCTTCTATGCTTGTTTGAGCATTGGGTTGAGCGTTACCCGACTCATGCTGGACTTTTTGCAACCGCGTACCAGAAGCGTGTTTCTCCCCGCTGTAAATACCGTAAGAGGCTAAGATGTGACTAAGCTTTTCGTTATCGATAGGTTTGCGAATAAAATCCAAAGCCCCAAGAGCAAGCATTTTTTCTCGCGCTTGTGATTGAACATCTCCAGAGACCACTACCACTAAACACGGTAGGTCCTGTTGACGGATAGCCTCCATGGTTTGGTAACCGTCCATTACTGGCATGTTTAAGTCGAGAAACACCACGTCGCCTTTGCCTTCTCGAATAAGAGCAAGGGCTTGTTCGCCATTCTCGGCGAACGAAATATCGACATCCCAACCATCAGGTAAACTGCGCGCCATTTGCCGCCTTGCGAAGCCTGAGTCATCGCAAATCAATATCGGAGTACTCATGGTAACTCCTTAAATAGCTACAGGGGCTTTAATGTGTGGGTGTGACTGATAGTTTTTAAGCGTAAAATCGTCGAAAGAGAACCCAAAAATGTCTTTAACCTCAGGGTTAATTTCCATAGTTGGACGCGCAAACGGTTCGCGACTAAGCTGTAGCTCTACCTGCTCAAGATGGTTTGAATACAAATGCGCATCACCTAGCGTGTGAATAAAATCGCCGGGCTCTAGGTCACACACTTGTGCCATCATCATTGTCAATAAAGCATAGCTTGCGATATTGAAAGGAACGCCCAAGAAAATGTCGCCGCTTCGTTGGTAAAGTTGGCAGCTAAGCTTACCGTCTAACACATAAAACTGGAAAAGCGTATGGCAGGGGGGCAGTGCTTGCTTGCCCATCGCTGCATTTTCTTTAGGAGAGTAATTAGTATCAGGGAGTACCGCAGGGTTCCAGCCGCTAACAATAAGTCGGCGAGAGTCTGGATTGCTTTTGATTTGCTCAACCACTTCGGCAATTTGGTCTACCGATGTACCGTCACCACGATCCCAACTACGCCACTGATGACCATAAACCGGGCCAAGCTCGCCTTCTTCGGTAGCCCACTCGTCCCAAATACTCACACCGTGCTCTTTCAAATAAGCGATATTTGTTTCGCCCTTTAGAAACCATAGTAGCTCGTGAATGATTGATTTAAGGTGACATTTCTTCGTTGTCACCAAAGGGAAACCTTCCTGTAGATTAAAACGCATCTGATAGCCGAATACACTTAACGTACCTGTACCAGTTCGATCTTCCTTTTTCACACCCGTATCACGTACATGGCGCATTAGAGCGAGATATTCTTTCATCGTTATTCTTATATTTTTTGCTGTTCAACATGGTCTTTTCCGCGCATGTAAGCACGGACTATTAATCCTATTCCTAAAGCTATCATAGGTAAACAAAGAAGTTGCCCTTGGCTTAGTCCCATTTGATATAAGCCAATATGTGCGTCGGGCTCTCTGAAATACTCAACAATAAATCGGAAGCTTCCATAGCCAAGTAAGAACAAGCCACTTACTGCCCCTACTGGACGCTTTTTGGCAGAATAAAGCCATAGGATAATAAAGAGTAGTACGCCCTCAAGAGCAAATTCGTACAACTGGGACGGGTGCCGAGGAACATGACCCGCATTAGGAAAAATGACGGCCCAAGGTACGTCCGTTGTGCGTCCCCAAAGCTCGGCATTAAGAAAGTTGCCAATTCTGCCGGCACCTAAGCCAATGGGTACTAATGGCGCAACAAAATCACCTAATCGCAAGAAGGTGGTATTCATACATTTGGCGCGCCAGAAAAGCGCCGTCAACACCCCTAACAAGCCGCCATGGAAAGACATTCCACCTGCCCAAATTTTAAATAAATACAAAGGGTCATCTAAGAACATGCCAAACTGGTAGAAAAGCACATAGCCTATGCGGCCGCCCAAAATCACGCCAACAAAGCTCCAAAAAAGCAGATCGCTTAGCTGCTCACGGCTCCAGCTAGTCTGTGAAAGACGCTTTTGTGCCAGCAAGTATGCGGCAATAAAACCGACCAAATACATAAGGCCGTACCAGCGGACACTTAACGGACCGACACTGAAGATAACGGGATCGATACTGGGAAATACCAGATAACTGCTCTGTTCCATTACTTTATTCAATTCCTAAGATCATTCTGATACTTACTAAAACAAGTAAGCATGCCAACATCGCTTTCAACACGCGTACATTTACTCGCTGCCCAAGCTTCGCCCCTATATTTGCGGTAAACATAGAGGTTGCAACAATACCAGCTGTAGCAGGCAGATAAACATAACCCATACTGTATTCTGGTACATCTATCTCACCCCACCCAGCTACAACGAAACTTGTGGTACCAAAAACGGCAATAACCAGCCCGCAAAAAGCGGCACAGCCAATTGCCGCGCGTACATTAACACGAAACCATACTAACGCAGGCACCAATAATGCACCGCCACCAATCCCCATAAGTGCACTTAGTAAGCCAGCTCCACCACCAACAGTCGCAAGCGTACCTTTTGATGCGTCATTTTCTGAGGCTTTTTGCTTACCAAATATCATCTGTAGCGCAATCAAAATAACCAGTACAGCGAACACATCTTTAAGTAATTCGCCAGAAATATGACTTGCCACCTGTGCACCAACGATTGCGCCAAACGCGATGCCTAAGCCTGTGTATAGTACAATATGCTTTTGAATATTACCCAGTTTATAATGCGCTAAAGCCGACGACATGCCAGTGAAAATGATGGTCGATAAAGAAGTGGCGATAGCGACAGGCATAACTGTTTCGGTAGTCATGCCCAGAAAATGAATCAGTAAGTATGATAGCGCAGGTACGATAATTAAACCGCCCCCAATACCTAGCATTCCCGCCAGAATTCCAACCACAGAGCCCAACATCAAACAGCTGACAATAATTACTAAAAATGGGTCCATTTTTTAAGCACCTGCTCGGATAAGGCCCCCTAGGCCCTTAGTTTCAAGATATTGATTCAAGTGCACAAAAACTTCTTCTTGGCTTACAGAGGTGAGTGCCAATGATAGTAGCTTCTTACATTCATCCAGCGTGACTTTTCTAATAAGCCAGTTTATTTTTCTTAAGTTAAAGCCGTTCATGCTTAATCGGCGATAGCCCATGCCCATCAACAGTAAAGCGCCAGCAGGCTCACCCGCAATTTCACCGCAAATAGTCACTGGCACTTGGCTTTGATTAGCTTTTTGAACTACATCGTATAGCGCCCCTAAAACGGCAGGATGATAGCTATTATAAAGCCCCGCCACTCGCGTGTTATTTCTATCCACCGCCAATAGATATTGGGTTAAGTCATTACTGCCCACTGAGAAGAAATCGACATGCTTGGCCAGCTGAGGTAGCTGATAAAGTACTGACGGCACTTCAAGCATAATACCCAGTTTTGGCTTAATCAGGCTTTGTCCAGACTCTGCAATTTCGTCAGATATCTCATAAAACGCCTGATTAATAAGGCGCTTAGATTCCTGCACTTCAGATACCGTAGATATCATGGGCAGCATAATTTGAAGGTTGCTTAGCCCTACGCTTGCCCGAAGCATTGCGCGAACCTGAACCAAGAATATTTCTGGATGGTCAAGTGTAAGACGTATGCCACGCCACCCCAAAAATGGGTTTTCTTCATTAATTGGGAAATAAGGCAGTGGTTTATCGCCCCCCACATCGAGTGTACGCATGGTGATGGGTAACGAAGGTGCCGCCTCAAGTATTTGACGGTACAACAGTACTTGCTCTTGCTCTGATGGAAAACGCTCGCGCAGCATGAACGGAATTTCTGTGCGATACAACCCAACGCCAGCTCCAATTTGTTCAGCATTCAGTTCCACTTCAGCAGAGAGGCCCGCGTTGATGTATAGTGACATTTTACAGCCATCTACGCTCTCGCAAGGTTTATCAGCCTCAGCGTCGATTTTTTCCGCAATGGCTGACTCTTCTTCAATAAGCTGAATAAATTCAGTCTTAATGTTGCGCTCTGGCGAAATAATGACTTCGCCCGAATAACCATCAAGCAGTATTTCTTTATCTTCAAGTAGCGCTGGGGTGACATTTTGACAGCCCATTACGGCGGGTACGCCCATGGCCCTTGCTAAGATTGCTGCATGAGAGTTGTTCGAGCCGCGGATTGAAATAATGCCTTTCAGCTTGTCTCGTGGAAACTCAGCAAGCATTGGGGCTGACACTTCATCGGCAACGAGAATACTGGCTTCGGTCACCGCCTTTTCAGCGATTTTTTGCCCGTTTGCTTCATACAAAATATTAGCTAAGATACGGTCTGATAAATCGACGATATCGATAGCTCGCTCTTGCATGTAAGGGTCTTCCATTGCCTGAAAGCGCGCGGCATAGCTTTCTACAACCATTTTCAACGACGATGCAGCATCCCAACCTTGGCGAATTTTTTCTTCTACTTCGCGCCCTAGACTGTTGGCATCTAATAGGTGATGGTACAGCTGGAAAATGGATTTAACGTCATCGGGGATTCCGTCATCCAATCGCTGAGACAGGGCGTCAACATGCCCCCTTGTTACCTCAACACCTTTGCGGTAAAGCTGAATTTGATCTTGCGGCGACTGTGTGCGTTTTACTACCCAGTTTTTGAGGTTAATCGATTTATCTGGAGATACGCCGATACCGATAGCTAAACCAGGCGAGCCTGCAATACCACGCACATTTTTTTGCCGAGCAATGTTGTCGGTGGAGTTAGAGAGTGTCAATGCGCCGCGTATATCAGCATTAGTAATCTCTAACGCAAGCTGTGCAGCAAGAGTGACTAAAAATGCTTCTTCGTCTTCACTGAAGCGCCGCATTTGTGATTGCTGAAGGGTAATAACACCAAGAACACGCCTTTGATTGATAATGGGCGTACCTAAAAAAGCATTATAACTTTCTTCTTTTACTTCAGGGTAGTGTTTAAATCGTGGGTGGTTGTGAGCATTAACAATATTCAGTGGTTCTTCACGTTGGCCAACCAGACCAATAAGCCCCTCTGAAAAACCAATGCGTACCTGCTCTACTGCATCGGGATGCAAACCGTCAGTCGCTTTAAGAATGAATTCTTGCGTGTCATAATCGGCAAGGTAAATAGAACAGGAGTCAACGCTGAGGGTTTGCTTTACACGTGTAGCCAGCCTAAACAAAGCGGTATCAAGTGCAGGAATTTGATTCATTTCCTGCACGATACGTTTTAATGTAGTTAACATAGCGCCTTGCTGGCTCTGAGGGCTCACCGTTTTATCCTTGTGTAATCACAGTTTGCTCGTCGCTTGGTGTTGCACATCGCCACCTTTGACACCTTTAACATCTCTGCCACCTTACACACATTTCCCATTAGCGGCTTAACCGCGCCTGCGCTTTTTACCACGCTTGTGCGGGGCTACATTTTGGCGCTGTTGAGGTCGATGTTGCACAGACATAACTACCGGCGAGAACTCTTTCATAACTCGTCTGTATACATCTCGTTTGAACGATACAACATTTCTAATAGGATACCAGTAGCTTACCCACCTCCAGTCATCAAATTCAGGATGGCCTGTTTTAAGCACATTAACGTCGCGCTCGTTGCAATCTAGCTGCAACAAGAACCACTTTTGTTTTTGCCCTATACAAACAGGGTTGCTGCCTTGTCGAATTAATCGCTTTGGTAGCTTATATCTAAGCCAGTTACGGGTAACACTTAAAATGGTGACATCTTTCGGTGTCAGCCCTACTTCTTCGTGAAGCTCGCGGTACATAGCTTGTTCAGCAGATTCCCCTTCATCAATTCCGCCTTGAGGGAACTGCCATGAATGTTGACCATAACGTCTTGCCCAAAATACTTGACCCATTTTGTTGCAAATCACTATGCCCACATTCGCACGGAATCCATCGGCATCTATCACATAGACTCCCGGGCACACTATACTTGTATATGTTTTCATTCTTCCACAAACTATGCTCCAATCATAGTCTTAATGTTCGCCTTCGCTTTCAAACAGGAAATTAACCACCTTTATGCAACCTCCTTCATCGCCTCCATCTTCGCCAGATAGCCTTTTGGCGCGATGTCACGCCATTGCAGGTTTAACCCTAGGAGAACTGGCGGACATGGCCAATGTTGCCATCCCTGCCAATTTACAGCGCCACAAAGGGTGGCCGGGCATGCTTATTGAGAAATGGCTTGGCGCAAGCGCAGGTTCAAAGCCGCAGCAGGACTTCCCCGAGTTAGGCATAGAACTTAAAACCATTCCCATCGATGCTCATTTTTCACCATTAGAAACCACATATGTTTGTTTTGCGCCGCTTTTAATGGCGCCGGGGATCACGTGGGAAACCTCAAATGTTCGGAACAAGCTACAGCAAGTACTATGGCTACCCATAGAAGGCGACAGAGCCATTCCATTAGCACACAGGCGCGTGGCGACGGGGTTTTATTGGCGTCCAAATGAGGATGAAGACGCAATTCTCAGAAACGATTGGGAAGAATTGGTAGAACAAATTGCTACGGGACAGGTGGAATCGATTACCTCTCGACAAGGTGAGGCACTTCATATTCGCCCCAAAGCGGCTAACGGCAAAGTGCTTACCGATGCATTAGGACCAGAGGGCCAACGTATTAAAACTCGTCCTAGAGGCTTTTATTTGCGCAAAACCTTCACTCATCAAATACTGCGCAATGCATTTGGTGGGTGAAGGTTGATGGCTCATGTTTGTAGTTTAAAGGCGTAAGCACCCGGTAAAACATCTCTGTTATTTTTAAGAGCCAGACTTTAAGTGCTTGACCAAATACTCACTCAAAAACTTTTCTGAATTTATGCCCATGCGTTTTGCCACGGCTTCAAGCTTAGCGTCGCTGCGAAGCAGTACATTTTTTGCGTATTCCAATCGGTAGTGAAAAATAAACCGTCTAAAGTTTTTCTTTTCAGTAAGCTGCAAAGCTATGGCCAGTGATGTGGGGTCGATATCAGCGCCTTGGCAAAATTCACCAAGCGTTAGGAAACGGGTTTTGTAAGCTTTCGATTCGATGGTATAGCGCTCAGCTTTAGAAATGATGCTGCTTATTTCGTATGGCGTCGCCTTACCTTCGTCTAATCGTTCGTAGTCAAGGGGCGATGGTGCAGTGCGACGAATAAAGGTTAATGAAAACAGAACGACCAACAGCGCACAACCAATCATTAAATGATGCAAGCTTTCCCAAAAGGAGACGGGAAAAAAGCCAAAGGTCGCGGCGGTAACAAGTAGAATACTCATAAAGGCTACGCCAACCATACTTCCCATTACACCGGCAAGCCTAGGCATTTTTAAGCTTTTAATGTCTACGGCCTGCTCAGGCAAATGCCTGTGATACATTTGAATATGCTCGGTGATAAGAATGCCAATCAGCAATACACTGAAACCGGTTAACAGCGAGGCAAAATAAGCAGGCCATAGCAACAAAGGCTCGCCAGTAGGTGACGCTGAAAGCCACTGTTGTTTGTCATCCACTGGAATAAGCAAAACGGTGCACTGAAAACACGCCGTCACCACTGTCGGGCACCACAACCGTTTTCTTGCGGTGGGGTGTGCTAGTAACATAGGTTTTATGGCTCGATAACAACAGGTTATAGCAACAACAGCAAACACATCTGACAAACCATACAAAGCTGCCAATGACGTCGCATGTGCTATTCGCAACCATTCATCTAGCATGAATAGAGGCCAGCAGACGAATGCCCCCACTAACCAGCGCATGCTGCTTAAACTAACCTTCTGAAAAAGCAGGCGCGC
The DNA here is from genome assembly GCF_000808575.1 of Alteromonas marina. GTDB lineage: Bacteria > Pseudomonadota > Gammaproteobacteria > Enterobacterales > Alteromonadaceae > Alteromonas > Alteromonas marina_A. The sequence continues at coordinate 35,853 of NZ_JWLW01000007.1, forward strand.
AAAACAGAACAAGTAAACGCCCAATAACGAATAAAGAAAGTAGTCATAGTAGTTTGAAGTCATTACCGCCCTTCTTCCTTGGAAAAAATTTGCTAACGCAATACGTATCTACTGACATGGTTTACCAATAGATTTCACGTTGCATAGCCACTGTGCGTGTTCGTTCCATAATACGAATTAATGTACTGAGCTTTTCTGACGTCCATTTTCGCACCTCGTCATGGGAGTCTACTTCGGCGTCGTCTATCGACTGCTTTAACATAAGCAGCGCATTCAGTTCATCAATACCAGTGAGCAAATCTAACCACGGCGCGCGAAAATTACCCCGCTCTTCTACAAACAAGTCACCAAGCAGAAATCCACTCCATAATGTCTGCCTAAGCATCACTTCTACAGCACTGTAATTGGCAGGCCCCATGGTTTTACTTAGCGGCATGCTTTGCTGCACAGTTTGCCAACCTTGCGACAGCCAGCCTTTTGCGTGATCAAGCACCGGATGGTCAAAACCCGTTGCGACTTTTTGCCACGGCTTATTCTGAATAAGACTTATGGCGTGCAGCTTAATGTCTGTGGCATCGTTGTCGAAAAACAGCTTTTCAGGCTCATGAGCCTGCATTAAACCTGTTTGTCGTCCTTGCAGATAGCTTACTATTGCAGGATATTTGCTGAGTGTTTTGTTAAACATGCTCTTTTTAGAGAGCAAATAACGCAAACTTTGTAAGTCGTCTTGCCAGCCCCACTTTTGCGCATGAGTGACCAGCTTTTTATGCAGGGCGAGTAGCTCAGGGCACTGCAGAACCGGCAAGTAAAGCGACACACTTTGAAGTAACAAGCGTACACTCTTGGCGACTTCTGCGAGCATTTTTATTGAGCCACTTTCGCAAAACACATGCTCGTGGTGCTGCCAATGCGCCAATGCAGTTTGAACCGCGTGGCTAAACGCTTCTTCCGTGGTGGTTGTATCTTCAAGCGCAAGGAAATCTGGCAGGTGTCGAACTTTAGCGTTAAAACCGTGAAGTAATTGATATCCCTGCGCCGCTTTTGATACATCACTAAGGCGTACCGGCATGTTGTCGTTTATTAGCACCGCCAACGTAAACAAACTGTTGATATCACCTGACATCAACTCAAGCTCTATTTCGTTGATTGGGGAACTGGCTTTTTCTGTACTTGCTTCGCCACAGTCCAGCACAATCTCAACCACACTTTCACCCACACTAACCACATAGGCATTGCGAGTAAAGTGAGTGCTAAACTGTTTAGATAGACACGTATTTTTTGCCGCCACATCCCAATCCTGAGGCCAAGCGCTGGCTTCAAATAGCGTAAGATCGGGCCTTGAATTATCAAGACTCACATTGTATTCCATGCGTCTGTGCAGACCACCGCTGACCACGCCGTTAGTCTTTAGCGTCTGTTCGTATTCACCATTGTTACCTCGAACACGAAAGCCCATTTTATTGTTTTGAAAATCGAGCTTATCTGTATCGTAATAGTCGTTCTCAAGACGCATTTCACGATGAGAGTTAACCTGAATAGTGTTTTTTTCGAAAAGAGGAAGTACACGTTGAGTAAACGCATGGTGGGCATTGTCACCCGTTACAAATTTTAATTCTATTTCTGACATGGTTGCGCTAGGCACAGCTTATGATGCTGACACCTTACCTTTGTCGCTTACTTTTCGCAATGCTGGCGCCATGAAACAAGATACTTTAATTAGACAAAAGTGGAACAAACTTGCCTTTATCGCGGTCAACCAATACCATCTTCACGTTTTAAATTCTAAAATTGGACTTCATATGATTCGAAAGTGGTTAGCAGCAGCCCTTATTGCATGCTCTTTTCAAGCATTTTCGCTACAAGATACCGCTGATTTAGAAGCGTCTTCTTCGCATTACATAAGAGATGACTTGTTTATCTTTATGCATACTGGACCTGGTCGTAACTACCGTATTCTAGGTTCAATTGAAGCAGGCACACCTATTACTGTGCTTGCACGCGATAACGATGCTGAATTCACGCAAATTACCGACAACGAAGGTCGCGACGGCTGGGTTGAAAGCCGCTTTGTGTCAAATACCATGTCGCAAGCCGAGCAATTGCCAATCATAAGCGAGAAGCTAGCTGAGAGCCAAAGCGCACTGCAAACAGCGCAGTCTGAAAACGCCAGACTTCGCCAGCAACTCAACGATGCACGTCAGCAGGTATCGAAGCTTACAACAACTAGCGAAGAACAAGCCTCTGAGATAACTCGTCTTACCGCCAAAGTAGATAGCGCGAATAAAGATGAGCTGGTTACCTGGTTTACACGCGGTGGTATGGTAGCCGGTGTGGGTATATTACTGGGCGTAATGCTGACTTACCTTCCCAAGCGCAAACGCAGAAGCAGCGAGTGGATGTAGTGCTAGGCACCGAGTTTTAGTAACACGATTAAAAAAATGGCCAGCTATAAAGCTGGCCATTTTTGTATTTAACGCTTTGATTTTAAGCATTAGGGTCTGCTCAACATTCGTGAACATACCCTAGGTTTCCTGCTTACTCATCATCTTCAACTAGGGTCATCAACGATGTGTTACCACCTGATGCCGTAGTATCAATACTGATGGTTTTTTCGGTCATCAAACGCTGAATGAGGTTATCGTTATATTCTGCTGTGATAACCGGCAAAATAGCGCCTTCGCGAGATGACAGCATTGCAGTAATACGCGCAGTACGCTCAGTACCAGAGTCGACCACCACGCCAGATAAATCTTCATCCATTAGCAAGGTATCTAGATGCGCAAGACGCGCTACCTGGAATAAGCCTTTGGGTGCGCCAGTTGATTCAAACTTGTTTTGAATTTCAACGGCTTCTTCATAGAAGATTTCAGACACAACTGATACTACCGGGTTACCCGTTGATAGCGCGGTCACAATAGACAGTAACCAGTATTCAAAGGTTACTTCTTTATCGGCAAAACACACCAAGATCCCGCGAGGCTCTAGGTAAAGCTTGTTCGATTCACCTGTTGGTCCCGGCAAGGTTTGAGGCTTGGCAAGCTTGCGTTCAACACTGGTTAACTGCTGACGCGCTGTCGCAAGCGTGCGGTTCAAGTCATCAGCAAGCTCGTCAACAATGTCTACTTTCGCAATTTTTGCCAGAAGCTGACGTACCATAGAAATACGGTCATTCAACGGCGTATGACGCCACTGCACTTCTACCGCTTTCGCTTTATCCATCATTACGTGCGCACGCTCGGCAATCTTCTCATCACCGACAAGCGCTGCATCAGTGCCGTCTACATCATCAATGTGCGATGGCTTAGGTGTGGCACGTTCCATCATTAAGCGAGGCAGATAGTTAGGACCACCCGCTTTTGGACCTGTGCCAGACAATCCACGTCCGCCGAAAGGCTGAACCCCAACAATAGCGCCAATCATGTTGCGGTTAATGTACACGTTACCCGCGCGGCTCTTAGCTGCTAGCTCGTTAGCACGCTCTTCAATACGCGAGTGAATGCCCATAGTTAGGCCGTAACCTGTGCCATTGATTTGCTCTAGCACACTATCAAGGTCTTTCGACTTAAAGCGAACAATATGCACCACAGGGCCGAACACTTCTTTTTCAAGCACATCAATGTTCTTGATTTCATACAAGGTCGGCGCAAAGAAAGTACCGTTTTCAAAGCCTGCTGGCATTTCATTGCGATAAAGCAGCTTAGCTTTATCTTCCATATACTCTTGGTGATCGGTTAGGCTCTTAAGCGCCTTCTCATCAATCACAGGGCCTACATCGGTAGCAAGCTGCGTTGGGTCACCAACGGTAAGCTCTTTCATGGCGCCTGTTAGCATTTCGATAAGGTCATCAGCAATTTCATCTTGTACGAACAATACGCGAAGCGCTGAACAGCGCTGACCGGCACTTTGGAAACCAGAGTGGATCACGTCATCAACTACCTGCTCTGGCAGTGCAGTTGAATCAACAATCATACAGTTTTGACCGCCCGTCTCTGCAATCAATGGCACCTGTTCGCCACCACGTTCTGCAAGCACTTGGGAAATTAACGTACCGGTTTGCGTTGAACCTGTGAACATTACCGCTTTAATGCGCTCGTCTGGCAGAAGGGTTTCGCCCACTTCTTTACCAGGCGACACAATAAGTTTCAATGCGTCTTCTGGCAGGCCTACCGAGTGCATAATATCTACCGCACGCTGCGCAATAATGCTGGTTTGTTCAGCAGGCTTAGCAATAACAGTGTTACCTGTTACAAGTGCCGCTGCCACTTGGCCTAAGAAGATGGCTAGTGGGAAGTTCCACGGGCTAATACAAAGCACAACACCACGAGGAAGTAAGCGTTGATCTTCAGCAAGCTCTTCTGCACGCGCCGCGTAGTAGCGACAGAAATCAACGGCTTCACGCACTTCATCAATGCTGTCTTGCGCTACTTTACCGGCTTCACGCATACAGATAGCGATAAGCTCAGCCATGTGGCGCTCAAGCGCATCTGCTGTTCGATTAAGTATTTCAGCGCGCTCGCTTACATCGCGTTTAGACCATGCTTCAAACCCAGCTTCGGCTTCATCTAATGCTTTGCGCATATCATCAGGCGTAGCGTAATGGTGATAACCTACTACGTCGTTGTGGTTAGTTGGGCTAAGTACCGCTGTCGCACCTTCTGGCACTTCACCGGTCACTTTGTAGTAATCCTGCCAGCGTTCAAGTTCGTGTTTAAGCGCCGTTACCGCATTGGTGTCGGTAAGGTCTAGACCACGCGAGTTATCGCGCTCTGGCGCATATAGCCCACGTGGGGTTTTGATTAACTTGTTATAGCGTACTTTCAGGCGTTGTGTTTTCTCTACCGGATCTTCAAGCAAAGACTCAACCGGTTTTTCATCGTCAACGATGGCGTTTACAAACGACGAGTTCGCGCCGTTTTCAAGAAGACGACGTACAAGGTAGGCCAATAAGTCTTCGTGTTCACCTACAGGTGCATAAACACGGCACTGAATTTTATCCTGTGTTACCACCTGATCGTAAAGGGTATCGCCCATACCGTGCAGACACTGGAACTCAAAACCTTCTTTGTCGTCACCAGCAAGCTCAACAATAACAGACGCTGTGTAGGCATTGTGAGTCGCAAACTGCGGGTAAATGGTGTCGCGATACTCAAGTAAACGGTTCGCACAGGCATGGTATGACACATCTGTTGACGACTTACGGGTAAATACAGGGAACTCTTCAAGGCCCGCTTGTTGAGTAAGCTTAATCTCAGTATCCCAATAAGCGCCTTTAACCAAACGCACCATTAGCGGACGACCTACCTCTAGGGTAAGTTCACGTAAGTGCTCTATAACGTGGATTGCGCGTTTTTGGTAGGCCTGTACGGCCAAGCCAAAGCCTGTCCAACCGTTCAGGTCTTCATCGCGAAATACAGCTTCAATAATATCTAGAGAAAGCTCTAGACGGTCAGCTTCTTCCGCATCTACGGTTAAACCGATATCGTATTCTTTCGCCATCATACACAGCGCTTTCAAGCGCGGCGGAATGTCTGCCATGGCGCGTTCGCGGTGAGAAAATTCAAAGCGTGGGTGAATAGCAGAAAGCTTTACCGAGATCCCCGGTGAACGCTTAGGACCGCGTCCGTTAGCCGCTTTACCGATTACTTTTATTGCTTTTACGTATGCATCGTAGTAACGCTCAGCGTCGCGCATAGTGCGTGCGCCTTCGCCTAGCATGTCGTAAGAATATACGTACCCTTTGGTTTCTTTCTCTTTGGCGCGATCTACCGCATCTTCAATGGTTTCGCCCATAACGAACTGACGACCCATAACGCGCATCGCAATATTCATAGCGCGGCGAATAACCGGCTCACCTAAGCGGCCAAGGGTTTGTTTTAACAAGCCAAACTGTTCTTTCTTGCGCTTGTCGGCATAGTTCACCATGTTGCCCGTAAATAACAAGCCCCACGCCGATGCGTTAACAAATAACGACTCTGAATTCCCCAAGTGAGGTGTCCACTGTCCCTGAGACAGTTTGTCACGAATAAGCTCATCTTGAGTGGCTTTGTCTGGAACACGCAGCAAGGCTTCAGCCAAGCACATCAATACCACACCTTCTGCTGTAGATAGCGAGTATTCATTTAATAATGCGTCAACACCACCGTGCCCTTCTTGCTCTCGGCGAATTTGAAGCACCATCTTTCGTGCGCGTTCCCATGCACGGCTTCGTGCACGTGGGTTTACCTCGGCAATGGGAAGGATTTGATCCACAGCCACCGACTCACTAATGCGATAGTAGTCTCTTATACGCTGGCGTAGGGGTGAAGTTGTATGAAGTGTGTCGTTAATGAGCATTGCAACCCTTTCATAGAAATAGCTGTAACAAAAAGCGTTCCCGCCGTGTAAGACTGCTCACGGTTACATGGAAGCGGCTAAAAAACAAGCAAAGTCGAAACCCTGCGTTGACCTGTCGTACTTCTTTTAACTTTATACTTTTGGATGAAGATCACGACAGTGCCAAATTTGCGCGGATGTTAGCACACAAAATTGCCCTGCCAAGCCCTCCCCCTCAAAGTTTTTCAGTTTCTCTGTCAAGCTACGTATTCAGTGCGTTAGATGACATTTTACATGTCGCTGAATCGTCACTGCTTTTCACTTTTCATCAAAAGAAACAACAGTCACGCCAGGTTGTGAATATTTATCCATCTCAGAGAGCGCTTTGGGCGCATCTTCCAGTGAAATTATCTTTCCAATGAGTGCTTGGGGATTCAGTTTTTTCGCTGCGATCATGCCAAACATGGCCTCGTAGCGATACGCCTGCATACCGTGACTACCTATTACTTCAAGCTCGTGTGCAACGACCGCATCCATAGGAATAGGCGGCGTTGATTGCTCAGCTAACAGCAGACCAACTTGGACATGCTTGCCGCGCTTTCTCAGGCTGTTTACTGAATTTACACAGGTAATGGGGTTTCCTAGTGCATCAATTGACACGTGCGCACCGCCTGATGAAAGGCCCTTGATTGTCGCAGACACATCCTTTTCATTCTTAGCATTAATCACTACATCAGCGCCTAACTTTTCCGCCAATGCTAATGCGTCATCTGATATATCAACAGCAATAACGTTTGCGCCAATACTCGATGCAATCATCACAGCAGATAGACCAACGCCACCGCAGCCATGAACAGCAACCCATTGCCCAGCGCTCACTTTTCCTTGGTCAACCACTGCGCGAAACGATGTAGCAAAACGACAACCTAAGCTAGCCGCAGTCACGTAATCTATTTCTTCAGGAAGGTGGACCAAGTTAACATCACCAAAATCAATTTCAACGTATTCTGCAAACGAGCCCCAGTGGGTAAAGCCGGGCTGCGTTTGATTACCACATACTTGATGATTACCCGAAGAGCATTCTGAACATCTTCCACACGCACTAATAAAAGGAACCGTAACTTTATCGCCTGCTTTGAATCGCTTTACATCGCTTCCAACGGACTCTACAACGCCAGCAAATTCATGACCTGGAACATGAGGTAAACTTATTCCATCGTCATGCCCCATCCAGCCATGCCAATCGCTGCGGCACACACCTGTGGCTTTTACCCGTATAACCACCCCGTGAGATTTAGGCGTGGGCTTCTTCACGTCCTGAATATTTAATTTTCCGCCAAACGTTTCAAATACTACTGCTTTCATAATTACGGCCCCTTAAAAATATGTTCAATAAACACCCAAAGACAGTTATAAAGATTACATTAATAGTTAAGAAATAGTCTTGCTCTTTGCTTGGTTTGGGCCGTTAAAATTGCAAGAATCCTTTAATCAATGTTTAATTAAAGAAAGAATCTGCCAGATAAGGTAAAAATAAAGGCATGGATAGTATGGATAAGAAAATTTTAGCGTTGCTTCAACAAGACGGGAAACTGTCAAACGCCAAGCTAGCTGAAATGCTAAATATGAGTGAAACACCTTGTTGGAGACGCGTAAAACGTTTAGAAAACGAGGGGTACATTGAGAGTTACCAAGCAAACTTGAACAAACGTAAGTTAGGCTATGGCGTGTTGGCGTTTGTGCAACTTACCTATACAGCCCATGACCCAAAAACGACGAATGATTTTATTGATATTATTCAACGGTGCGACAATGTTTTAAGCTGTCACAATACCACTGGTGGAGCTGACTTTCTGCTACAAGTGGTAGCGAAAGACTTGGATGATTACGGCCTCTTTGTAGATAGTGTATTACGAAAACTACCTGGCATATCAGACATTTCATCAAGCATTTCGCTTAAAGAGCTAAAGTCATCAAACCGACTTCCTCTCGATAACTGAATGAGTGTTAAACACGTTTAGATTATCTCAGCGCTACGCGTCAAACGCTTCCGTGCGTATCTCCACAAAAGGTAATGGTGAAGATTCACGAATCTAACTAGCACTCCGCTTATTCGTTCTCACAAGGCCTGCTTGTTTTGAGTTAGGCTTTAAAGTAGAAATTAAAAAAACGTCTACACTATAAAAAACAAAATTAAAAATAGATAGGTGTTTGCCAATGTGGTTACGAAAATTTAGTTTAATTCAACGTTTGGGCATTATTGTTGGGCTAATTACGCTGCTGTTTATATTGCTAACAGCAGTTGTATTAAACAGGCACTACGAAGCACTGAAGCAAAAATCTTACGATGAAAACCAGCACCTTGTTGAAGTGGTTCATACCATGCTTGGTAGCTTTGCTGCGCGCACTGATATAGATGAAGCAACTGCCAAGCAACAAGCGCTAGACGCAGTAAAAGCGCTGCGTTATGACGGCAGCAATTATTTTTGGATCCAAGACCAAACGCCAACCATGGTCATGCACCCTATTAAGCCAGCGCTAGATGGACAGGACCTGAGAACGTTTAAAGACGGAAATGGAAAAGCGTTCTTTATCGAGATGGCGCAAAAGGTAAAATCTAAAGGTGAAGGCTTTGTGGACTATGTATGGCCGCTGCCCGGCAAGGAGTCACCCACGGATAAAATCTCTTATGTAAAAGAGTTCAAGCCATGGGGTTGGACAGTAGGTTCTGGTATTTACCTGACAAACCTAGAACAGGAGTTTTCTCACCTGCGCAACCTGATTGTGGTGTTCTGCGTGGTAAGCGTAATTTTAGTCGTGCTACTTATTTACGTAATCGGTGGAAGCATTGTCAAACCGGTGCAAGAAGTTAGTGAGCGCATGAAGGACATTTCACAAGGTGAAGGTGACCTAACCCGCTCACTGCCAGAAACTGGTCAGGATGAAGTGACCCGTCTGGCTCGCTACTTCAATGAGTACACCGAAAAAATGCGCCAATCGCTATTGGGTATTCGTGAGAATATAAACTCACTAACCCAACAAGCCGAACTGGTAGAAACGTCGAGCAAGAACAGTAACGCCCAAGCTCAGACCCAAAATGAAAACATGCTTCAGGTTGCCGCTGCGATGGAAGAAATGACCACGCAGATAAATGAAGTTAGCAATAATGCTGACTCGGCAGAGAAAAGTACAAGCAGTGCCCGTGGTAACGTGCAGCACGGCGCCTCGGTCGTAGACAGCACAGTAAAAGATATCCGCTCTTTAACCTCGGATATTGAAAGTGTAAGTAGTGCAGTGACCGAACTTGCTGCACAGACCGAAAGCATTGGTGCGGTACTTGATGTTATTCGCGGCATTGCCGAACAAACGAACCTACTTGCGCTTAACGCTGCTATAGAAGCCGCGCGAGCGGGTGAGCAAGGACGAGGTTTCGCCGTTGTAGCTGATGAAGTTCGCACGCTAGCAAGCCGTACCGGGCAAAGTACCGATGAAATTCAGGCGATGATTGAAAAACTGCAGAATAACGCCAAAAACGCGGTTGATGCAGTAAAAGTGAGCCAAGCGGCGTCGACTAAAACCGTCGATAACGCCATACAAGCGAACCAAAACTTGCAGGAAGCAGATCGCCTGATGACCGAAATTGCCGATATGAGTAGCGAAATAGCTCGGGCGACGGAACAGCAAGCAGAGGCTGCTACAGAAGCCAATATGCGTATAAATGCGCTATCTGGTGCTGCTGATAGCAGCTTGCGTACGGCTGATGAATTAGCCGCTGCAAGTCAGGCGCTACGCACAAGCTGTCTGGCTATTATGGATATTGCGAACCGCTTTAAGCTATAAACTCTCATCAAATAGTTGGCCTGCTGCACCTTGCTTGAAAGCCGTAAAGGTATCGAAAGCATCGGAAAGCAGGCTAATATTAGTGTTGTCCACTGCACTGCGCATACGGCTGTGTTGTGCCTTTTATAAAGAAAAAACTAAACTTTACTGTAATTTGCTTCTCTTACCCTCATTACGTGCTTTCGCATTCTCTGTTTAAACAATACACCTACCTTATGCGTATGGAAGAAACGACCTGAGTGCATTACACTCAGAAGCACCATAAGTGGCTGTTCATCAATTGCCGTTTTGTAATTGGTATTGCACCACATAAAAGTAGTGGCTTTTGCGCAATAAACGTTAAACGCGCAACAAATCAAGGAGTTGAATATGAGTAGTGGTTCAAAGGGCAAGCCTATTTTATTATGGGTGGTTGGTATTTTTGTGGTGCTATTTCTGGTGTATTTTTTGTTCGCCAACACCATAATCAAATCTATTCTTGAGTCCAAATTAGGCGAGTCGTACGGCGCTGAAGTGAATATCGACGAGTTCGACCACTCTCTTTTTCCGACCACGGTTACACTAAAAGGCATTTCCCTAACTAACCCTACAAAACCTACGCATAACCAGGTTTTTGTGGGTGAAGCCTATGCTGACGTTGAGCTAAAGCCGCTTTTGAACGATCAGGTTATTGTTAACAACCTTAATTTACTGAAAGTACAGTTCGACACGTTGCGCGAGACTGAAGGCGAAGTGTATCGCGTTCCAGAACGCTCTCTATCCTTTGACGAAATCAAAGCAAAAGCCAAAGAAGCCGTACCTACGGTTGATGAACTTCTTGCCCGCAATCCGCTAAAAACCACTGCTGCCATTGAAAATGCAAAGTCTGCCTACGAAACCTATGGGAAAGGTTTGAAAAACGACTATGAATCTTTACCTGATAAGTCGCGCATTGAGTACTACAAAACGCAGGTAGCCCAGCTAAAAGAAACGAACTACAAAGACCCTCAAGCCTTGGTACAGGCAAAGTCTTCATTTGATAAGTTGAAAGAAGAAATGCAGGCAGACCGCGCGCTTATTAGCAATTTTACGGAAAAAGCGAGTGATGCCAAACAAGCCCTTAGTGAAAGTGTTGAAGCACTTAAGAAAGCGCCACAAGAAGATTACGCGTTGCTGAAAGGGGTAATTGCAGGCGACCAAGCGGCACTTTCTCAAGTCACTTACTTTGTGTTTGGCGACAAAGCGGCGGAATACACTGAGTACCTCATGGCAGCAATGCAAATTGTTATGCCGCTCATTCAAGGTGAAGAAAAAAGTGAAGCGCCGACTGAAGTGCCGTCGATTTTGGTGAAAGAAGCCAATGTATCAGTGCTTTGGCAAAATGAATCTATCACCAGCAAGTGGAATAACATTACAAACGTTCACGAAGTATTCGGTAACCCCACCACCTTTACTATTGAAGCAGCGGGCGAGTTACTAAAGTCGTTTACTTCCAGCGGTGAATTCTGGATTGACGGCGACGGTGTTGATGCCAGCCAAGTCTGGCAGCTAGCCGGTGTGAATATGTCTGACATTACATTTAGCGGCAATGAAACGCTAAATGCTGTACTTAAATCGGCGTTGATGAAAACCAATGGCTCGATGAAAGTCACTGATAACATATTAAGTGGTACTGGCGAAGTTGATCTTCAGCAGCTTGTTATGGAAGCCACTGGCACCAGTGATATTACCAGTGCGATCGCGCAGGCACTGCAAACGTTAACCAGCTTGAACATGACCATGCTGCTTGACGGTACGCTTTCAGATCCTGGCTTTAACATTAAGTCTGATCTGGATAATAAGTTGGCTAAAGCGGCGCTTTCACAGCTTACTGCCAGCCAAAAAGACAAGCTGGATGAATTAAACAACAAACTCAACAGCATGATAAGTAACGAGCAATCATTGCTATCAGGCGAGCTTGTTGACGTAAACAGTATGCTTAGCGCAGCCCAAGGCGACAGTGCCGCCCTTCAGGAGCTGCTTCAAGCTCAACTTAACAACGTTGTTGAGCAGCAAAAAAGTAAGCTGTTTGATAAATTGAAGGGAAAATTGGGCCAAGGTGAATAATGCGACTTTGACTCGACGCTGCTTCGCGGCATAATAAGACACAGCAGAGGCGCAGAGCCTCTGCTTTTTTTCCGCTTAACCACATTGTCAGGTGAATCTGTGTTGCAAGGTAAATGGCTTCCCATTGTATTGATAGTACTGCTTGGTCTATTGCAATACAGGCTATGGTTTGGAAAAAATAGTATTCCCGATTACTTCAACCGAAAACAAGAAGTTCACTCTCAAGCCCTTCAAAATGCAAATCTTGCTCAGCGCAATGCCCTACTTAAAGCTGATATTAACGATTTAAAAATTGGTTTAGAAGCCATTGAAGAAAGAGCGCGAAACGAACTCGGTTTGATCAAAAAGGGAGAAACCTTCTACCGTATTTTGCCCGCAGATTCTAAGTGAAGAACATGACATCGCCCCGCGTTGTTGCGGTTATCCCCGCAGCCGGAGTTGGCAGCCGAATGCAGGCTGACCGCCCTAAGCAATACCTCACCATAAATGGTAAAACTATTCTTGAACACACGATTGACGCATTGCTACATCATCCGTTAATCGACGAGGTGATCGTAGCAATAAGCCCGGGCGACGGGTATTTTGATCGATATGGGTTGCGTGACAAGCCCATTCACGTTGTTGACGGCGGCAAAGAAAGAGCAGATAGCGTTTTAAACGGTATTGTGAATCTCGGTGAGAACGACTGGGCACTGGTACACGATGCCGCGAGGCCTTGTATAGAAGAGAGCGATATTTCGGCGCTGCTCGAATTAATGAGCACTGATGACGTTTCTGGCGGTATTCTAGCTACCCCTGTTCGTGACACCATGAAGCGGGTCAGACCTTCAACAAATGTTATTTCTCACACTGAAGACCGAGACGGTCTTTGGCACGCTTTAACGCCTCAACTTTTTCCAGCAACATTGCTAAAACGCGCGCTTCAAAATGGTTTATCACAGGGCGCGAATATCACAGACGAAGCCTCTGCCATGGAGCTTGAAGGCTACAAAGTTGCTATGGTAAGCGGAAGTCCGGCAAATATAAAAATAACGCATCCGGCCGATCTTCCTTTGGCAGAGTTTTATCTTAAGCAAAAATTAAGCGCGCAAGGCCAGAACGCTCAAAACTAAGGAGCTCAAAGCCACAGCGCAAAAAATCAAAAGGCACAATCATAATGCGAATTGGACACGGATTTGATGTACACAAGTTTGGCGGTGAAGGCCCCATCACAATAGGTGGCGTCAGTATCGACTATGAGCAAGGACTTTTAGCCCACTCAGATGGCGATGTGTTATTACACGCACTGTGTGATGCAATGCTAGGTGCAGCGGCACTCGGTGATATTGGCAAGCACTTTCCTGACACAGACGACGCATACGCGGGTGCAGACAGCCGCGTGCTGCTGCGTCACGTTGTCAATGTAGTAAGGGAGAAAGGTTACCGCTTAAGTAATGCAGATATGACCATTGTGGCGCAAGCACCTAAAATGGCGCCGCATATTGCTGCTATGCGCGAGATTATTGCCCAAGATTGCAACGTATCGCTTGACGACATCAACGTAAAAGCAACGACCACTGAAAAGCTAGGCTATACAGGCCGTAAAGAAGGCATTGCCTCTCACGCCGTTGTTCTACTGGAAAAATTATGAAGCCTTTACACACTGACCACTGGCAGTACTATTTCGCAAAGCCTGTATCCACCGGTATTTTTAAATTCCAAGCCGACGATTTCCAAGTTGTCGAGGATTTGGGCTATACCCCTTGTGGCGAAGGCGAGCACCAGTTTGTATTTATTGAAAAAACCAACACAAACACTGCGTTTGTTGCTGAGCAGTTAGCCCGTTTCGTTAACCTACCACTACGTCAAATTACCTATGCTGGTCGCAAAGACAAGTATGCGGTTACTCAGCAGTGGTTTGGTATTCACGCGCCCGGTAAACCCGATTTCGATTTTAGTAATTTCGAACTTGAAGGCGTTAAGGTGCTTAAGCAAATGCGCCACAATAAAAAACTGCGTACAGGGCAACTTAAAGGCAACCACTTTACTATTACCTTACGTCAGGTTCTGCACCCAGAAGCCATTGAAGAGCGTCTTCAAGAAATTGAAAAGCACGGCGTGCCAAACTATTACGGCGAACAACGCTTTGGTGTAATGCGCTTAAATGACATGGGTGAAGTGCAGCGTGGTGGAAACCTGGTAATGGCAGAGCGCATGGTCAATGGCGAGACCATTAGACATCGCAACAAACGCTCAATGGCGCTTTCAGCGCTACGCAGCTGGCTATTTAATGAAATGCTTTCTGCGCGATTAGAAAAAGATATGTTCGACAAGGTCACTCACGGCGACGCGCTGGTGCTTTCAGGTTCTAACAGCTTTTTCATCAACGAAGGTTCCGACGGCTCTGAGCAGCAGCAAGACGCACAACGTCGTTTTAATGCCAAAGACGTATGCCCTTCAGCACCGCTGTGGGGTAAAGGTGAACTTGTTACGCAAGCTGACACACTAGCACTTGAGCAATCTGTTGCAGAGCAAAATAGTGAAGTTATCGACTTTTTAAGCCAGTGCGGGTTCGAACAAGAGCGTCGCGCGATAAAAATTTGGCCTTCACAGCTTGAATGGCAGAGTAAGGGTGATACATTTACTATCTCGTTTGCGCTTCCAAGTGGCTGCTTTGCAACCTCAGTCCTTAGAGAGTGCGTGGAAACCTTGTCCCCAATTAACAGGGTGTAAAGAGTATTGAGAAAGCGTGGCGCGCAATAGACTAAACCTCGCGTGGCTGTGGATAATAATAAAGGAAAGTACGCAACATCATGAGAGCTTCTAGAAAAGGAGACGCGTTAGCAGAACTGCTTTACAACGAGGGAATACGTTCGCAAGCAGTATTAAACGCCATTGCTGGTACGCCGCGGGAAAGCTTTTTACCCGATGCGCTGAAACACAAAGCCTATCAAAATACGGCGTTACCGATAGGTCAAGGCCAAACCATTTCGCAGCCTTATATTGTTGCGAAAATGACTGAGTTGCTGCTGGATAGCCCCAATAAACCCGAGAAAGTTTTAGAAATAGGCACGGGCTCTGGTTATCAAACTGCTATTCTGGCGCAACTATTTGCCAAAGTATTCAGTGTTGAACGTATTAAGTCATTGCAGTTCCAAGCGAAGCGTCGAATGAATCAACTCGACCTTCACAACATTGCAATGAAACACGGTGATGGTTGGAAGGGCTGGGCGTCCAAAGGTCCTTATGATGCTATTATCGTTACTGCCGCTGCTGCGAGCCTGCCTCAGGACTTGTGCGATCAGCTAAAAGAAGGCGGGCGACTCATTATACCCGTAGGCAACGAACAACAGTCGTTGCTATGTATTGATAGGATTGAAGGTGAACTAACGACATCGACCATTGAATCGGTCCGATTTGTTCCCCTTGTAGCAGGAGAGCTAATGTGAAGCTTTTTGAGCCATGTTATGACATGGCGTTACGCTGGGCGAGGCATCGCCACGCAACCAAATATTTAGGTGGGTTAAGCTTCTCAGAGTCAGTATTCTTCCCTATTCCACCTGATGTAATGCTTGCTCCAATGGCATTGTCACAGCCTAATAAAGCCTGGCATTTTGCCTTTATTACCACGATTGCATCTATTTTTGGCGGCATTGCAGGCTACTGGCTAGGCTATTTTGCATTTGATGCATGGCTTGCCCCGCTCATTGAAAGTTGGGGTTATACCCACAAAATCGAGACCGCAATGCAGTGGTTCAAAGACTACGGTGTGTGGGTAGTTTTTCTCGCAGGCTTCTCCCCTATCCCCTATAAAATATTTACTGTAAGTGCTGGCTTCTTGCAAATGGCTTTCTTGCCCTTTGTACTGGCATCTGCCGTGGGGCGTGGCGCACGATTCTTTTTAGTCGCCGCACTTATGCGCTGGGGCGGCGCTGCGATGGAACAAAAGCTAAGGCAATATGTAGAGGTGCTTGGCTGGGGTGTAGTTATCCTCGCAGTTTTCGCTTATTTACTATTGCGATGATATGCATAAGCACTGGTTTTACCTAGGCTTTTCCTTATATTTCTTTGCACTCCTTGGGGGCTGTGCAGGCCGAACAGCACCCGCTCCCGTCGTTCTGTTAAATAGCCAAGTATCAGATGGAAGCGAAGAATACACAAAAAAAACCTATAAAGTGCAACGGGGAGATACCCTTTACGCAGTAGCTTGGTATACCGGGAATGACTATCGCGATTTAGCAAAATACAACAGTTTATCAGCCCCTTACACTATTTTTCCCGGTCAAATATTGAATGTATCTCCTCCGTCGAATGTGGCTGTAGTTCCCGTAAAAACTGACGTCAAGACCAAACAGTCAACAACTCCGACCACCTATAATGTAGACAAAAGTTTGGTTGACCGCCCATCACCACAGGCGTATCGTGAAAGTGAAAAATTTGTTAAGCCACAAAATGTTACAACTGTCAAGAAGCCGTCACAAAGCGTCAAAAAACAAACACCGGCGAGTTTTCCAGACAAAGTACAAGAGTGGGTGTGGCCTGCAGAAGGTAAGGTAGTTGGAACCTTCAGTAAGTCAGAGTCAGGCAACAAAGGTATTGATATCGCTGGTGCTAAAGGCAGTAAAGTCGTCGCGGCAGCAGATGGAAAAGTTGTTTACTCAGGGAGTGCATTAAGAGGTTACGGTAATTTAGTAATAATTAAACATACCGACACCTTTCTAAGTGCTTATGCCTACAACGATACTATTTTAGTCAAAGAACGAGAATGGGTATCGGCAGGGCAGCAAATTGCGACTATGGGTGACAGCGGAACAAATTCGGTAAAACTTCACTTTGAAGTTAGGTATAGAGGGAAATCGTTAGACCCTATGAAATACCTGCCAGTATTAAAATAATAAAAATAAATAATAATAAAAAAAGACAAAGGAGAAACGTCATAAGGTAAACCTTGTAGCAGGAGATTCATGATGGGTAAGTCAAATCAAGCCTTGGAATCAAAACCGCAAGATGACTTAGATGTCATCGATATGCCAGCTGATATGAAAGCTGACGAAACCTTAACTAACGATGCTGACTTAGAAAATGATGATGCCATTTTCAGTCAGGATGACCAACCTAAAAATCTAGATGCCACACAGCTTTATCTAGGCGAGATTGGTTTTTCGCCACTGCTGACCGCAGAAGAAGAAGTTTATTTTGCGCGCCGCTCACTGAAAGGCTGCGAAGCCTCTCGTAAACGAATGATTGTAAGCAACCTTCGCCTTGTTGTTAAGATTGCTCGCCGTTATAACAACCGTGGATTAGCACTTCTAGATTTAATTGAAGAAGGTAATTTAGGGCTAATTCGTGCCGTTGAAAAGTTTGACCCTGAACGCGGGTTCCGCTTCTCAACATACGCCACATGGTGGATTCGACAAACCATTGAACGCGCTATTATGAACCAAACACGTACCATTCGTTTGCCCATTCATGTAGTGAAAGAACTAAACGTTTATTTGCGTGCTTCTCGTGAACTTTCACAAAAGCTTGACCATGAGCCAACTGCTGAAGAAATTGCGGCAGCGCTTGATAAGCCTGTTGAAGACGTCACTAAGATGCTACGCCTAAACGAACGCATTACCTCTGTTGATACACCTATCGGTGGAGAGAATGATAAGGCACTTCTCGACATTATTGCTGATGAGAAAGAGTTTAGCCCTGAAGAGAGCTTACAAGACTCAGATATCAAAAGTAATATTGTTACCTGGCTTGAAGAACTAAACCCTAAGCAGCGCGAAGTACTTGCTCGCCGATTCGGCCTTATGGGATATGAACCTTCAACTCTTGAGGATGTAGGTGCAGAAATTGGCTTAACACGTGAGCGTGTACGTCAAATTCAAGTGGAAGCACTTCGCCGCCTTCGCGATATGCTGGGTCATCAAGGTCTTTCACTAGAGAACTTGTTCGACCAAATGAAGTAGCTTCTGCGCACATTGCAAAGCAAAGGCAAAATGCCAGTGTTGCAACG
>NZ_JWLW01000008.1 GCF_000808575.1 Alteromonas marina
GGGATCCCTCAGACTCTGACCCCATTATTTGGGTTAGTCGCGCCAGCGCTTGGTTAGTTCGTCGTAGGCGTCTATGCGGCGGTCGCGGAAGTAAGGCCAAATGCGCTTGACCTGTTCGGTACGTTCCATATCAAGCTCTACTGTTAGCGTGGTTTCACCTTCAGCTTCGGCTTTTGCCAAAATCTCACCTTGCGGGCCTGCTACAAAGCTTTGTCCCCAGAACTGAATACCTGGATCACCTTCAACAGGTGACGCTTCAAATCCAGTGCGGTTTGCCACGATAACCGGTACTGAGTTTGCCACAGCGTGAGAGCGCTGAATGGTTTCCCATGCACCGTGCTGACGGGTACGCTCTTCTTCTGTGTCAGTTAAATCCCAACCAATAGCGGTAGGGTAAAATAACAGGTCTGCTCCTGCCATCGCCATCAAGCGTGCCGCTTCTGGATACCACTGATCCCAACATACCAATACGCCAAGTTTACCTACACTGGTTTCAATAGGCGTGAAGCCCATATCGCCCGGTGTGAAGTAAAACTTCTCGTAAAAGCCTGGGTCGTCAGGAATGTGCATTTTACGGTATTTGCCCGCAATTTCTTTGCTGCGATCGAACACCACAGCCGTATTGTGATACAAACCAGAGCCGCGTTTTTCAAAAAGCGACGTCACTAATACAATGTTGTGTTTTTCAGCTAGTTCACCGAAAAATTCTGTCGCTGGGCCTGGAATTGGCTCAGCCAAATCAAAGGCGTCAGTATCTTCTTGTTGGCAAAAATACAGGGTGCTGTGCAGTTCTTGAAGAAGAATACACTCGCAGCCTTCAGCCGCTAATTTGGCAATTCGCTCGGCACTTTTGTTCCAGTTCGTTGCTTTGTCGTTATCAGCAACAGACTGTTGTACCAGTCCAACTTTTAGCTTAGCTGGGCGCATGTAATGACACTCCTTTTTTTAAGGTGGTGATAATCGAATCTTTTAACGTATTTGTAGGCACCTGCATGGAAATACAATGCAAGCTGCCGTATTGTCTTACGAGTACACTGCAATCGATTGGTTCAACAATATGATTGGGGTGTGCTCTTTGCACAGTCTCAATGGCTTCTGCGTCTTCCTCTTCACCGTAAACAGGCAATAATATTGCGTTGTTACAAATTAAGTAATTTGCGTACGATGCCGGCAGGCGATCCCCTTCGTCATTTACAATATTAGGCAGCGGCAGATGAAACTGTTCATGCTCAGGCAGCTCAAGGGCGCACTCGTCGCACAACGCTTTCAACCCTTCAAAGTGACTGTCATTAGGACGGTTGTTACACGCCTGGATCACTAGGCCTTTGTTCGGCGTGAAACGCACTAATGTGTCGATGTGACCGTCAGTATCATCGCCTTCTAAATGACCATGTTGCAAAATAGTAACTTTGCTGCAGCCTAGCATATCTTTAAATGCATCTTCGTAAGCGCTTAGCGACATATCACCGTTACGTTCAGGGTTAAGTAAACACTGGGCAGTACTTAATAGGTGTCCGTCTTCATCAATTTCCAGCGCGCCACCTTCTGCCACAATTGGGCTGCTGCGAAGTACAGATTTACACATGCTGGCAAGATAACGCTGATTCGCCAGATTATCTTCAGCGGCGTTAAACTTATTGCCCCAACCGTTAAAGCGAAATTCTACCGGCGAGCCATTGCCTTCACTGTCTTTACAAGTGATGAAGCCGTAGTCGCGCATCCATGTGTCGTTAAATGAGGCAGGAACAATAAGCACTCGAGCGTTCTCTGGTAAACGAGAATTAAGATCGTCTACGTCACTCGGCGCACATAATAAAATCACACCCGCATCGTTGCGGTTTACTGCAGCAATCACGTTCAGATACGTCGCTCTCGCGTCTTCTAACCATGGAGCCCAGTCGGTTTGCGCATGAGGCCACGCTAACATAACAGCATCAATGTTATGCCATTCAGGCGCCATAGTACGGTTGCTGTGCATAGTAAAATTCCAAATAGCTACGAAATAGGGTTCGGATTATAGCCATGCCTCAGCATGAGACCAAGGCAAATGGCGATGAAATTAATTGGCGGTGACGATTACTTTAAGCCATAAGGAAAACTGAAATGAACGAAAAGGGGGCGGCTTTTATTTCAAATGCCGCCCACCGTTGAGGTGAAGGGTTTGCCCTGTCACGTAGTCACTATCAAATAAATAGTTCACGGCTTTCACGGCCTCTTGCGCCCCAGGTACTATCTCTAACAGTGACTTTTCTAACGCTTTTTGTTTATAAGCTTCGTCATCACCCTCATTGAACATAAGCAAAGCTGGGGCAATGCTATTTACTTTTACCTTTGGTGCTAGCTTCTTAGCAAATGATAGGGTCAGGTTGTGCAGGGCTGCCTTACTTGCCGCATAAGCCATGTGTTTCTCGCTGCCTGTTTCTTGAACGTAGTCAGTCATATGAATAATGTCAGACTGAACGTCGCAATCACAAAGAGCCTTTTCAAGTGCCAAGTTTATGCGGTAAGGGGCAACAGCATGGACCAACATCATGCGTTCAATCAAGCTATGCTTGTCATGGTTATCTCTTTCTTGCGCCCAATCTGACGCGTTGTGGATCACCGCTCGATAGGTTTTACTGATTGCCTTAATCTCATCAATTGCTCGATCAATAGCCGCCTCAGTGCTAAAATCCGCCTGTAAGACTGTAGCACCTTTATCCTCAAGCATTGAAATACTTGGACGAAGTGTTCGATAAGTCACGACAACGTGGTGGCCCTGGTCAAGTAAAGTATTGGCCATAGCTAAGCCTAAACGTTGACTTGCGCCTGTAATTAACACAGGTGAATTCAAGATGATGTCCTTCTTTCGTAAAAGGTAACGGTTTTATTATTCTGTGCCAAATGCACAGTCGGTAGCAATGACATTAAATAAAAGTCATGTTGCCAAGTAATCGATCTGTAACGAACTCATGCTCGTACAAGATCAAAAAAGAAGTAACTACGGATAAAGTAATGTTAGCAAAAGAAGCGGTAATTGTGCGCGACGCACTAGACCCCTCTATTTCAGAGCCAGCACAACGTGTACGAGAAGCATTAGAAGCCAAAGGTTTAGAAACACCTATGGTGGCTAATGGTCTTACTGACGAGCAAAAGCGCAAACGAATTGAAAGTGCTATGCGTGACGTAATGGACACGCTTGGCCTTGATCTAACTGACGACAGTTTGTGTGATACGCCTACGCGAATCGCTAAAATGTATGTTAATGAAATCTTCGGTGGATTGGACTACCGCAAATTTCCTAAGATTACTGCCATTGAAAACAAGATGCAGATTGACCAGCCTGTACAGGTATCTGATATAAGCCTGACCAGCACCTGCGAACACCACTTTGTTACTATTGATGGCACGGCAACCGTTTCTTATATACCAAAAGATACAGTAATCGGCCTTTCAAAGATAAATCGTCTTGTGGGTTTCTTTGCTCAACGTCCTCAGGTACAGGAGCGCTTGACACAGCAGGTGTTAATAGCGTTACAAACGCTTACTAACACTGAAGATGTAGCAGTAAGTATTAATGCTACGCATTACTGTGTTAAAGCGAGGGGAATTCGCGATACCAACTCGTACACGAAAACATCTGCACTTGGTGGTCGTTTCCATACTGATAGCGAATTGAAACGAGAGTTTTTTCGTTAGCGTCTTTCCATACCCCAACGAAATACTCAAAAAGCCGCTCTTGAAGCGGCTTTTTCAATTGAGGATATTGATAAGAGTGTAGCGCTAGGCTTCTAATGTCGAGTTATTTAATAATAAGCTCTGAATCTAGCGCATCGACAATAAGGTTAACACGACCACCTATACCATCCGCTGCTGTTAGGCTGAGCACCTTATTACAACACCCGCACGATTCATGTTGCTCGTGATACATGTCGCGAACAGAGTTTAAATAAAAATCATTAATTGCGCCGCAATAAGGGCACATGTATTCCAACGCATTATCACTTTGCACCGTTTTATCCATTACCATGTTTAACATATCCATATGACGTAAGTCGAAATCCGCTGTGTGAAAAAAGATATTTGTACTGCTTCTATGCATTAAATTTGACGGTCCCTATTGGTAAGAATCAAATTGCTGGCAACGCTCTATCGAGAGTCGCGCTTCATAGATGCTGCAAAAAACAAACCGCACACATTGGTAAAGTGCTACTTACACGTTAGATTACCGTCAGACAAGCTGAACAGCTGTAAGACGTTTCCTAACGTGGTAAGAGGTAAATGAACTATCCATCTCTCGACTAAAGTATAGTCGGTAATTGCTTTACTGCCTGTGTAAATAGGGAGGTATTTAGTAAGTCTTTGGCGACAAAGCCAATTCATTTTATTGACAACACTCTGCTGTCGCGAGTTTCGCAACAAGCAGAGTGTCAAATACGAAAGTAATTAGTTGGCTAACAGCCATAGCTGCTGATAGGGGGCGAGTAATAAAGGTGCAGCTTCCATAGACACAGTTTCACCTGACAGCAAGTCTGTGGTCGATGTGCAGTTTAGTGTCGCCAAAAGGGAACGCTGAAGCTGTTGCTTATGTTCACTAAAATTACAGACAACGAGGAGTTTTTCACCTCCATCATTCTCGCGCATAAAAACAAAACAATGCTGATTGTCAGCATCTAATATATGTGTTTGAGCATGGCCAAAAACCGAATACTGTTTTCTCGTTTCGATCATTTTTTGCAAGCCTTTAAATACGCGAAGGCTAGCGACTTCCGCTTTACTAGACGGTGCCGTTTGGCCTAGAGCCAATGCGGTATCTTCTTCATTGACTGCGATGCGATTAACCCATCTGTCGTCATGTTTTTTACTTTCGTCTTGACGGTAGCTGTAGTCGTTTAGCTTCCCAATTTCATCGCTGGAATAAAGTAAAGGAATACCGCCGATACTGAAAGTTACTCCATATAACAACAACATGCGTTTAACGGCTTCGTCGATACCTTGTGCATCATCGTTCTTAAGTGCCCCTTCTAAGCCGCATAACGATGCCAGTGAACCACATACGCGGCAATCGCCATTGCTTGGATTTTCTGCAAATGGCACGCCGTTAGCAAAACTTCCCTCAAAGCGACCAGTATAAAATTGGTTGAGGAAATAGCGGTGATCGAAGGGGTTTATACCCAATTGACTAGCGACAGCATCATCGAACGTCCAGCCTATGTCGTCGTGACAGCGCACGTAGTTAACCCAGGTACACTCGTTTGAAATAGCAAAACTCTTTTTCAAAGAGTGTGTAAGCAAGCGCGTTTTACGTGTAGCTAGAGAGTTCCAAAGTAATGCCATTAACAACGGGTTGTAAGACAGTTGGCATTCCTCTTTATCGATATACTTCAGCACCTCATCTGGGTGGACAATCGCTTCTGACTTAAATACCACTGCTGGCGCAACTATTTGTAAACAGCAATTAAACGCTTGAATAAGAACGTGTGCTTTCTCCTGATTTTCGCAGTTAGTCCCCACTTCTTTCCAAATAAACGCTAGTGCGTCTAAGCGCAACGCTGCGCTACCAATGTTAGCTAGAAATAGCATTTCAGAGGTAATGGCATTAAAAACTTCAGGGTTGCTGTAGTTTAGGTCCCATTGAAAACTATTAAACGTCGTCCATACCCATTTTTCAATCTGCTCGTTAAAGGTAAAGCTGCCTCTTCTAACTTGAGGAAAAATCTCTCTTAACGTTTCTTCATACTGATCGGGGATGGTTCTATCATCAAACAAGTAATAATAATTTTGATACCGCTTGTCGCCATCTAATGCTGCTTTTGCCCACGTATGCTCGTCTGAGGTGTGATTAAACACAAAGTCGAGTACTAGGTTAATCCCTTCCTTTTGAAGTGAAGATGCGAGTTTCTCTAAATCTTTTACGGTACCCAAGACGGGGTTTACTTTACGATAGTTAGAGACCGCATAACCGCCATCACTATCTCCTTGTGGTGCGTCGTATAGTGGCATTAGATGTACATAGGTGACACCAAGCGCTTTTAAATATGGAATTTTATCGTGTAAGTCATTTAGCGTTGGCCCCATTAAATCTACATAGAAGGCCATGCCAACCTGTTGTTCATCGCGATACCACAACGGCGACTTTAACCTTTCATTATCAATCTTTTTAAGGGCTGGCTTACGACTTTTTAACCCATCTCTTAATATTTCAATAAGTTTTTGTAAATGAAAATAGCAGTCATACTGATGTCCATAGACGTACGTGTAGTGTTCAAAAAGGCGAGGGAAATGTACCTCTAATCGCTGGGTAAACGTCTTCGCATCTTTCTTTGTAAGGCCAGATAAATCGGTGGATGCCAAGATGCGCTCTAAACATATACTACTATCGGCAGCATAGCTCATAGAAAACTCCATAGTATGACGCGGTTGAAAGGCCGGCGAACCTATCCTAATTGACGGGTTTACAGGCTTTTTAAATTCTGTTAACTTTTATCTTAAACGATTAAGCTGGTTTTTCCAAACTGGATGTTAAATTCGTTATCAATTTTATTACATCGTAAATTTCATTTACTAAGTATGTGGAATAAATAAGTGCTTCAGACGCCTTATGTCTGTCAAAACTGACATGTTTTTTATAAGTGCAGCCGGATATTAGTTATCCGTCATGCCATTTTTGCGAGACCGACTATGCCTAACCAAGACCGTAGTAGCAGAATTATCCGCTGGTTAACCTATCTAATGTTCATGATGTTTGCGATGACATCGGATTCAGTAGGCGAGATAATCAAAGAAGTG
Organism: Alteromonas marina; assembly: GCF_000808575.1. Lineage (GTDB taxonomy): Bacteria > Pseudomonadota > Gammaproteobacteria > Enterobacterales > Alteromonadaceae > Alteromonas > Alteromonas marina_A. The sequence continues at coordinate 6,769 of NZ_JWLW01000008.1, forward strand.
AAAGTGGCGTTTTCCGTTACTAATGCGCAAGCGAGTTTAATGCATTCTTTGCCCATGCTCGGTATTGCACTATCAGGCTTATTCTTGGGGTTTCTTGCCGATAAGCTAGGCCGTAAGCCAACCATTATCATCGGGTTAGCCTTATTTGGGTTAGCTTGTTACAGCTTCCTTATTGCTAACGACTTTATGCTGATCGTAAGTTTGATGAGCCTTTCAGGGGTGGCCGTTGGTATTTTCAAAACAGGTGCACTGGCTCTTATTGGTGACATTTCAACTTCAACAAAACAACATACTGCAACGATGAACGGTGCTGAAGCCTTCTTTGGGGTTGGCGCAATCATCGGCCCTTTGATTGTAGCCTACCTTATCCATCAGGGGGTTGCATGGCAGTGGCTTTACGTTATTGCTGGTGGCGTTTGTACTGTTCTTATTGTCGGGGCTCTACTGGTTAAGTATCCGGCCTATTCTCGTGACACGTCTTCTGGCGAAAACAAAGTTTCCATTGCGCAAAGCTTAAAACTGGTCAAAAACCCTTACGCGTTAGGCTTTTCAATTGGCGCATTTTTATATGTTGCGGCAGAGAGTGCTATCTACGTGTGGATGCCCAGCTACCTAGTTTGCGACGCAACTACGCTTAAAGCGACGTACGACTGTTACAGTGAGGGTTTCTCTCAAACTTTGGCTATTTATTCAGTAACCGCATTTTTTATTTTGCGTGCCGCAGGCCGCTTCGTGGGAATTTGGATGATGTCTCGCTTCAACTGGGCGCTGGTGTTGATGCTGTTTACAGGGGCTATAGTTCTATGCTTCGGCTTGGGATTATGGGGCGGAAAGCAGTTCGCGCTTTATTTGTTCCCACTCACAGGTATTTTCATGTCGGTCATTTATCCTACGTTTAATTCAAAGGGTATAAGCTGCTTCCCTAAACACCAGCACGGCAGTGTGGCAGGCGTTATTTTGTTCTTTACCGCTGCGGGTGCTGCCGCTGGCCCCTTTATTATGGGCCTTGTGAGCGATGCTAACGGAGGTGATGCAAAATACGGTTTCATGGTCGCCACTGGTTTTGCCGCTTTGCTGTTTATCGGCTTAGTTTATAACTTCGTGAAGAACCCCACCAAAGACCGTTTAGCTGAAATAGAAGCAAGCGAGTACGCTAGCTAAGTGAAAAGCACCGCTAAGTTAGTCGCTCGCGGTGTCAGTTAATCTTAACGTGCCGGACTTATGTTCGGCACTGGTTTTTCATAACGTTGTTGTTTAAGCTTCCCTACATTCCCTCATTTATCAATCTGTATTAACGTCCCATGGATGAATTAAAACAAGCCCAAGCCCTTTACGACACACTGGTTGAGTTTGCCGTTACCTATAGCTTTCAAATTGTAGGTGCCATTATCATTTTCTTATTTGGCTGGTGGGTGGCCAATAAAATAGGCCATGTTGTTGAAAAGCTCATGGTGAGCAAGAAGATTGATGTCACGCTTAGTCGGTTTACCGGTGGTATATGCAAGCTGGTGGTGCTTGGTATAGTCATCATCATCGCTCTTGGTAATGTCGGTATCAGTGTAACACCACTAATTGCGGCACTTGGTGCTGTAGGTCTAGGTGCCGGTCTTGCTATTCAGGGTATGCTGGCAAACTATGCCGCTGGTTTTACCATAATCATTACCCGTCCTTTCGTTGTCGGAGACACTATTCGTGTTCGTGGCGTCGCTGGTGTTGTTGATCAAGTCATGCTGCCTTATACCATTCTCATCGATGAAGATAATGTGCATATTCAAATTCCCAACAAGCTTATCGTTGGGGAAATCTTGCACAACTCTGCCGAGAATATGCTTATTGAGCTAGAAATTGGCGTTGCTTACTCGAGCAACGTAAACAATGTCATAGAGGTTATTCGACACACGGTCGAGGCAGTTGACGGGGTTAGTAAAGAGAAGTCACCGGCTATTGGTGTCGATAATTTCGGTGACAGCAGTATAAATTTTGGTATTCGGGTTTGGGCACCAGCGGTAAGGCATTTCGAAGTGCGTTATGCGCTAAACCAAGCTATTTTTAATGCCCTTCAGCAGAATAATATTGATATTCCGTTCCCGCAGAGGGAAGTTCGAATGCTGGAGTAGGGCTGTCATTAGCGCCTGTTTCATAATTTGTTATTGAATAACTGCCGAATAGCCACTCAGCCATTCGGCATTTTTTTACAGTTCGTAAAGTTCTAGCGGTAACCCATCCGGATCTTGGAAAAATGTAAAGCGCTTGCCGGTGTATTCGTCAGTTCTTACTGGCTCGCATTCCACCCTTTTATTGGTTAGGTGATTAATCACCTCATCTAAATTGTCGACTTTGAACGCTAAGTGTCTAAGCCCTTGGGCCTCTGGACGTGACGGCCTTTGAGGCGCCCCTGGAAACGAAAATAACTCAATTTGACTTCCGTCAGGCAGGCCAAGATCGCATTTATATGAATCCCGGGCTTCGCGGTAGTTTTCATCGATGATCGAAAACCCTAACACATCTGTGTAAAACGCTTTTGAACGTGGGTAGTCGCTACAAATAATAGCAACATGATGAAAGCCTTTTAACATGCTATTTCCTTATTAAGACTTATGGCATCTCTTGGCCGCGAGCGACTTCAAATAACTTGTACCAGTGTTCGCGAGACAAATGAACGTCCATCGCTTTTTGGCTAGATTTGATACGTTCTACATTAGTGCTGCCTAGCACAGGCGCGATATTAGCTGGATGTCGCATCAGCCATGCTAAAACAATCGCTTCAGGTGTTGTTTGATACTCGCTTGCAAGCTTTGCTACCAATTCTGCTGTAGCTAGGTCAACACTGCTCTCGGTCTTAGCGCCCGTATACTTCCCTTGAGCTAGACTTCCCCACGCCTGAAGTTGAACATTATTCATCATGCAGTATTCAAGTGTGCCAGGGGCATAACCTATGTTGCGATTAGCCGTGCTGTTGCTGGTTATTCCGTCTTCCAACCAGTCCCTAAAACCAAGGCTCATTTCAAGTTGGTTAGCTACAATAGGAGTTGAGAGCGCTGATTGAAGGTAGTTTATTTGGTGGCCATGCATGTTAGACACACCTACGTGTTTAATCTTCCCCTGTTGCTGCAGAAGTAACAAAGTGCCTGCCACTTCTTCTAGCTCCATCAGTGGGTCAGGGCGATGGAGTAGCAATATGTCAAGTTGCTCAATACCTAAACGCGAAAGAATACCTTCAACAGACGTGTGGATATGATTTGCTGAAAAATCATAGCGCTTTGGTCCTAAATCATCTTCAAAGCGTATTGCACATTTAGATTGAATAATCATTTTGTCTTTAAGTTCTGGCGCTTGCTTAAGGGCTTCACCAAAGACGGTTTCGGCTTTGCCGAACGTATAGATGTCAGCATGATCGAAAACGTTAATGTCTAAGTCTAATACTGCGTCGATGATTGTTCTTGCCTGGGTTATATCGGCTTTGGTGGCAGGGTCATTATTCCAACCTCCACCTAAGCCCATACATCCATAAACTAGGCGGCTTGCATGTGGAAAGTGTGCGTTCATTTAGATATCTCCCTGTGAAAATGGTGAGTGGACAAAGTACCTTTGCACTCAATAAAAACGTTGGAGCTTTTTATAATCATTAAGGCGGCACTGTAATACAGCCTCGGCAATTATAAAAGCGCGATTAGGCGAGAACATTCTGGCTATCGACGATTAGCGCTTCAGAACACTTATGGTGCGGCAGAAGCAATAAAGATCACAAAAAACAGTGTTGGTATTATCCGCTTTAAAAGAGGGCCAAGCACTTGAAAGTATTGTCAAAAAACGAGGGTTTATGTTTAAAAAATGGGGTTTAGTCGCAATAGTAGGCATATTGTTCGTTGGCTTATCTGGTTGTACAGGTACGCCGGATAACGTCGAACCAGTTGAAGGGTTTGAGCTTCCTAGGTATTTAGGCAAGTGGTACGAAATCGCGCGCTTTGACCATAGCTTCGAAGAAGGGTTAACTGAAGTTACGGCAACTTACAGTATGCGCGATGATGGTGGCGTGAAAGTTATTAATCGCGGTTATTCAAAAGAAGAAGGTACTTGGGATGAAGCCGAAGGCAAAGCGTATTTTGTAGAGTCTGAAACCACTGGGCATTTAAAAGTATCCTTCTTCGGCCCGTTTTATGCCAGCTATGTCATTATTGAGCTAGATAAAAAAGGTTATCAATATGCTTTGATAACAGGCCCAGATAAAGACTACCTTTGGATTTTAGCGCGCTCACCCTCTATTTCAGATGAGGTCCGCGCCCGCTTGCTAGAAAAGGCAGAGGTCGCTGGGTACGACGTTAGCAAGCTCATTTGGGTTGAGCACGGAAAAGTGAATTCATAGGTACGATCAAGCGAGTTGTTCTGCGCGCAAATTGGGATTTGTGCTATTATTGCGCGCAAATTCCCCTTTGTTTGAATAAGTACCAAGAGAGATAAGGCATGCAAACGCTCACCATTACTACGCCAGACGATTGGCATCTTCACTTTCGCGATAACGAAATGCTAGCAGAGACAGTGCCTGCAACTGCACGTTGTTTCCAGCGCGCGATTGTTATGCCAAACCTTGTACCGCCAGTGGTTAATGCTGAAATGGCAGTGGCGTATAAAGGGCGAATTGAGGCTGCAAGACCAAATGGCAGTAGCTTTGAGCCTTTAATGACTTTATTCCTTACTAACCAAACAACTCCCCAAGATATTGTCGAAGCAAAACAAGCTGGGGTAACAGCATGTAAGCTTTATCCTGCTGGAGCTACCACTAATTCAGACGCCGCAGTGAAAGGCATTCAGGCTTTGTACCCGGTATTTCAAGCCATGCAAGAGCAAGGTTTGTTACTGTTGATACACGGTGAAGTGACTGAGCATCACATTGATATTTTTGATCGTGAAAAAGTATTTATTGATACCCATTTAGGGCCTATCGTTGACGCATTTCCTAGGCTGAAAGTGGTGTTCGAGCACATTACTACAGCAGATGCCGCAAGCTTCGTAGCGGGCGCCAGCGAGTTTGTAGGCGCCACTATTACGCCTCAGCATTTATTGCTTAACCGTAACGATTTACTGGTTGGTGGGGTACGACCTCACAACTATTGCTTGCCAGTACTTAAACGCAACACACATCAAAAAGCGTTGCGCGACATGGTGGCAAGTGGCAACAATAAATTCTTTTTAGGTACTGATTCTGCACCTCATGCTAAGCATAAAAAAGAGAATGCGTGCGGCTGTGCAGGTTGCTACAGTGCATGGTCTGCAATAGAGCTTTATGCAGAAGTGTTTGAGCAGCTAGACGCAATAGACAAGCTTGAAGGCTTTGCTAGCCATTACGGTGCAGATTTTTATGGTTTAGCTCGAAATACGACTAAAATGACACTGGTGAAAGAGTCATGGACGGTGCCAGAACAAGTAACCCTAGCTGATGGCACCGATATGGTTCCATTTTTTGCGGGGCAAACGTTGCAGTGGAAATTAGAAAAGGCATTTCAAGCTTAGCAATATATATTAGTGCCTGTTTATGTGCCCTATGGAGCTTTTCTATGAGGGCACAAACACTCTCTTACTCTCACGCTAAAGATTTACCCTGCGCCATCACCCCCTCCGACCAGCAGAGTATTCAATCTTACTCATTTACAGTGTTTGAAAACGCTTTGTCAAAGAGTGGTATTGATTTAAGGCTAGCTGATAAAGCAACACCTAGCGGATCCCAAATTCATTTCAACGTCATAAGAAATGAAGATAACGAAAACTATTACTACTGGATAACGCCGTTATTTGCTTTTAAATGTGGAGGCGATGTCCGTTGTACGCCGAATGCAGGCAGTCAGGAAATAACAATAGCAGTGAGCTACATTGCTCTTGCAAAAGCTAAAAGTAATGCTGAAACTGCAGAGCGCCTGAGTGAACTAGTGAGCCAATACAAGCACTCAAAAACGTTTACTTTGCATGCTAAATCGATGTTAAGTGAATTGAAGCTATCTTTTCCAGCTACCGTACTTGCTTTTGGCACTTTAAGCCTAGTGGGCGAACTGCATACAAATACCGACAACCTTTGGGTTATCGCTGACGTAGTGCCTTTGTTTTCTGAAGTCGGAGAGCGAGGAAGAATTGAAGGTATCGCTGCTGATTTGGTTAGCGATATTTTAGATGAGATGGCACTTGACCAGACTATTCTCTCTGCGCCTTGGGCAAGAATAGCAAAGGAAGCCATGACTAAGTCTAACGTTCTGGTATTTTCGGTAATTCGAACTGATGAAAGAGAAAACGTGTTCCACTGGGTAACGCCGGTTTCAAGAAATCTTCACGGTCTGTACGGTATTGATAAACCCTATTTTCCTTTCTTTGAGGATGTTCCGAAGACCTACAGGGTAGGTACCTTATTGGAGGACTATCGCTATCAAATCGCGATAGAACATGGCTTCAAAGTAAAAGCCTATGATTCATGGCAGGCGTTAGCGGACGCACTGATTAACAACGAAATTGATACTATTTTCGGTTCTCAGGGAGCAATTGACTTAGGATGTAACCCAAAGCAATTTAAATGTGAGACAATAACCCTCTCGAGTAAGTACGACATTTCAACGGCCTACCTAGCACTGTCAAAAAAAGACACCTGTGTTTTGGCTTTAGAGAAGCTCAAGTTAGCGGCGGCCGGTGTGAAAATGAGTGACAAGTTTAATGAGCAGCTTTCTTCATGGAGCGACATGGTGTCTGAAGAATACGGCATAGCTCATCATACCAAAAATGGTGTAGTGCACCTTTGGAAACCTAATTAATGACAGTTGAAACCGTTAAGCATTTAGATATAAACCCGGCCATCACTAAGGCGTTAGACTCACAAGGCATTTACCAACTTTCCCCTATACAGGCACAATCGCTCCCTGAAGCGTTGCAGGGAAAAGATGTAATAGGCCAAGCGCAAACTGGCAGCGGCAAAACTCTATGCTTTGTAATTCCTGCCTTGCAGCACGTAGAAGTGAATGATTTTACCACACAGGCCATCATTCTTTGTCCTACCAGAGAGCTTGCTGATCAAGTGGCGCAGCAGTGTCGTTCGTCGGCTAAAAACATTGGCAATATCAAAGTAACCACGTTATGTGGTGGCCAGCCTATGGGGCCCCAGATTCAGTCATTGAAGCATAGCCCTCATATTATTGTGGGCACGCCGGGTCGCGTAATGGACCATGTGGAAAAGCGTCGAATTGACCTAAGTAACGTAAAGTTGCGTGTCCTCGATGAAGCCGATCGCATGTTAGACATGGGCTTTGAAGACGATTTACGCATTATTTTCGGTCAAACGCCGAAACAAGTGCAAACCCTATTGTTTTCTGCAACTTTTACAGAACAAATTGAGCGTGTAGCTAAGCAGTACCTGCACAACCCGGTAACCTGCAAGGTTGAGGCTCAAGAGAGTAAACCAGCCATCACGCAGTTGGGTTACAACGTACTGCCGCACACACGCACTCAGGCGCTTAAAGCGGTACTTACTCACTACCAACCTAAAAACGCCATTGTATTTTGTAACCGTAAGGTTCAGGTAAATGAAGTGGTTGACGAGCTTATCGAAGATGGCTTCAGTGCCGCTGGGCTCCAGGGGGACTTGGAACAGCATCAACGTACGTCGGTGCTAATGCAGTTTGCCAGCGATGCGCTACAAGTACTTGTTGCTACCGATGTAGCTGCGCGAGGACTAGACATTGACGATGTTGCCTGCGTGGTTAATTACACAGTAAGTGAAGAGCCGGAAACCCATATTCACCGCATTGGCCGTACGGCACGTGCGGGTGCTAAGGGCATTGCGGTAACGCTAGTGAGCGATGACGAAGAGCACTTTTTGCGAAAAATTGAAGTGTTACAAGAAAGCGATATTCCGCTTAAAGGCGCGCAAAGCTTACGTTTTCATAAAAACAAAATCACTCAGCCTGCATTCACTTGTATTTCACTGAGCGCGGGTAAAAAGGAAAAGCTTCGCCCAGGCGATCTGGTGGGGGCACTTACTAAAGATGCTGGCATTCCTGGCGACGACTTAGGCAAAATTAAAGTGCAAAACAGCATGAGTTTTGTCGCAGTGAAAACGCGCAGCGTTAAAAAAGCCATGGCGCACTTTAGAGAAGGAAAGATTAAAGGAAAACGTATTAGAGCCCGAAAGCTTTAATATGCACTCTTAGATCTAAGTACTGACATTATTCAATGGAAGGTTGAGTGTGGTCGCTGAAACTGACTTGAGCGTGTTACTGAAAAATTTGAATCCTGTGGCGAGTAGTGAAAATTACGTTTTTACTACTTTGCCTGCTGACAGATTAACCAGCACGTTAATTTCAATAGCTAAGGGTATGTTTCAGGAACGCGAGGGCACCACACTCATTCTGCCGGTAGCCGCTGCCGAGACAGCTAATTTGCCATTTGAAGGTTATTACCGCTGTATAACCTGTGAAGTGCATTCTAGTCTGGAAGCGGTAGGCATGACTGCAGCTATGTCCACTGCGCTGGGTAAGGCAGGAATTAGCGCTAACGTGGTGGCCGCTTATTATCACGACCATATTTTCGTGCCAGCTGAAAAAGTTGATGTGGCGATAGACGTTTTAACTTCGTTGTCTATTTAGGCCTTCCCCTTTTCTTCCTGCCGGTGCTCTTTTCTCAAAAACGCATCAACAAGCCCCAGTTTGGTGAAGCAAACATGGGGCTTTAGCTATCGTATTTTATGTACGCTACTTTATATGGACTGTGTTTAGAGTAGGCGAATTACCAAATTTTCACGCGTTCTTCTGGTGGTAAATACAACGCATCTTCTTCGGTCACGTTAAACGCTTCGTAGAATTCAGGTACGTTGCGAACAGCTCCGTTAGTGCGGAACTTCGTAGGTGAATGGGTATCGGTTTGTACTTGGCTGCGCAACGCTTCTTCGCGATATTTGCTTGCCCAAACCTGGCCGTAACCAATGAATACACGCTGATCGCCAGTGAAACCATCTAGTTCAGGAGCTTTTTCACCATCAAGAGACAGGTGGTAAGCTTTAAGGGCGATGCTGATGCCGCCAAGATCGCCAATGTTTTCACCTAAGGTATATTCACCGTTTACGTGTAAGTCAGGCAGAACCTCAAACTGGTTATACTGTTCAATCAAGTTTGCAGTGCGTGCTTCAAACTCGCCGCGATCTTCATCGGTCCACCAGTTTCTGAGTACACCATCGCCATCAAATGTTGAACCTGCATCATCGAACCCGTGGCCAATCTCGTGTCCGATTACTGCGCCAATGCCACCGTAGTTAACCGCGTCTTCGGCATTCATGTCAAAGAACGGAGGTTGAAGGATAGCAGCAGGGAATACAATTTCGTTTAGCGGAGGGTTGTAGTAAGCATTAACAGTTTGTGGTGTCATGCCCCATTCATGGGTCCACACTGGGCCACCTTGTTTCTTAAGCATTTCTTCATACAGCACGTCAGATGAACGCTTAAGGTTTCCAAACAGGTCACTGGCATTAACTGTCAGCGCTGAATAGTCTCTCCACTGGTCCGGGTAACCAATTTTAACGGTAAACTTAGACAGCTTGTCTAGTGCTTGTGCACGAGTTTCGTCTGTCATCCAATCAAGATTTTCTATACTTTCTTTGTAAGCTAACAGCAGGTTATTAACCATTTCCATCATGCGGTCTTTCGCTTCAGGCGGGAAGTGCTGTTTTACATAGACCTTACCAATAAGCTCGCCAACGTGGGCATTTGAAAGGCTTACCGCACGACGCCATTGTGGCTGTTGCTCTTCAACACCGCGAAGCACTTTACTGTAGAAATTGAAGTTTGCTTCATCAAGCTCGGCATTTAAGCGACTGGCTGAAGCATTTAACAAGCCCCACTTAAGGAACGTTTTCCAATCTTCCAGTGAAGTTTCTGCAATAACACCATCAATGTTTTGCATGTAGTCTTTTTGCAGGATGCCTAGCGAAGGAATGTCGCTAATGTCTGCTTCATTAAGATAAGCGTCCCAGTCGAACTTAGGCATTAACGCTTTAAGTTCTTCAATTGTCAGTTTGTTATAGTTGGCAGCAAAGTTTCGGGCCTGCTCTTTTTTCATATGTAGCTGAGCAATTTTAGTTTCAAGTGCGAACAGCATATCCGCACTTTCTTTAGGCGCGTCGAAACCCGCCAGCTCAAACATGGTTTGAATATGTTTAACGTAGGCATCGCGAATGGTTTGTGATGTTTCGTCGTCCTTGAAGTAGTACTCGCGCTCAGGAAGGCCTAAGCCCGACTGCCACGTGTACATCAAATATTCTTTCGGTGACTTGAGGTCAGGGTATTGAGTTAGGCTAAACGGTGTACCGTAGCCATAGCGAGCTGCATAAGCAAAGTACTCAGCAAGGTCGGTATAGTCTTCAATAGCATCAATCTTAGACAACTCAGGTTTAAGCGGCGTAACGCCAAGTTCGTTGCGGGTTTTCATATCCATATAGGCACGGTAAAAATCACCGACTTTTTGCTCGTCGCTGCCCGCTTTAAAGTCGCCTTCGGCAGACGATTTTATAATATCCATAACGTGATCTTGTGCTTCATCGCGAAGGATCACAAAAGAACCGTAGCTCGATTTATCTGCCGGTATTTCAAAATTATCAAACCACTTGCCGTTTACGTAGCGGAAAAAGTCATCACCCGGGTCAACAGACGGATCCATATTTTCTTTAATGACACCTGAAGAAAGCTGTTGTTGAGCCTCTTCGGTAGCCGCGCTCTGTGTCTGTTGTTCTGTGGTTGAATTTTGGGGGCTACAAGCCGTGAGGGCCAGTGCCACACTTAAGCTTAAAACGCTACGTAACATGTGGAGTTTTCCTTTTCATTTTATTAGGCGACATCTGGGTTTGCCGCTTATTGTTTTTAGTGCGTTGCGAAACCTGTGCATTCCTTCTAAAGAATGTTATGGCGTATTGAGTGCACGTTTTTTTACTAATTCTTAGCATGACGGGGGGGATAGAAAAAGTGTTTATAGTGAAAATACACAGCTTGTAACAACTTGTAATACACAATTGGCTATAGTGGAAGCAGTTTGGATGCAGGTTATTCAGTTAAAAGGAGTGGTGTATGAAAACCAATGAAATTCCGTTTGATAGTGTTTCCCCGTGCGAGTATGCCGATGCGTTGCCCAAAGAACAGTTTATTGACTATGCCATAAAACCTCTGTGGTCAGGTATTCCGCGAATTGCCGGGCCAGCTTTTACCGTTAAGTGCGACCCAGGCGACCACCTCATGCTACATGCAGCTATTTATCGAGCGAATGCTGGCGACATTATTGTGGTTGAAGCCGATGATAAGTATGCGGTTGCTGGGGGCAATGTCTGTGCAATTGCTCAATCACGAGGCATTAAGGGGTTCGTGATTGACGGCGTTATTCGCGATATTGCAGAAACCAGAGAAAATCAATTTCCTGTGTTTGCGCGTGGTGTCGTGCCAAAACCCGGCGCAAAAAAATGTATTTCTCCACTCAACCAGCCAGTGCGTTGTGGCGGTGTCACCGTTAATGCAGGGGATATTATAGTAGCGGATGAAGAGGGGATAGCGGTTATTCCTCGTGAACAAGCGCAGCATGCTTTTGAGATCGCCAAGGCGAGAGGTGATAAAGATGCGGCAATGTCACTCAGTGAATGGCAAGCGCAGCATCAAGACAAAGTAGAGGCTACGCTCGCAAAATTAGGTTTCACTGATTAAAAATAGATGTCTTAGTAAAGCCACGCATAGCTGAACTTCATAAAGACTGCTTGCTCGGTGCGCAATAGGCCAGGATTTTCATCATCGGCAAACGCTGAATCGCCATAGCCAATGAATAGGCGCGAAAGTGGGTTTATCATGTAAGAATACACCACTTGCGTGCCTAGGCTTCTATCTCGAGCATCTACGCGCATTAAGTAATTATCCGTATTGCGCTTGATATCGGCGTAAACCAGTGCAACGCGGATAAACTGTTCTGCACTAAACTGATAACTAAGTCGCAAGTCCGATAGGTTGGCTGTAAAGAGCATTTTATCGTTTACATCAATACGATTGTATTCATGACTCAGCGACGCTTCTAAATGCTGTCCCAAATTAAGGGTAATTGAAGGTTCTAGTAACACCTGATCGCCCAACCGGTCGTTTCTTAAGTCGATTCTGTCACCAATACGGGCAAAATTTTCAAAGTAGAGGGTACGGCTTGGCTGGGCTTCAAAATAGAAGGAAAATTGTTCTTCGGTAAAGCGCGTGGTATTGCCGTCAATGGTTAAACTCGCACCATTGTGGCGTAATCCAACAGTATCTCTTTTTACCCACTGAAAATTAAAATAAGACTGGTAAGCAGCATTTAACTCTACTTGTGCCTGCATTTCGCGTTCAATAAGTTCACCGTCATCGTTGTGGGTGATATCCCAATCACCGCCGAACTCAAAGCGATTCCACCATTCATTCTCATTCCACCAGATATAGCCGCCGCCCAGCACGCTTTTATGCCTATCTACGGTGCTTTCAAAGCCCAGGTCAGCACGAAAGTCAGCTTGAGTGCTGGTACGATTGGCATAAAAATACCAGTCGCGAACCTCGTGGCGGTAGTCAATCTTGTAGGTACTGCCCGAGAAAGTATCGCTTTCGCGCGTTCGTAGCGTGATCTCGTTAATGTCCTCATCGGCACTACAGTCATTACTGCAAAAATCAGAGAACAATGTTTGTGGATATTGCGTTTGTGAGCGAAGTACCTGCACACGTAACGTATCGCTTGGCGTTATTTGATAACGGCTATCTAGGCCGGTAACAATATTGTGGTAATCCTCTGAGTGACGACCAGTAATTATTGCGCCTACGGAAAGGTCATCTGAAATATCGTATCGGTATCGGGCGGCTATATTGGTACTTTCTTCGTTAAGCCTTGCTACACTAGAGCCGAGATTTCCAGGCACTAAAAACGTGGTGCTTTCGTCGTTAGCAGCCAAAATACCAAAAGTATGGTTGTTCACACGCCCAGTTAGTTTTGTGCCGATGTCAGGTGCGCCTATATTACGGGTATAAACAAGATCGTATTGGGTACTGAAAAAATCGGCGTTTTCAAGAAAGAAGGGGCGCTGTTCAGGGAAAAATAGCGCAAACGGGTTGTTGATGCCGAGCTGTCCAGCGTCGGCTTCCACTTGAGAAAAGTCGGGGTTAACTGTGGCTTGCAGTAGCATGTCAGATGTTATGCCCCAATTTACATCAACACCTATTTCTTGGTTGTCTTGATACCGCCAGTCTGTTGCATCTTGCGATGGTACAGGTTCACGGTTACGGGCATAACCCGCTACCGCATAGGGCGTAATTGATAGGTTTTGACCTTGCTTTGCCGTTGCGAAACCCTCCATATCTCCCATTTGGCATAATCCGCATGCGTTATTTCTGTCAACGGGCCTATTAGAAATTCGAAGGTTATTCTCTCGCGGATAGAAACGTACAAACTCTGCGCGCCATCTCTTTGGGCCATCACTATCGAGAAAGTTCATGATGCGAAAAGGCAATGCGATCTCAACGGTATAGCCGTCTTGTGTTATTTGTGCTTGTGCGTCCCAAATCGCATTCCAACTATCGCTTTCACTCAACGTCATTTGGTTTTCGATGGCATCAGACTGTATGCCACGTGGGTTAACAAAGAACTGGTATGACAGACGGCTGTCGCCAAACGTATCTATTTTTATTCCAACTAAGTCGTTATCCCATACGTTATCTCTATCTCGAAATAAGGCGCGTAATTGCGACGGGTCGTCGTCTTGCGCAGTAAACGCAATATATATGCTTTCGCCGTTTTCAAATATGCGCGCTGTTGTGAGCACGGGAGGCGTTGTATTCTCAAAAGGACGAGTAACAAATGTAAGGGGTACTTTAGTTGCTTCTTCCCACACAGCCTCGTCGATAATGCCATCAAGTTCTACTGTGCCTGCGATGAAAGGAACAACCAGCGAATCGCTGATATTGTCATCAGACGTTTCGGTAATGGTATTTTCCGACCGCTCTGTAACGATAGTGGGAGGTATTGAAATTTCTGCTGCTTGAGGTTGCTCGTGTGGTGTTTCTTGTAGTGGTGTTGCAAAGGCAGAGCCCGCAGACAGACAACCCGCAAAGGCATATGACGCAAAGATTGTACATACGCGCTTAAGCGCAGTATCACCGCGCTTTACTAAAAAATTATCCATAATAATGTGTGTGATGTCGTTATTATTTTTTCCCGCGCAAAGTATGAATAAAAGCCAAGAAGACAAAAAGCAGCCTAATCGCAAATAAACGGATGCTTAACGTGTTTTCAATTTTTGCTTAAGTGAAATTGCAGCAAAACGACCGGCAAACCGAAGCGAAGAAATTGCACGTAACAAACCAAGGTATCACCGACAACGCGTGAACATTTAGTGTAGAATTGCGTACTTAGTAAGAGTGTATTAACCCTTGTATTAAAAAAATATATCGCAATGGAAAGTACACGCTAGTCACGTCATTGCTATCTAGCATTGGCAACACGCATTAGCCATCTGTCACTGAATAACTAACGAGTTCTACATGTTTTCATTTTTTGAAAAGCTAACCCAGCCTTTCCCTGACACGCCGCCTACCCAACCGCCAACAGGTATCGTTGCCTTTTGTAAGTACTATACAAAAGGCATGTGGGGCGTGATACTTACTGTTTCCGTACTTAGTGCCATTGTGGCCATGTTAGAAGTGGCGCTGTTCGGTTTTTTAGGGCAGTTAGTTGACTGGTTTTCTGAACAAAGTCGCGAAACCTTTTTAGCGGACCAAAAATTTACCCTCATTGGCATGGGTTTAACCGTTCTCGTTTTTATTCCATTGTTTATTTTGTTGCGCTCGCTGTTTTCTCGTCAGTCTTTGATGGGGAACTACCCCATGCGCATTAGATGGCAGGCACATCGCTATTTACTTGGCCAAAGTTTAACCTTTTTCCACGATGAGTTTGCTGGCCGTGTTGCCACCAAGGTGATGCAGACAGCGCTATCGGTACGAGAAACCGTGACCAAGGTTCTTGATTTGCTGGTGTACATCAGCGTTTATTTTATCTCTATGGTAGTGCTTATTTTCAGCACTGACTGGCGCTTGGCCATGCCGCTTATCGTGTGGTTCTTTGTGTACATTGGCATTTTAAAAGTGCTGGTGCCTAAACTAAAAGAAGTCTCGCAAAAGCAAGCCGACGCGCGCTCATTAATGACCGGACGTATTGTTGATAGCTATACCAATATCACAACG
This sequence comes from Alteromonas marina, assembly GCF_000808575.1. Lineage (GTDB taxonomy): Bacteria > Pseudomonadota > Gammaproteobacteria > Enterobacterales > Alteromonadaceae > Alteromonas > Alteromonas marina_A. The sequence continues at coordinate 22,008 of NZ_JWLW01000008.1, forward strand.
GTGAAGCTGTTTTCACATAGTCGCCGCGAAGCAGATTACGCTAAAGAAAGCATGGACGGTTTTCTTAAGACGGTTTACCCGCAAATGCGTTTGGTTACCGTGTTGGAGTTCTGCGTGGAAATGGCTAACGCCATTCTCATTTTTACTGTGGGCGCGCTCTCTGTGTATTTGTGGATGGAGAACATTGCGAGCCCGGGCGATATCGCTATTGCAATTAGTCTGTGTTTGCGACTAAACGGTATGTCGCACTGGGTTATGTGGGAAGTATCAGGCTTGTTCGAGAACTTAGGCACGGTGCAGGACGGCATGAATACACTAGCACAGCCGATAGCAGTGAAAGACAAACCAAAAGCCGACGCGTTAAAGGTAAATGGCGGCGGGATTAACTTCGACAACGTGCACTTTTCCTATTCAGGTGCAGACAACAAACCTATTGATGTGTTCACTAATTTGGATCTAGCCATTAAGCCCGGAGAAAAAGTGGGCTTAGTGGGGCGTTCTGGGGCAGGTAAATCGACGCTGGTTAATTTGCTCATGCGTTTTTACGACACCCAGAGCGGTCGCATTGTCATTGATGGTCAAGATATCACTGAAGTAGGCCAAGAGACGCTTCGTGCTAAAATCAGCATGGTGACACAAGATACTTCACTGATGCACCGCTCGGTACGCGATAACATTCTTTACGGTCGAACCGACGCGACAGAAGAAGATATGATCCGTGCAGCCAAACAGGCCGAAGCGCACGACTTTATTCTTACCCTAACCGATAGTCACGGTAGAACAGGGTACGACGCGCATGTAGGTGAGCGAGGCGTTAAGCTTTCAGGCGGTCAGCGCCAGCGCATTGCCATAGCTCGCGTATTGCTAAAAGACGCGCCTGTATTAGTGCTGGACGAAGCCACATCAGCGCTAGATTCAGAAGTTGAAGCGGCAATTCAAGCCTGTCTGGATAAAGTGATGGAAGGCAAAACCGTGCTGGCTATTGCGCATCGACTGTCGACCATTGCGCAAATGGACAGGTTACTTGTTCTGGATAAGGGCAACATTGTAGAGCAGGGAACCCATGCCGAGCTTATTGCACACAATGGCATATATGCCAAGCTTTGGGCACACCAAACGGGCGGATTTATAGGCGTTGAATAGGCAAGGGGTGAATTAGCGTTCAATCGCAGATGGGATGGATAAACCGCTTGTATCTTGAAAGTGGTTAAGTATAATACGCGTCCCTCCCTTGCGATACCGCACTTTCCTTAGAAAAGACGCACAACTCACAAGGGCAGTGTAAGTAAATTTTGTCTTATCGACACCACAGGGGTGTAGTTCGAATTGGTAGAACAGCGGTCTCCAAAACCGATGGTTGGGGGTTCGAGTCCCTCCACCCCTGCCAAATTTACTTAAACTAAGAATTTTAAGTTGCGCATTTTTTAGATGCGTAAAACAACGACGCTGTAGTGCTAGGATCGTAACATGAGCGAAAAGACGGAAAATCAGTCCAATGCATTGGACATGTTTAAATGGGTAGTGGTTTTTGCACTACTTGCCGGTTTAGTAACCGCTAATACAATGTACGGTGAGATCTCGGTACTATACCGTGCCATCGCAATTGTTGTAGTTGTTGGTATAGCTGGTTTTATCGCGGCAACTACCGAAAAAGGTAGCACCTTCTTGAGCTTTGCTAAAGAGTCTCGCACAGAAGTTCGCAAGGTTGTATGGCCAACTCGTCAAGAGGCAAACCAAACTACACTTATCGTGCTTGCAGCGACGTTAATCATGGCACTAATTTTATGGGGACTAGACGGCATCATCGTTCGTGTAGTTGGCTTTATTACTGGAATAGGAGCATAAGCGTATGTCTGAAGAAGAAGCAGTAAAGAAAAGATGGTACGTAGTTCAAGCCTATTCACAATACGAGTCTCGCGTTAAGAAGACCCTGCTTGAATACATCAAAATGCACAACATGGAAGACTACTTCGGTCAGGTACTAGTACCAACAGAAGAAGTAGTAGAAATGCGTGCAGGTCAAAAGCGTAAGTCTGAGCGCAAGTTCTACCCGGGTTACGTATTGGTAGAAATGGCGATGACAGAAGAGTCATGGCACTTAGTGAAAAGCGTACCTCGTGTACTTGGCTTCATCGGCGGCACATCTGACCGTCCTATGCCAATCACGCAGAAAGAAGCAGACGCTATCCTAAATCGTCTTGAAGAAAACGTTGATAAGCCAAGACCAAAGACACTGTTCGAGCCAGGCGAAGTTATTCGCGTTATCGATGGCCCATTTGCAGACTTCAACGGTGTGGTAGAAGAAGTCGACTACGAAAAGAGCCGCGTAAAAGTATCGGTACTTATCTTCGGTCGTTCCACTCCAGTAGACCTAGAGTTTGGTCAGGTAGAAAAAGGCTAAGCTTATTCAAGCTACCGTATAGCATTTTTAAAAAGCCCCGTTTGACGGGGCTTTTTTGTATAAGGTCTCCGATTAAAAGGCGAGAGCGTAAAAATACTGACCTTTCGATGGTTTTTTATTCTAATTAGCCCTTGCATAGTAATTAATCACCTTATATAATGCGCGCCCTTTTAAACGGAAACGGGAAGCCGATTGAGCAAATAATCTCTGTATTTGCGAGGCGTTAGACCCAAACAAGAGAGCATGTAAAATGGCTAAAAAAGTAAGCGGTATTATCAAGCTTCAGGTTGCAGCAGGCGCTGCTAACCCAAGTCCACCAGTTGGTCCTGCACTAGGTCAACACGGTGTAAACATCATGGAATTCTGTAAGGCTTTCAACGCGAAAACAGAAAGCCTTGAGAAAGGCGCTCCAGTACCAGTAGAAATTACTGTATACGAAGATCGCTCTTTCACATTCGAAACTAAGACTCCTCCTGCGTCTTACCTGCTTAAGAAAGCAGCGGGCATCAAGAGTGGTTCTGGCCGTCCTAACACTGAAAAAGTGGGTAAAGTTACTCGCGCTCAGTTGGAAGAGATTGCTAAAACTAAAGAGCCAGACCTTACTGCAGCTGATCTAGATGCAGCGGTACGCACTATCGCGGGTTCTGCTCGCTCAATGGGCTTGAACGTAGAGGACTAATCGAATGGCTAAATTAACTAAACGCGCTCGCCTAATCCGCGACAAAGTTGACTCTACTAAAGAGTACGAAATCAACGAAGCAGTAGCGCTTCTTAAAGAACTAGCAACAGCTAAGTTCGCAGAAAGCGTAGACGTATCTGTTAACCTTGGTATCGATGCGAAGAAATCTGACCAAAACGTTCGTGGTGCAACTGTACTACCTAACGGTACTGGTAAAGACGTTCGCGTTGCAGTATTCACTCAAGGTGCAAATGCTGAAGCAGCTAAAGAAGCTGGTGCAGACATCGTTGGTATGGATGACCTAGCTGAGCAAGTTAAGAAAGGCGAAATGAACTTTGACGTAGTAGTTGCTAGCCCAGACGCAATGCGTGTTGTTGGTCAACTAGGTCAAATCTTAGGTCCACGTGGCCTTATGCCTAACCCAAAAACTGGCACTGTAACGCCTGACGTTGCAACGGCAGTTAAGAACGCTAAAGCTGGTCAGGTACGCTACCGTAACGATAAGAACGGTATCATCCACGCTAGCATTGGTAAGATTGCGTTCGAAGCGAACCAAATTCAAGAAAACCTTGAAGCGCTACTTGAAGCACTTAAGAAAGCTAAGCCTTCTTCTGCTAAAGGTACATACATCAAGAAGATCAGCCTAAGCACTACAATGGGTGCAGGTGTTGCTCTTGATAAGGCTTCTGTAGGTCTTTAATTTCGCTGAGCTTAGGCTCATCGAAATCTCTTAAAGGTTATGGGTTGGAGCTGTGACAATTAGCAGTGCTAATAAGCAGCTCCCGTCCTAGACCGCAGGTGCGGTGTGGTGAAAGAGGTAAGAGAACTTTCACAGTCAACACACTGCTTAATACAACAACCTGCGCAGACGGTGGTTTGACTCAGACTCTCTGGGGTAACAAACACCGTAGAGCGGTATCAACCATGAGGGTTGGTATCAATCTGTGAACCCTGACGGCGTAAGCGGGTAACCGCAGACAAAGTCAGATACAAAGAGGTGAACTCAGTGGCACTAGGTTTAGCAGCAAAAAAAGAGATCGTAGCAGAAGTTTCTGAAGTTGCGTCTCGCGCTCTATCCGTAGCCGTTGCTGAATACCGTGGGATGGAAGTTGCAGAACTGACTGACCTACGTGTTAAAGCTCGTGAGCAAGGCGTATACCTAAAGGTTGTACGTAACACTCTTGCAAAGCGTGCTCTAGCAGACAGTCAATTTGCAGACTTAGACAGCGCCTTAACTGGTCCGCTTATCTATGGTTTCTCTATCGACGCACCAGGCGGTGCGGCACGTCTTTTCAAAGACTTCGGTAAGACTAACGATAAGCTAAAAGTTACAGCACTATCTATTGGTAGCGGTCTTCTTGGTCCAGAGAAATTGGACGCAGTTGCAGCACTACCTACCCGCGACGAAGCGCTTGCGAAACTACTTGCAACCTTCAAAGCACCAGTTGGGAAATTCGTTCAAACAATCAACGAAGTTCCTGGCAAGTTTGTGCGCGTATTGGCGGCGGTCAAAGACACCAAGTAATTGGCGTTTTTGGCATATTGATTTTTTTAACATTTTATACCCAGGAGTTTAGAGAACATGGCTCTAACTAAAGAAGATATCTTAAACGCAATCGCTGAAATGCCGGTAATGGAACTGGTAGAACTAATTGAAGCGGCTGAAGAGAAATTCAACGTATCTGCTGCAGCTGCTGTTGCTGTTGCTGGTCCAGCTGCTGGCGGCGACGCTGCTGCTGCAGAAGAAAAGACTGAATTCGACGTTGTAATGACTTCATTCGGTGGCAACAAAGTTGCAGTTATCAAAGCAGTTCGCGGCGCGACTGGCCTAGGTCTTAAAGAAGCTAAAGAAGTAGTTGAGTCTGCTCCTAAAGCTATCAAAGAAGGCGTAAGCAAAGATGAAGCTGAAGCACTTAAGAAAGAGCTTGAAGAAGCTGGTGCAGAAGTAGAAATCAAGTAATCTGACCCAGTCAGATTATTGCCTGAGACGGCAAGGCTGGTGGTTTTTTGAACCACCAGCCTTTTTGCGCTGTATAGTGTGTAGAAACTAACCCTTGGTTACACTACTTAAAGCGCCATTCGGAAATACCCATAAAAAGCATAAAAATCCAACAAGTTAACTAATAATTGGTTAAATTTTGTTGTATGCTGGTGTATCTGCCCGAAAAAGGGTTGTGGAAGTTTGTTGCTTAGTGCGCCATTTGAAACGCAGCTTTTAGCCCATAGCACGCGTTTTAAAGCATTTTGCAGCAGGTTGGGTCATAAATCAGCAGGCTGAGGAACCCATGGTTTACTCTTATAGCGAAAAGAAACGTATCCGTAAGGATTTTGGCAAACGCCCACAGGTATTGGAAATTCCATACCTTCTTTCAATTCAGCTTGATTCTTTCAAAAAGTTTATTGAGACCGATCCGGAAGCTCAATACGGTTTGGAAGCAGCATTTCGTTCCGTTTTTCCAATTAAAAGCTACTCAGGTAGTTCAGAGCTTCAATATGTAAGCTACCGCCTGGGAGAGCCCGTTTTCGACGTTAAAGAATGTCAAATTCGCGGCGTAACTTTCTCTGCTCCGTTAAGAGTAAAACTACGGTTAGTGTTGTTCGATAAAGACGCTGCGCCAGGTACCGTAAAAGATATTAAAGAACAAGAAGTGTACATGGGCGAGATCCCGTTGATGACTGAGAACGGTACGTTCGTTATCAATGGTACAGAGCGTGTTATCGTGTCACAGCTACACCGTTCACCTGGTGTATTCTTTGATCACGACAAAGGTAAAACCCACTCGTCAGGTAAAGTGCTTTATAACGCACGTGTAATTCCTTACCGTGGTTCGTGGTTAGACTTCGAGTTTGACCCGAAAGATAACCTATTCGTACGTATCGACCGTCGTCGTAAGTTGCCTGCAACGATTATCTTACGCGCACTTGAAATGACGTCTGAAGAAATCCTAGATACTTTCTTCGACAAAGTAAGCGTACGTATCGACAAAGACAAGCTAATGATGGAAGTGGTTCCAGATCGCCTACGTGGTGAGACGGCTGCTTTTGACATCATTGACGGTGAAGGCAACGTTGTTGTTGAAACGGGTCGTCGTATTTCTGCGCGCCACACGCGTGCACTAGAAAAAGCCGGTCTTACAGAACTTGAAGTTCCAGCCGATTACCTAATTGGCCGTGTTTACGCAGCTACTTATGTAAACGAAGACACAGGCGAAGTGATTGTAAGCGCGAATGACGAACTAACCCTTGAAAACCTAGCGGCACTTAGCCAAGCGGGCATCAAAGAGTTCGAAACGCTTTACATCAACGAGCTAGATCACGGTTCATACATTTCAGATACGCTACGTATCGATTCTTCAACTAACCGCCTTGAAGCACTCGTTGAAATTTACCGTATGATGCGTCCTGGTGAGCCACCAACGAAAGATGCAGCTGAAACCTTGTTCGATAACTTGTTCTTCTCTGATGAACGTTACGACCTATCTTCTGTTGGCCGCATGAAGTTCAACCGCCGTCTTGGCCGTGAAGAACTAATTGGTGCTGGTACACTAGATAAAGAAGACATTATTGCTGTAATGAAGCAGCTAATAATGATTCGTGACGGTAAAGACGAAGTAGATGACATCGATCACCTAGGTAACCGTCGTATCCGTTCTGTAGGTGAAATGGCAGAGAACCAATTCCGCGTTGGTCTTGTACGTGTTGAGCGTGCAGTTAAAGAGCGTCTAAGCTTAGGCGACCTAGACAACGTTATGCCACAAGATCTTATTAACGCTAAGCCTATCTCGGCAGCGGTTAAAGAGTTCTTCGGTTCATCACAGCTTTCTCAGTTCATGGACCAAAACAACCCGCTATCAGAAGTAACGCATAAGCGTCGTATTTCTGCATTAGGCCCGGGTGGTCTTACACGTGAACGTGCAGGCTTCGAAGTTCGAGACGTACACCCGACTCACTATGGTCGTCTATGTCCAATCGAAACGCCGGAAGGCCCGAACATCGGTCTAATTAACTCATTGGCAAGCTTCGCGCGTACCAATGACTTCGGTTTCCTAGAAACGCCGTTCCGTCGCATTGTAGACGGTGTGGTAACAGACGAAATCGATTACTTATCTGCAATTGAAGAAGGTCAATTCGCAATCGCTCAAGCAAACATCGCGTTGACTGAAGCAGGCGAGTTGGTTGACGACCTAATCCCATGTCGTCACCGTGGTGAAACTACCTTGATGCCGAAAGAAGACATCAAATACATGGACGTTTCGCCACAGCAAATCGTTTCAATTGCTGCAAGCATTATCCCATTCCTAGAGCACGATGATGCGAACCGTGCACTTATGGGTGCGAACATGCAACGTCAGGCAGTACCTACACTACGCGCTGATAAGCCGCTAGTTGGTACCGGTATGGAAAGAACTATCGCGGTTGACTCAGGTGTTACTGTAGTTGCTAAACGCGGTGGTGTGGTTGATTACGTAGATGCCAGCCGTATCGTTATTAAAGTAGACGAAGATGAAATGCTTCCAGGTGAAGCAGGTATCGATATCTACAATCTGACTAAGTACACTCGTTCTAACCAAAACACGTGTATCAATCAGAAGCCTACCTGTAGTGTTGGTGACCCGATTGTTGCAGGCGACGTGCTAGCTGATGGTCCTTCAACAGACCTAGGTGACCTTGCACTTGGTCAGAACATGCGTATCGCGTTCATGCCGTGGAATGGTTACAACTTTGAGGATTCAATCCTTATTTCTGAGCGTGTAGCGCAAGAAGACCGTTTTACTACTATCCACATTCAAGAGCTTAGCTGTATCGCGCGTGATACTAAGCTTGGGCCAGAAGAAATTTCTTCTGATATCCCGAACGTGGGTGAATCTGCACTAAGCAAGCTTGATGAATCAGGCGTTGTTTACATTGGTGCGGAAGTGAAAGGCGGTGACATCCTTGTAGGTAAAGTAACGCCTAAAGGTGAAACTCAGCTTACGCCGGAAGAAAAACTATTACGTGCAATCTTCGGTGAGAAAGCGTCTGACGTTAAAGATACGTCTCTACGTGTACCTAACTCTGTTCACGGTACCGTAATCGACGTTCAAGTATTTACCCGTGATGGTGTAGAGAAAGACAAGCGTGCGCTAGAAATTGAAGATATGCAGCTACGTCAGGTTAAGAAAGACCTTACTGACGAGTTCGAAATTCTTGCAGACGGTATCTTCGCACGTGCACAAACTGCACTTCTACGTGCTGGTGTTGACCAAGCTAAGCTTGACAGCCTGCCGCGTGAAAAGTGGTTTGAAATCGCACTTAACAGTGAAGATGCACAGCTAGAGCTAGACCAAATCGCTGATCAACACGCTGAGATTAAAGCGGACTTCGATAAGAAGTTTGAAACTAAGCGCCGTAAGATCACACAAGGCGATGACCTAGCACCTGGCGTGCTTAAGATCGTTAAGGTTTACCTTGCGGTTAAACGTCACATCCAGCCGGGTGATAAAATGGCCGGTCGTCACGGTAACAAAGGTGTTATCTCGACTATCCAGCCTGTAGAAGACATGCCATACGATGCTAACGGTACGCCGGTAGATATCGTACTTAACCCACTAGGTGTACCGTCTCGTATGAACATCGGTCAGATCCTAGAAACGCACTTGGGTATGGCTGCACACGGTCTTGGTGTGAAGATTGATCGCATGATTAAAGAGCAGCGTGAGCTGGCTGAACTACGTGACTTCTTGAAGAAGGTGTACGAGCTTGGTGAGAATCACCAAGAAGTCGACATTGATAGCTTCACAGACCACGAAGTTCGTCGCCTAGCGGAAAACCTTCGTAAGGGTGTTCCAGTAGCAACACCTGTATTCGACGGTGCTCGTGAATCTGAAATCAAAGAAATGCTGAAGCTTGCTGATATTCCAGAAAGCGGTCAGATTGCTTTGTTTGACGGTCGTACCGGTCGCGAATTTGAGCGTCCAGTTACGGTTGGTTACATGTACATGCTGAAACTGAACCACTTAGTAGACGACAAAATGCACGCGCGTTCTACTGGTTCTTACAGCCTTGTTACACAGCAGCCTCTTGGTGGTAAAGCACAGTTCGGTGGTCAGCGCTTCGGTGAGATGGAAGTGTGGGCACTTGAAGCATACGGTGCAGCATATACCCTTCAAGAAATGCTTACCGTTAAGTCGGATGACGTTAACGGCCGTACCAAGATGTACAAGAACATCGTCGATGGCGACCACAGAATGGAGCCTGGCATGCCAGAGTCATTCAACGTACTACTTAAAGAAATTCGCTCGTTGGGTATCAACATCGAGCTTGAAGAAAAGTAATACGGCGTTAGCCACGTAATGTTATGAGATGGCCCGGCGCTTGCGCCGGGTTCTAGAGACTGACTCCGCTGGGAGAGTAATGTGAAAGACTTATTAAAGTTTCTAAAGCAACAAAACAAGACTGAAGAATTCGATAATATTCGAATCGGTCTGTCTTCACCTGATATGATCCGTTCATGGTCATTCGGTGAAGTTAAAAAGCCTGAAACAATTAACTACCGTACGTTCAAGCCTGAGCGTGACGGTCTGTTCTGTGCGCGTATCTTTGGTCCGGTAAAAGACTACGAGTGTCTTTGCGGTAAGTACAAGCGCCTTAAGCACCGTGGTGTTATCTGTGAGAAGTGTGGCGTTGAAGTTACACTGACTAAAGTACGTCGTGAGCGTATGGGTCACATCGAGCTAGCTAGCCCGGTTGCACACATCTGGTTCCTTAAATCACTTCCGTCTCGTATCGGCCTAATGCTTGATATGACACTTCGTGATATTGAACGTGTACTTTACTTTGAATCATACGTGGTTACAGAGCCAGGTATGACTACGCTTGAGCGCAGCCAACTTCTTAACGAAGAAGAGTACTTGGATGCACTTGAAGAGCACGGTGATGAGTTTGAAGCGAAGATGGGTGCTGAGGCAGTATTCGATCTTCTTACAGCACTAGACGTAGACGCAGATGTTGCGGCTATGCGTGAAGAGCTGCCTTCAATCAACTCTGAAACTAAGCGTAAAAAGATTACTAAGCGTCTTAAGTTGCTTGAGTCATTCCAACAGTCTGGTAACAAGCCAGAGTGGATGATCATGACGGTTCTTCCGGTACTTCCACCAGATCTACGTCCTCTAGTACCACTAGATGGCGGCCGTTTTGCAACGTCTGACCTTAACGACCTATACCGTCGTGTAATTAACCGTAACAACCGTCTTAAGCGTCTTCTAGACCTAGCTGCTCCAGACATTATTGTACGCAACGAAAAGCGTATGCTTCAAGAGTCTGTTGATGCGCTTCTAGATAACGGACGTCGTGGTCGTGCGATTACCGGTTCTAACAAGCGTCCACTTAAGTCGCTTGCAGACATGATTAAAGGTAAGCAAGGTCGTTTCCGTCAAAACCTTCTTGGTAAGCGTGTTGACTACTCAGGCCGTTCTGTAATTACCGTTGGTCCTACGCTACGTCTTCACCAGTGTGGTCTTCCTAAGAAGATGGCACTTGAGCTATTTAAACCGTTTATCTACGGTAAGCTTGAAGCACGTGGTCTAGCGACAACAATCAAAGCAGCTAAGAAGCTTGTAGAGCGCGAAGCACCAGAGGTTTGGGACGTACTAGACGACGTTATCCGCGAACACCCGGTACTACTTAACCGTGCACCTACACTTCACCGTTTGGGTATCCAAGCGTTCGAACCAACACTAATTGAAGGTAAAGCGATTCAGCTTCACCCGCTAGTGTGTGCGGCGTACAACGCCGACTTCGACGGTGACCAAATGGCGGTACACGTTCCGTTGACAATCGAAGCACAGCTAGAAGCTCGTGCACTTATGATGTCGACGAACAACATTCTGTCACCTGCGAACGGTGAGCCAATTATCGTACCTTCACAGGACGTTGTATTGGGTCTTTACTACCTAACGCGTGACAAAGTAAACGGCTTAGGCGAAGGCATGGTATTTACCAGCCCGAATGAAGCAGAAAAAGCATACCGTACAGGTAATGCTGAGCTTCACTCACGCGTTAAAGTACGTATTACTGAATATGACATCGATGAAGATGGCAACAAAACTGAGAAAGTAACACTGACAGATACTACTGTTGGTCGTGCGATTTTCTCATTGATCCTTCCAAAGGGTCTGCCATTTGAAATCATCAACCAAGCGATGGGCAAGAAGCAAATCTCAAAACTGTTGAATGCTTGTTACCGTACGCTAGGTCTGAAAGACACAGTAATTGCTGCTGACCAAATCATGTATACCGGTTTCCACTACGCGATGATCGCGGGTGCGTCTGTTGGTATCGACGATATGGTTATCCCTGCTGCTAAGAAAGACATCATCGATGCAGCGGAAGCAGAAGTTATCGAAATTCAGGAACAGTTCCAAAACGGTCTTGTTACCGCGGGTGAGCGTTACAACAAAGTTATCGATATCTGGTCAAATGCCAACGAGAAAGTTGCTAAGGCCATGATGGATAACCTTAAGACTGACATCGTAATTAACCGCGATGGCGAAGAAGAAGAGCAATCATCATTTAACTCTGTTTACATGATGGCCGACTCGGGTGCTCGTGGTAGTGCCGCTCAGATTCGTCAGCTAGCTGGTATGCGTGGTCTGATGGCTAAGCCAGATGGCTCAATCATCGAAACCCCAATTACGGCGAACTTCCGTGAAGGTCTGAACGTACTACAGTACTTCATCTCAACTCACGGTGCTCGTAAAGGTCTTGCGGATACCGCACTTAAGACAGCGAACTCGGGTTACCTAACGCGTCGTCTAGTAGACGTTGCACAAGACTTGGTAATCACTAACGACGACTGTGGCACATTCGAAGGTGTTCAAATGACACCACTAATCGAAGGTGGTGACGTTGTTGAGCCACTACGCGAGCGTGTACTAGGTCGTGTGGTAGCAGAAGATGTACTTAAGCCAGGTACTAACGAAGTACTAGTAGAGCGTAACGTTCTTCTAGACGAAGCGTTAGTAGACATGCTGGAAGCTAACTCAGTTGACCAAATCATGGTTCGCTCGGTAATCACTTGTGACAACGACTTCGGTGTTTGTGCTAAGTGTTACGGTCGTGACCTTGCACGTGGTCACATGGTGGGTAGCGGTGAATCGGTTGGTGTTATTGCAGCACAGTCAATCGGTGAGCCAGGTACACAGCTTACCATGCGTACGTTCCACATCGGTGGTGCGGCATCAAGAGCATCTGCTGAGAACAGCGTACAAGTTAAGACTGCGGGTAGCCTTAAGCTACACAATGCGAAATTTGTACGTAACTCTGACGGCAAAGTGGTTATCGTTTCTCGTTCAACAGAACTTACTGTTATCGACGAGCAAGGCCGTGAGAAAGAGCGCTATAAAGTACCTTACGGTGCTGTACTTAGCGTGGATGACGGTGCAACTATTGCAGCTGGCGACATTGTTGCTAACTGGGATCCGCATAGTCACCCAATCATCACTGAACGTGCAGCTAAGATTAGCTTCGCAGACATTGATGACTCTAACACCGAAATGCAGCAAGACGAGCTTACTGGTCTAACCCGTATCGTTGTTAAAGACCTTGCGAAAGTAAACTCTAAAGAGCCTAAGCTAATTCTTGAAAGCGACGAGTTCGGTCTTCAAGAAATTCGTCTTCCAAGCTTCACAACCATCGAAGCGAAAGAAGGCAAAGTGGCTAACGAAGGTGACGTGCTAGCACGTATTCCTCAGGAAAGCTCGAAGACTCGTGATATCACGGGTGGTCTACCGCGCGTTGCGGACCTATTTGAAGCACGTAAGCCTAAAGAGCCTGCAATTCTTGCAGAAATCTCAGGTACTATCGGCTTCGGTAAAGAGACCAAAGGTAAGAAGCGTCTTGTAATTACACCTGCTGAGGGTGACGCATACGAAGAGATGATTCCTAAGTGGCGTCAGCTTAACGTATTCGAAGGTGAGAAAGTGGAAAAAGGCGAAGTTATCGCTGATGGTCCGGAGTCTCCACACGATATCCTACGTCTACGTGGTATATCAGCAGTAGCAAACTACATCGTGAACGAAGTTCAGGAAGTATACCGTCTACAGGGTGTTAAGATTAACGATAAGCACATTGAAGTAGTTATTCGTCAGATGCTACGTAAGTGTATTATCACTAACCCAGGCGATACGCAGTTCCTTGAAGGCGAACAGGTTGAAGTATCGAACGTGAAAGTGGCTAACCGTGAAATTGAAAAACACGGCAAGATCCCAGCGCAGTATGAAACACAGCTGCTTGGTATCACTAAAGCGTCACTGTCTACTGAGTCATTTATCTCAGCGGCATCGTTCCAAGAAACAACACGTGTTCTAACTGAAGCTGCGGTTCAAGGTAAAGAAGATGACCTACGCGGTCTGAAAGAAAACGTAATCGTTGGTCGTCTAATTCCAGCGGGTACAGGTTTCGCTTACCACGAGCGCCGTGCACAAAAACGCAAAGAGCAAATCGAAGAAATGTCAGTTTCTGCTGCTGAAGCAGAACAGGCACTAACCGAAGCGCTTAACGCAGGTGCAGACGAAGATACTGCCGAATAAGGCAAGATCATAGGAGTACGTTAACGTACTCCTAACAATTTGGCAGTCATGTTGTACAGATTGCAGATAAATTAACTGCTTAACCTTTGTACACCTTGACAGTCAGAGCGATGATCTTTAATATTCCGCGACCCGATTTTGGATAGCCATCAAGTGGCTCGATAAACGGTCGCGGTTTTTTGTATCAGCGTTCAGTGAATGTTGACGAGCACAATGTTCACAAACAAGCGCGATTAAGCAATTAATCGCATTAATATGGACCCAATCACAGTGATTGGGTTTTCGTAGTTTTTAATCAGGAGCTAGTTAATGGCAACAGTTAACCAGTTAGTGCGCAAGCCGCGTAGAAAGCCCGTTGAAAAAAGCAACGTAGCTGCTCTACAAGCTTGTCCACAAAGACGTGGTGTATGTACTCGTGTATATACTACTACGCCTAAGAAACCAAACTCTGCACTACGTAAAGTATGTCGTGTACGTCTAACTAACGGTTTTGAAGTTTCTTCATACATCGGTGGTGAAGGTCACAACCTACAAGAGCACAGTGTAGTACTTATCCGTGGTGGTCGTGTTAAAGATCTACCAGGTGTTCGTTATCACACAGTTCGCGGTACTCTTGACTGCGCAGGTGTAAACGATCGTAAACAAGCCCGTTCTAAGTACGGCGCGAAGAAGCCTAAGTCATAACGGTTCTCCGTTAGTAAGGCCAAACTGAAGTTTAAGAGTTTTGGGTTTTCCCTGAATTCATACGGAGAATAGAAAATGCCAAGAAGAAGAGTCGTAGGTCAACGTAAAATCCTACCAGAGCCAAAATTTGGTTCACAACTGCTTGCGAAATTCATGAATGTCGTAATGCTCGACGGCAAAAAGTCAGTCGCTGAAAAAATCGTTTACGGTGCGCTTGATATTGTTGCTGAAAAAACCGGCAAAGCACACCTAGATATCTTCGAGGAAGCGCTTGATAACATCCGTCCAACAGTAGAGGTTAAGTCTCGTCGTGTTGGTGGTTCAACTTATCAGGTTCCAGTTGAAGTACGTCCAGTTCGTCGTAACGCGCTAGGTATGCGTTGGATGGTTGAAGCTGCACGTAAACGTGGCGAAAAGTCTATGGCACAACGCCTCGCGGCTGAAATGCTAGACGCAGCAGATAATAAAGGTTCAGCGGTTAAGAAACGTGAAGACGTTCACCGTATGGCCGAAGCAAACAAAGCGTTTGCTCACTACCGTTGGTAATCAACGTTATTTAACTGAGAGAGATTTATGCCTCGTAAGACCTCGATTGAGCGTTATCGCAATATTGGTATTGTGGCTCACGTGGACGCGGGTAAAACCACGACCACAGAGCGTGTTCTGTTTTATACAGGACTGTCTCACAAAATCGGTGAAGTGCACGATGGTGCTGCTACCATGGACTGGATGGAGCAAGAGCAGGAGCGTGGTATTACTATCACGTCTGCTGCAACGACTTGTTTCTGGTCTGGTATGGAGCAACAGTTCGATCAACACAGGATCAACATCATCGACACCCCTGGACACGTTGACTTTACTATCGAAGTAGAGCGTTCATTGCGTGTACTAGACGGTGCAGTGGTTGTTTTCTGTGGGTCTTCTGGGGTAGAACCTCAATCAGAGACAGTCTGGCGACAGGCTGACAAATATCAAGTGCCACGCCTTGTGTTCGTTAATAAGATGGACCGGGCTGGCGCTGATTTTGAACGTGTTGTGGGTCAAATCCGCAAGCGTTTAGGCGCAAACTGTGTTCCGATTCAAATCAACATGGGCGCTGAAGAGAATTTCCATGGCGTCATCGATCTTGTGAAGATGAAAGCCATCAACTGGAATGAAGAAGACATGGGTATGACATTTACCTATGAAGACATTCCGGCTGAATATTTAGATACCGCTGAGCAGTACCGTACCGAAATGATCGAAGCGGCTGCTGAAGCATCTGATGAGCTAATGAATAAATACTTAGAAGGCGAAGAGCTTTCTGAGGAAGAAATTCGTTCAGGCCTTCGTCAGCGTACGCTGAACAACGAAATTGTTCTTGCCACCTGTGGCAGTGCCTTCAAAAACAAAGGTGTTCAGGCCGTACTAGACGCGGTTATTCATTATCTTCCGTCTCCAACAGAAGTTAAAGCCATCACAGGTGTACTTGACGACAAAGACGAGACAGAAGCAGAGCGTCATTCAAGCGACGATGAGCCGTTCTCAGCGCTAGCATTTAAAATAGCGACAGACCCATTTGTAGGTACGCTAACCTTCTTCCGTTGTTACTCTGGTGTAGTAAACACGGGTGATACGGTTTACAACCCTGTTAAGGGCAAGCGTGAGCGCTTTGGTCGTATTGTGCAAATGCACGCGAAAGACCGTGAAGAAATTAAAGAAGTACGCGCAGGTGACATTGCTGCGGCTATTGGCCTTAAAGATGTAACAACCGGTGATACGCTTTGTGATCCTAACCATGTTATTACGCTAGAGCGTATGGAGTTCCCAGAGCCGGTAATTTCAATTGCGGTTGAGCCTAAGTCGCAAGCTGACCAAGAGAAAATGGGCATAGCCCTAAGCAAGCTTGCAGCTGAAGATCCGTCGTTTAAAGTTAAAACTGACGACGAGACAGGCCAGACGATTATTTCAGGTATGGGTGAGCTTCACCTTGATATCATTGTCGACCGCATGAAGCGCGAATTTAAAGTTGAATGTAACGTAGGTAACCCTCAGGTTGCTTATCGTGAAACCCTTCGTAAATCTGTTGAAGTTGAAGGGAAGTTCGTTCGTCAGTCAGGCGGCCGTGGCCAATTTGGTCATGTATGGCTGCGCATTGAGCCTCAAGAAGAAGGTTCAGGCTACGAATTTGTGAACGAAATCGTCGGTGGTGTGGTACCAAAAGAGTTCATTCCAGCGGTCGATAAAGGAATTCAGGAGCAGATGCGAAGTGGTGTTCTTGCAGGGTATCCAGTACTTGATGTAAAGGTTACGCTGTTTGACGGTTCATACCACGATGTTGACTCTTCTGAAATGGCGTTTAAGATCGCCGGCTCTATGGGTTTCAAAAAAGGCGCCGCAGAAGCAAATCCGGTGTTACTTGAACCCACAATGAAAGTTGAAGTGACTACTCCAGAAGACTGGATGGGTGATGTAGTTGGTGACATTAATCGTCGCCGCGGCATGATCGAAGGTATGGAAGATGGCGTCGCAGGTGTTAAAATAATACGTGCTAAAGTGCCGCTTTCAGAAATGTTTGGCTACGCAACTGACTTGCGTTCACAAACACAAGGTCGTGCTTCATACTCAATGGAGTTCTTCAATTATTCTGAGGCGCCGAACAATGTGGCGCAGGCTATTATTGAATCTAGAATTTAATCTAAATGAAGGTTCGGTCCGGTCTATTGGTGGGTCGGACTTTTAACTTAGGAAACGAGAAAAATGGCAAAAGAAAAGTTTGAACGTACGAAACCCCACGTAAACGTGGGTACAATCGGCCACGTTGACCACGGTAAAACTACCCTAACTGCAGCTATCACTACAGTTCTTTCAAAGACTTACGGTGGTAACGCACAGGCTTTCGATCAAATCGATAACGCGCCTGAAGAAAAAGCACGTGGTATCACCATCTCTACTTCACACGTAGAATACGATACTCCTACTCGTCACTACGC